>NZ_CP120997.1:714375-1428750 GCF_030719295.1 Streptomyces sp. Mut1 | reverse complement strand
CAGGTAGGAAAGAGTAACCGTTATGAAAAGCTATCCGTTAGTGTTACGTTCGGCGGCATGAGGAAAGTGAGCTTCGCCGAGTTCGGCGGTCCGGACGTTCTGCGACTCGTTGATGCCGAGGAGCCCCACGCGGGCCCCGGCCGGATACGCATCGCCGTGCGGGCGGCGGGCGTGAATCCCGTCGACTGGAGGATTCGTGAAGGCCAGGTCCTGGGGGCCCATCCGGTCGCGCTGCCCTCCGGGCTCGGGCTGGACGCCGCCGGGGTGGTGGACGAGGTGGGCGAGGGAGTCGCGGGGGTCGAGGTCGGTGACCGGGTGTTCGGCGAGGGCTCCAGCACCTACGCGGAGTTCGCCGTACTGTCGGCCTGGGCCCGGATGCCCGAGGGCCTGACGTTCGAGGAGGCGGCCGGGTACCCCTCCGTGGTGGAGACCGCGCTGCGCGTCATCCGCGAGGTCGGTGTGCGGTCCGGGCAGACGCTCCTGGTCAGCGGCGCGTCCGGGGGAGTCGGATCGGCGGTGCTGCAGATCGCCCGCGACCGCGGCATCACGGTGATCGGCACGGCCGGTGCCGCGAACCAGGAGTATCTGCGCGGCCTTGGTGCCGTCGCTACGACGTACGGCGAGGGCTGGGACGAGCGGGTTCGGCGGCTCGGCGACGTCGACGCGGCTCTCGATCTGGCTGGGTCGGGCGTGATCCGCGAGCTGGTCGAGCTGACCGGGAGTCCGGAGAAGGTCGTCTCCATCGCCGATCTCGGTGCGCCGGAGTTCGGTGTCCGGTTCTCCGGCGTGGCCGGAAGCGTGCCTGCGGCGCTGGCCGAGGCCGTCGACCTGATCTCGCGGGGCCGGCTCCACATCCCGGTCGAGAAGTCGTACTCGCTGGCCGAGGCTGCGGCGGCCCACATCGACAGCCACGCCGGTCACACGCGCGGGCGCCGGGTCCTGGTCGTCTGAGCCGCTTCCGGCGCCGTCACACGGCACGGCGAGTCGCATCCCCCGCAGCACTTCCGCCGGGGCCCACCCCGAGGCCGCGCACCACACAAGGGCCCCATGCCGACCCGCGAATCCCACGACGGACGTCGGATCCGGGCCGGATCCGACGTCCGTCGTGGGACTCCGGCACGCGAGGTGAGAACCCTCGCCGCCGTCAGCCCACGTACGCCCCGCTCGCCGTCAGCCGCAGGGCCGTGTCGATCAGCGGCACGTGGCTGAACGCCTGCGGGAAGTTGCCCACCTGGCGCTGCTGGCCCGCGTCCCACTCCTCGGCCAGCAGGCCCAGGTCGTTGCGCAGGGACAGCAGCTTCTCGAAGAGCCGGCGGGCCTCGTCGACCCGGCCGATCATCGCCAGGTCGTCCGCCAGCCAGAACGAGCAGGCCAGGAACGCGCCCTCGTCGCCCTCCAGGCCATCCACGCCCGCGTCGTCGCCCGCGGTCGGGTAGCGGAGCACGAAGCCGTCCTCCGTGGACAGCTCCCGCTGGATCGCCTCGATCGTGCCGATGACCCGCTTGTCGTCGGGCGGCAGGAAACCCATCTGCGGGATCAGCAGCAGGGAGGCGTCCAGCTCCTTCGACCCGTAGGACTGGGTGAAGGTGTTGCGCTCCTTGTCGTAGCCCCGCTCGCAGACGTCGCGGTGGATGTCGTCGCGCAGCTCGCGCCACCGCTCAAGCGGGCCCTCCGAGTCGCCGGACTCGATGAGCTTGATGGTCCGGTCGACGGCGACCCAGGCCATCACCTTGGAGTGCACGAAGTGCCGGCGCGGCCCGCGCACCTCCCAGATGCCCTCGTCCGGCTCGCTCCAGTGCTTCTCCAGGTACTCGATCAGCTTGAGCTGGAGCCCGGTGGCGTAGTCGTTGCGGGCCAGACCCGTCATGTGCGCGAGGTGCAGCGCCTCGGTGACCTCGCCGTACACGTCCAACTGGAGCTGGCCCGCGGCCCCGTTGCCGACCCGGACCGGTGCGGAGCCCTCGTAGCCCGGCAGCCACTCCAGCTCCGCCTCGCCCAGCTCGCGTTCGCCCGCGATCCCGTACATGATCTGCAGGTTCTCCGGGTCGCCGGCGACCGCGCGCAGCAGCCACTCGCGCCAGGCGCGGGCCTCCTCGCGATAGCCGGTGCGCAGCAGCGACGACAGGGTGATCGCGGCGTCGCGCAGCCAGGTGTAGCGGTAGTCCCAGTTGCGGGAGCCGCCGATGTCCTCGGGGAGCGAGGTCGTCGGAGCGGCGACGATGCCGCCGGTCGGCGCGTACGTCAGGGCCTTCAGCGTGATCAGCGAGCGGACCACGGCCTCGCGGTAGGGCCCGTGGTACGTACACTGCTCGACCCACTCGCGCCAGAAGTCCGCGGTCGCCTCCAGCGAGCCCTCCGGGTCCGCGAGCGCGGGCGGCTCGTGGTGCGAGGGCTGCCAGCTGATGGTGAACGCGATCCGGTCACCGGGGGCGACGGTGAAGTCGGAGTACGTGGTCAGGTTCTCGCCGTAGGTGTCGGCCGAGGTGTCCAGCCAGACCGAGTCCGGCCCGGCGACGGCGACCGTACGGGTGTCCACCTTGTGTACCCAGGGAGTGACCCGCCCGTAGCTGAACCGCATGCGCAGCTCCGAGCGCATCGGCACCCGGCCGCTGACGCCCTCCACGATCCGGATCAGCTGGGGTGCGCCGTCACGCGGCGGCATGAAGTCGGTCACTCTGACCGTGCCGCGCGGCGTATCCCATTCCGATTCGAGGATCAGTGAGTCCCCTAGGTAGCGGCGCCGGTCGGCCGGGGGCGGCTCCGAGCCCTCGGGGCGGGCCGGCCCCAGGCGCCAGAAGCCGTGTTCCTCGGTGCCCAGCAGCCCCGCGAAAATGGCGTGTGAATCGAAGCGGGGCAGGCACAACCAGTCGGCTGTGCCGTCCCGGCAGACCAGGGCAGCGGTCTGCATGTCTCCGATGAGTGCGTAATCCTCGATGCGCCCGGCCACGTGCATCTCCAGTCGAACGGCCATGTCGCCCCGTGGGGCGCTTACTGCGGGTCAAGAGGTCGTTGCAAGGGGTTGTTGTGGGGGAACCTGCGAGCTCGTACCTCGCCCGAGCGAGTGTCCGAGCAGGATACGACGCACCTGGGGGGTCCGCGCGCCCCTTCTCGCCAACTGGGCTGAGCCGATCGAGTGGGGGACGAGTGACACGTGGGATCGGGGAGGTGCGCGCGTGCCGGTGGCCGGAAGCGGTCTCCCCCTGTCGCTGTTACCCTGGTAGCCCGTGGACCGGTGGTCGTCGGCGAGAGCAGACGAGGCCCCCGAACCGCAGCGACGGCATCTCCGGAATCTCCGGACGGCAACGCCGGCACGCACCTCACGATCGCGACCACGGGAGCCCCCTTTGGCTATGCAGCCCACATCCACGACGACCAAGCACATCTTCGTCACCGGGGGTGTCGCCTCTTCCCTCGGCAAGGGTCTGACTGCCTCCAGCCTCGGTGCCCTGCTCAAGGCGCGCGGCCTCCGGGTCACCATGCAGAAGCTCGACCCGTACCTGAACGTCGACCCCGGCACGATGAACCCGTTCCAGCACGGCGAGGTCTTCGTGACCAACGACGGCGCGGAGACCGACCTCGACATCGGCCACTACGAGCGCTTCCTCGACGTGGACCTCGACGGTTCGGCCAACGTCACCACCGGGCAGGTGTACTCGCAGGTCATCGCCAAGGAGCGGCGCGGCGAGTACCTCGGCGACACCGTGCAGGTCATCCCGCACATCACCAACGAGATCAAGCACCGCATCCGCCGGATGGCCACCGACGACGTCGACGTGGTCATCACCGAGGTCGGCGGCACGGTCGGCGACATCGAGTCGCTGCCGTTCCTGGAGACCGTCCGCCAGGTCCGCCACGAGGTCGGGCGGGACAACGTCTTCGTCGTGCACATCTCGCTGCTGCCCTACATCGGCCCCTCCGGTGAGCTGAAGACGAAGCCCACCCAGCACTCCGTGGCCGCCCTGCGCAACATCGGAATCCAGCCGGATGCCATCGTGCTGCGCGCCGACCGCGACGTGCCGACCGCCATCAAGCGCAAGATCTCGCTGATGTGCGACGTGGACGAGGCCGCCGTGGTGGCCTGCGTGGACGCCAAGTCGATCTACGACATCCCCAAGGTGCTGCACACCGAGGGCCTGGACGCCTACGTCGTGCGCAAGCTCGACCTGCCGTTCCGCGACGTCGACTGGACCACCTGGGACGACCTGCTGGACCGCGTCCACAACCCCGACCACGAGGTCACCGTCGCCCTGGTCGGCAAGTACATCGACCTGCCCGACGCCTACCTCTCGGTCACCGAGGCCATCCGGGCCGGCGGCTTCGCCAACAAGGCGCGGGTCAAGGTCGAGTGGGTCGCGTCCGACGACTGCAAGACCCCGGCGGGCGCGCAGAAGGCCCTCGCCGGTGTCGACGCGATCTGCATCCCCGGCGGCTTCGGCGAGCGCGGCGTGATCGGCAAGGTCGGCGCCATCCAGTACGCCCGCGAGAACAAGATCCCGCTGCTCGGCCTCTGCCTGGGTCTCCAGTGCATCGTGATCGAGGCGGCGCGCAACCTCGCCGAGATCCCCGACGCCAACTCCACCGAGTTCGACGCGGCCACCTCCCACCCGGTCATCTCGACCATGGAGGAACAGCTCGCGTACGTCGAGGGCGCGGGCGACCTGGGCGGCACCATGCGGCTCGGCCTGTACCCGGCGAAGCTCGCCGAGGGCTCGCTGGTCCGCGAGGCCTACGACGACCAGCCGTACGTGGAGGAGCGCCACCGCCACCGCTACGAGGTCAACAACGCCTACCGCGCCGAGCTGGAGAAGAAGGCCGGACTGGTCTTCTCCGGCACCTCCCCGGACAACAAGCTCGTCGAGTACGTCGAGTACCCGCGCGAGGTCCACCCCTACCTGGTCGCCACCCAGGCGCACCCGGAGCTGCGCTCCCGCCCGACCCGCCCGCACCCGCTCTTCGCCGGCCTGGTGAAGGCGGCCGTCGCCCGCAAGACGGGCGCGGCGGCCGAGGCCGCGCCGGGCAAGTAGCGGCACGCCCGCAGGCGTTACGGTTGACCGGGGCGCGCGTCCGGAGCAGGACGCGGGTCCCGGTCAACGTTTTCGTGGGAGGACGCAGATGGGTTTCCAGGACACGGCCGAGGAATGGCGGGTCACCGCGACCGTGACCCCGTTCCGGGGCAAGAAGACCAGCGTCCGCACCGATGAGGTCGAGATGCCCGACGGCTCGGTGGCGCACCGCGACTACCAGGTCCACCCCGGCTCGGTCGCCGTGCTCGCGCTGGACGACGAGGGCCGGGTCCTGGTGCTGCGCCAGTACCGTCACCCGGTGCGCCACAAGCTGTGGGAGATCCCGGCCGGGCTGCTCGACGTACCCGGCGAGAACCCGCTGCACGCCGCGCAGCGCGAGCTGTTCGAGGAGGCGTACGTCAAGGCCGCCGACTGGCGGGTGCTGACCGACATCTACACCTCGCCCGGCGGCTCCGACGAAGCCGTACGGATCTTCCTCGCGCGGAACGTCTCCGAGGCCGTCGGCGAGCGCTTCGAGGTCGCCGACGAGGAGGCCGACATGGAGCTGGCCCGGGTGCCGCTCCAGGACCTGGTGCGCGGCGCGCTCGCCGGGGACCTGCACAACAGCTGCCTGGTCGTGGGCGTGCTGGCGCTCGCCGCGGTCCTGGCCGGCGACGGCGTCGACTCGCTGCGCCCCGCCGACGCCCCCTGGCCGGCCCGCCCCTTCGAGGCCTGACGGCCCATCGGTCACCCGGGCGCATCCCCCGATCGTAAAAAATGCTGATCCGATCGGGGGATGCGTGCGTCGCGCTCCACCCGGTTCGCCCACCCGCCTGAACTACGCTCTGAATGCCCTGACCGGAGTCCCGGCGGGCGACGCGTGCAGCGAAGTGGAGCGTGGCCCGTGACGGATCAGGCGGTGGACACCAGCGGCCCGGCCGAGGCAGCGGGGACCGAGGAGCCTGCCGCCTGTGAACCCGCCCGATTCTTCGGCCGCGAACGCGAGTTGAAGGAACTGCGCGACGACATCGAGCGCGCCGGACTCGACACCATGGCCGGCCGCCGCAGCGCCCGCGCCCGGGTCCTCCTGATCGCCGGCCGCCCCGGCTCCGGCCGCACCGCGCTGGCCGGGGAGCTCACCCGCCGGCTCCTGGCGACCGGGGACTACCCCGACGGGCTCCTCCGCGTCCGGCTGACCGAGAGCGGCGGCGCCCCCGTCCCCACCGAGCGGGCCGCCCGCGACCTCCTGGGGCAGCTGGACGTGGCCGGCCCGCCGGGCGCCGACGTGGACGAGCTGTCCGAGATGGTCCGCGAGGCGCTCGCCGTGCGCCGGGTCCTGCTCCTGCTGGACGACGCCCCGGACGCCGAACAGGTCGACCCGCTGCTCCCGGACAACCCCGACTGCCTGGTCGTCGCCACCTCCGAGGGCCCGCTGACGGGCCTGTCCGGCGTCCGGCCCTGCACCATCGGCGGCCTGGACGCGGGCTCCGCCGTCCAGCTGCTCGGCCGTGCCACCGGCCAGGTCAGGATCACCGTCGACCCGCTCACCGCCCAGACGCTGGCCGAGGAGTGCGGCGGGCAGCCGGCCGCGCTGGTCATGATCGGGGGCTGGCTGGCCGCCCGCCCGACCGCCTCCGTCGCCGACGCCCGGCGGCAGCTGCGCGAACTGCCGGACGACCCCGACCAGCCCGCCGGCACCCGTCCGCTGACCCGCGCCTTCCGCCTCGTCCACGACTCGCTGCCGCCCACCCCCGCCCGGATACTGCGGCTGCTCTCCCTCGCCCCCGCCGGGCTCGCCGACGCCCACACCGCGTCCGCGCTGGCCGGCTGCTCCGTCTCGGCGGCGCGGACCACGCTGGACGACTTCGTGACGCTGGGCCTGCTGCGCCGCGACGGTGCGGACGAGCCGCAGTACGAGGTGCCGGGCTGCCTCGCCGCGCTGCTGCGGGCGCTCCTGGAGGACCGGGACCGGCCGGCCGAGATCCAGCTCGCCCGCGCCCGGATGCTGGAGCGCACCGTGCGGCTGCTCCAGTCCTGCCGCGCGGTCACCGACCCCGAGGGCTCCCCGTCCCGGCGCAAGCTGGCCGGACTGCCGCGCTCGCTGCGCTTCCCGAACCCCGGGACGGCCGCCGCCTGGCTGCGCGTCCGCAGACCCGCGCTGCTGGCCTGCGCCCGCATCGCCGTCGAGGACGGCGGACTGGACACGCTGGCACGCCGGCTGGTGGCGGCGCTGGTCCGGGCACTGGCCGCGCACGAGGGCACCGACGCCGCCGCGCCCGACCTCTACGCCCTGCACGGCCTGGTGCTGGCCGTCGCCGAGCGGCGCGACCTGCCCCGCGAGCGGGCGGCGGCCCTGCTCAACCTCGCCGACCTGGACGCCGGGACCGGCAGGACCCGGGAGGCGCTGGCCCGCTACCGCGAGGCGCTGGACGCCGGGCGGGAGGCGAAGGACCTGTACGCCACCGGGCGGGCCATGGAATCGGTGGGCGGCGCCTACGCCGAACTGGGGGACTACCACCGGGCCTCCGACTGGTACGGCCGGGCGCTCGCCCAGCGCCTCACCCAGGGCGAGCGGGCCGACGCGGCCCGGCTGTACGGGCGGCTCGGCACCGTCCACACCTACGCCGGACGGTACGGCGAGGCGCTGCGCAACTGGCGGGCCGCCGCGGCCGGCCACCGCAGGCTCGGCGACCTGCCCGCCCAGGCGCGGGCGCTCAGCGAGATGGCCCGGGTGCAGGAGTACGCGGGCCGGCCGCAGGAGTCGCTGCGGACCTGCCGGGAGGCGGTGGAGTGGGCGCGGCGGGCCGAGGACACGCGGTTGCAGGCCGCGCTGGAGCTCCGGCTCGCCGACACCCTCGACCGTCTCGGGGACCCGGCGGCCGCGGGGCTGCACAGGAGCGCGGCGGACAGATTGCTGGGCGAGGAGAGCCCGGCCTACGAAACCCGTAGTGCATCGACTGAAAGTTAATGCTTTGTAAGGCTAGACAGCGGGAAGCCCTTCATTAAACTGGCTCTACCGCGTCAGTTCGCGGTGTCTTCCTATGCGGTGCATCTACCCTGAATGTATCGCTATGCCCGGATTACCCTCTGAGCCAAGGACCGTGATCGACGTGAAGGTCGGCATCCCCCGCGAAGTCAAGAACAACGAGTTCCGCGTGGCGATCACGCCCGCCGGCGTGCATGAACTCGTCCGCCACGGCCATCAGGTCGTCGTAGAGCAGAACGCCGGAGCGGGCTCCTCCATCACGGACGAGGAGTACGTCGGGGCCGGGGCGCAGATCCTCCCCACCGCCGACGAGGTCTGGGCCGCCGCCGACCTGGTTCTCAAGGTCAAGGAGCCGGTCGCCGAGGAGTACCACCGCCTCCGCAAGGGCCAGACCCTCTTCACGTACCTGCACCTCGCCGCCTCCCGCGCCTGCACGGACGCGCTGCTGGAGTCGGGCACGACGGCCATCGCCTACGAGACCGTCGAGACGTCGAGCCGCGCGCTGCCGCTGCTCGCCCCGATGTCCGAGGTCGCCGGCCGGCTGGCCCCGCAGGTCGGCGCGTACCACCTGATGCGCTCGGCCGGCGGCCGCGGCGTGCTGCCCGGCGGGGTGCCCGGCACGGCGGCCGGCCGGGCCGTCGTCATCGGCGGCGGTGTCTCCGGCTGGAACGCGACGCAGATCGCCGTCGGTCTCGGCTTCCACGTCACGCTGCTCGACAAGGACATCAACAAGCTGCGCGAGGCCGACCGGATCTTCGGCACCAAGGTGCAGACGGTCGTCTCGAACGCCTTCGAGCTGGAGAAGGCGGTCGTCGAGGCGGACCTCGTCGTCGGTGCCGTGCTGATCCCCGGCGCCAAGGCTCCGAAGCTGGTCACCAACGAGCTCGTCGCCAGGATGAAGCCCGGAAGTGTACTTGTCGACATTGCAATTGATCAGGGTGGCTGCTTCGAGGACTCCCACCCGACGACGCACGCCGAGCCGACCTTCATGGTTCACGACTCGGTCTTCTACTGCGTCGCGAACATGCCCGGCGCGGTGCCCAACACCTCGACGTACGCCCTCACCAACGCGACGCTTCCCTACATCCTGGAGCTGGCGAACCGGGGCTGGGCGGAGGCGCTGCGCCGGGACGCCGCGCTCGCCAAGGGCCTCAACACCCATGACGGACAGGTCGTTTACCGCGAGGTCGCCGAGGCCCACGGCCTCGCGCACGTCGAACTGAGCACCCTCATCGGCTGACGGGTCAATCGCGTTCGTCAACCCCGTGCGTCCGGCCGGACCTTGCTGTCAAGGTCCGGCCGGACGCACGCCGGGCCCGCGCGCGCCCCCGAGCAACTCGTCTCGAACGTAACCCTTTAACCGTTTCGTACACCCGCGAAAAGTACGCCCGGAGGGTTGCGCGCCCTTGACAGCGGGGCGTTCGATTGCCGACACAACGGGCCGGGTCCGGCGGATTGTGTTGCTGCGAACCGGTGACACGCCATAGAGTCGCCAATCGTCGGCATGGTGCCACGCTGACCTATCGATAAGTTTCCTGGTCACGTCCAAGGAGGTAAGACGACTTGTGAATGAGTCGACAATTACTCCCGGGGGTGTTCATCCAGGGATGCCTGCACGGGGCCAGAGCCCGAACGGGCTGGAGGCTGTCGGCTCCGTCGCTGTTCGCACCTTCGCCACCCACCAGCACATGACGACAGCCCCTCAGATGATGGACGGCCTACACGTGAACGCCATGGCCGGCAACGAGAGTGGCCGGAACACCGCCCCCCTCGCCGACTTCGACGAATCGCCCCAGGGGCACTTCTACGACCCCGACGCCGAGTACGAGCCCGACCCGGAGTACGCGGCCACCCTCGCGCCCGACGCCGCACGGCAGCGCCGCGAGCGGATCGGCCCGACCGGCCGGCCCCTGCCCTACTTCCCGATCCCGGGCCCGCTGACCGATCACGGCCCCGCGAAGATCATCGCGATGTGCAACCAGAAGGGCGGCGTCGGCAAGACCACGTCGACCATCAATCTGGGCGCGGCACTCGCGGAGTACGGACGACGTGTCCTGCTCGTCGACTTCGACCCGCAGGGCGCCCTCTCGGTCGGCCTCGGAGTCAACCCGATGGAGCTGGACCTCACCGTCTACAACCTGCTCATGGAGCGGGGCATGGCGGCCGACGAGGTCCTGCTCAAGACCGCGGTCCCCAACATGGACCTGCTCCCCAGCAACATCGACCTCTCCGCCGCCGAGGTGCAGCTCGTCAGCGAGGTGGCCCGCGAGTCCACGCTCCAGCGCGCCCTGAAGCCGCTCATGGCCGACTACGACTACATCGTGATCGACTGTCAGCCCTCGCTCGGCCTGCTCACCGTGAACGCGCTGACCGCCGCGCACAAGGTGATAGTGCCGCTCGAGTGCGAGTTCTTCGCGCTGCGCGGTGTGGCGCTGCTCACGGAGACCATCGAGAAGGTCCAGGAGCGGCTCAACCCCGAGCTGGAGCTCGACGGCATCCTCGCCACCATGTACGACTCCCGCACGGTGCACAGCCGCGAGGTCCTGGCGCGCGTCGTCGAGGCCTTCGACGACCACGTCTACCACACGGTCATCGGGCGTACGGTCCGCTTCCCGGAGACCACGGTCGCCGGTGAGCCCATTACCACGTACGCCTCCAACTCGGTCGGTGCCGCCGCCTATCGCCAGCTCGCCAGGGAGGTGCTCGCCCGGTGTCACGCCGAGTGAGTCTGCCCGGGGCCGACGAGCTGTTCCGTACGACCGGGGGGATGGGGCTGCAGTCCTCGTCGCCCGCGGAGCGGAGGCGCAAGGCGAACGGCGAGGCCCGGGTGCCGGCTCCGGCCGGTGAGAACGAACCCGGGACCGAGACGCCGGGCGACACCGCCCCGGAGTCCGGTGCCACGCCGGCCCCCGCCCGCCCGGAGCACGCCGCGGCCGACACCGACGCCGGCGACTCGCGCGCCCGGGGCGCCGAGAACGACCGGGTCGCGGTCGCCGCGCGGGCCGGGCGCCGCCCGCAGCCCGCCGCGCAGGAGCCGGTCCCGGCCCCCGTCGTGCAGCAGCAGCGCAGACGCGGCGGCGGACGCGGGGCGAACCGCCGGCCCAGCGGCCGGGAGCGCCACGACGAGAAGATCACGGTCTACGTCTCCGCCGAGGAGCTGATGGACCTCGAACACGCGCGGCTCGTCCTGCGCGGCGAGCACGGCCTCGCCGTCGACCGCGGGCGGATCGTCCGCGAGGCGGTCGCCGTGGTCCTGGCGGACCTGGAGTCGCGCGGCGACGCGAGCATCCTCGTACGGCGGCTGCGCGGCCGCTGACCGGCGCGGCGCCGGTAGCCTGCCCGGGAGGGCCACCGCGGCCGAGCGGTCCGGCCCCTCCCGTACGGGCCGCCGCCGCCCGTGTCCCCGCCGCACCCTGGATCTCCATGCCGACACCCCACGAGCCCGCCCGCACCGCTCGCCGCCCCCTGGGCCGCGGGCCGGGGACAGGGCCCGAGCGCGAGCCCGCGCCCGTGGACGAGCCGCCCGCGCCGGCCCCGGCTCAGGCGCCCGCACCGCGGGAGGTCCGTGAGGCGCCCGAGGACGGCCGTTTCACCGTGCGGCTCGCGAACTTCGAGGGGCCCTTCGACCTGCTGCTCCAGCTGATCTCCAAGCACAAGCTGGATGTGACCGAGGTCGCGCTGTCGAAGGTCACCGACGAGTTCATGGCCCACATCCGGGCGATGGGGCCGGACTGGGACCTGGACCAGACGACCGAGTTCCTGGTGGTCGCCGCGACCCTGCTCGACCTGAAGGCCGCCCGGCTGCTCCCGGCGGCCGAGGTGGAGGACGAGGCTGACCTCGCGCTCCTGGAGGCCAGGGACCTGCTCTTCGCCCGGCTCCTCCAGTACCGCGCGTACAAGCGGGTCGCCGACATCTTCAGCGGCCGCCTCGAAGCGGAGGGCCGCCGCTTCCCCCGTACCGTCGGGCTCGAACCGCACCACGCCGAGCTGCTGCCGGACGTCGTCATCAGCATCGGCCCGGAGGGCTTCGCCCGGCTGGCTGTGAAGGCGATGCAGCCCAGGCCCCGGCCGCAGGTCTACGTCGACCACATCCACGCCCCGCTGGTCAGCGTGCGCGAGCAGGCGGGGATCGTGGTGGCGCGGGTCCGCGAGGCGGGGGAGATCAGCTTCCGGGCGCTCACCGAGGACGCGCCGGACACCCTGACCGTCGTCGCCCGCTTCCTCGCCCTGCTGGAGCTGTACCGGGAGAAGGCCGTCGCCCTGGACCAGGACGTGGCGCTCGGCGAGCTGCTGGTGCGCTGGGCCGGGGGAGCCGGGGCCGGGCCCACCGTGACGGACGAGTTCGACCAGGAGGCCCCGGACGCCTCCGATACCCCGCAGGATGTGACGCCATGAGCGAGCAGGACCCCACCGGCTCCGCCGTCGCTGGCCTCGACCTCAAGCCCGCGCTGGAGGCCGTCCTCATGGTCGTGGACGAGCCCGCGACCGAGGAACACCTCGCCAAGATCCTGGAGCGGCCCAGGCGGGCCGTCGCCGCCGCGCTGCGGGAGCTGGCCGACGAGTACACCGCGCAGCGCCGGGGCTTCGACCTCCGGCTGGTCGCGGGCGGCTGGCGCTTCTACACCCGGCCCGCCTACGCGGCGGCCGTCGAGGGCTTCGTCCTGGACGGCCAGCACGCCCGGCTGACCCAGGCCGCGCTGGAGACCCTCGCGGTCGTCGCGTACCGGCAGCCGGTGAGCAGGTCACGGGTCTCCGCGGTGCGCGGGGTGAACTGTGACGGGGTCATGCGGACCCTGCTGCAGAGGGGCCTCGTGGAGGAGGCGGGCACGGAACCCGAAACAGGTGCGATCCTGTACAGGACGACGAACTACTTTCTGGAGCGGATGGGCCTGCGTGGCCTGGATGAGCTCCCGGAGCTCGCGCCCTTCCTCCCCGAGGCGGAGGCGATCGAGGCCGAGACGCCAGAGGGTGTGCCGTCGTTCGATCCGGACGCACCGGACACCCCGGATACTCACGCAGACGACAAGACGGACTTTTGATGCGAAGCAGCGGCAGGAACAGCGGTAGTGGCGGCAGCGGCGGGGGCCGGAGCGGCGGCAGGAACAACAGCGGCACCGGGAGGAACAGCAACCCGAACCCGCGGACTCCCCGCTCCGAGCGCGACGACCAGCGGCAGGAGCGGCCCCGCCGGCCCCGCCCCGAGGAGCGCAGCTACGACGTGGGCTCCGACAAGCCCGGCGGCGGCCAGGGCGGTGTCCGCAAGGGGCGCGGCGCGGCGGCCCGGGGCGGTGCCAAGGGCGGCCCGAAGAGCGCGCAGGGCGGTTCGAAGGGCGGCGCCCGGCGGGGCCCGTACGGCGCCCCGGCGCGCCCGCGCGAGCTGGACGCCAAGATCGAGCAGCGCAACCGCGACAGGTACGCGAACAAGCCCGAGATCAGGACCCCGAAGACGCACCCGGGCGCCGAGCAGGAGGGCGAGCGGCTCCAGAAGGTCCTCGCCCGCGCCGGCATGGGCTCGCGGCGTGCCTGCGAGGAGCTGATCGACCAGAGCAGGGTCGAGGTGAACGGCGAGATCGTCGTCGAGCAGGGCATGCGCGTCGACGTGCACAAGGACGAGATCAAGGTCGACGGGCTGACCGTCGCCACCCAGTCCTACCTGTTCTTCGCGCTGAACAAGCCGGCCGGTGTCGTCGCCTCGATGGAGGACCCGGACGGCCGCCAGTGCCTCGGCGACTACGTCACCAACCGCGAGACGCGGCTGTTCCACGTGGGCCGTCTCGACACCGAGACCGAGGGCATCATCATGCTCACCAACCACGGTGAGCTGGCCCACCGCCTCACCCACCCCAGGTACGGCGTGAAGAAGACCTACCTGGCGGCCGTCCAGGGCCCGCTCCCGCGCGACCTGGGCAAGCGGCTCAAGGACGGCATCCAGCTGGAGGACGGCTACGCCCGCGCCGACCACTTCCGCGTGGTGGAGAACACCGGCAAGAACTACCTGGTCGAGGTGACCCTGCACGAGGGCCGCAAGCACATCGTCCGCCGGATGCTGGCCGAGGCGGGCTTCCCCGTCGACCGGCTGGTGCGGACGGGCTTCGGGCCGATCGCGCTGGGCGACCAGAAGTCGGGCTGGCTGCGCCGGCTGACCAACACCGAGGTGGGCATGCTGATGCGCGAGGTCGGCCTGTAGCCGTACCCGCCCAGCGTTCGAGAGGCCCGCGGCCGGTCCCGATCCCGGATTCTTCCGGAAGGGAACCGGCCGCGGGCCTTTCGTACGACCGGGCGAACCTTTATAGTCATAGTGACTATTAAGGAGGCGGGCGTGAGTCTCGCGGACATACTCGATCCCCTTCAGCAACCCCTGGTGACGGTCCTGGACACCCCGGTCAGCTGGACCGAGGTGCTGGGCTTCGGCAGCGGGGCGCTGTGCGTCTGGCTCGTGGCCCGCCAGCACCTCGCCAACTGGCCGATCGGCATCGCCAACAACCTCTTCTTCATCCTGCTGTTCACCCAGTCCGGCCTGTACGCCGACGCCGGACTCCAGATCGTCTTCATCGCCCTCGCCGCGTTCGGCTGGTGGACCTGGACCCACGGGGGTGGACCAGGGACGGACACGCTGCCGGTGCGGCGCACGACCCGCACCGAGTGGACCTGGCTGCTCACGGCGGGGGCGGTGGGGACCGTCGCGCTGACCGTCCTGCTCGACCGGGCCACCGACTCGACGGTCCCGGTCTGGGACGGCCTGACCACCGCGCTCTCCCTGGCGGCGACCTACGGACAGTGCCGCAAGCTGGTCGAGTCGTGGTGGCTGTGGATCGCCGCCGACATCGTGTACATCCCGCTGTACGCGTACAAGGAGCTCTACCTGACCTCGCTGCTGTACGCCGGCTTCCTGACGCTGTGCCTGATCGGCCTGCGCAACTGGCGGCGTGACCTCACCGCCCTCACCCCGCGACCCGCGAAGGCCCTGGCATGAAACGCTTCCCGCACGGACTCGTGCTCGGCAAGTTCTACCCGCCGCACGCCGGCCACCACCACCTCGTCCGCACCGCGCGGGCCCGCTGCGAGCGGCTGACCGTGCTGGTCTGCGCCGCGTCGGTGGAGTCCGTACCGCTCGCCGACCGGGTCGAGTGGATGCGCCGCGCGCACCCGGACGTGACGGTGGTGGGCGCCGTGGACGACACCCGCATGGATCTCCACGACCCCGCGATCTGGGACGCCCACATGGCGGTCTTCACCGGGGCGGTGCCCGAGCGGGTGGACGCCGTCTTCACCTCGGAGTCGTACGGGGACGAACTGGCCCGCCGCTTCGGCGCCGAGTCCGTCTGCGTCGACCCCGCCCGCACCGCCTACCCGGTCTCCGGCACCGCCGTCCGCGCGGACCCGGCCGGCTGCTGGGACTTCCTCGAAGCACCGGTCAGGGCGGCGCTCGCCCGCCGCGTCGTCGTCCTGGGCGCCGAGTCCACCGGCACGACCACGCTGGCCCGCGAGCTGGCCGCCCACTACCGGCGGCGCGGCGGGGTGTGGGCGCGCACGGGGTACGTGGCCGAGTACGGGCGTGAGTTCAGCGAGGAGAAGCTGGCCGAACTGCGCGCCCGGTGGCCCCGGGCCCAGTGGGAGGACGTCACCTTCACCACCCACGACTTCCCGCTGATCGCCGAGGTCCAGAACGCCCGCGAGGAGGAGGCGGCCGGCACCGGGTCCCCGGTGCTCGTCTGCGACACCGACTCCTTCGCCACGACCGTCTGGCACGAGCGGTACGTCGGCGGCCGCAACCCCCTGGTCGAGCGGATCGCGGACCGGGCCCGCCACCACCTGTGGCTGCTCACCGACCACGAGGGCGTCGCCTTCGAGGACGACGGGCTGCGCGACGGGGAGGAGCTGCGGCCCTGGATGACCGACCGGTTCCGGGCCGAACTCACCCGGACCGGGCGGCCGTTCATCGAACTGACCGGCAGCCGCGAGGAGCGCCTGGCCCGCGCGGTCGAGGCCGTCGACACCCTGCTCGCCGAGGGCTGGGACTTCGCCGCGCCCCTCCCGGAGCACCGATGAGCGCCGCAGCCCCCGAGGGGTACGACCCGCACGCCTTCGAACCGTTCGCCGTCACCGTCGACCTGGCCGTCTTCACGGTCCGCGACTCCCGGCTGCACGTCCTGCTCGTCGAACGCGGCGAGGCCCCGTACAAGGGCCACTGGGCGCTGCCCGGCGGCTTCGTCCTGCCCCGCGAGTCCGCGGGCGTCGCGGCCCGCCGGGAACTGGCCGAGGAGACCGGGCTGAGCGGCGACACCGTCTCCGGCCTCCACCTGGAACAGCTGCGCACCTACAGCGACCCCGACCGCGACCCCCGGATGCGCGTCGTCTCCGTCGCCTACACGGCCCTCGTCCCCGACCTGCCCGAACCGCGCGGCGGCGGGGACGCGGCGGGCGCCCGGTGGTGGGACACGGGCCTGACCGGCCCCCTCGCCTTCGACCACGACCGCATCCTCACCGACGCCCGCGACCGCATCGGCGCCAAACTCGAATACACCTGCCTGGCCACCGCCTTCTGCCCGGCGCACTTCACCCTGGGCGAGCTCCAGCAGGTCTACGAAACCGTCTGGGGCGTCCCGCTGGACCGCCCCAACTTCCGCCGCAAGGTCCTCGCCACCCCCGGCTTCGTCCAGCCCGCCGAGGGCGCGCCGCGCCGGACCGGCGGACGCGGCAAACCGGCCGCCCTCTACCGGGCGGGCGACGCCACCACCCTGCACCCCCCGCTGCTGCGACCCGAAGGACGGAACACATGACCACGACCCGCACGCGGAGGGCGGCCACCGGATCGCTGACCGGGCTCGCGCTCGGCGACGCGCTCGGATTCCCGACCGAGTTCAACGACGTGCCGTCGATCCTCGCCAAGTGCGGGCCCTGGCGCGAGATGGAACTGCCGCGGCCCGCCTTCGTCACCGACGACACGCAGATGACCCTCGCGCTGGGCCGCGGCGTCCGCACCGCCATGGACGGCGGACTGCTCACCCCCGAGCGGCTGGTGGACCCGGTGCGCGCCGAGTTCGTCGCCTGGTACCACTCGCCCGACAACAACCGCGCCCCCGGCCGCACCTGCCTGGAGGCGTGTGAGCTGCTCGACGGCGACCGTGTCTGGCAGGAGGCCAGCCGGACCGGCTCCAAGGGCTGCGGCGCCAATATGCGCGTCGCGCCCATCGGCCTCGTCCCCGGCCTCAGCGACGAACAGCGCGCCGGAGCGGCCCAGCTCCAGTCCGCGCTCACCCACGGCCATCCGACGGCCCTGGCCGCCTCCGACCTGACGGCCCACGCGGTGTACCTGCTCGCCCACGGCGCCGAACCGCTCGGCCTGATCGGCCAGCTGCGCTCGTACGCGTACGAGAACCGTGACCGTTACCTCACCCGGTGGCTCGGGGACCTGTGGCGCCACACGCACGACGCCTCGCCCGAAGCGTTCATCAGCCGGGGCTGGGACGAGTGCCTGGCCGCGCTGGAGACCGTCCGGGACGCCCTGCGCGACCCGTCACCGGAGACCGACCCGTGCGAGCGGACCGGGGACGGCTGGATCGCCGAGGAGGCCCTCGCCACGGCCCTGCACTGCTTCCTGCTCTTCCCCGGCGACCCCGTCACCGCCCTGCGCCGGGCCGCCTGCACCCGGGGCGACTCGGACTCGATCGCCTGTCTGACCGGCGCGCTGGCCGGCGCGCACCTGGGGGACGAGGTCTGGCCCGACGCGTGGGCGGAACGGATCGAGTACCGCAGCGACCTGCTGTCGCTCGGGGCGCTCTGGGACGCTTGAGCCATGCCTTCGCACGTCACACTCCTCCAGGAGGCCGGTCTGCCGGTCACCGACCTCGGCCCGGTCCTCGCCGAGGAACGCCACCCGCTGCTGTTCGCCACGGTCTCCGGGGCTCATCTGTACGGGTTCCCGTCCCGGGACTCGGACGTGGACCTGCGCGGGGTCCATCTGCTGCCCGCCGAGGACCTCCTCGGGCTCCGTGAGCCCGAGGAGACCAGTTCGCGGATGTGGGACCGGGACGGCGTGGAGATGGACCTGGTCACCCATGATCTGCGCAAGTTCGTCCGGCTGATGCTGAAGCCCAACGGCTATGTGCTGGAGCAGTTGCTCTCGCCGCTGGTCGTGCACACGACCGCGCTGCACACCGAACTGATCTCCCTCGCACCGGACGTCCTCACCCGCAACCACGCCCACCACTACCGGGGTTTCGCCAACACCCAGTGGCGGCTCTTCGAGCGGACCGGCGAGCTCAAGCCGCTGCTCTACACCTTCCGGGCGCTGCTCACCGGCATCCATCTGATGCGCGGCGGCGAGGTGCTCGCCCATCTGCCGACGCTTCTCACCCATGTGCCGGCGCCCGCCTATCTCCCCGGTCTGATCGCGGCCAAGGCCGAGGCGGAGCACCGGGGCGCGGACGGGGTCGAGAGGGCGGTGGTGGCCCGGGACGTCGAGGCGCTGCACGGGGTCCTCGACGCAGCGCAGGCGGCTTCCGCGCTCCCGGAGCGGCCCGGCGGCTTCGACGCGCTGCACGACCTCGTGGTGCGCGCCCGGCGCGCCCCGCTCTCAGCCGGCTGAGGTTTCCCCGTCCGCCGCCAGGGCCGACGCCCGGCGGGTGCGGATCAGGAAGTCCTCGACGCGCGCCCGGTCCGGCTCGGGCGGCAGCGGGGAGGCGGTGGCCGCCTCCTCGTTCTCCGTGGCCAGGAGGGTCATGCGGCGCTCCACCTCCGGCCAGGGCACCTCGCCCCGCTTGACCGCGAGCAGGACCTCGCGGGCCGGGCCCACGTCGATCGTCAGTTCGCCGGTGCGCAGCAGTTCGCGGCTGCTGGTCAGCAGGCGCAGCAGGTGCATGGCGTGCTTCCAGCGCGGGGCGCCGTACTGGCGGACGTCGGCCTCCAGCTTGCGGCGCTGGCCCAGCGCGTACCGTACGAACGTTTTGTGCGCGTGGCGGGAGAGGAACGCCCCGCGCAGGGCGAGGAGTTCGCGGCCGGTCGCGTCGATCCGTTCCACCAGGGGCGAGTGCAGGCACTCCAGTACGTTGGGGTTGGCCCGCAGCGCCAGCTCGCAGAAGCGTTCCAGCTCCCAGGAGAACTGCTCGTCGGCCGGGCCGTCGACATGCGTGGGCGGCTTGTCGAAGCGCCAGAACAGCGGGGTCGGCGCCAGGTACACACCACGCAGGTCGGTGTCGCTGCCCTCCGTCGCGAGACCGAAGGCGCGCGAGCCCATCACGCAGGAGTACACGGTGTGGCCGCGCACCAGGTCCTCACCGGTGGGAGTGATCATGCGGGGGAGGGTACGCGAGGGCCCGCTCCGGGCGCGTCTCATAAAAAGGGCGGCCGGGCGGGGGACCCCGCCGCCCCTCTACGCTGAAGCACAAGCACACGAAGCGGTGGGACGAGCAAGGAGCACGACGTGGCGGTACGAGCGGTCCGCGGGGCTGTCCAGCTGGAGCGGGACGAGGCCGGACACATGGACGAGCAGGTCAGCGCCCTGCTCACCGCCGTCCTGGAACGGAACGAACTCGTCGCGGACGACCTGATCAGCATCTGGTTCACGGCCACTCCCGACCTGCACAGCGACTTCCCGGCCGCCGCCGCACGCGGCATAGGGATCGTCGACGTCCCGCTGATCTGCGCCCAGGAGCTGGACATCGAGGGCGCCATGCCCCGGGTGGTCCGCATCCTCGCCCACATCGAGACGTACCTGGCCAAGGCCGAGATCAGCCACGTCTACCTCGGCGCCACCGCCGCCCTGCGCAAGGACATCGCCCAGTGAGAACCGCCGTCGTCATCGGAACCGGCCTCGTCGGCACCTCCGCGGCCCTCGCCCTCGCGAGCCGCGGCGTCCGGGTCCACCTCGTCGACCACGACCCCGAGTCGGCCAGGACCGCCGCCGCGCTCGGCGCCGGTACGGACGAGCCGGCCGAGGGCCCCGTCGACCTGGCGATCGTCGCCGTACCGCCCGCGCACACCGCCGCCGTGCTCGCCACCGCGATGCGCGACGGCGTCGCCCGGGGCTACCTCGACGTCGCCAGCGTCAAGGGCGGTCCGCGCCGCGAGCTGGAGGCGATGGGGGCCGACCTCGCCCCGTACATCGGCTCCCACCCCATGGCCGGCAAGGAGCGCTCCGGGCCGCTCGCCGCCACCGCCGACCTCTTCGAGGGGCGCCCCTGGGTCCTCACCCCGACCCCGGGCTCCGACACCGAGGTCCTCAACCTCGCGCTCGAACTGATCGCGCTCTGCCGCGCCGTCCCGGTCGTCATGGACGCCGACGCCCACGACCGGGCCGTCGCCCTCGTCTCCCACACCCCGCAGCTGATCTCGTCCATGGTCGCCGCCCGGCTGGAGGACGCCGACGAGACCGCCGTACGCCTGTGCGGCCAGGGCATCAGGGACGTCACCCGCATCGCGGCCTCCGACCCCCGGATGTGGGTCGAGATCCTGTCCGCCAACCCCGGACCCGTCGCCGACGTCCTCGCCGGGGTGGCCGCCGACCTGGACGAGACCGTCGCCGCGCTGCGCGGGCTCCAGTCCGCCGACGAGGACAAGCGGCGCGCGGGCACCGAGGGCATCCAGGACGTCCTGCGCCGGGGCAACGCCGGCCGGGTCCGGGTGCCCGGCAAGCATGGCGCCGGCCCTGCCGCGTACGAGGTCGTGGCCGTCCTCATCAGCGACCGCCCCGGCGAACTGGCCACGATCTTCGCCGACGCGGGCCGGTCCGGGATCAACATCGAGGACGTGCGCATCGAGCACGCCACCGGCCAGCAGGCGGGCCTCGTCCAGCTCATGGTCGAACCCAGCTCCGCCCCCGCACTGGCCGCCGCCCTCCGGGAACGGGGCTGGTCGATCCGGCAGTGACCCCGGGGAGCCGGGCCCCGGGTCGCACGCTTGTCCACAGGGGTGGTCGGACCCGTCCCGGTACTCGGTAACCTTGTGCGGGGCGGGTTCACGCGTCCCCGTCCAGCCCGCCCGAGCACCAGGAAGGTGTCCACCACCGTGGAAACCGTAAGCGCCGCCGTCCGGACCGCCCCGGCCGCAGTGATCGTCGCCATCGACGGCCCCTCCGGTACCGGCAAGTCCAGCACCTCCAAGGCCGTCGCCGCCCAGCTCGGCCTGAGCTACCTGGACACCGGCGCCCAGTACCGCGCCATCACCTGGTGGATGCTGAACAACGGCATCGACGTGCGGGACGCCGCGCAGGTGGCGACCGCCGCCGCCAAGCCGGTCATCGTCTCCGGCACCGATCCCTCGGCCCCGACGATCACCGTCGACGGCGAGGACGCCTCCGGCCCGATCCGCACCCAGGAGGTCACCTCCGAGGTCAGCGCTGTCAGCGCCGTCCCCGAGGTGCGCACCCGGATCACCGAGCTCCAGCGCGCCATCGCCGCCGGAGCGGAGAAGGGCATCGTGGTCGAGGGCCGCGACATCGGCACCACCGTGCTGCCCGACGCCGACATCAAGATCTTCCTCACCGCGTCGCCCGAGGCCCGTGCCGCCCGCCGCAGCGGCGAGGTCAAGGGCTCCGATCTCGCCGCCACCAAGGAGGCGCTGATCAAGCGGGACGCCGCCGACTCCGGCCGCAAGACCTCGCCGCTCGCCAAGGCGGACGACGCGGTCGAGGTGGACACCACCGAGCTGACGCTCCAGCAGGTCATCGAGTGCGTCGTCACCCTCGTCGGGGAGAAGCGGGCCGCGAAGTGACCGACGCCACGGACGCGCCGTCCGCACGCGGAGCGGCGGTCGGGCGCGGCATCGGAATCGGGCTGATGTACGGGCTCTTCAGGCCCCGTGTCCTCGGCGCCTGGCGGGTCCCCGCCTCCGGACCCGTCATACTCGCGGTGAACCACTCGCACAACATCGACGGGCCGATGCTGATGGGCACCGCGCCCCGGCCCGTCCACTTCCTGATCAAGAAAGAGGCGTTCGTCGGCCCCCTGGACCCGTTCCTGCGCGGAATCGGCCAGCTGAAGGTGGACCGTACGACCGTCGACCGCACCGCCATCACCCACGCGCTCGGCGTGCTGGGGGACGGCGGGGCGCTCGGGATATTCCCCGAGGGCACCCGCGGCGAGGGAGACTTCGCCTCGCTGCGCTCCGGGCTCGCGTACTTCGCGGTGCGCAGCGGGGCGCCGATCGTGCCGGTGGCCGTCCTGGGAAGCACCGAGCGCCGCGGCCGGTTGATATCAGCACTGCCACCGCTGCGCAGCCGCGTCGACGTCGTCTTCGGAGCACCCTTCGAAGCCCAGGAGGGGGCGCGAAGCTCGCACGAGGGTGGTGGGAGACGGGCGGGCGGGAGCGGCAGGCGTACGCGCAAGGCGCTGGACGAGGCCACGCTGCGCATCCAGGCCCGGCTGACCGGCCACCTGGAGCATGCCGGGCGCCTCACCGGGCGCACCGGGTAAGACTTGAGTAGTGGACCGCGCGCTGCGTGGTCCATCGATGATGATGCAAAGAGGAACGGACTTCATGAACGACCAGATTCACTCCGGCGGCTCGGACCACGAGCACGGAGAGCTTGGCGATGCCGAGTACGCGGAGTTCATGGAGCTCGCCGCGCAGGAGGGGTTCGACCTCGAAGACGTCGAGGGTGCGATCGGTGAGGCCGGTCACGGACCGCTGCCCGTCCTCGCCGTGGTCGGCCGCCCCAACGTCGGCAAGTCGACCCTCGTGAACCGGATCATCGGCCGCCGTGAGGCCGTCGTCCAGGACAAGCCGGGCGTCACCCGCGACCGCGTCAGCTACGAGGCCGAGTGGGCGGGCCGCCGCTTCAAGGTCGTCGACACCGGCGGCTGGGAGCAGGACGTCCTCGGCCTGGACGCCTCCGTCGCCGCCCAGGCGGAGTACGCGATCGAGACGGCCGACGCGGTCGTCTTCGTGGTGGACTCCACCGTCGGCGCCACCGACACCGACGAGGCCGTCGTCAAGCTGCTGCGCCGGGCCGGCAAGCCCGTCGTGCTGTGCGCCAACAAGGTCGACGGGCAGAGCGGCGAGGCCGACGCCACCGCGCTGTGGTCGCTCGGTCTCGGCCAGCCGCACCCGGTCTCCTCGCTGCACGGCCGCGGCACCGGCGACATGCTGGACGCCGTCCTGGAGGCCCTTCCCGAGGCCCCGCCGCAGGCCTTCGGCTCCGCCATCGGCGGCCCCCGGCGCATCGCGCTCATCGGCCGCCCGAACGTCGGCAAGTCCTCCCTGCTGAACAAGGTGGCGAACGAGGACCGCGTCGTCGTCAACGCGCTGGCGGGCACCACCCGTGACCCGGTGGACGAGCTGATCGAGCTCGGCGGCGTCACCTGGAAGTTCATCGACACGGCCGGTATCCGGCGCCGCGTCCACCTCCAGGAGGGCGCCGACTACTACGCCTCGCTGCGCACCGCCGCCGCCCTGGAGAAGGCGGAGGTCGCGGTGATCCTGATCGACGCCAGCGAGTCGATCAGCGTACAGGACCAGCGCATCGTCACCATGGCCGTGGAGGCGGGCCGCGCCGTCGTGCTCGCCTTCAACAAGTGGGACACGCTGGACGAGGAGCGCCGCTACTACCTGGAGCGCGAGATCGAGACGGAGCTCGCACAGGTCGAGTGGGCCCCCCGGGTCAACGTCTCGGCGCTCACCGGCCGTCACATGGAGAAGCTGGTCCCGGCGATCGAGACCGCGCTCGACGGCTGGGAGACCCGCGTCCCGACCGGCCGGCTGAACGCCTTCCTCGGTGAGATCGTCGCCGCCCACCCGCACCCGGTCCGCGGTGGCAAGCAGCCCCGCATCCTCTTCGGCACCCAGGCGGGCACCAAGCCGCCGCGGTTCGTCCTCTTCGCCTCCGGCTTCCTGGAGCACGGCTACCGGCGCTTTGTGGAGCGCCGCCTGCGCGAGGAGTTCGGCTTCGAGGGCACCCCGATCCACATCTCGGTGCGGGTCCGCGAGAAGCGCGGCCGCAAGAAGTAGGCCCTCGGGTCTGTTCACGCGCATGCGACGCAGCCCCGGACCCGCTCGGTCATCGAGCGGGTCCGGGGCTGCGTCGTGCGGGGAGTCCGTCGTGCGGGGAGTCAGGCGTCCCGCGAGCCCGGGGGCAGCGCCGCGGGCCGGCCGCGCCCAGCGTGCCGTCCCACCCGCTGCCAGGAGCCGAGACTCCCGGCGCGCGTGCCCCCGCCGCCGTGGTCGCCGACGGAGGACCCGGTGCCGGCCGTGACCGCGCCGCCGGGCGCGGAGTGGCCCGAGTGCCCGCGCAGCGGGGCGCGCGAGCCGAAGAGGCCGGTGCCGAAGGCCTGGAGCCCCAGACTTTCCTCGCCGGTCCGGTCGCCCGGCAGCGCCCGGAACGAGCGGCGGTACTCGGAGTACAGCGCGTCGTAGATCGGGGTCTGGGACGGGCCGCCCGATGGGTCCTGCGAGGGACGCATGGCAGGGATCGGGCTCGGACGCTGGTGGGAGGGGTCGTATGAGTGCACATAGGTGCCAACGACCCCATCGGCCGTCGGATGCGGGCCCGCCGGAGAAACACCCGTCGGGGAAACAGCTGTTCGTCGTCGGCGCGGGGGTCGCGCGGGCACGGTCAGGTCCCGGCCAGCGGCATGGCCGCGGCGACCAGCAGCCCGCCGGCCGACGCCTTCTCCAGCGCGTCGCGCAGCAGGTCCTCGCGGGGCTGCTGGCCGATCGAGCCCGCCGGAGCGGCGTAGACCAGCACGGTCTGCGACTTGTTGGCGGCGGTCCGCCAGCCCTCGGTGACCTGGAGGGGGGCGTGCGCCTGCCACCACGCCACCGGGGAACCGCCCCCCGTGCCCGGCTGGAGCACGGCGTGCAGCTGGCCCATGGCGAGCAGGATCGACCAGCCGTGCAGCACCTCGGGCACCTGGCCCATGCGGTGGACCGGGTGGAAGCCCTGCTCCAGGAGCAGCTGGAGGAACTGGTCGCCGTCCCTGCCGTCCGTGCCGGGCCGGGCGATGGCCCCGGTCGGCTCGACCACCAGGGCGGGGTGCAGCTCGTCGTCGATCAGGACGAGGCCGCTGGTGATCCCGAGGACGGCCTGATCGGGGCTGATCCGGTCCGGCTCCGTCTGCTCGCCGCCGGTGATGCTGCGGACGGCCCCCTGGAGCTGCTCCTCGGCGACCTGGACGACCTGCGAGGGGATGCAGCTGGCGTGCGCGAAGGCGAGGACCGCGGTCTCGTCGCCGACGAACAGCACCGTGCTGGTGCGCTCCTGCTCGGAGTCGCCGGGGGTGCGGCAGGAGGTGCAGTCGTAACTGCCCGGGGCGTTGTCGCCGACGAGCAGCCGGTCGGCTTCGGCATCGCCGATCTCGGCGCGTACGTCCTCGCTGACGTCGAGCATGCGCGGCACGGGTGGCTCCTCGAACTCGGTGCGTGCGCCGGGCGGTTCCCGGCTCATGAGATGACAACGGGCGAGCCGCTGCCGGGGTCACGCGGGAAGGCGGACGGAATCGGACCGGGCCGTGCGGGGCGGGCGGGGATCAGCCGACAAAGCGGGAAAAAGCTGGCCCGGCAAGGGTGTTCGGCGGGGCGGGGAGGCAGGGGGAGGGGCCTGGGGCGTCGCCGGGCCGTACGCGCTCCGCCGGGGCGGCCGGCCGCTGGTGCGGGTGCCGGAAAGCGGGGCGCGGATCGTCCGCTATACGGTCCGGCGTGTGCGGGCCGTCCTGTCCGATGGTGTGGATATCGTCCCTGCGGGATAAGGGTGCGATAAGGGAGAGTGAATAGCGGGTGACGGCTGTCTTTGCGGGCCGTTATCCGGTGGATAATTCGGCCTCCCCGTGAGGCGAATTTCCCCCTCGTTCCGCCGCCCCGTCAATGCCTTTTGGAAGATCGTTTGCGGGGCTGTGTGATTACTGTGCGTCCGGTTGTGAATCGCACGTTCGGGTGAAGGGGTTCGAACGGGGCACGTGTCGTGATCCTGTGACACAAGCGTGACCGGTGAGGGACGTGAGGATGCCGTGCGCCCCGGCGCGGCCCCCGCTACCGGTGCGGCCCACGGGCGCCTACGGTGAGAGGCATGGCACCCCTACCGACACCTCCCGCCCAGCCCGACGACGCCACCGGCGCGTATGTGGGGCTCGCCGCCGAGACCGCGGAACAGCGGGCCCGGGAGCACGGCTGGTCCACCGTCCGGGCCCTTCCGCCGGGCACGGTCATCACCATGGAGTTCCAGGCCGGCCGGATCAACTTCGAGGTCGACGGCGGTGTCGTCAGACGCTGCTGGACCGGCTGAGAGCGCCGCGGCCCCCGTCGTACGTGTGAGGGCCCCGACCCTGCCCGGGTCGGGGCCCTCACACGTACGACGGGCGTCAGCCGCCGGCGACCGGCCGGGCCGGAGCCGTACCCCCGCGCGGCGCGCGGTCCGCGTGCGGGGGGCGGCGGCTCCCGGCCGGGGTGACCGGGGTCCGCTCCGAGCGCACCGCGTGGGCCGGGTGCGCGGCAGGCGCCGGGTGGGGGCGCGGGCGGCCGCTCGCGGTCTGGGGGCGTCCGGCCGGGCCGGGCGCGGGGCCCTGCGCCGCCGCCTCGTCCGCGGCCGGCTGTCCGGCCGGCACGGGCAGCGGGGCGCCGGTGGCGGGCGTGGCGGGGACGGGACGGCTGCCGGGTGCGCCGAGCCGGGCGCGGGCGGCGAAGATCCAGTCCTCGGCGCGGGTGATCAGCGGCTCCACCCAGGGCAGGCCCAGCAGGATCAGCAGGCCGGCGGCCCAGCCGAGGAGCACGTCGCTGAGCCAGTGCGTACCGAGGTACACCGTCGTCAGGCCGACCCCGAGCGAGACGATCGCGGACATGGCCGACAGATAGCGCCTGGCCCGCGGAGTGGCGGCCAGGTAGGCCAGGATTCCCCAGGTCACCACGGCGTTGGCGGTGTGGCCGGAGGGAAATATATCGCCGCCGGCGAAGAGCTCGGCCGAGCCGATCCTGGTCGCGTAGTGCGGGCCGAGCCGGCCGAGGCCGATCTTGACCGCGCCCACCGTCAGGTTGAGCAGCAGTAGCGAGGCGCCCAGCGTCAGCAGCGGGCGCAGGGTGTGCTGGCGCCAGGAGCGCCAGCCGAGCCAGCAGGCGACCATGACCGCCGTGGGGCCGCGCTGCCCGAGGACCACGTAGTAGTCGAGGGCGGCGTGGATTTCGGGCCACTGCTGGTAGGGCCGGAAGAGCATGACCTTCCAGTCCAGGGTCACCAGCCAGGAAGACATGAGCACGGCAATGACGATGGCCACATAGAACGCCAACGTCCCGCCGAAGAGAGCGATGCGGTGACGGCTCATCCGCGGTGTCTCTATCTTCGGCGGTTCCGGCTCCCGGTCCAGCCGGGCGAAGATGTCGGTACGCACCCAATCGACGTTACAGCGAGTGAGTGGGCGCGCCGGTCGATCCGGGCGCTTTGTGATGACGATGTGATGTGGACTATGTCTCAGTCGGTGGGATTCTCCAAGGTGTCTGAATAACTCCCGAATTCCTTTCCGAGCTTTATGCGACGCGCGTTCGGAAATGGAATTCGGTGACACGGCGGAAGAATGCGCGGGACGCCTGGGCCCAGTTTTTTCAGGGCGTGGCGAAACGGAACGGACGGTGTCAGTCCGGTTACGGTACGGCTTCGGGCAGGGGGACTTCCGGTGCCGGCCGCGCGGCTCGGGCGGGTCTGTGCAGGTCGTGGCGGTGCCCCCGGGCGGGGTGGCGCGGCGGGCTCGCAGTGGCGTACGCCACACTTCGCACGGTCACGCGGTATGAGATCGAGCACATGTGGCCCTGCCGAACTCGCGTACGCTGACGCAGCACTCGCCCGTCGACGCCGGGCCCCGAGGGACAGCGGCCGCCGCGCCCGGGTGGGCCCGCCGAGCGCGAGGGACCATTTGGGAGGTAGATGCATGTCCGGGACGCCCACAGCCCGTGTCCGCCTGCGCGCAGCCGCCGACGGTGCCAACCGATGGGTCGTCCTGGTCGTCCTCTGCCTCAGTCTGCTGCTCGTCGCGCTCGACGCGACGGTGCTGCACGTCGCCGTTCCCGCCGTCACCGAGGACCTCCGGCCGAGCGCCGCGGGACTGCTGTGGATCGTGGACGCCTACCCGCTCGTCTGCGCCTCGCTGCTGATCCTCTTCGGCACCCTCGGTGACCGAGTCGGGCGCCGGCGCATCCTGCTGCTGGGCTACGCCCTCTTCGGCGTCGCCTCGGCCGTGGCCGCCCTGGCCGACACCGCGGCGGTGCTCATCGCGGCCCGTGCCCTGCTGGGCGTCGGCGGGGCGATGATCATGCCCGCGACCCTCTCGATCCTGCGGCAGGTCTTCCCCGACCGGCGCGAACGGGCCGTGGCGATCGGGGTCTGGTCCGCCGTCGCGGCGGTCGGCGCGGCCACCGGGCCCGTCATCGGCGGCTTCCTCGTCGAGCACTTCTGGTGGGGCTCGGTCTTCCTGATCAATATCCCGCTGATGGCCCTGATCCTGCCGCTCGGCCGGCTGCTGCTCCCCGAGTCCCGGGGCAGCGACGACGGGCCCTGGGACGTGCTCGGCGCGCTGATGGCCGCCGCCGGGGTGCTCGGCGTGGTCCTGGGCGTGAAGCGGGCCGGTACCGGCGAGGGGCTGACCGGCCTCGCCACTGTGGTGCCGCTGGTGCTGGGCGCCGCGTTGCTCGTCGCCTTCGTCCGCCGCCAGAAGCGGCGCACCCATCCGCTGATCGACATCGGCATGTTCGCCAGGCCGGCCTTCTCGACGGCGGTGGGCTGCATCGTCCTCGCCATGCTGGCCCTGGTCGGTCTCGAACTCGTCGCCGTCCAGTACCTCCAGCTCGTCCTGGGCCTCAGCCCCCTGGAGACCGGCCTCAGACTGCTGCCGCTCACCTTCGCCGCGATGGCCGCGGGCGCCACCGGCTCCCACACCCTGCGCCGGATCGGGCCGCGCCGGATGGTCGGCTGGGGCTTCGTCCTGACGGCGGCCTCGGTGCTGACGCTGACCGCGATGGGCCGGACCGACCGGCCCGCCCTGCTGACCGCCGCCTTCGTCGCCCTCGGCTTCGGCCTCCAGTCCACGCTGTTCGGCGCGTACGAGTCGATGCTCAGCGAGGCCCCGGCGGACCGGGCGGGCGGGGCCGCCGCGATCGGCGAGACCTCCTACCAGCTGGGCGCCGGGATGGGGATAGCACTGCTGGGCAGCGTCATGAACGCCGCGTACGCCCCCGGCCTCGCCGGGCTCCCGGCCGCCGGTGTCCCCGCTTCGGCCGGTGCCGCCGCCTCCCACTCGCTCGGCGAGGCCTACCAGGAGGCCGCGCACCTGGGCGGCCCCCTCGGCGCCGTCCTGCGCGCCACCGCCCGGGACGCCTTCATCGACGGGCTGCACATCACGCTGCTGGTCAGCGCCGGTCTGCTGCTGCTCGGCGCGCTCGCCGCGATGAAGCTGCCCCGGGTCATGGAGTGCGCGCCGAAGCTGTGCGAACCCCGGGAATCCGCGGAACGCCTCGACGCGCGGGCCCCCGAGGACGCGACGCCCCTCCCCGGCGCCCAGGAGGGAGCCGGGGCTCAGCTGCGGCTGCCGGCCCGGCGCCACCCGGCCGGGGCGGCGGGCTCTGGACGCGCGGCACACCGGGTCGTAACGTCGGCACCGCGGCGTAACTAACGCTGCTAGTTTTCTGCTGTCCACCGACATCGGTACCGTGCGAGCCGCCGGAGGCGCCCCCTCATGTCCACCGCTCCCACCTCGAAACTCCCGCCCTTCGACCCCCGCGACCCGATCGGCGTCGACGACCTGCTGAGCCCCGAGGACCTCGCGATCCGCGACACCGTCCGCACCTGGGCCGCCGACCGCGTCCTGCCGCACATCGCCGAGTGGTACGAGAACGGTGAGCTGCCCGGCATCCGGGAGCTGGCCCGCGAACTGGGCTCGCTCGGCGCGCTCGGCATGTCGCTCCAGGGCTACGGCTGCGCGGGCGCCACCGCCGTCCAGTACGGGCTGGCCTGCCTGGAGCTGGAAGCGGCCGACTCGGGCATCCGCTCACTCGTCTCCGTACAGGGTTCCCTCGCCATGTACGCGATCCACCGCTTCGGCTCCGAGGAGCAGAAGCAGCGGTGGCTGCCCGGCATGGCGTCGGGCGAGACCATCGGCTGCTTCGGCCTCACCGAGCCGGACCACGGCTCGGACCCGGCGGCCATGCGCACGTACGCCAGGCGCGACGGCGAGGACTGGGTGCTCAGCGGCCGCAAGATGTGGATCACCAACGGCTCGGTCGCCGGAGTCGCGGTCGTCTGGGCGCAGACCGGTGAGGGCGAGGCCGGCAGCGGCATCCGCGGATTCGTGGTGCCGACGGACGCGCCCGGCTTCTCCGCGCCCGAGATCCGGCACAAGTGGTCCCTGCGCGCCTCGGTCACCAGCGAACTGATCCTGGACGAGGTGCGGCTGCCCGCCGACGCCGTCCTGCCCGGCGTCACCGGGCTGCGCGGACCGCTCAGCTGTCTCGGCCACGCCCGTTACGGCATCGTCTGGGGGGCCATGGGCGCGGCCCGGTCGAGCTTCGAGACGGCCGTCGACTACGCGCGGACCCGCGAACAGTTCGGGAAGCCGATCGGCGGCTTCCAGCTCACCCAGGCCAAGCTCGCGGACATGGCCGTCGAGCTGCACAAGGGAATCCTGCTCGCCCACCATCTGGGCCGGCGGATGGACGCGGGCCGGCTGCGCCCTGAGCAGGTCAGTTTCGGGAAGCTGAACAATGTGCGGGAGGCCATCGAGATCTGCCGGACCTCGCGCACGATCCTCGGTGCCAACGGGATCTCGCTGGAGTACCCGGTGATGCGGCACGCGACGAACCTGGAGTCGGTGCTCACCTACGAGGGGACCGTGGAGATGCATCAGCTGGTCCTGGGTAAGGCGCTCACCGGCCTGGACGCGTTCCGATGAGCGCCCGCGGGACGGTCAGCTCTGGTTGAAGAAGCCGTCGGCCGGCCGGCCGACGGTTTCGCCGTTCAGTACCTGGGTGTCGGCGGGGGTCAGCAGGAAGACCCGGGTGGCGACGCGGTCGATCGACCCGCGCAGTCCGAAGATCAGCCCTGCGGCGAAGTCCACCACGCGCTTGGCGTCGGCCGAGTCCATGGACGTGAGGTTCATGATCACCGGGACGCCGTCCCGGAAGAGCTCGCCGATGCTGCGGGCGTCCCGGAAGCTGTCCGGGGTCACGGTGGCGATCCGGCGGCCCGTCTCCTCGGCCGTCTCGGAGGCCACCCGCACCCGAGGATCGGTCACCCAGGCCTGGCCGGTCCCGGTCCGTGCACCCTCGGCGTACTCGTCGTCGTCGTAGTACCGCTCGTCGTTGTCCTCTACGAGGCCCAGCCAGGCACTCGCCTTGCGCACCGATCCCATGGACGCCTCCTCTCACCGCGGTTCCTTGGTGTTCCGCATCTCTTTCGTATCCCTATGGTCGTCCATGATGCGGATCGTGCGCCAAGGGGATAGGCGGCGCGCAGGGCATTCGTGACGGTACTGGTGCAGAGGATGTGGCGATTCGTCAGGGTTCCTGCCGGTAAAGGGCCCTGAAGAAAGAAAATATGATCCACCGGTCCGTACGGGTGACATGGGGGACGTACGGGTGAACGGGCCGCTCGGTACGATGCCGTCGCGCCCGGCAGTGGCGCACACATGAACGACTCCCGGGGGATGAGCGTGTTCGGAATAGTCAGGCCCTGTACGCACCGCCTCTCCGAGGGGCTCAAGGCCGAGTGGATGGCCCATCTCTGCGGGCTGTGTCTGGCGCTCCGCTCCGACCACGGGCAGTTCGCCCGGATCGTCACGAACTACGACGGCCTGATCGTCTCGGTCCTGACGGAGGCTCAGACCGAACGCACCCCCGCACAGCGCCGCACGGCCGGGCCCTGCCCCCTGCGCTCCATGCGCACCGCCCCGGTCGCGCGCGGCGAGGGCGCCCGGCTCGCCGCCGCCGTCTCGCTGGTGCTGGCATCGGCGAAGGTGCGCGACCACGTCGCCGACCGGGACGGGCTGTTGGCTCGCCGACCGGTGGCCGCGGCGGCCCGCCGGGTCGCGGCGGGCTGGGACCGGGCCGGGGCGCGCACCGGCGCGCGGCTCGGCTTCGACACCGCCGTCCTCGTCGACGCCGTCGACCGGCAGACCGGCATCGAGCTGCTGGCCGGCCCCGGCACCCCGCTGCTGACGGTCACCGAACCCACCGAGACCGCCACGGCCGCGGCCTTCGCGCACACCGCCGTACTCGCGGGCAGGCCGCACAACACCGAGCCGCTCGCCGAGGCCGGACGCCTCTTCGGGCGCCTCGCGCACCTGCTGGACGCCGTGGAGGACCAGGAAGCCGACGCCGCGTCAGGTGCCTGGAACCCGCTCACCGCGACCGGCACCTCGCGCGCCGAGGCCCGGCGGCTGTGCGACGACGCGCTGCGCGGCGTACGGCTGGCGCTGCGCGACGCGGAGTTCACCGACGGCAGGCTGGCGCATGTGCTGCTGGCCCACGAACTGCGGCGCTCGGTGGACCGCGCCTTCGCCACGGAGGTCTGTTCGCACCGGAGCGGCGGCCTGCCGGCCGTGTCCGGCGACCCGTCAGGAACGGGCCCCACGGGCTCGTTCGGGCCGCCGCCGGGCAATCCGTACGCCCCCTCCGGACCGGGCGCGCCCTTCGGCCCGCCCCAGCCGCCGCCCGAGCCCCCGCGTGACCGGCGCGGGCTCGTCATGGGCTGCCTGGTGTGGGCGGGGCTCGCCTGCACCTGCCAGATGTGCTGCGGCACCTTCGAGGACCCCTGGTCGCATCAGCGGCGTGAGGGGCTGTGCAGCCAGTGCGACTGCGGGGACTGCTGTGACGGCTGCGATGCGTGCAGCAACTGCTGCGATTGCTGCAACTGCTGTGACTGCGGGTGCGACTGCTGAGGCGGCGTCACCCAGCCGTCCCGCTCCGCGAGGTGGCGGAGCGGGACGGCGTGAGGGGAGGGTGCTGCTGTGCTGTGTACGCGAAGGTGCGCGGGGAGCCGCCCGGCGCCGGTCGGGGCGCGGGCGGGAAGGCGCGGGAAGCAGGGCGTCGGCTCAACAGGAACAGGACCACACGCGACCGAAGTCGATGTGGGAGCGCTTGACCAGCCACTGCTGCGAATGCATGGCCCCAGTGGAACAGGCATCCGGTGACCCGTCAACTGCCCTGAGACCGCCTGCCCACAGTGTGGACAGGCTTGACAGCCCGCCGTGAACAGCGCTTTTCTCGGAGAAGGACCGGGCTGAGGGGCCCGTCCTTCTCGTGTTCCACGCTGCTGTCCTCCGTACCGAGGGTGCGTCCGTGTTCGATCACCGCATCCACGGAGCTTCCGCATGCCCCCGCAGACCGCCATCCTTGCGCCCGCCCCTGCCGCCGCGCCCCCGGAAGACAACGATGCCGTCCGGTGCGCACGTGCCGCGTCGGGCAGCCGGTGAGCGCCCGGCCCGTGCTGGCCGTCGTCGGGGCGGGGCCGCGCGCCACCGGACTGGTCGAACGGCTCGCCGCCAACGCTCCCGCCCTGTACGGGGACCGGCCGCTGGACCTCCACCTCATCGACCCCCACCCGCCCGGGAGCGGCCGGATCTGGCGGCGGGACCAGTCCGCGCTGCTGTGGATGAACTCCATGGCCGAGGACGTCACGATGTTCACCGACGACACCGTCCGCCAGGAGGGCCCGGTACGCCCCGGTCCCGCGCTCGACGCCTGGGCCGCGGACGTGCGGGAGGGCCGGACGGACTGCGCCGAGGCCGCCGCCGACCCCCGTATCCGCGCCGAGATCGAGACCCTGCGGGGCCGGGACTTCCCGAGCCGGCGGCTCCAGGGCGCCTATCTGCGCTGGGTGTACGCGCGGTCGGTGGCCGCGCTCCCGCCCGCGGTCACCGTCCACGAACACCGCGACCTGGCCCTGCGCGTCACCGGCCCGCGCGACGGCCGCCAGCTCGTCCACCTGGCCGGCCGCCCCGAACCGCTCGCCGCCGACCTGGTCGTCCTCACCCTCGGCCACCTGGATGCCGGGCCGGACGGTGAACAGCGCGCGCTCTCCGCCTTCGCCCGCCGGCACGGGCTGGTCCACCTGCCGCCCGACTTCACCGCCGACAGCGACCTGGGCGTGCTGCCCGCGGGCGAACCCGTCATCGTCCGGGGCCTCGGGCTCGCCTTCATCGACCTGATGGTGCTGCTCACCGAGGGACGCGGCGGACGGTACGAGAACGGGGCGTACGTGCCCTCGGGCCGGGAGCCCGTCCTGTACGCGGGGTCGCGGCGCGGCATCCCGTACCGCGCCAAGATCGGCTACGGGTTACAGGGGGAACGGCCGCCGCTGCCGCGCTTCTTCGGGCCCGAGCGGGCGGCGGAACTGCTGGACCGGCCGCAACCGCTCCACTTCCGCCGTGAGATATGGCCATATATCGATAAAGAGCTCGGACACGCCCACTACCACCGGCTGTTCACCGCCCACCCCGAGCGCACCGCCGCCGGCCGGGCCGCCTTCGAAGAGAAGTACGCGGCCGCCGAACCGGGCAGCGCCGCACTGCGGGACCTGATCGCCGACGCCGTCCCCGACCCCGCCGACCGGCTCGACCTGGCGGCGCTCGACCGCCCGCTGGACGGGGTGCGCCACGCCTCCCTCGACGGCCTCCAGGAAGCGGTCCGCGCCCACATCGAGGCCGACCTCGCCCGCCGGCACGACCCCGGGCACAGCGAGGACCTCGCCGTCTTCCTCGGACTGCTCTCGGTCTACGGCACGCTGGTCCGGCTCGGTGACACCGGGAACGAGTGGCACGGCTTCTTCAGCTACCTCGCCTCCGGACCGCCGGGGCCCCGGCTGCGGCAGCTGCTCGCGCTGTCCCGGGCGGGCGTCGTCCGCTTCCTCGGCGCCGGCACCACGGTGGAGGCCGACGAGGAACGGGGCGTCTTCCGGGCGTCAAGCTCCACCGTACCGGGGGAGCGGGTCGAGGCACGGGCCCTGGTCGAGGCCCGGCTCCCCGGCCCCGCACCCGGGCGCACCCGCTCCTCCCTGCTGCGCACCCTGCACGCGGACGGGGCGGCCGTCACCGCCACCGGGCTGCTCGCGGTCGACCCCGGCGACGGGCGGATCCTGGACCGCTCCGGCCGCCCGCACCCGCGCCGCTTCGCGCTCGGCCCGCACACCGCGGCGCGGGCCGGCGGCGCCTTCACCCGGCCGCGCACCGGCGGCCCGGCGTTCGCCCAGAACGACGCGACCGCGCGCACCGCGCTCACCCTCCTGCGCGACCTCCACCCGGACCCGGGGGACTGAGGACCGCGCTCCGGACACCCTCACCGTGCCGCCCAAGGCCGGCACCCACGCTCCGCCGAAAGGATTTGCCATGCCAGCCCTCAGGCCCCTCCATCTGGCCGCCGAGATCGGCGGCCCGCCCCGCTACGACGCCGCGCACCACACCGGACTCGCCCGGCTCGCGGAGGGCGGCGCCCTCGACTTCGTCACCCTCGGCGACTCCTTCGCCCGGCCGGGGCCCGACGCGCTCGCCGTGCTCGCCCGGGTCGCCCCCGCCACCCGCCGCGTCGGCCTCGTTCCGACGGTCACCACCACCCACACCGAGCCCTTCCACGTGTCGTCGGCCGCGGCCACCCTGGACTGGGTCAGCCGCGGCCGGGCCGGTTGGCAGGTCGGCGTGTCCACGACCGAGGCCGAGGCCCGGCTGTTCGGCCGCCGCCCCGCCGCGCCCGCCGGGGACCTCTGGCACGAGGCCGGCGAGTGCGCCGACGTCTGCGCCCGGCTCTGGGACAGCTGGGAGGACGACGCGGAGATCCGCTCCACCGCCACCGGCCGCTTCATCGACCGCGACAAGCTGCACTACGTCGACTTCGAGGGCGCCGCGTTCAGCGTCAGGGGACCGGCCATCGTGCCCAGACCGCCGCAGGGCCACCCCGTCGTCGTCATCGACGGCACGGCCGAGCCGGCCAGGGACGCCGCCGCCCGCCACGCCGACGTCGTCCTCGTACGGGCCACCACCCCCGAGCGGACCGCCGCGATCCGCGACGACGTGCGCCACCGTGCCGCGGCCCACGGCCGGGCCCCCGACGCGCTGCGGGTGCTCGCCGCGCTCACCGTCGACCTCGGCGACGCCGAGACGGCACCCGAACCCGGGCTGGCGAGCGGGCCGCCGCTGGCCGGCCGGGGCACGTACTACCGGGGCGGTCCGGTCGACCTCGCCGACCTGATCACCCAGTGGCACCGGGCCGGCGCGGTCGACGGCTTCCACCTCACGCCGATCACCCCCGCCCGCGACCTCGAACGGATCGTCAACGGCACGGTGGCCCTGCTCCAGCACCGCAGCCTGTTCCGGACCTTCTACCCGGGCGGCACCCTGCGCGAGCACCTGGGCCTGGCCCGCCCCGCCAACCGGTACGCGCGCGCGGGGGAACGGGTATGACGGCCGCCGCCCCGAAACAGATGCACCTCGCCGCGCACTTCCCCGGCGTGAACAACACCACCGTCTGGTCCGACCCGCGCTCCGGCAGCCAGATCGAGTTCTCCTCGTTCGAACACCTCGCGCGCACGGCCGAGCGGGGACTGTTCGACTTCTTCTTCCTCGCCGAGGGGCTGCGGCTGCGCGAGCACAAGGGGCGCATCCACGATCTGGACGTGGTCGGCAGACCCGAGTCCCTGACCGTGCTGTCCGCGCTGGCGGCCGTCACCGACCGGATCGGTCTCGCCGCCACCGTCAACACCACCTTCAACGAGCCCTACGAACTGGCCCGCCGGCTCGCCACCCTCGACCACCTCAGCGCAGGCCGGGCCGCCTGGAACGCGGTCACCTCCTCCGACGCCTTCACCGGCGAGAACTTCCGGCGCGGCGGCTATCTGGACCGGGCCGGTATCCCCCGGGCTCCCGGCTCCGCCCGACCAGAGGGGACCCCCTACACCCGCGCCGCCGAGTTCGTCGCGACCGCCCGCGAGCTGTGGGACTCCTGGACCCCCGAAGGCGCCCCGCGCCCCGTCTCCCACCGCGGCCGGCACTTCACCGTCGAGGGCGAGTTCACCGTCCCGCGCTCCCCGCAGGGCCACCCCGTCGTCATCCAGGCCGGCGACTCCTTTGAGGGCCGGGAGTTCGCCGCCTCCGCCGCCGACATCGTCTTCACCCGGCACGGCACCCTCGACGCGGGCCGCGCCTTCTACGCGGATGTGAAGGGGCGGCTCGCGGCCCACGGGCGGGCGCCCGACGAGCTGAAGGTCATGCCCGGCGTCACCTTCGTCCTCGGTGACACCGACGCCGACGCGCGGGAGCACGCGGCCGACATCCGCCGCCGGCAGGTCTCCCCGCAGAACGCGATCGCCGCCCTGGAGCAGGTCTGGGGCCGCGACCTGTCCTCGTACGACCCGGACGGGCCGCTGCCCGCGAGCGATCCGGACCCCGGCGCGGAGCTGGTCCGGGGGCGGGTCCGGCAGGGCGACCCGCTCGCGGTGGCGGCCCGCTGGCGCGCGCTGTCCGAGGAGAAGGGGCTCTCCATCCGGCAGACGGTCATCGAGGCGACCGGCCGCCAGTCGTTCATCGGCAGCCCGGCCACGGTCGCGGCCCTGCTGGCCGAGTACGTGGCGGCCGGCGCCGCCGACGGCTTCATCCTCGTCCCGCACCTCACCCCCGGCGGCCTCGACGACTTCGTCGACCGGGTCGTCCCGCTCCTCCAGGAACGGGGGGTCTTCCGCCGGGCGTACACCGGTTCCACGCTGCGGTCGCACCTCGGTCTCGCCGAACCGGTGTGGAAGGGTTGATCCATGAGCACGCAAGCACAGCAGCAGGCGGCGCGGGACTGGGAGCGCTGGCACGAGGAGCGGACCGCCACGGTCTCGGGGCCGTACGGGCCGCTCTCCCTCACCGGCACCCATTGGCTCGCCGATTACCCGGAGGGGCGAATTCCGGCCGTCCCGGGCCGATGGCGGGAGGAGGACGGCGCCCCGGTGCTGGAAGCCGCCCCCGAGGACGGGCTGACCGTCGACGGGAAGCCCTTCACCGGCCGGGTCCGGCTGGGCGCCGACCGAGGTCCGGTCGACACGTCCCGGGTGGCGCACGAGGGGCGCAGGCTGGTCGTCCTGAGCCGCGAGGGCCTGTGGGCGGTACGGGTCTTCGACCCGGACTCCGCGGCGCGGCGCGCGTTCCGGGCGATCGGGGCGACCCCGTACGACGCCCGCTGGGTGGTGCCGGGGACCTTCCGGCCGTACCCGGACTCCCGCACCGTCCGGGTCGAGAACGCCGACGGTGTGGAGCGCGGGCTCGGGCTCGCCGGGGAGATCGCCTTCGAGCTGGACGGGGCCGGGCACACGCTCCGGGTCGCGGTGGAGCCCGACGGCTCGCTCTGGGCGGTCTTCGCCGACGCCACCAGCGGGAACAGCAGCTACCGCTTCCGGTTCCTGCGGCCCGCCGCGCCGGCCGGGGACGGCTCGGTGACCGTCGACCTCAACCGCGCGCTGCTGCCGCCGTGCGCCTTCGCGGACCACTTCATCTGCCCCTTCCCGCCGCCCGGCAACACCCTCCCGGTCGCCGTCGAGGCGGGGGAGCGCCACCGGATCGACGCCTGAGGCACCGTCCTCGCCCGGCCCCCGCGGGTCTCGCCCGCGGGGGCCGGGCGGTGCCTGTCGCGCCGGGCTCAGGCCAAAAGACGCCCTTGCGCGCGAAGTTGACGCCTTGAATACTCCCGAGCAGCGCTTGTCAGGGACACGGCATGTTCGGAATGCGGACGGATGGCTGTGAACCTGACTGCGCCTCACGGGTCCGACCACCCCACAGGCGGACCCCCGATTCCCCTCGGGAGGAATGACAGTGAGGATCAAGCGCACCACCCCCCTCAGCGGTATAGCGAGACGGAGCAGGGCCATCGCCATCGCGGCGGGCCTCGTGGCCGTCGCCGCCCTGGCCGTCCCCACCGCGCAGGCCAGTTCCAGCGGAACGTACAGCGCCAACCAGATCGCCGCGGCCGGCGACGCCGTCCTCGGCGCCGATGTCGCCGGCACCGCCTGGCGTGCCGACCCGGCGACCGGCAAGCTCGTGGTCACCGTCGACAGCACGGTCTCCGCGGCGGAGGTCCAGCAGATCAAGGACTCCGCGGGCAGCAACGCCGGAGCCCTGCGCATCGAGCACACCCCCGGCAAGTTCAGCAAGCTGCTCTCGGGCGGTGACGCCATCTACGCACCCGGCTGGCGCTGCTCCCTCGGGTTCAACGTCCGCAGCGGCAGCACGTACTACTTCCTGACCGCCGGTCACTGCACCGACGGCAAGCCCCCCTGGTACACCAACTCCTCGAACACCACCTACATCGGCCCGACGGTCGTCTCCAGCTTCCCGGGCAACGACTACGGGCTGGTGCGCTACGACAACGCCGCGGTCTCCCACGAGGGCACGGTGGGCAGCGTCGACATCACCGGCGCGGCCAACGCCACCGTCGGGCTGTCCGTCACCCGCCGTGGCTCCACGACCGGCATCCACAGCGGCACCGTCACCGGGCTCAACGCCACGGTCAACTACGGCGGCGGCGATATCGTCTACGGCATGATCCAGACCAACGTGTGCGCCGAACCCGGCGACTCGGGCGGTCCGCTCTACTCCGGCTCCAAGGCGATCGGTCTGACCTCGGGCGGCAGCGGCAACTGCTCCTCGGGCGGCACGACGTTCTTCCAGCCGGTCACCAACGCGCTGAGCGCGCTCAGCCAGTACGGCATCAGCCTGTACTGACGGCCTGACCGGACCCGCGCCGGCCCGTCGCGTACGGGCGGGCCGGCACGGTACGGACACGGCTCGGCACCAGCCGGCCCCCGGGCGGACCACGCCCGGGGGCCGGCTTCGTCGTGTCCCGGTGTCCGGACCCGCGGACGAGACGGGCGACGCGTCACGCCACGGGTGATCCGCCGCCGGGGCGCAGGTCCTGACGGGCGCCGGGGATCTGGCCGGCCTGGACATCGGCATTCACCTGGCCGCCCAGAGTCAGCACGTTCAAGGTCGCCGAGTTCTCGTTGGCGATCGCGCTCTCGACGCGGGCGACCAGAGTGGTGAACGCCTCGTTCTCCGCGAGACCGGCGTACGGGCCCACCTTCGTCTGGAAGTAGATCCGTTCGTGCCCCAGGAGCTGCTCGGTGGACCGGTAGTTCTTCCACTGCTCCCGATAGCGGTACACGCTCTCCAGCGAAACGGAGCCGACGACGATCAGACTCAGCACCGTGGCGATGAGCTTCGAAGCCGGTAGATCCACGTTGACTAAAACGGGAACCAGGGCGCCTCCGACGACGGACAGTGTGCGCATCCGCAGATGCATGGCCTTGGTCTTGACCGCCTTTCGGTCATACCACTTCTGATACTGCGCCAGCCTGCCCTCCACGTAGTCGTGCGCGGTGGTCAAGGACTGATTCGGGAGAGGGTGCGAGTCGACCGACTCCTGGGCATGCGTGCTCGGCATGCAGGGGAGTACATCGGTGAAGTCGTGACGCGGTCAACTACGTGCTCGCATGCGCCTCACGCCTCACGCCTCAGGTGCGGGCACTCATGCAGGAGGGGCCATGACTTCGACGGATGCGGAGGACGCGGATGACGGACGGTCGTGACGGGAGCATCGTCACCTTCTACTCGTACAAGGGCGGTACGGGGCGCACCATGGCCCTGGCCAACATCGCCTGGATTCTGGCCGCCAACGGCAAACGGGTACTGGCCGTCGACTGGGACTTGGAGGCGCCCGGACTGCACCGGTTCTTCCATCCGTTCCTCAGCCCCTCGACGCTCGGGGCCACCACCGGCGTCATCGACCTGATCATCGACTACGCCTGGGCCGCGACCAGTCCCGCGCAACGGGCCGACGAATGGCACCGGGAGTACGCGCGGATCCAGCCGCACGCGGTCTCGCTCACCCCCGAGGCGCTCGGCTGGGAGTTCCCGCACGGAGGAGCGCTCGACTTCCTCTCCGCCGGACGGCAGAACCGCGAGTACTCCGCGACCGTTTCCACGTTTGACTGGGACAACTTCTACGACCGGCTCGGAGGCGGCTGCTTCTTCGACGCTTTGCGCGACGACATGAAGGCCGACTACGACTACGTCCTCATCGACAGCCGTACCGGCCTCAGCGACATCGCCGACATCTGCACCGTCCACCTGCCCGATGTGCTCATCGACTGCTTCACCCTCAGCGACCAGTCCATCGACGGTGCGGCCTCGGTCGCCCGGCAGATATCCGAGCAGTACACCGGCCGCCCCATCTCCGTTCTCCCCGTCCCGATGCGGATCGACGAGAGCGAGAAGGCGAAGGCGGACGCCGGACGGGCCCTGGCCCGGCTGAGGTTCGAGCGGATACCGCGCGACCTGTCGGGTGACGAACTCACCGGCTACTGGGGCGCGGTGGAGATCCCATACCGTCCCTACTACGCGTACGAAGAGACGCTGGCCACCTTCGCGGACGAGGCGGGGCTCAGCAACTCCCTCCTCTCCGCCTTCGAACGGCTCACCTCCGTCATCACCGGCCAGGAGATCACCTCGATGCCCCCGGTCGGGGAAGAGGCGCGACTGCGCATCCGCGACGCGTTCACCAGGCGCAGGCCCGCATCGCCCACCACTCTCATCCTGAGCTATGTGCCGGAGAACCGGATGTGGGCCGACTGGATCGAGTCCGTCCTCACCCGGGCCGGCCTCCGTGTCGTGCCCCAGGACGCGTCCGTCGAGCGGGGCCCCCAGGAGACGGCCGCCGTCACCAGCGAGAACGCGGTCACGACCGTGTTCCTGCTCTCCAGCGCCTACCTCGGGTCGCGACACGCGGCTGACCTCTGGGGCCGGGCCGTCGCCGAGAACCCGGACGGTGGGCGGCGTCGTCTGCTGCCGCTCAGGGTCGGGGACGTACGGCTGTCCGCGGCCTTCACCGACCACGACCCTGTCGACCTGTTCCGGCTCGACGAGGTGCACGCCATCGCCGCCCTGTTACGCGCCCTGGACCGGCCCGTGCCGCTCACCGGCGCGGTCTCGCCCGGCCCGCGCTTCCCCGGCACCGTCCCACGGATCTGGAACGCACCGCCGCGCAACCCAGGTTTCACCGGCCGCTCGCCGGCCCTGGAGCGGATGCGCGACCGGCTCGGCGGCGGCAAGGCAGTCGTGCTGCCGCAGCCGCAGGCGCTGTACGGACCTGGTGGCGTCGGCAAGACCCAGGTCGCCCTGGAGTACGCGCACCGCTTCATGGCCGACTACGACCTGGTCTGGTGGATATCGTCCGAGCAGGCCGACGCCGTCGTCGCCGCTCTCGCCGAACTCGCCGTCCGGCTTGGCGCCCGGAGCGGCGACGACATGGCTGCCGCCTCCCGGGAGGCCGTCGACCTGCTGCGCCACGGGGTGCCCTCGGACCGCTGGCTGCTCGTCTTCGACAACGCGGACGACCCTGAACGGCTGAGGCGCTACTTCCCCGAGGGCGGCCCCGGCCACATCCTGGTCACCTCCCGCAACCGGGCCTGGTCCCAGCACGGCGACGCGGTGCCCGTCGACGTCTTCCCGCGCGAGGAGTCCATCGAGCACCTCCGGCGCCGGGCGCCGGGTCTGAGCGACGCGGACGCGGACCGGGTGGCCGCCGCCGTGGGCGACCTGCCGCTCGCCGTCGAGCAGGCGGCCGCGTGCATCGCGGAGACCGCCACCCCGATCGACACCTACCTGGAACAGCCGGCTCGGCGGGCCCCGGAGGTCCTGGCGCTCAACCAGCCTGCCGGATACCCCGAGCCGGTCGCGGCGACCTGGAACATCTCCATCCGGCGTCTTGAGGAGCGCTCGCCCGCCGCGATGCGTCTCCTCCAGCTGTGCGCCTTCTTCGGCCCCGAGCCGATCTCCGGGAACCTCCTGTACGGCGAGGAGACGATCGAGGCGCTGAAGCCGTACGACGCCTCGCTCCGGGGGAAGCTGATGCTGGGCCGCGTCATCAGGGAGATCGACCGGTTCGCCCTTGCCGAAGTCGACCAGGTCTCCAACTCCATCCGGGTGCACCGGCTCGTCCGGGCCGTCATCCGGGCCCGGATGACCGAGGAGGAGCAGCAGGACGCCCGGCACACCGTCCATCGGATCCTGGCGGGTGCCAGGCCCGATAACGACGAGCCGGTCGACATCCCCGCCAACCGGCCGCTGTATTCCACGCTGTGGCCGCACCTGGGCCCGTCCGACGCCCGCAACTGCAAGGAGCCCGAAGCCCGCAGGCTCATGATCGACCGGGTGCGCCATCTGTGGAAGCGCGGTGACCTCAAGGCAGCCACCATGCTCTGCGAGGAGCTGCGTGTGCTCTGGCGCGAGACGCTGGGGCGGCGGGATGTCGAGTACCTTCACCTCTGCTTCCACCTCGCCAACATCTACCGCACGCGCGGCCGTTACGCGGAAGCCATGGAGCTCGACGAGATCACCCTGGCGACAGAGCGCGAGGTCCTGGGCCCGGAGCACCCGCGCAGCCTCTCCTCGGCCGTGAGCCTGGCCCGTGATCTGCGGGACATCGGGCGGTTCGAGGACTCGGCGGACCTCCTCAGGCGTACGTACGACAGCTACGAGGCCATCCTCGGCCCGTCCTTCCCGGGCGCACTTGTTGCGGCCAGGGGCCTGGCGGTCTCGCTGCGCCGGGCGGGCAGGCTGGAGGAAGCGCGCCGGCTCACGGTGGCGACCCGGGCCCGGTACCGTGCCGAGTACACCTCCGCCGACCCGGAGTCGCTGGCCTGCGACCTCAACCTGGCGGCCGACCTGTTCGCGGCGGGTGGGGCGGCAGAGGCCGGGGACACCGCTCGGGAGGTCCTCGGTCAGTACCTCCGGTTGTACGGCGAGAGGCACCCGTACACCCTGGCGGCGCTGAACAACCTGGGCCTCTACCTCGCGGGAGCCGCTGCGGCGCAGGAGGCACAACGGACGCTGATCCGCGTGGTTGCCGCGATGGAGGAGGTGTACGGGCGGGAACACCCCCACACGCTGTTCAGCACGATGAACCTGGCCAACGTCACGGCCGGAGGGGGCGACATGCACCCGGTGCTGGAGACCGAACAACGATTGGCCGGGCAGTTCCGGGAGGTTCTGGGGGTCCATCACCCGGAGACGCTCGCCATGACGGCGAACATGGCGGTCACCCTCGATGCGCTGGGGCGCGGGGACGCGGCGCGTCGGGTCAGGGCGGAGACAGCCGGCGAACTGTCCCGGCAACTCGGCGACGAGCATCCGCTGACCCGGACCGCTCGTGACGGGGGCCGGTTCCGGCGCGAGCTGGAACCGCTCGCCGTCTGAGAGCGCGGTCGCACCGTTCATACACGAACGAAACGGTCACGGCATGCCCCGGGGGACGTGAACGCCGCGAGACCGAACCGGTGTTGTCGTGTGTGCGTCCAGGATTCGGCCTTGTGTGCCCATCCGGGCGCTGACCATAGTGGGCGCTTCATCCTCCGTGCACGGACGACCCCACATCATCTGTGCGCGGCCCCCACAGGAGGTCGAAGTTGAAGCATCGACACATATCGAGGAAGCGCGCAGTGCTGGCCGGCTCGGCGGTCGTCGGCCTGGTCGCGGCGGGCGTGACGTTCCAGAGCGCCAACGCCAGTGAGCAGGTGCCGCAGTTCACCGCGCGGACGCTGAGCGCGGACGCGGCCGGGAAGCTCGCCACGGGTCTGGGCAAGGACCTGGGGACCGGCGCGGCCGGCGCGTACTACGACGCCGGCAGCAAGCACCTCGTGATGAACGTGGTCGACGAGGCCGCCGCCGAGCGGGTGCGGCAGGCGGGCGGCACGGCCAGAATCGTGCAGAACTCGCTCGCCGACCTGAAGTCCGCCCGGCAGACCCTGGCCGGCAAGGCGACGATCCCCGGCACCTCGTGGGCCGTCGACCCGGTCAGCAACAAGGTCGTCGTCACCGCCGACCGCACGGTCAAGGGTGCCGACCTGAAGAAGCTCGGCGCGGTGGTCGACTCGCTGGGCGGCAAGGCCGAACTCAAGAAGACGGCCGGGGAGTTCAAGCCGTTCATCGCGGGCGGCGACGCGATCTGGGGCAACGGCGGGCGCTGCTCGCTCGGCTTCAACGTGGTCAAGGACGGCGAGCCGTACTTCCTGACCGCCGGGCACTGCACCGAGGCGATCTCCAGCTGGTCGGACTCCCAGAGCGGCGCCGAGATCGGCACGAACGCCGGCTCGGACTTCCCGGGCAACGACTTCGGCCTGGTGAAGTACACCTCGGACACGGCCCACCCCAGTGAGGTCGACCTCTACAACGGCTCCACCCAGCCCATCACCAAGGCGGGCGAGGCCACCGTCGGGATGACGGTGACCCGCAGCGGCTCCACCACCCAGGTCCACGACGGCGAGGTGACGGGCCTGGACGCCACGGTCAACTACGGCAACGGCGACATCGTCAACGGGCTCATCCAGACCACGGTCTGCGCCGAGCCCGGCGACAGCGGCGGCTCGCTCTTCGCCGGTGACACGGCGATCGGCCTGACCTCGGGCGGCAGCGGTGACTGCTCGTCGGGCGGCGAAACGTTCTTCCAGCCGGTGCCGGAGGCGCTGGCGGCGTTCGGCGCACAGATCGGCTGACCGTTCCGTACGGTGACGCATGGCCCCCGGCTCCGGCCGGGGGCCATGCACGCGTGGGAGGGGACGGGGGCACATGGGCAGGACAGTGAGGCGATGGGTCCGCATCGGTCTGGGCGTCATCGCCGACAGCCGCGACATCCGCAGGGAGCTGAAGTGGCATCCGCACCGGCTGATGACGGACCGGGACCGGCTGCTGCGCGAGGAGGAGGGGGAGGCCCGCACCCTCCGCCACACCGCCCTGCGGCGCAGGCGGAGCGGGCAGCCGGCCGCCGCCGTGGAGACGTACGGGCAACTCGTCGCGGCACGGACCCGGGCCTGGGGAGCGGATCATCCGCTCGTCCTGGACACCCGGCTCGCCCTGGCGGGGACGCGGGCCGAGGCCGGTGACGGGGCCGGGGCGGCCCGGGCGTACGAGCAGGTGCTGCCGGACCTGGCGCGGGCGCTGGGCGAGGAGCACCCCCGCGTCCCGTGGGCGCGGCGCAACTCGGCCTACTGGCGGGTGAGGCCGGGGTGGACGCCGCCCTTGCCGGTGAGGGACGAGCTGGAGGGGCCGGTCCGGGAGGCGGTGGTCCTGCGCAAGGAGCCGGACGGATTCGGCGCCCTGCTGAGACTGGCCCGGCTGCGGTGGAACCAGGGGGACGAGGCCGGTGCCGTGGACGCGTACGAGCAGCTGCTCGCGGAGCGGGTACGGGTGCGCGGCGCCGGTCACCACGTCGTGCTGCTCACCCGGCTGACCCTGGCCGGCACGCGGGCGCGGGCCGGTGACGGGGCCGGGGCGGCCCAGGCGTACGAGCGGCTGTTCGACGACATGGTGCGGGTGCTGGGCCCCCGCCACCGGGGCACCCGGTGGACCCGGCGGCAGCGGGACCTGTGGCGGGGCGGCGCGGCGTGACGTGCGCGGAGGCCGGGCCCGTCGGTGGCGGGCCCGGCCTCCGGGGAAGAGGGCCGGTCAGCGGGCCGCGACCGCTCTGCCGGCGCCCGCCGAGGCCGGTGCGACGCCGAAGATGTCCACCGCGTGGTAGTACGTCCAGGCCGTGGCGTTGCACGAGGTCAGCTTGGCGCCGGAGTAGGCGGCGCACACGCGCTTGAGGTCCGAGTAGAGGGCGTTGTCGAGGCGTGCCTTGTTGGCGGAGAACGTGCCGGCGGCCTTGTAGTTGCGGTAGCCGAAGTCGTGGCGGGCGCAGGCCGTCTGGAAGGGGAAGCCGAACGGGTTGTCGGGCGAGCTGCTGCAGTAGTCCGTCGACCAGTCGAAGCCGTACGCGGACCACGCGCCCTGGTTGTTGCGGGCGGAGTTCCACGCGTTGTAGCTGGCGGCGCTCGTCTGCGTCCAGGAACTGAGGACCTGGGGCTTGTCCGCGGGCGCCGCCGATGCGGACGTGGCGGGCAGCAGGGCGAGCGGGAGCGACAGGCCGACGGTGGCGAGCAGGATGGCGACGCGGCGACGCATGAGCAACCTCCATGGGGTGGGGGGAAGTCGGCACGGCCGCTGACCGGCCTGCCTGCCTTCGCCTCGCGGGTGACACGAGGTCGCCCCAGCATGACGTCATGTACCTGTCATGCCTAGAGGTGTGATCCCCCTGCTGTGCGGGGTTGTTGTAGGGGTCAGCCGCCGCGCCGCCGCCCCGGCGGCGGGCCTGTTCCTTCTTCGGTTCGGCGAACCCCTGGTGCGCGTACGCGGCTGTCTCCTGGCTGGGGAACGACACGACCGGGAGACGCTGGTCGTGGCTTCCCTCCCCTGGCCGCCGGGCGGATGCCGAGGCGCGGCCCCCGGCGGGGGCCGCTACGCCGGGCTCGACCCGGTGCCGCCCGTCCCCGTCCCCGGCCCCGTCACCGCCGGACCGGCCCCCGTCCCCGGGGTGTCCGCCGTCTCCGGCTTCTTCCGCAGGGCCAGGAGCATGGTGCCGATCGTGCCCACCACCGCCCAGGCGGACAGCACCAGCAGCGGGCCGGTCACGGCGTTGCCCCTGAAGTACGCGATCGAGCGCGCCGTCCAGGTCGAGGCGCCCGGGGGCAGGGCGGGGCCGATCGCGCGCCAGAAGTCCGGGAGCATGGGCAGCGGGAAGGCGCCGCCCGCGCTCGGGTTGCCCGCGATGACCACGATCAGCACGGCCAGGCCGATGCCGACGATGCCGGTGAGCGCCTCCAGAGCGAGCGTGATCATGCCGACCGCGAAGACGGTCAGCGCGCCCAGGCCCGACATCCCCCAGAAGCTTCCGGGCAGGGCGTTGAGGATCGGGCCGATGATGACGGCGCCGCCGATGCCGCCCGCGATCGAGTACAGGGCCATGACCCCGGTCCGGATGAGTGCGCGCTGACGGTTGGCGGGGCGGCTGCCCGCGCTGATCGCGAGGATCGAGGCGCAGAGGTAGCCGCCGACGCACCAGCCCACGGCCAGGTAGAACGAGGACAGCCCGTCGAAGTCCCGGCGTGAGGCCGGGGCCACGTCCACGGCGCCCGCGGTGCGCCCCTGGCTGAGCTCGGCCTCCTTGATGATCTTCGTCAGGGAGTTGGCCAGGACGGTGCCCCCACCGGAGGCGACCAGCACGGTGTCCTTGGTGCTCCTGGGGTCGACGATCAGGGCGCCGTCGATCTCGCGGTCGAGGATCTGCCGGCGGGCGGTGGCGGCGTCGGCGAGTGCGCGGGGGTCGAGCGGGCCGCCGGGGAGGCCGTTCAGTTCGGTGACGAGGCGGGCGGACATCTGCTGGGGGGCGACGACGCCGAAGGGGACGTCCTTCGCCTTCGGGCTGTGGAGCGCCCCGATGTAGGACGCGATGAACAGCAGCTGGAGCGCCAGCACCCCGATGACCAGCAGTGCGGCCCGGGGAGTGACGGCTCTTCTCACCTCGTCAGCGAAAGTCATGCCCCCACGGTCCGGGCTGCCCGCCGCCCACGCAGTCGGGGCGGGGCTGAACGGTTGAAGGGGGAAGTGCCCGCACACCGGGTATCGTACGAATGTTCGAAACTTGGTTTATGGTGGAGAGCGAGGGGGTGGCCAGCGCGTACGGATCGGCTCAGGAGGTGCAGGTGCCAGGGTTCACGCATCTGCATACCGTCTCCGGGTTCTCCCTGCGGTACGGGGCCTCGCACCCGGAGCGGCTCGCGGAGCGCGCCGCCGAACGGGGGATGGGCGCCCTCGCGCTCACCGACCGCGACACCCTGGCGGGCGCGGTCCGGTTCGCCCGTGCCTGCGAGCGGGAAGGGGTCCGCCCGCTGTTCGGGGTGGACCTCGCGGTGGGCCCCGCGGCAGGGGACGGGCGTACGCGGCGGGACCGGCCCCGGACCCCGGCCCGCGGGGGTGCCTTTGTCGATGAATCCGCACCCCGGGTCACCTTCCTCGCCCGCGACGGCGCACAGGGCTGGGCCGAGCTGTGCCGTCTGGTCACCGCCGCCCACGCCGCCGTCCCCGAAGGCGGCCGGCCCCTGGTCGAACGGCTCGCGCTGCCCGCCGAAGGGCTCACCGTGCTGCTCGGCCCCGCGTCCGACGTGGGCAGGGCGCTCTCGGCGGGCCGCCCCGACCTGGCCGCCGCCCTCCTCGCCCCCTGGCGGGAGCTGTACGGCGACGACCTGCGGCTCGAAGCCGTCGACCACGGCAGGACCGGCACCGGCCCCGGTTCGCTGCGGCTCGCCGCCCGTACCGTCGGCCTCGCCGCCGAGCAGGGCGTACGGGCCGTGCTGACCAACGCCGTCCGGTACGCCGACGAGGGCCAGGGCCCGGTCGCCGACGTGCTCGACTCCGCCCGCGGGCTCGTCCCCGTGGACCCGCGCCGCGCCCCGCTCGACAGCGGTGAGCGCTGGCTCAAGGGCGCCCGCGCGATGGCGGAGAACGCCGAGCGGATCACCATGGCCGCCGGACTCGGCCCGGACGCCGGGGCGCGGCTGCTCGCGGAGACCCGGCACACCGCCGAGGCCTGCGTGGTCGAGCCCGGGGGCGACATCGGCCTCGGCTCCGTCCGCTTCCCCGAACCCCGCCTCGTCGGCGCGGACCGGCGCACCGCCCAGCGGGTGCTGGCCTCCCGCGCCGCCGCCGGCATGGTCCTGCACGGCTACGACCGCAGGCCGGAGTACTGGGACCGGATGCACCGCGAGCTGGACATCATCGCCCACCACGGCTTCGCCTCGTACTTCCTCACCGTCGCCCGGGTCGTGGACGACGTACGGGAGATGAAGGTGCGGGTGGCCGCCCGCGGCTCCGGCGCCGGTTCGCTGGTCAACCACCTCTTGGGCATCGCCCACGCCGACCCGGTCGAGCACGGGCTGCTGATGGAGCGCTTCCTGTCCAAGCGCCGCTTCGTGCTGCCCGACATCGACATCGACGTCGAGTCGGCCCGCCGCCTCGACGTCTACCGCGCGATCATCGGCCGCTTCGGCGCCGAACGGGTCGCCACCGTCGCCATGCCCGAGACCTACCGGGTGCGCCACGCCATCCGCGACGTCGGCGCCGCGCTCTCCATGAACCCGGCCGAGACCGACCGGCTCGCCAAGGCGTTCCCGCACATCCGGGCCCGCGACGCCCGCGCGGCCATGGAGGAACTGCCCGAACTGCGCGAGGTGGCCAGGACCAAGGAGAAGTACGGGCGGCTGTGGGAGCTGGTGGAGGCGCTGGACGCCCTGCCGCGCGGCATCGCCATGCACCCGTGCGGGGTCCTCCTCTCGGACGCCTCGCTGCTGCGGCGTACCCCCGTCATGCCCACCAGCGGCGAGGGCCTCCCGATGTCCCAGTTCGACAAGGAGGACGTGGAGCACCTCGGGCTGCTCAAGCTCGACGTGCTGGGCGTACGGATGCAGTCGGCGATGGCGCACGCGGTCACGGAGGTGAAGCGGGCCTCGGGCCGGGAGATCGACCTGGACGGTGTGGAGCCGGGCGACCCGGAGACGTACCGGCTGATCAGGACGGCCGAGACGCTGGGCTGCTTCCAGATCGAGTCGCCCGGCCAGCGCGACCTGGTCGGCAGGCTCCAGCCGGAGGACTTCCACGATCTGGTGGTCGACATATCGCTGTTCCGGCCGGGCCCCGTCTCCGCCGACATGGTCCGCCCGTTCATCGAGGCCCGGCACGGCCGGGCGCCGGTCCGCTATCCGCACCCCGACCTGGAGGGGCCGCTGCGCGAGACGTACGGCGTGGTGGTCTTCCACGAGCAGATCATTGAGATCGTCGACATCATGACCGGCTGCGGCCGGGACGAGGCCGACCGGGTCAGGCGCGGGCTCTCCGACCCCGAGTCGCAGGGCCGGATCAGGATCTGGTTCGCCCAGCACGCGGCGGCGCGCGAGTACGGCGCGGAGGTGATCGCCCGTGCCTGGGAGATCATCGAGGCGTTCGGCAGCTACGGCTTCTGCAAGGCGCACGCGGTGGCCTTCGCGGTGCCCACGTACCAGTCGGCCTGGCTGAAGGCGCACCACCCGGCGGCCTTCTACGCCGGTCTGCTCACCCATGACCCGGGGATGTACCCCAAGCGGCTGCTGCTCGCCGACGCGCGGCGGCGCGGGGTGCCGGTGCTGCCGCTGGACGTCAACCGGTCGGCGGCCACCCACCAAATCGAACTGGTGTCCGATGAGGGGGAGATGGGGGAGCGCTGGGGGCTGCGGCTGGCGCTCTCGGACGTCCACGGGATCAGCGCGGCCGAGGTCGACCGGATCGAGGCCGGACAGCCCTACAGCTCGCTGCTGGACTTCTGGCAGCGGGCCCGTCCCGGCAGGCCGGCCGCCGAACGGCTGGCCCAGGTCGGCGCGTTGGACGCGTTCGGGGCCAACCGGCGCGACCTGCTGCTGCACCTGTCCGAACTGCACCGCGCCCAGCGGGGCGCGGGTTCCGGCGGCGGCGGCGCTCAGCTCCCGCTCGGCGGCGGCCACCGCACCGCGTCCGTCGGCCTGCCCGACCTCAACGAGGCGGAACGGCTCAGCGCCGAGCTGGGCGTGCTGAGCATGGATGTCTCGCGCCACCTGATGAGCGATCACCACGCCTTCCTCAAGGAGCTCGGCGCGGTCTCGGCCAAGCAGCTGCGCGAGGCGCGGCACGGGGAGACCGTGCTGGTCGCGGGCGCCAAGGCGGCGACCCAGACCCCGCCGATCCGCTCCGGCCGCCGGGTCGTCTTCACCACCCTGGACGACGGTACGGGCCTGGTCGACCTCGCCTTCTTCGACGACAGCCACGCCGCCTGCGCGCACACCGTCTTCCACTCCTGGCTGCTGCTGGTGCGCGGGGTGGTGCAGCGGCGCGGGGCGCGGAGCCTGAGCGTGGTCGGCGCGGCCGCCTGGAACCTGGCGGAGCTGGCCGAGCTGCGGCGTACCGGCGGGCTCGACGCGGTCGCGGCCCGGCTGGCGCGGGTGCCGGAGCCGGAGCCGGAGCCTGGGTCCGAGCCCGGGTCCGGGTCCGGGGAGGCCCCGGCGCCGGCCGGTGACGACGGACGCCGCATCCGGATGCCCACCGGCTACGAGATGAACCCGTGGGCCGACCTCCGGCCGCCCGGCGAAGGGCTGCCCACCGGAAGGAAACTCTGGCACCAGAGCCCGGGGAGTGCGGGATGAACGAGCTGCGTGGGGGTGACGAGGTACGCGGGGCCGGTGAGATGCCTGAGGCGCTTGCGGTGCCTGAGGTGCCTGAGGTGCCCGAGGTGCTTGTGGTCGGCGATGTACCCGAGGCACTTGCGGCTGACGATGTGTCCGGGATGCGTGGGGCCGGCGAGATGCCCGGGGTACGTGGGGCCGGTGAGGTGCCCGAGGCGCTTGTGGCTGACGAGTTGTCCGAGGTACGCGGGGCCGGAGCGGAATCCGGGGTGCTCCTGGCCGGTGAGCAGCCCGGGATTCTCTGTCTGCGGTTCCGGCGGGTCGCCGGTGGGCCCCCGGACGCCGCCGGCTACGCGGGGCTGCTCGCCCTGCTCGGTTCGTTCACCCCGGTCGTCGAGGCGGTGCCGCCCGACGGCGCGCTCGTCGATGTGCGGGGCGCGCTGCGCTACTTCGGGCGGGACGCGAAGGGCCTCGCCTCCGTGATCCGGGTCCGCGCCCTGGCCCTGTACGGGGTGGACTGCGCGATCGGGGCCGCCCGGAATCCGATGCTGGCCCGGATGGCGCTGCGGCAGGCCGCGCCAGGGACCACCTTCGTGGTGCCCGCGGGCGGGGCCGCCGCCTTCCTGGCGGACCGGCCGGCCGCCGCGCTGGACGGCGTAGGGACGGCGACGGCCCGCACCCTGTGTGGATACGGGCTCGACTCCGTCGGCCGGATCGCGGCCGCCCCGCTCGGCACCCTGCAACGGATCACCGGGGCGCGGACCGGGCGCGACCTGTGGGAACGGGCGCGCGGCATCGACCGCACCGCGGTCGTGCCGAACGCCGCCGCCCGCTCGGTCGCCGCCGAACGGACCTTCCCGCGCGACGAGCTGGACCGGGAACGGCAGCGCCGCGCGCTCATGTCGCTCACCGAGGAGCTGGGGGCGAGGATGCGCGGCGAGGGCCAGGTGTGCCGTTCGCTCGCGGTCTCCGTGCGCTACGCCGACCGCACCGGCTACTCGACGCTGACCCGCAGCCGTACCCTGCGCGAGCCCACCGCACACTCCGCGGAGCTCACCGCGCTGGCGTACCGCGTCCATGACTCGTTCGCCCTGCAACGGGCCCGGGTGCGGGGGATCGGGCTGCGCGCCGAGGGACTCGGCGATGCCGGGCGGGCCGCCCACCAGCTGACCTTCGACCCGGTGGACGAGCGGGCGCGGCGGATCGAGGCGGTCGCGGACCGGCTGCGGGAGAGGTTCGGGCCCCGGGCCGTCATGCCGGGACGGCTCGCGGCCTGACCCCGGCCCCCGTGTACGCGGTCGTGCCGGGACGACTCGCGGCCTGACCACCCCGGCCCCCGCGCACGCCGTCATGCCGGGACGGCTCGCGGCCTGACCCCGGCCCCCGCGCACGCGGTCGTGCCGGGACGGCTCGCGGCCCGACCGCGTGCGCGAAGGCCGGGGACGGCTCGCGGCCGGCCACGAGGCGCGGCGTGCCCGGGGTCCGGACGGCGCTCCGGCCGATCCCGCGCACTTTTTACCGACGCGTAACTTCCCAGGAAACCCTACTCGTGCGTAATTTGGCATGAGCACGCAGAACGCGCAGTACTTGTGGTCCGGGCCGCAGGGTGCACAGACGTCGCAACTCCCTTGAGCCGCAAGGAGACCCCACGATGCTGCCCTGGACCCGCGCGCCGCGCTCCCCCCGCGCGCGCCGGACGCTCGCCGCCCTGCTTCTCGCCGTCGCAGCGGTCGCCACCCCCACGGCCACCGCTGCCGCGGCCACCCCCACCGCCGCGACGGCCGCCACCTCGCACGGCTGGAACGACTACTCCTGCAAGCCCTCCGCAGCACACCCCCGCCCCGTCGTCCTGGTGCACGGAACCTTCGGGAACTCGGTCGACAACTGGCTGGTCCTCGCCCCCTACCTGGTGAACCGGGGCTACTGCGTCTACTCCCTCGACTACGGCCGGCTCCCCGGTGTGCCGCTCTTCAACGGCCTCGGCCCGATCGACAAGTCGGCGCAGCAGCTCGCCACGTTCGTCGACAAGGTGCTCTCCTCGACCGGCGCTGCCAAGGCGGACATCGTCGGCCACTCGCAGGGCGGCATGATGCCCAACTACTACCTGAAGTTCCTCGGCGGGGCGGCCAAGGTGAACGCCATGATCGGGCTCGCGCCCGACAACCACGGCACCACCCTGCTCGGCCTGACCAAGCTCCTGCCCTACTTCCCCGGCGTCGGTGACCTGCTCAACGCCGGTACGCCCGGACTCGCCGACCAGGTGGCCGGATCGCCCTTCATCACCAAGCTCAACTCCCTGCCGGACACCGTCCCCGGAGTGCACTACACCGTCATAGCGACCCGGTACGACGAGGTCGTGACCCCGTACCGGACGCAGTTCCTGGACGGGCCGGACGTGCGCAACGTCCTGCTCCAGGACCTGTGCCCGGTCGACCTGTCCGAGCACGTGGCGATCGGGACGATCGACCGCGTCGCCTACCACGAGGTGGCGAACGCCCTGGACCCGGCGCACGCCACCCCGACCACCTGCCTCTCGGTCATCGGCTAGGGCCTGCCCGGGGCCGTACCACCCCCGTCCCGCCGCCCGGCGTCCGTGCCGGGCGGCGGGACGGGGCGCTGTCCGGCCCCGGGCGCGTCGGCCGCCGGAGCGGGCGTTGTCAGTGGCGGCTGGCACGATCGGACCATGACGACGACCGACTGGGATTCCGCCGCCGCCTCGTTCGACGAGGAGGCAGACCACGGCCTGCTCGACCCGGTGGTCCGCGACGCCTGGGCGCGGCGGCTGAAGAGCTGGCTGCCCACCGAGACCTGCGACGTGCTCGACCTGGGCTGCGGTACGGGGAGCCTGTCCCTGCTCGCGGCCGGCCGGGGACACCGGCTCACCGCCGTCGACAGCTCGCCGCGCATGGCGGAGCGCGCCCGCGCCAAGCTGGCCGGCACGGACGCCGATGTGCTCGTCGGGGACGCGGCCCGGCCCCCCGTCGGCGACCGGAGATTCGACGTGATCCTCGCCCGGCACGTGGTGTGGCTGCTGCCCGACCCGGCGGCCGCCCTGCGCCACTGGGCGGGGCTGCTGCGCCCCGGCGGAAGGCTGGTGCTGGTGGAGGGGGTGTGGAACGGGGACGGCCTGTCCGCCGGGTACCTCACCACGCTGCTCGCCCCGCTCACCGAGCGCGTCCACCACGAACGGCTGTCCGACGACCGCGATCTGTGGGGCAAGGAGGTCGACGACGAGCGGTACGCCCTGGTGGCCCGCGCGCGCCGGCCGCACCGGCACACCGAGGTCGTGGACGTGCACCTGATCCTCCGTCGCGGCTCCGACGTGCTGCTCGCCCGCCGGGCCGGCACGGGATACGCCGACGGCCTGCTGCACGCCCCGTCCGGGCACGTGGAGGACGGCGAGGACGTGCGGCAGGCGGTGGTCCGGGAGGCGGCCGAGGAGATCGGTCTCGTCCTCGACCCGGAGGAGCTGCGCATGGCGCTGGTCATGCAGCACCGGGCCCCGGGCGGCAGCCCCCGGACGGGGTGGTTCTTCGAAGCGGCGTACGACCGGACCAGGCCCCCGTACAACCGCGAACCGGACAAGTGCTCCGAGCTGGCCTGGTACCCGCTGGACGACCTTCCCGACGACATGGTCGCGTACTGCCGCGCGGGCCTCGACGGCTACCGGGCGGGCGAGCGCTTCCTGATCCACTGGCACGAGGACGGCGACACGGTCGCGTTCGAACCGGAGGGGGAGCGCCGCGCCGTCGCGTTGCCGCCCGGCGGGACCCGCACCGGGCTGCTCCACCACATCGAGCTGTGGGTGCCCGACCTGGCGGCGGCCACGCCCGGCTGGGAGTGGCTCCTGGGCGAGCTGGGCCACGTCCCGTACCAGCGGTGGACGCACGGGCGCAGCTGGCGGCGCGGCGACAGTTACGTGGTGGTCGAGCAGTCGCCCGCCCTGGCCGCCGGAGCGCACGAGCGGAAGCGTCCCGGCCTCAACCACCTGGCCTTCCATGTCGAGGACCGGGCCACCCTGGACACGCTGGTGGCCCGGGCCCCGGACCACGGCTGGCGGCTGCTCTTCGCCGACCGCCATCCGCACGCGGGCGGCGAAGGATGCGTGGCCGCCTATCTGGAGGACGCGGCGGGGTACGAGGTGGAGCTGGTGGTGCGCTGAGGGGGAGCGGTCCGGGGAGGGGCGGGGCTCAGCCCAGCAGGGCGGCGAACCCCTCCTCCGTCCGCGCGAGCCGTTCCAGCCCGTCCAACGCCGCCACCGCGGCCTTCGCCGCCTCCGGGTCGCGCCCGGCCAGCCCGCTCTCCTCGAACTCGTCCTCGTCCAGCCGCAGGACCTGCGCGCGGTCGGCGGACACCCACAGGTCGAGGTCCAGGTCCTCTACGACCAGCTCGCCGTCCCGGACCGCGGCCGGGCGGGTCACATCGCAGTACCAGCCCTTGAGTTCGCCCGAGCCCGTGCGGACCTCCTTCACCGCGAACCAGGCGTCACGCCAGTAGTGCTCGGTGAAGACGTCGCCGGGTTCGAAGCGCACGAAGCCGAAGTCGCGTGTGCCCGGAGCGGCCCAGGGCGCCCGCACGGTCACCCGGACACCGTCGTCGGCGACCAGGGCCGCCGGATACCTGATCTTGGTCTTTCCCGCCTTGACCAGGACGATCGTCAGACCGGCGTCAGCCGAACCTACGGACATGGCGTACCTCCGTGGCACAGATCTCGTAGCCGAACCAGCCGTTGACCGCCAGCATCGGACCGTTCTCGGCGTCGTTGCCGGTGTAGGCGTCGGTGTACCCGGTGGCCCGCGCCCGGTGCAGCGAGTCGTTCTTCGCGAGCTTGGCGAGGCCGCGGTTGCGGTGGGCGCGCCGGGTGCCGGTCATCCCCGACCAGTAGCGGCCGGCGCCGTCCGTCCGCGCGGCGCTGAAGGCCGCCACCTCACCGTCGGCCACCACGACCGAGGTGAGGCGGTGGTCGAGGCAGGGGTCGCGCCAGGTCCGGGCGAGCCATTCCTCGTAGTCCGCCAGTTGGGCCGGTGTGTCGCTGGGCTCGTCCTCGGTGGCCTCGGCGTCCATCTCGAACAGCGGGCGCGGGTCGTCCGCGAAGTCGGCGGCGGTCCGCAGCTCGATGCCGGGCGGCAGTTCCTGACGGGGCGGCAGTGGGCCGTCCGTCAGGTCGAGATGGAGGAAGTGCGCCGAACGGCGCGGCGCGTAGCCGCGCTTCCCGGCGAACGCCCGGTTGCCGGGCGTGTCCAGGACCCAGGTGTAGACCGAGGTCGCACCGGCCAGGGCCAGATACTCCTCGGCGGTGCGCAGCAGCAGCGCACCCGCGCCCCGGCCGGTGCGCTCCGGATGCGTGTACGGATTGCAGAACGCCTGCCCGGGTTCGGGGCTCTCGTGGGCGAGACCCACCTGTGCCGTCCCGATGACCTCGCCGTCCTCCTCCGCGACCAGCAGCCGGTAGCGCCGCCCGGGAGGCGAGCCGGCCAGCTCGAAGACGACCTGCTCCGGCGTGGTGATCATGTACGGGAGGGCCGCGCGCCGCACCCGCACCCAGCCCTCGGCGTCCTCGGGCCGGAAGTCGCGCACGATGACAGTCATGGCCCGGACCGTATCCACGCGTCGGGCCCGGCCGCCTCCCATTTTCCGCGGGCCGGGGGCGCGTGGGGGACAATCGTTCCGTGACTTCGAGAATCACTGTGGACCAGGACTCCGGCACCGCCCCGTACGAGCAGCTGCGCGCGCAGATCTCCGAACAGGCCCGCTCCGGCGCGCTGCCGGTCGGCTACCGGCTCCCGACCGTACGCGGCTTCGCCGAGGAGCTGGGCCTGGCCGCCAACACGGTCGCCAAGGCCTACCGCGCGCTGGAGGCGGACGGCGTCATCGAGACCCGCGGCCGCAACGGCACGTTCATCGCCGCCGCGGGCGACACCGCCGACCGCAACGCCGCCGCCGCGGCCCGCGACTACGCGGAACACGCCCGGCGCCTGGGCCTGTCCCGCGCCCGCGCCCTGGAACTGGCCGAGGACGCGGTGCGGGCGGTGTACCCGGGCTGAGGCGGGCCCGGTCCCTCAGAGGTACAGCCCCGCGTCCGCCCCCGAGTCCTGCTTCGGGACCGAGGCGGGGCGGGTGCCGCGGCGCAGGGCGTAGAGCTCGGCCAGGGTCGCGCCGTCGCGGGGGAGGCCCTCCTCGGTGCCGAGCCAGGCCAGTGACTCCTGGCGGGTCAGGGGGCCCACCTCGATGCGGGCGAGGCAGCGGCCGGGGCGGACGACGGCGGGGTGGAGGCGCTCCAGGTCCTCGTTGGTGGTCACGCCGACCAGGACGTTGCGGCCCTGGCCGAGCAGACCGTCCGTCAGGTTCAGCAGACGGGACAGGGCCTGGCCGGCCGTGTGGCGGGCCTCGCCGCGGATCAGTTCGTCGCAGTCCTCCAGGAGCAGCAGCCGCCAGCGGCCCTTCGCGTTGCCGTCGTCCTCGCCGATCGCGATGTCCATCAGATAGCCGACGTCGTTGAACAGGCGCTCGGGGTCGAGGACGCAGTCCACCTGGCACCAGTCCCGCCAGGACCTGGCCAGGGTGCGCAGGGCGGAGGTCTTGCCGGTGCCGGGCGGGCCGTGCAGCAGGAGCAGGCGGCCGGCGATGTCGTCCGGGGTGACCTTCATCAGCCGGTCCATCGCCCCGGCCACCGGGGCGGTGTAGTTGGGGCGGACCTCGTCCCAGGAACCGGCCGCGATCCGGCGGGTCGTGCGGTACGGGCCGCGGCGCGGTGAGACGTACCAGAAGCCCATCGTCACGTTGTCCGGCTGCGGTTCCGGCTCGTCGACGACGCCGTCCGTGGCCTCCTTGAAGATCCTCTCGGCCAGTTCGGGGCCGGTCGCCGTGACCGTGACGTCGGCGCCCCGGTTCCAGCGCGAGACGAGCAGGGTCCAGCCGTCGCCCTCGGCGAGCGTCGCGCTGCGGTCGTCGTCGCGGGCGGAACGCAGCACCTTCGCGGCCGGGGGAAGCATGGTGGCGCCCGCCCTGACCCGGTCGAGGGAGGTGCTGTGCGAGTGCGGCTGCTCGCCCGTCGCGAAGCGGCCGAGGAACAGGGCGTCGACGACGTCGGACGGGGAGTCGCTGTCGTCGACGTTGAGCCGGATCGGCAGCGCGGTCTCGGGGTTGTCGGACATGACGCCCATGATCCGGCACCGGGCCATGCGGCGCACCCGTGTTTCGTGACCTTCGCGTGGTTCGGGGTGTTGTGCCAGGTGGTGGCTGACGTGCCGTCATGCGCCTCTCGGTAAAAGCTCATCCGTTCGACTTGGCATGAACACTTCCGGAAATGGCGTCCGCACTGCTACCACTGAGTAGGCAGAGATCCTGCCGGTCGGTCCAAGGGAGATTCCGTGAAATTGTCCAGACTTGTGGCGTTCTCGTCCTCGCTCCTGCTCGGTGCTGTCATCGCCCTGACCGGGGCCGCCACCGCGAGCGCCGCGCCGTCCGTCGACTACGTCGCTCTCGGGGACTCGTACTCCTCGGGCGTCGGCTCCGGCAGCTACATCAGTTCCAGCGGGGACTGCAAGCGCAGCACGCTGGCCTATCCCTCCCTGTGGGCGGCCGCCAACTCGCCCTCCTCCTTCGCCTTCACCGCCTGCTCCGGGGCGATCACCAGCGATGTCACCGCCAAGCAGCTCGGGCCGCTGAACGCCTCGACCGACCTCGTCTCGATCTCCATCGGCGGCAACGACGCGGGCTTCGCCGACGTCATGACGACCTGTGTCCTCCAGTCGGAGGCCACCTGCCTCAACCGGATCGCCACCGCCCGCAGCTTCGTGGACACCACCCTGCCGGGGCGGCTCGACTCCGTGTACAACGCGATCAGCGCCAAGGCCCCTTCGGCCCATGTCGTCGTCCTCGGCTACCCGCGCTTCTACAAGATCGGCGGCAGCTGCATCGTCGGTCTGAGCGACAAGGTGCGCACCGCCATCAACGGCGCCGCCGACTACCTCAACGCCGCCACCGCCAAGCGCGCCGCCGACCACGGCTTCAGCTTCGGTGACGTCGCCGCCAAGTTCACCGGGCACGAGATCTGCTCGGGAAGCGCCTGGCTGCACAGCCTGAACTGGCTCAACATCGGCGAGTCCTACCACCCCCTCGCCGCCGGGCAGTCCGGCGGCTACCTGCCCGTGCTCAACGCGCTCGACTGACCGCGGGTGCGCCCCGGAAGGGGCGCGCCTTCCGCAGGGTGGCCAACTCGCCCCGGAATCGGGCGCATTCGCCGACGGGTCGTCAATCTCCGTATGTGTGTGCGTAATCCTGTGCCCGGGATACACGAGTGCCGGCGCGGGGCGATAGGGTTAACCTGCCCCGGGCCGAGTGCCCTCGTACGGGTGGGGAGTGACATGGAACAGATAACGGTGCGCAGCAGGGCGCGCGTGCCTGCCATTACATGCGGGAGCAGCGCGACGAGTTCGCGCCTCGACCGCCATCTCGCGGTGTTGGGCGGTCCCGTCGTCCCGCAGCGCGAGTCCGCGGAAGCGACGCTGCTGATGCGCGAGCTCACCTCGCGCGACGCCGCGCACAGCCGCCGCAGCAGAAGTGCGCGGGTCTCGCTCTTCGCGCCACTGCGCCGACTGCGTCGTTCGCTCTTCGGCAGCCGCCGCTGACCCGACCGCGGCCCCGGATATCGCATCGCGCTGCTGCCCGCTCTCCCGTCATCCCCGGAGCCGGCAGTGGCGCGTCGCCATGTCCGGACCCGGTCACGCACCGTGTGTGAGCGGGGTGACATGGGTGGAGAGGTAATTCGGTGCCGAAATACTTCTACACTGTCGGCATGCCCGAGAAGCGAGCCGCCCGCCTGAGCCCCGACGAGCGGAGGGCGCAATTGGTAGCGATTGGCGTGGACATGCTGGTAGATCGCTCCCTGGACGAGCTCTCCACCGATGACGTGGCCCGCCGCGCCGGTATATCGCGGGGCCTGCTTTTCCACTATTTCGATTCCAAACGCGACTTCTACCGCTCCGTGGTGCGCAGCGAGTGCGACGATTTCGCCGCCGCCACCGAGCCGGACGCCTCGCTGGAGCCCGTAGCCTGGCTGCGGTCGTTCATCGCCGGTTTCGTGGCGTACGTGACCGAGCACCGCAGGGTCTATCTCGCCCTCGTCCGGGGCGCCGCCGGCAGCCATCCCGCCGTCGAGGACATCGTCGAAGCGACTCGCTCCACGCTCGCCCGCCGGGTGGAGGAGGGGCAGCGGCGGCTCGGGATGCCCCACTCGCCCCGGCTGTCCGTCGCCACCCGCGCCTGGATGGCCTTCGCCGAGGAGGCCGTCACCAGCTGGCCGCTGGACGAACCGGACGCCCTCGCGGAACTCGGCGCGTTCCTGGAGTCCAGCTTCATCTGCCTGCTGGGCACCCTGGACCGGCCGGTCGCCCTGCCCGACCAGGACCTGTCCCCGCTGTGACACCCGGCGTCACAGCAGCGCGAACTGCCCGTCCGGGCCCTCCTCCCGGTGATCCAGTACGGAGGCGGGGCGCCGGGCGGCGTCCGGCACCGGCAGCACGCCCGCCGTACGCAGCTCATCCGCGCCGATCCCCGGGCCGGACGCCAGCGCGTCGGCCAGCTCCTCCTGCCGGGGACGCAGCTCGGCGAGGAGGGCCAGCAGCGTGATCAGCTCCAGCAGCTCCGAGGTCCACTCCTGCGGCCAGACGCGCGGGCCCATCGCCTCCAGGCCGGCCGCCTCCGGCCCCGCCGCCCCGGCAGCGGCCGCACGGTGTCCGAACCACAGCTCCAGCAGGCGCACGCCGCTCACCCGGAACTCCCACGCCCCGGCGGGCACCGGCGAGACGCGCCCCGTACCGAGGCTCAGCACCCGCTCGTCGGCGTCGTAGGACAGCGGCGCCGGGTCCGGCGGCACGGCGGCCCGGACGTACGGGCGCTGCCCGCCGGGCAGCCGGGGCCGCTCCGCACCGCGCGCCCCGCGCAGCTGGAGCCGCAGCAGCTCCCGGCCCAGCTCGACCCCCGACGTCCAGTGCGCGGTGTCGGCGGGCAGCGGGACCACGCAGCCGGCGGGGGAGGGGCGGGCCGCCGCCAGGATCCAGGCGAGCGCCGAACCGGCGGTGACGGTGTCCCCGTGGCGGGCGCGCAACAGGTCGAGCAGGCCCGGGGCCAGGTTGGGTTCGAGGCCGCCGGGGCGGCGGTACAGCGGGCGGACACGGCCGGCGCGGCCCGCCGGGCAGTGGCCGTCGGGGAGCAGCGTCGTCACCGAGAGGGCCGGGCCCGGGTCCCGGGGCACCCGGCTGTGCTCGACCACGAAGAGCTGGTGGCCGTCGGCGACCCGCCACAGCTCGGGCCGCGCCGCGTCGATCAGGCGGTGGTCGGGGAGCAGCCACTGCTCGTCGTACGGCCCGTGCAGGACGCGCACCGGCTCCGGGCAGGGGCCGGACTCGCGGGCGAAGCGGCCGGTGGCGCCTGAGCGGCCGGGCAGGGCGGCCACCGCGGTGTGCTGCGTACGGGAGCGGGTGGGGGCGAACAGCCGGTCGCGCTCCTCGCCCGATGCCCGCACCAGCCGGTCCCAGCGGGCCCGCAGCGACACCGCGTCCGGGGCGGTCACCCAGGGGCGCCCGGTCCGCAGCGGCCGCACCGACCAAGGCATGAGGTCGTCGAGGAGCGGGGCGCGCGGGTCCTCGCCGGAGCCGGCCGCTGCCGGTGCTGCCACCGTGTCGTCCTCCCCGTAGCCCACCGGGCCCCGTCCGCCGCCTTCCCCGGCATCGTAACGGCGGCGCCACGTCCGGCGGCAGGGCGCCCCTCGGCGCGGTGGGACGGTGTCAGTGCGCCTCCACCGTGACCGAGAAGGAGAAGCGGTCGCCCCGGTAGCGGATCTGCGCCACGTCGACCACCCGCCCGCTCTCGTCGTAGGTGACACCCGTGTAGTACAGGATCGGGCTCAGCAGCGGGACGTCGAGCAGTTCGGCGGTGGCCGGGTCGGCGAGCCGGGCCTCGACCGTGTCGGTGATCCGGGAGATCGGGACACCGACGCGGTCGCGCAGCACCTTGGTCATCGGCCAGCGGTCGAGGTCGGCCGCGTCCAGCCCCGCCGCCACCTGCGGATGCACCCAGTTCTGCGCCCAGTTGGTCGGCTCGCCGCTCGCCTCCTCGCACCGCAGCCTGCGGTAGCCGACGACCTCGGCGCAGTCCGGGAAGAACTCAGCGACCTCGCCCGGCACGGGGACCGGCCCGTGGTCGAGCAGGGTGCTGCGCTCGCCCGACTGCTGGGCCACGATCGCGTCGATCGAGCCGAGCAGCCGGACCGGCGAGCCGCGGCGGGCGCGCGGCTCGATGAACGTGCCGCGCCGCCGGTGCCGGCTGATCAGGCCCTCCGTCTCCAGCTCCTTGAGCGCCTGGCGCATGGTCAGGACGCTGACCCCGTAGTGCGCGGCGAGCTGTTCCTCGGTGGGCAGCCGCAGCGTGGCGTCCGGTGTGCGGCCCAGTATCGAGGCGCGCAGCGACTGCGAGACCTGGTACCACAGCGGCAGTTTGCGGTTCAGGACCAGCGAGTCGGGCGCGAAGGCGGTGTCCCGGGGCGCGGGGGTGTTCAAAGCGGGCTGCGGCACCTGGTTCTCCTGCATGCGTCGTCGCCGGCTCGGGCGGGGTCCGTCATGGCCTGAAGTTGCTGCTCAGACCCTGCCACACGTCGTCGTAGCCCTGCTGCAGATGGTCCGCCACCGCCGCCTGCCCGGTCGCGGTGACCGGCCAGCGGGTCTCGAACATGAAGGCCAGTCCGTCGTCGATCTTCTGCGGCTTCAGCTCCGCCGCGCTCGCCCGGTCGAAGGTCTCCCGGTCCGGACCGTGCGCCGACATCATGTTGTGCAGCGAGCCCCCGCCGGGTACGAAACCGCCCTCCCCGGCCGTCTTCGCGTCGTACGCGCCCTCGATCAGGCCCATGTACTCGCTCATCACGTTGCGGTGGAAGTAGGGCGGGCGGAAGGTGTCCTCACCGACCAGCCAGCGCGGGGCGAACACCACGAAGTCGACTCCGGCCAGCCCCGGCGTGTCGGACGGCGAGGTCAGCACCGTGAAGATCGACGGGTCCGGGTGGTCGTAGCTGACCGAGCCGATCACATTGAAGCGGCGCAGGTCGTAGACGTACGGGGTGTGGTTCCCGTGCCAGGCGACGACATCGAGCGGCGAGTGGTCGTACGTGGCCGACCAGAGGTTGCCGCAGAACTTGTTGACCACCTCGACCGGGCGCTGCACGTCCTCGTACGCGGCGACCGGGGCGAGGAAGTCCCGGGCGTTGGCCAGGCCGTTGGCGCCGATCGGGCCCAGGTCCGGGAGGGTGAAGGGGCGGCCGTAGTTCTCGCAGACGTACCCGCGGGCGGTGGCGTCGAGCAGCTCGACGCGGAAGCGGACACCGCGCGGGATCAGGGCGACATGGCCGGGTTCGGCGCGCAGGAGGCCCAGTTCGGTGCGGAGCAGCAGGCCGCCGTGCTCGGGGACGATCAGCAGCTCGCCGTCGCTGTCGCTGAACACCCGGTCCGTCATGGCCGCGTTGGCGTGGTAGAGGTGCACGGCCATGCCGGTGCGCTGCGCCGCGTCGCCGTTGCCGCCGAGGGTCCACAGGCCGGACAGGAAGTCCGTGCCGGGCGCGGGCTCGGGGAGCGGGTCCCAGCGCAGCCGGTTGGGGTCGGGGACGGTCTCGGTGAACGGGGCGCTGCGCAGGGCGCCGTTGCCGGTCCGGACGAACGGCGGATGCGCCGCCGACGGGCGGATGCGGTAGAGCCAGGTGCGGTGGTTGTGGGCGCGCGGCTCGGTGAAGGCGGAGCCGCTCAGCTGCTCGGCGTAGAGCCCCAGCGGGGCGCGCTGCGGTGAGTTGCGGCCGTGCGGCAGCGCTCCGGGCACCGCCTCCGAACTGTGCTGATTCCCGAAACCGGCGGAATGCTCCAGCCCTTCCGCCGTCTTCCTCGCCTGCTCGATGCCGCTCATGTGCGCTCCCGGTGCCGAAGAAATCCTATGGACAACCGTAGGAATGGAACCGGGGCGAGTCAACGGCATTCGTCGTGCAAGAGGGGTTCAAAAAGCTGAACAATGCTCTACTCTCCCGCACATGTCGTGGACACGAAGACTTCTGGTGGTTCTGGCGGCCCTCGCCGCCGCCCTACTCGCGGCCCCGTCCGCCGCCCAGGCGCACGAGGAACGGCCGGTCACCCTGCCCGACGGCACCGGCAGCGTCCCCGTGTACCGCACCGGCGAGCCCGACCTCCTGGTCTGCAAGACCGACCGGGCCGACTTCGAACGCCGGATATCCGGCTTCCCCGACGCCCTGAAGGCGAGGAACCTCAAGCTCTTCGAGCGGTGCCGCACCTCCGGCTACCGCCATCTGCAACAGGCCGTCGACGCCGTCACCGGACCCGGGAAGAACATCGCGATCCTCCCCGGCCTGTACGAGGAGGAGCCCTCGCTGCCCGCACCGAAGGGGGAGTGCGCCCGGCTCAAGGCCCCCGACTCCAAGCTCGGCTACCAGATCCTCAGCTACGCCCAGCAGGCCGAGTGCCCGCACAACCAGAACCTGGTGGCGATCCTCGGCAAGGAGGACCTCCAGATCGAGGGCACCGGGGCGGCCCGTACGGACGTCGTCATCGACGCCAAGTACCGCAAGCTCAACGCGATCCGCTCGGACGGCTCCGACGGCGTCTACTTCAAGAACTTCACCGCCCAGCGCACCACCTTCAACTCGCTCTACATCCTCGCCCAGGACGGCTTCGTCATCGACGACGTCCTGACCCGCTGGAACGACGAGTACGGCTTCCTGACCTTCGCCAGCGACCACGGCCTGTACAAGAACTGCGAGTCCTACGGCAACGGCGACTCCGGCATCTACCCGGGCAGCGCCTCCGACATCAACGACGGCTACGGCTACGAGGTCCCGCGCTACTCGATCGAGATCACCGGCTGCCGCAGCCACCACAGCATGGTCGGCTACTCGGGCACCGCGGGCGACTCCGTCTACGTCCACGACAACGAGTTCGACCACAACATGGGCGGCGCCTCGATGGACAGCGCCTTCCCCGGCCACCCCGGACTCCCGCAGAACCACGCCCGCTTCGAGCGCAACCTCATCCACGACAACAACGCCGACTACTACCGCTACGTCGCCGACGGCACCTGCGCCAAACCGCCCGCCGAGCGCGGCTACGAGGACGGGGTGGTCTGCCCGCAGATCTCCATGCCGCCGGGCACCGGCATCATCACCGCGGGCGGCAACTGGAACATCTACGAGAACAACTGGATCTACGGACAGCAGCGCGCCGCCTTCTTCCTGAGCGCCGTCCCCGCCTTCATCCGCGGCGAGAACGCCCTCGGCAAGCAGACCGACACCTCCCACCACAACCGGTACGCGGACAACCACCTCGGCACCGACAGGAACGGCGACTCCCACCCCAACCGCACCGACGTCTGGTGGGACGGGCAGGGCGACGGCAACTGCTGGCAGTCGGACACCGGAGCCTCCACCCCGCGCTCCCTGCCCACCTGCGGCGACGAGCGGGGCGCGGTCTCCGGCAGCACCGACCGGATCGCCGGCGAACCCGTCAAACTCGCCCAGCTGCTGGTCTGCGCCGACTACGACGTCCAGGCACGCCGGCTGCCTGCCGGCTGCGACTGGTACGGGGCGCGCGGCATCGAACGCATCGAGGTGCAGGCCGCCCTGGGCATCGCCGTGGTCCTGGTCCTCGTCGGCGGGGTGCTGTGGTGGCGCCGGCTGCGCTCCAGCCGGCTCGCCACGGCCGCGTCGGTCCTCGGCGTCATCGGACTCGGCCTCGACGTGGCCGGCTCGACCATGGGCCTCGCGGCCACCTGTGTCCCGGCCGTCGCCCTGCTGCTGACCGGCCTCTGGTGGACCGGAATCGGCCTGGCGCTGCGGGCGACACGGCCGGTGCTGGCGTGGGTGACCGTGGCGCTGGGCGCGCTGACGCTGCTGGACGCGCTGGACAAGGGCGTGTTCATGATCCCGTGGATTCCGCTGAGCCCGGCCTGGATTCGCGGGCTGCTCGGCCTGGTCTGGGTCGTATGGGCCGTGGTGGCCGCCGCCCGGCACGGGGAGCGGGGCGCGGAGACGGAGACCGGCGCGGACGGGGACGACGGCGACGGCGCGGCACCGGTACCCGCCCCGCCCGCACCGGCCACCGCCACCACCCCGGAAGGGGACGCCTCATGAACCGCGCACGCCCCGCCCGTACCGTCCTCGCCCTGCTCACCGCGGCCGTCCTCGCCCTCGGCGCGGGCGCCTGCGGGGGCCGGCCCACCACCCACCACAAACCCGGCACCAGCCACGCCGAGGACACCGGCAGCAACGGCCGGCTCCTGAGCACCGACGACGGCAACGGCCACCGGCTGCGCCAGGTCGGCGCCGACGGCGCGCCCGGGGTGAGCATCACCGTACGGGCCGACTCGGAGGACGGCTGGAACGTCCACCTCACGGTCCGCGACTTCCGGTTCACCCCGGACAGCGTGGGCGGCGCCGCCCTCGCCGGACGCGGCCACGCCCAGCTCTTCCTGGACGGACACCCGCTCGCCCGCGTCTACGGCACCTGGTTCCACCTCCCCGAGTCGCTGCTGAGCGCGGCCGGGGGCGGCACCCGGCTCACCGTCGGCCTGTACGCCGACGACCACACCGCCTGGGCCGTCGGCTCCACCCCGGTCCGGGCCGCCGCCACCCTCGGCGACGCCTCCCCGGGCGCCGACGCCACGCCCGACGAGAACACCACCACCGTCGAACTCGCCATCGAGAACGGCAAGGTGAGCCCGGCGCCGGGCCGCACCGAGATCAAGAAGGGCCGCACCGTGCGCCTGCGCATCCGCAGCGACCGCGACGACACCCTGCACGTCCACGGCTACGACAAGAAGGCGACGCTGCCCGCCGGACGCACCGTCACGCTCACCTTCACCGCCGACCGCACCGGCCTCTTCGAGGTGGAGACCCACGAGTCGGACCTGCTCCTGACCCAGCTCGTCGTCCGGTGACGGGCACCCCCGCCCCCGGTGCCGTGAGCGTCCTCGCCCACGGCATCGGGGCCCAGCACGATCTGCCCCTCTCGCCGTTCTACGCCTTCGCGGGCGCCTTCGCCGCGCTCTTCGTCTCGTTCCTGGCGCTCGGCCTGCTCTGGTCGGCCTCCCGCTTCCGCGGCGAGAGCGCGGGCCGCCCGCTGCCGGCCGCGATCCAGCGCGCGGCCGACGCCCGCGCCACGCGTGCCACCGCCCGCGCGCTCGGCCTCGCCGCCGCGCTCCTCGTCGTACTGAACCTGCTCGTCGGGCCCGCCGACGCGGACCGCAACCCGGCACCCGGAGCCGTCTACGTGCTCCTGTGGGTCGGGCTCGTCCCCGCCTCGCTGCTCCTCGGGCCCGTCTGGCGGCTGCTCAACCCGCTGCGCACCCTGCACCTCATCGGCTGCCGGGCCCTCGGGCGCGACCCGGAGGCCGGCCGCCCCGTTCCCGCACGCCTCGGCATGTGGCCGGCGGCGGCCGGGCTCCTCGCCTTCACCTGGCTCGAACTCGTCGCCCCCGACCCGGCATCGCCCACCGCCCTGCTGGTGTTCCTCGGCGTCTACACGGCCGTCCACCTCACGGGCGCCGCCCGGTACGGGGCCCACTGGTTCGACCACGCCGACGCCTTCGAGGTGTACTCCGGCCTCCTCGCCCGCCTCTCCCCGCTCGGCCGTGCCCGTGAAGTCCCGTCCGGCCCGCGGCGCCTGGTCCTGCGCTCCCCGTTCAACGGACTCGACGCCACCCCCCAGCTCCCCGGGCTCGTCGCCACCGTCTGCGTGATGCTCGGCTCCACCGCGTACGACGGGTTCTCCGACTCGCCGCGCTGGATCACCACCGTCCAGACCGCCGCGCTCGGCCGCACCACCACGGCCACCCTCGGGCTCCTCGGCGCCGTCGCCCTCGTCGCCACCCTCTACGGGCTCTGCGCCGGAGCCACCCGGCTCGTCTGCGGCCGGCTGCCCCACCCGCTCACCGCCTTCGCGCACTCACTCGTGCCGATCGCCCTCGGCTACCTCGTCGCCCACTACTTCACGCTCTTCGCCACCGAGGGCCCGCGCACCCTGGCCCTGGCGTTCGGCGCCGACCGTCCCGCCCCGCCCGAACCGCCCCTGGGCCCCGGCGGCGTCGCCACCCTCCAGGTCGTCGCCATCGTCACCGGACACGTCCTCGGGGTCGTCGCCGCGCACGACAGGTCCGTACGGCTCCTGCCGGCCGGGCGCGCCGTCGTCGGCCAGCTCCCGCTGCTGATCCTGATGATCGCGTACACCGTCGGAGGACTCGCGCTGCTCATCGCCTGAGTCCGCCACCCCCGCCGCCCGCGCAGGAGGCCCACGGCATCATGGAAGGCGTGCCCCATGCGAACACGAACCTCCGCCGCACCCCGGTGCAGCAGCGCAGCGCAGAACGCCTCGCCCGGATACTCGACGCCTGCGCCGAACTCCTCGACGAGACCGGCTACGAGCAGCTCTCCACGCGGGCGGTGGCCGCACGCGCCGGGGTGCCCATCGGCTCGGTCTACCGCTTCTTCTCCAACAAGCGCGCCCTGGCCGACGCGCTCGCCCGGCGCAACCTGGACAGCTACGCCGAGCGCATCACCGACCGGCTGACCGCCATCGGGGCCACCGACTGGCGCGGTGCGATCGACGCCGTGCTGGACGAGTACCTGGCGATGAAGCGCTCCGTCCCCGGCTTCGCCCTGGTCGACTTCGGCGCCCCCGCACCCGACGAGGACCCGGCCGACGACGCCAACCAGCGGGTCGCGGGCCGGCTCGCCGAACTCCTCACGGGCCACCTCGGCCGACCGGCCGACGAGGACCTGCTGCGGGCCGTCCTGGTCTGCGTGGAGGCCACCGACGCCCTGCTCAAACTCGCCTTCCGCACCGACCCGTCCGGCGACGGCGCGATCGTCGCCGAGACCCGGGTGCTGGTCCAGGCCTACCTCGCGCGTCTGCTGGACTGAGCGCGCCGGGGCCGTGAACACCCCGAGGGACCGCCCAACCTTTGCGCGAGTCATTCCCTCACGGGGCGTAGTGGGTTAATTTCAGGCCACTGCTGCCGCTCCCCACCGCTCCACCACCATCCTTCACGGGCGGAACACATGACTCGCGCCATCACTCTGAACAACGTCAGCAAGACCTACGGACGGTCCTCGCGCGCCGTCGACCGTCTCTCGCTCTCCATCGACCCGGGCGAGTTCGTCGTCCTGCTGGGCCCCTCGGGGTGCGGCAAGTCGACCGTGCTCCGCATGATCGCCGGCCTGGAGGACGTCACCGAGGGCGAGGTCCTGCTCGACGGCGAACCGGCCAACCACCTCACCCCTCGCGAACGCGAGATGGCCATGGTCTTCCAGAACTTCGCGCTCTACCCGACCATGACCAACCGGGCCAACATCGGCTTCCCGCTGAAGCTGGAGAACCCGCGCCAGGACCACAACGAGCGCATCGAGAACACCGCCAGGATGCTCGGCATCGAGCGCATCCTGGACCGGCTGCCCGGCCAGCTCTCCGGTGGTGAGCGCCAACGGGTGGCGATGGGAAGGGCGATTTCACGCCAACCTTCGGCGTTCCTGATGGACGAGCCGCTCTCCAACCTCGACGCGAAGCTCCGCAACCACCTGCGCGCCGAGATCTCCCAGCTCACCAAGGAACTCGGCGTCACCACCGTCTACGTGACCCACGACCAGGCCGAGGCCATGTCGCTCGGCCACCGGGTCGCCGTGATGCGCGGCGGGATCCTCCAGCAGGTCAGCCCGCCGCGCGAGGTGTACGCCCTGCCGGAGAACGTGTTCGTCGCCGCGTTCATCGGGACCCCGAGGATCAATCTGCTCCAGGCCGTCGTGCACGCGCCCCTGGAAGGCCGGATGTCGATCGACATCGGCCGCCAGCGCCTCCCGCTGCCCGAGCCGCTCAGCCCGGACCACCAGCTGCTGCGCATCCAGCAGGGCCGCCGGATCATCGTCGGGCTGCGCTCGGAGGCGGTCCGGATCGCCCCGCCCAGCCAGGCCCGCCCCGGCGAGGTCGCGCTCAGCGGCATCGTCGAGCACGTCGAGTACCAGGGCCACGAGGCGCTGGTCCACCTCAACACCGGCTCGCAGCCCGCCGTCGTGCCGGAGCTGGAATCGGCCCGCACCGACCGGGGGGCCGTGCGCAGGCGCCGCGGCGGCCAGGGCGGTGCCGGTGTGCTGGGACGGATCAAGGAGCGCGCCGCCGGTTACGTCTCCGGGGGCTCCGTCGCCGTCCTGGACGCCCCGGACAGCGACACGCTGCCGCCGGGCGCGCACAGCCCGGACCGCCCCGCCGTCACCGCCAGCGACCTCGTCGTCCGCACCGGCCCCGACATGCGGCTGCGCACCGGGGGACAGGTACCGCTCCTGGTCGACCTCGCTCACCTGTACGTCTTCGATCACCAGGGCCGCCGGATCTGCCCGCTGCCGAAGGACGTACCCGGCCTGGAGGTGTAGCGGGGCCGGAACGCCCGCCCGCCGCGCGGCGGGCGGGCGGGCGGGGCGCGTGACGGGGGTCTCTGGCGTCTGAAAACTAACAGCGCTAGTTTGGGGTCGGACGATCCCGTCCGTCACCGTGCCCGGGAGGAACAGCGATGAAGGCCCACGACGGTATGTACATCGGCGGCGCATGGCGGCCCGCCGCGGGAACGGACACGATCGCGGTCGTGAATCCGGCGGACGAGCAGGTCATCGCCCATGTCCCGGCCGGTACCGCCGAGGACGTCGACGCCGCGGTACGGGCCGCACGCGCCGCCTTCCCCGGCTGGGCCGCCACCCCGCCCGCCGGGCGCGCCGCCCGCATCGGGGCGCTGCGCGATGTGCTGGCCGCCCGCGCGGACGAGATCGCCGAGACGGTCACCGCCGAACTGGGCGCGCCGCTCAAGCTGTCGCAGACGGTGCACGCCGGACTGCCGGTCATGGTCGCCGGTTCCTACGCCGAACTCGCCGCCTCGTACGCCTTCGAGGAGCGGCACGGCAACTCCACGGTCTTCCTGGAGCCCGTCGGCGTCGTCGGCGCGATCACCCCGTGGAACTACCCGCTGCACCAGATCGTCGCGAAGGTCGCCCCCGCGCTGGCCGCCGGCTGCACGGTCGTCCTCAAGCCCGCCGAGGACACCCCGCTCACCGCACAGCTCTTCGCCGAGGCAGTCGAGGAGGCCGGGCTGCCCGCGGGCGTCTTCAACCTGGTCACCGGTCTCGGCCCGGTCGCCGGACAGGCGCTCGCCGAGCACGAGGACGTCGACCTGGTCTCCTTCACCGGCTCCACCGCGGTCGGCCGGCGGATCGGCGCCCTCGCGGGCGGCGCGGTCAAGCGCGTCGCGCTGGAACTGGGCGGCAAGTCCGCCAACGTCATCCTGCCCGGCGCCGACCTCGCCAAGGCGGTCAGCGTCGGCGTCGCCAACGTCATGTCCAACTCCGGCCAGACGTGCAGCGCCTGGACCCGGATGCTGGTCGACGCCGACCGGTACGAGGAGGCCGTGGCGCTCGCCGCCGAGGCCGTCGCCAAGTACGTGCCGGGCGAGCGGGTCGGTCCGCTCGTCAACGCCAGGCAGCGGGCCCGGGTGCGCGGTTACATCGAGAGGGGCATCGAGGAGGGCGCCCGCGTCGTCGCCGGCGGCCCCGAGGCGCCCCTGCCCACCGGCTACTACGTCAGCCCCACGGTGTTCGCCGACGTCACCCCGGAGATGACCATCGCCCGTGAGGAGATCTTCGGCCCCGTCGTCTCGATCCTGAAGTACGAGGACGAGGCGGACGCGCTGCGCATCGCCAACGACACGGTGTACGGGCTCGCGGGCGCCGTCTGGGCCGCCGACGACGCCGAGGCCGTCGCCTTCGCCCGCCGGATGGACACCGGCCAGGTCGACATCAACGGCGGCCGCTTCAACCCGCTCGCCCCCTTCGGCGGCTACAAGCAGTCCGGCGTCGGCCGCGAACTCGGCGCGCACGGTCTGGCCGAGTACCTCCAGACCAAGTCCCTCCAGTTCTGACCTTATCCGGCCTCCGTACCGCCCATCGATCAGCAAGGAGCCAGTCCGTGGTCCGCGCCGCCGTACTGCCCGCCGTCGGAGCTCCGCTGGAGATCACCGACATCACCCTGCCGGAGCCCGGCCCCGGCCAGGTGCGCGTCCGCCTCGCCGCCGCCGGGGTCTGCCACTCCGACCTCTCCCTGTCCAACGGCACGATGCGGGTGCCCGTCCCGGCCGTCCTCGGCCACGAGGGCGCCGGCACCGTCGTCTCGGCCGGCGAGGGCGTCACCCATGTCGCCCCCGGCGACGGCGTCGTCCTCAACTGGGCGCCCTCCTGCGGGAGCTGCCACCACTGCGGGATCGGTGAGGTCTGGCTCTGCGCCGGCGCCCTGGCCGGGGCGGCGAACATCCACGCCCGCACCGCGGACGGCACCGAACTGCACCCGGGGCTGAACGTCGCCGCCTTCGCCGAGGAGACCGTCGTCGCCGCCAACTGCGTGCTGCCCGCCCCGGACGGCATCCCGCTCAGCGACGCGGCGCTGCTCGGCTGCGCGGTGCTCACCGGCTACGGCGCCGTCCACCACAGCGCCCGGGTCCGGGCGGGCGAGTCCGTCGTCGTGTTCGGTATCGGCGGCGTCGGCCTCGCCGTCCTCCAGGCCGCCCGGATCGCCGGCGCCTCGAAGATCATCGCGGTGGACGTGTCCCCGGAGAAGGAGGAGCTGGCCCGCCGGGCGGGCGCCACCGACTACGTCACCGCCTCCGACACCACACCCCGGGAGGTCCGTAAGCTGACCGGCGGCCAGGGCGCGGACGTGGCCGTCGAGTGCGTGGGCCGCGCCGCCACCATCCGCGGCGCCTGGGAGGCCACCCGCCGGGGCGGCCGCACCACGGTCGTCGGCATCGGCGGCAAGGACCAGCAGGTGACGTTCAACGCCCTGGAGATCTTCCACTGGGGCCGGACCCTGACCGGCTGCGTCTACGGCAACAGCGACCCGGCCCGCGACCTGCCGGTGCTGGCCGGCCACATCCGGGCGGGCCGCTTCGACCTCTCGATGATGGTCACCGAACGGATCGCCCTGGACGGCATCCCGGCCGCCTTCGACAACATGATCGCGGGCAGGGGCGGCCGGGCGCTGGTGGTGTTCTAGCCGCTCGTCGCACGCCTTGCGGGGGCGGGCTCCAGCTGCTCGTACTGGAGCACGAGCCCGTCCACCAGGGCCCGCAGCCCGGTCTCGAAGGCCCCCTCGTCCACCTGCTGGCGCCGTTCGGCCAGCAGGTGCGCCTGGCCCAGGTGCGGGTAGTCGGCGGGGTCGTACGCCGTCTCGTCGTCCACGAAGCCCCGGGCGAACGAGCCGAGCGCCGAGCCGGTGATGAAGTAGCGCATCAGGGCGCCGATGTACGTGGCCTGGGCCGGCGGCCACCCCGCGCGCACCATCGCGCCGAACACGGCGTCCGCCACCCGCAGCCCGGCCGGCCTGCGCCCCGGGCCCCGGGCGAGCACCGGGACGATGTGCGGGTGCGCGGCGAGCGCCGCACGGTAGGAGAGTGCCCAGTCGTGCAGGGCGGCCCGCCAGTCACGCGGATCGGACTCCTCGAACATCGACAGATCGACCTGCGCGGAGACGGCGTCGGCGACCGCGTCCAGGATCTCGTCCTTGTTGCGGAAGTGGTTGTACAGGGACGGCCCGCTGACCCCCAGTTCGGCCGCGAGGCGGCGCGTCGACACGGCGTTCAGGCCCTCGGCGTCCACGAGGGCGCTCGCCTTCTCGACGATGCGTTCTCTGCTCAGGAGGGGCTTGCGCGGGCGGGCCATGCGGCACATAGTAGGCCCTGCGAACCTAAAACTAGCAGTGCTAATTTCGAAGAGGGTGCGGCCGATGAATCTGGAGCTCAGCGAGGAGCAGGAGGCCGTCCGCCGGCTCGCCGAGGACTTCGTCGCCCGCGACGTCGCCCCGTACGCCGTCGAGTGGGACCGGTCCGAGAACGTCGACAAGTCGATCGTGAAGAAGCTCGGCGCCCTCGGCTTCCTCGGCCTGACCGTCCCCGAGGAGTACGGCGGCTCGGGCGGCGACCACCTCGCGTACTGCCTGGTGACCGAGGAGCTGGGCCGGGGCGACTCCTCGGTGCGCGGCATCGTCTCGGTCTCCCTCGGCCTGGTCGCCAAGACCCTCGTGGCCTGGGGCGACGAGGAGCAGAAGCGGCAGTGGCTGCCCCGGCTGACCTCGGGGGACGCCATCGGCTGCTTCGGCCTGACCGAGCCCGGCACCGGCTCGGACGCGGGCAGTCTGACGACCCGGGCCGTACGGGACGGCGCGGACTACGTCATCAACGGCAGCAAGATGTTCATCACCAACGGCACCTGGGCCGACGTGGTGCTGCTCTTCGCCCGCACCAACGACACCCCCGGCCACAAGGGCATCTCCGCGTTCCTCGTCCCCACGGACACCCCCGGCCTCACCCGCCGCACCATCCACGGCAAGCTCGGCCTGCGCGGCCAGGCCACCGCGGAACTGGTGCTGGAGGACGTCCGCGTCCCCGCCGCCGCCCTCATGGGCCCCGAGGGCAAGGGCTTCTCCATCGCCATGTCCGCCCTGGCCAAGGGGCGGATGTCGGTGGCGGCCGGCTGTGTCGGCATCGCGCGGGCCGCCCTGGACGCGGCCGTCGGCTACGCGGGCGAGCGCGAGCAGTTCGGCAGGCCCATCGCCGGCTACCAGCTCGTCCAGGAACTCATCAGTGACATCTCCGTGGACGTCGAGGCCGCGCGCCTGCTGACCTGGCGGGTCGCCGACCTCGTCGACCGGGGCCAGGACTTCGCCACCGCCGCGTCCCGGGCGAAGCTGTTCGCCTCCGAGGCCGCCGTCCGCGCCGCCAACAACGCCCTCCAGGTGTTCGGCGGCTACGGCTACATCGACGAGTACCCGGTCGGCAAGCTGCTGCGGGACGCCCGGGTGATGACGCTCTACGAGGGCACCAGCCAGATCCAGAAGCTGATCATCGGCCGGGCCCTGACAGGAGTCTCCGCGTTCTGAGTACCATCTGAGTATCCGCACGGATGTGGCGTGGGACACGCCGCCGGATGCTGGGCGGCATGAGTGAGACGACACCGGTCAGACAGCAGAACACCGCCGCCTACTACGGTCAGGCCGTCGCGTCCTTCGGGATCGCGATGGGCGCGGTGACCCTCGGAATCTACTTCCTCGACGCCGATGCCTGGGTGCGCGGTTTCCTCGCCATCGGCGTCCTCTACCTCGTCACGTCCGCCTTCACCCTGGCCAAGGTCATCAGGGACCGGCAGGAGGCGGGCCAGCTGGTCAGCCGGGTCGACCAGGCCCGCCTGGAGAAGATCCTCGCCGAGCACGACCCGTTCCAGAAGCTCTGACGGGGCCTCGGCGATCTCAGCCCGCGGCTGCACCTAAGCGCTTGCTCAGGATCGCGGTATGGTGTTCGTCCTGTTGACTGAGAGGGGCGAGCGACGATGAGCACGGCGCAGGAGACCGACGCCGAGGACCCGCCGTGGGCCGAGGTGACGCCCGAGGCCGCCCGGCGGCTCCTCGTCGCCGCCGTCGACGCCTTCGCCGAGCGCGGGTACCACGCGACCACCACCCGGGACATCGCGGGCCGCGCCGGCATGAGCCCCGCCGCGCTCTACATCCACTACAAGACGAAGGAAGAGCTGCTCCACCGGATCAGCCGGATAGGCCACGACCGGGCCCTGGCCGTGCTGGAGTCCGCCGCGGACAGCGGGGGCACGGCCGCCGAGCGGCTCGCCTCCGCCGTCCGTTCCTTCGTCCGCTGGCACGCCGAGCGGCACACCACCGCCCGCGTGGTCCAGTACGAACTCGACGCGCTCGGCGAGGAACACCGCGCCGAGATCATCGCGCTGCGCCGCAGGAGCGACGCGGTGGTGCGCCGGATCATCGGCGAGGGCGTCGAATCCGGCGAGTTCGACGTCCCGGACGTGCCGGGGACCACGCTCGCGGTGCTCTCGCTCTGCATCGATGTGGCGCGGTGGTTCAACGCCCAGGGCAGCCGGACGCCGGACGAGGTCGGCGAGCTCTACGCGGGCCTCGTCCTGCGGATGGTCGCCGCCGGACGCTGAGCGCGGACCCGGAGAACGGCGCGCCCCCGGCCCACTGCGGGCCGGGGGCGTTCACGTACCGGGGCGCGGCTCAGAAGTAGTAGCGGGACACCGACTCGGCGACGCAGGCGGGCTTGTCGCCGCCCTCGCGCTCGACGGTCACGACGGCGGTGACCTGCACACCGCCGCCCGCCTCCTCGACGCTCTTCAGGACGGCCGTCGCCCGCAGCCGCGAACCCACCGGCACGGGGGAGGGGAAACGGACCTTGTTGGTGCCGTAGTTGATGCCCATCTTCACGTCGTCGACCCGCATCACCTGCGGAACGAGCGCCGGAAGCAGGGAGAGCGTCAGGTAGCCGTGCGCGATGGTCGTGCCGAACGGGCCGGTCGCGGCACGCTCCGGGTCCACGTGGATCCACTGGTGGTCACCGGTGGCGTCGGCGAACAGGTCGATCCGCTTCTGGTCGACCTCCAGCCAGTCGCTGTGCCCCAGCTGCTCGCCCACCCCGTCGCGCAGCTCCTGCGCGGACGTGAAGATCCTCGGCTCAGCCATGTCCCTGGTCCCTGCCTTCCCGCTCTGCCGTCCATGCGTCAGCGCTTTCTAAGCGCTTGCTCAGCATGCTGGGCGGGTGCGTTCCTGTCAACGACGGACCGGCGGAGCCGGGCCACGTAGGCTTGTCCGGGTGCCCCAGATCCCGCAGACACTCCATGAACTCACGGTCGGCCAGCTCTCCGCACGCAGCGGCGCCGCCGTGTCGGCCCTGCACTTCTACGAGGCCAAGGGCCTGATCAGCAGCCGCCGCACCAGCGGCAACCAGCGCCGCTACAGCAGGGACGCCCTGCGCCGGGTCGCCTTCGTCCGCGCCGCCCAGCGGGTCGGCATCCCGCTGGCCACCATCCGCGAGGCGCTGGCCGAGCTGCCCGAGGAGCGCACCCCGAACCGCGAGGACTGGGCGAGGCTCTCCCACGCCTGGCGCTCCGAGCTGGACGAGCGCATCCAGCAACTGGCCCGGCTGCGCGACCACCTCACCGACTGCATCGGCTGCGGCTGCCTCTCGCTGGAGACCTGCGTCCTGTCCAACCCGGACGACGTCAGCGGCGAGCGGATAAGCGGCTCGCGCCTGATGCCCGAGCGCAAGCCGGCGGACCGCGCCGACGCCGGGTGCCGAACGGCCCGCGGCTGACGGGCCACTCCGGTTCTCAGGCCGCCGGTGCCAGATCGCCGGCCCGGGTCCGCCGGGCCCTCGCCAGCGCCGCCGGGGTGAGCACCGGCTGCGGCACCACGATCCCGCACCCCGTGCACACCGGCCCGGACCACGGCTCGCTGTCCAGGTCGTGCCGCCAGGTGATCCGGGGCTGGGCGCACACCGGGCAGCCGGTGCCCGGCTCCGCCTCCAGGGCCGAGATCAGCCGGGCCAGCACCTCGGCGAGCGGCGCCGACGGGTGCACCGCCGGATCGTCGCAGCGCGCCACGCCGTTGCCGCCCCAGGTGCGCCGGTGCCAGTCGTCGAACGCGCCGGGCCGGCGCAGCCCCCGGTGCTTCTCCCGCCTGCGGCGCTCGGCGAACCCCGCCTCGTAACCGAGCCAGACCGTGCGGGCCCGCTCCAGCTCGTCCAGTGCCCGCATCAGCCGCACCGGGTCGGGTGCCCGGTCCTCGGGGGCTATGCCGTGCCGTGCGCACAGATGGTCCCAGGTCGCCCGGTGCCCGTAAGGGGCGAAGCGCTCCAGGCACTTGCGCAGCGAGTACCGCCGCAGCGCCAGATCGCTCCGCGGATCGCGGACCTGTCTCGCCAGACTCCGGAAACCGGCCATTGAGCCGCCACCTCCGTCGCTCGTACTCCGTCGCCCGTACTTCGGCGTCAGGGGATGGACGTACAACTGCCCGGATCGGCTCCATCCAAGGGTGCGGAGTCCGATGGGTGAGACGGCGGCACAGGACCCGCCGGCATGTGGCGATTCGGAAAAGGTGACCGATGTTCACCTTACCGGTCGGTCATACCGTCGGTAACCTGCGGCGCATCGGCCTCTCGGAGGAGTACGCATGCCCCCACGCACCCGTATCACCGCCCGCACCGGTACCACCAGAGCCGCCGCGTTCGCCGCCGCTCTCGCCCTCGGTACGTCCCTGCTCGCCGCCGCTCCGCACGCGGGCGCCGCCGAGGCGGACCCCGTCCCCGACTACTGCCAGGGCCAGTGCGACGACATCCTGCCGCCCGGCGAGAACGGCAACGCCACCCTCGTCGAGATCCTCGGCAACAAGGCGTTCGGTACCCATCCCGCGCACAGCGACGACCAGCTCGACCGCTACAACGGTCTGGTCGCCGGGCACACCGGCCTCACCGACCAGAAGCTGACGGAATTCTTCAACGACGCCTCCTTCGGCGTCCCGGGCGACCAGGTCGAGTCCGTCACCTCGCCCCGCGACGACGTCACCATCACCCGTGACAAGTCGTCCGGCGTCCCGCACATCAAGGGCACCACCCGCTACGGCACCGAGTTCGGCGCCGGGTACGCCGCCGGGCAGGACCGGCTCTGGCTGATGGACCTCTTCCGGCACATCGGGCGCGGCGAGCTGACCTCGTTCGCCGGCGGCGCCCTCGCCAACCAGGGCCTGGAGCAGGAGTTCTGGCCGCAGGCCCCGTACACCGAGGCCGACCTGGAGGCGCAGGTCGAGTACATCAGGACCCATGAGGGCGCCCGCGGCGAACAGGCCATGGCGGACGCCCAGGCGTATGTGGACGGCATCAACGCCTACCGGACGAAGTCGAAGAACGGCCGCTACTTCCCCGGCGAGTACGTCCTCACCGGCAAGATCGACGCCATCACCAACGTGGGCGAGATCCAGCCGTTCAAGCTGACCGACCTGATCTCCATCGCCTCGGTCGTCGGCGGCCAGTTCGGCGGCGGGGGCGGCGGCGAGGTGCAGGCGGCGCTGTCCCTGCTGTCCGCGCAGCAGAAGTACGGCGTCGCCGAGGGCACCGAGGTCTGGGAGTCGTTCCGCCAGCGCAACGACCCCGAGGCCGTCCTCACCATCCACGACGGCACCTCCTTCCCGTACGCGAACAAGCCCGACAACGCCGTCGGCACCGCTCTCCCGGACCCCGGCTCCGTCACCGCCGAACCCTTGATCTACGACCGCACCGGCTCGGCCGGCACCGGCGTGAAGGCGCCCGTCAAGGCCCCCGCCGATCTCAGGAAGGCACAGGGCGTCTTCGACGACGGCGTCATCCCGGAGGGCTCCCTGCCCGGCTCCGGCGCCCAGAAGCGCGGCATGTCCAACGCCCTGGTGGTCTCCGGCAACAGCACGGCGAGCGGCAATCCCATCGCCGTGTTCGGGCCGCAGACCGGCTACTTCGCCCCGCAGCTGATGATGCTCCAGGAGATCCAGGGCCCCGGCATCAGCGCCCGCGGCGTCTCCTTCGCCGGCGTCGGCATGTACATCCAGATGGGCCGCGGCCAGGACTACGCCTGGAGCGCCACCTCGGCCGGCCAGGACATCACCGACACCTACGCCGTCGACCTGTGCGAGCCCGACGGCTCGACGCCCACCAAGGACTCCACGCACTACCTCTACCGGGGCACCTGCACCGCGATGGAGAAGATGGAGCGCGTCAACTCCTGGAAGCCGACCGTCGCCGACTCCACCGCCAAGGGCTCCTACCGGATGCAGGTGTGGCGCACCGGCTACGGCATCGTCACCCACCGCGCCACGGTGGACGGCAAGCCCGTCGCGTACACCTCGCTGCGCACCACCTACCGGCACGAGGCCGACTCGATCATCGGCTTCCAGATGCTCAACGACCCGTCGTACGTCACCGACGCCGCCTCCTTCCAGCAGGCGGCGAGCAACATCGACTACGCCTTCAACTGGTTCTACGCCGACTCCCGCACCGCCGCCTACTACAACAGCGGCATGAACCCGGTGCGCGCCCCCGGCGTCGACCCGGCGCTGCCCATCAGGGCCGAGCAGGCGTACGAGTGGCAGGGCTACGACCCGGCGGCCAACACCGCCGCCTACACCCCGTTCGCCGAGCACCCGCACTCCAGCGGCCAGGACTACTACATCTCCTGGAACAACAAGCAGGCCGAGGGGTACGCCGCCGCGGGCTTCGGGCTCAGCGCGGTGCACCGGGGCGACCTGCTCGACGACCGGGTCTCGAAGCTGGTCGACGAGGGCGGCGTGACCCGTGCCTCGTTCACCCGGGCGATGGCGGACGCGGCCCTCACCGACCTGCGCGGGGAGCAGCTGCTGCCCGAGCTGCTGAAGGTGATCCGCTCCCAGCCGGTCACCGACCCGGAGCTGAACGCGGTGGTCCAGCAGCTGGACTCCTGGCGGGCGTCGGGCGCCCAGCGCAAGGAGAGCAGCCCCGGCTCGCACACGTACACCCACGCCGACGCGGTACGGATCATGGACGCGTGGTGGCCGAAGCTGATCGACGCGGAGTTCCGGCCGGGGCTCGGTGACGACCTGTACGGGGCGCTGACCGCGAACCTCGCCACCGACGAGTCCCCGGCCGCCAGCCACGGACCCAGCGGGGCGCACAGCGGTTCGGCCTTCCAGTACGGCTGGTGGGGCTTCGCCGACAAGGACCTGCGCCAGGTGCTGGGGCAGCCGGTCAAGGGCCCGCTCGCCAAGTCCTACTGCGGCAACGGCGACCTGAGCGCCTGCCGTACGGCGCTGCTGTCCTCGCTGAAGGAGGCGGCGGCGGTGCCGGCCGCCGAGGTCTACCCGGCGGACGACAACTGCAAGGCCGGCGAGCAGTGGTGCACGGACTCGATCATCCACCGGGCGCTGGGCGGCATCGGCCAGAAGGCCATCCACTGGCAGAACCGCCCGACCTACCAGCAGGTGGTGGAATTCCCGTCCCACCGCTGACGGCCACTGAGCCCCGTCCGGCGATCGAGGACAGCTGCCGGGCCGGGCGGGCCCGTATCCGACGGGCCCGCCCGGCGACACCTCACCGGTACCGCAAGTACCGCTTGCGCACGGCCCGGAACGCCGCGAGGTCAGCGGCCCACGCGCCCACCACCTCGTCCACATCGGCCCCCGCGTCGATCATCGTGCGGACGCGCGTGTTGCCGGTGAGCTTGTCGATCCAGTTGTCCGACCGCCACTCGAACCCGCTCCACGTCCGCTTCGCCGTGATCAGCAGCGCGATCCCCGTGCGCACCGGGTCGAAGACCTCGCGGTCCAGGACGTGCACCTGCACCCCGCCGACCGTCACGCCCGCGAACTTCGAGAACGTCGGCGCGAAGTACGCCTCGCGGAACCCCACCCCCGGCAGGTCCAGCGCGTTCGCGGCGGCCGCCCAGGTGTGGTCGATGCCCTCCGCGCCCAGCAGCTCGAACGGCTGGGTCGTGCCGCGCCCCTCGGAGAGGTTCGTCCCCTCGAACAGGCAGGTGCCCGAGTAGACGAGCGCCGTGGCGGGCGTCGGCATGTTGGGGCTCGGCTGCACCCACGGCAGGCCCGTGTCGTCGAAGAAGTCGGAGCGCGACCACCCCGACATCTTCACGATCTCCAGGTCCGCCGGGCGGTCCGCCAGGAACTCCCCGTTGAACAGCAGCGCCAGTTCGGTGACCGTCATGCCGTGCGCCTGGGAGATCTCCCGGCGGCCCACGAACGTCCCGAACGCCGGGTCGAGGACGGGCCCGAGCGCGGCCCGCCCGGTCACCGGGTTCGGCCGGTCCAGCACGACGAACTTCTTGCCCGCGAGGGCGGCCGCCTCCATGCAGTCGTACAGCGTCCAGATGTACGTGTAGAAGCGGGCGCCGGCGTCCTGGATGTCGAAGACGATCGTGTCCACACCGGACGCGGTGAAGACGTCGGCGAGATCCTGGCCGTTCTTCAGGTACGTGTCGTAGACCGGGAGCCCGGTCGCGGGGTCGTCGTACCGCCCCTCCGAGCCGCCCGCCTGCGCGGTCCCCCGGAAGCCGTGCTCGGGGCCGAAGACGGCGGTCAGGTTCACCCGGCGGTCCGGGTGCATGACGTCCACGATGTGCCGGACATCGGATGTGATCCCGGTCGGATTGGTGACGACGCCGACCCGCTGCCCCTTCAGCAGCGCGTAACCGTCCGCCGCCAGCCGGTCGAATCCGGTACGGACGCGGGGCCGCCCGTTGCCGTTCCCGTGACCGTGGCCCTTGCCGTGCGATGGGCCGGCGGCCGCGGGCGCGGCCGAAGCGGCTGTCGCCGCGAGGGCCCCCACCGCACCGCCGGCGGCCAGCAAACCACGCCTGGACAGGCTCATTCGGCTACCTCCATGATCGCGACGTCTGTCATGGTCACGCACGCTAGCGCGCGGACGGGCCGCGGGGAACGTGTCGGACGGGGCCGCTGTGACCCGAGTGACCCATGAGGTGGGGCCCACCCCTTCCCCGACGACATACCGACTGGTTAGTCTGCCGGTGCGGTCGTCGGCTGAGAAAGGCGTGAGCGATGAGTACGGTGCAGGGCGCGGGCGTAGTGGTCACCGGGGCCGGAGGCGGCATCGGCGCCGCGCTCGCCCGCAGATTCGCCGCCGAGGGCGCACGGGTCGTCGTCAACGACCTGGACGGGTCCCGGATCGAGGCGCTCGCCGAGGAGACCGGAGCCGTCGCCGTCGCCGGGGACGCCTCGCGGATCGTGGACGCGGCCCGGGACGCGCTGGACGGCACCATCGACATCTACTGCGCCAACGCGGGCCTCGCCTCGCCGGGCGACCCGCTCGCCGACGAGGAGGTCTGGGCGGCGGCCTGGGACGTCAACGTCATGGCCCACGTCCGGGCGGCCCGCGCCCTGCTCCCCGACTGGCTGGAGCGCGGCAGCGGCCGGTTCGTCTCCACCGCGTCCGCCGCCGGACTGCTGACGATGATCGGCGCCGCGCCGTACAGCGTCACCAAGCACGGGGCGGTCGCCTTCGCCGAGTGGCTCTCCCTCACCTACCGCCACCGCGGCCTCAAGGTCCACGCGATCTGCCCGCAGGGCGTGCGTACGGACATGCTCACGGCCGCCGGATCGGCCGGGGAACTCGTCCTCGCCCCCAGCGCCATCGAGCCCGAGGACGTCGCCGACGCCCTCTTCGACGCCATGGCCGCCGACCGCTTCCTCGTCCTGCCGCACCCCGAGGTCGCCGGCTACTACCGGGCCCGCGCCGAGGACACCGACCGCTGGCTCGGCGGCATGAACCACCTTCAGCGCACCTGGGAGGAGACCGGCGCATGAGCGAGTCGATCTACGCGGCGAAGCCCTGGCTTTCGCTGCTCAGCGAGGCCCAGCGGGCCCCCGTCCACCCCGCCGAGACCCTGGTGCACGCTCGGTGGCACGCACCCCGGACCACCCGGCGCTCGCCTACTTCGACGGCCGCCTCAGCTACCGCGAGACGGATGAGCTGTCCGACTCCGTGGCCGGCCATCTCGCAGCCCGGGGACTCGGGCGCGGCGACCGGGTCGCGATCATGCTCCAGAACTCCCCGCAGTTCGTCCTCGCCCTGCTCGGCGCCTGGAAGGCCGGGGCGACCGTCGTGCCGCTCAACCCGATGTACAAGTCCGCCGAGGTCGGCCACGTCCTCAAGGACGCCGAGGTCGCCGCGCTCATCTGCTCGGACCGCGCCTGGGAGGCGTATCTGCGGGACACGGCCGCCGCCGCGCCGGGCGTCCGGACCGCCCTCACCGCGTGCGAGCTGGACCTCCAGACGGAGAACGACGCGCGGGTCCTCGACTTCGAGCGGCTGCCCGCGGCCCCGGACGCCGACGATCTGGTCGCCGTCGCCCGCCGGGGCATCCCCGCCCCCGCCGGACGCGGCCTCACCGCCGCCGACGTGGCACTGATCAGCTACACCTCCGGGACCAGCGGCACCCCCAAGGGCGCCATGAACTCCCACGGCAACATCATGGTCAACGCCGAACGCCAGCGAACCGGCCACCCCGTCCCCGGGGGCGCCGCCTACTTCGCCCTCGCCCCGCTCTTCCACATCACCGGCATGGTCTGCCAGCTCGCCGCCTGCCTCACCAACGCCGGCACCCTCGTCCTGGCCTACCGCTTCCACCCCGGGGTCGTCCTCGACGCCTTCGCCGAGCACCGCCCCGCGTACACCGTCGGTCCCTCGACCGCCTTCATGGCGCTCGCCGCCACCCCCGGCGTCACACCCGGGCACTTCGCGTCCTTCCGGGTCATCTCCTCCGGCGGCGCGCCGCTGCCGCCCGCGCTCGTGGAGAAGTTCCGGGCGGGCCTCGGCCCGTACATACGCAACGGCTACGGCCTCACCGAGTGCACCGCCCCCTGCGCCTCCGTACCGCCCGAGCGCGAGGCCCCCGTCGACCCGGTCTCCGGCACCCTCTCGGTCGGCGTGCCGGGACCGGACACCGTCGTACGGATCATCGACGAGAACGGCGCGGAGGTGCCCTTCGGCGAGCAGGGCGAGATCGCGGTGCGCGGCCCGCAGGTCGTGTCCGGCTACTGGCGGCTGCCCGAGGCCACCGCCGCCGCCTTCCCCGACGGGGAGCTGCGCACCGGGGACATCGGCTTCATGGACCGCGAGGGCTGGCTCTACGTCGTGGACCGCAAGAAGGACATGATCAACGCCTCCGGGTTCAAGGTCTGGCCGCGCGAGGTCGAGGACGTCCTCTACACGCACCCGGCCGTGCGCGAGGCCGCCGTCGTCGGCGTGCCCGACGCCTACCGGGGCGAGACGGTCCGCGCCTACGTCAGCCTGCGCCCCGGTGCCACGGCCGGCCCGGCCGAACTGGGCGCGTACTGCAAGGAACGGCTCGCCGCGTACAAGTACCCGCGCGAAGTCGAGATCCTGGCCGAGCTGCCCAAAACGGCTAGTGGGAAGATCCTCAGGCGGGAACTGCGTTCACCCCGCTAGAAACGGCTCACCGGGCACGGCCCACCACGGAACGGAAGGAAGGCGGCGGCTATGGCCAAGGAGACGGACGGGGGCGGCACCCCCGTCCCCCAGCGGCTGCTGGCCGCCGCCACCCGGCTCTTCGCCGAGCAGGGCTACGACCGCACATCGGTCCAGGAGATCGTGGAGGCGGCCGGCGTCACCAAGGGGGCGCTGTACCACTACTTCGGCTCCAAGGAGGACCTGCTCCAGGAGGTGTACGCCCGGGTGCTGCGCCTCCAGCAGGAGCGCCTGGACGCCTTCGCGAACGCCGAGGCGCCCATCGAGCAGCGGCTGCGCGACGCGGCGGCCGACGTGGTCGTCACCACCATCGAGAACCTGGACGACGCGTCGATCTTCTTCCGCTCCATGCACCACCTGAGCCCCGAGAAGAACAAGCAGGTACGGGGCGAGCGGCGCCGCTACCACGAGCGCTTCCGCGCCCTGGTCGAGGAGGGCCAGCGCGGCGGTGTGTTCTCCACGGCCACCCCGGCGGACCTGATCGTCGACTACCACTTCGGATCGGTCCACCACCTGTCGACCTGGTACCGCCCGGACGGCCCCCTCACCCCGCAGGAGGTCGCCGACCACCTGGCCGACCTGCTGCTCCGCGCGCTCAGGCCGTAGCGACGCCCTCCGCGGTCAGCCGCCCGAGCAGCGCCTCTGCCGCCGGGTTGCGCGGCCGGGGCGCCCGGCCCACCAGCAGCACCGTCCGGCCCGGTTCCGGCTGCCGGACGGCCACGCACGGCAGCCCGGCGTCCTCACCGATCCGGCGCGGCACGATCGCGACGCCGATGCCCGCCCGCACGAGGTCCACGAGCAGCCGGATCTGGGTGACGTCACAGGTGATCCGGCGCTCCAGACCGCAGTGCGCGGCCAGCCGCCGCACCGCCGTCTCCAGGCCCGTGCCCGCCCGGAAGTCCACGAACGGCTCATCGGCGAGATCCCGGATCAGGGCCCGCCCGGCCGTCGCCAGCCGGTGTCCGGGGGCGGTGATCAGCACCAGGTCCTCCCGCCAGGAGGCGAACGCCGTGATGTCCTCGGGCAGCGCGGCGTCGTCCGGCGCCAGATAGGCGAGGTCCAGCTCACCGGCGCGCACCCCCGCCACCAGCTCCGGCGTCGTCGCCTCCCGCAGCGAGATCTGCACCCCGGGCCACACGCGGTGGAACGCCGCCAGCTCGGCGGCCAGGTCCACGCAGGTCAGCGTCTGGATCGTGCCGATCCGTACCCGCCCGGAGGCCAGCCCCGACACCGCGGCCACCGCGTCGCGCGCGGCGTCCGTACCCGCCAGCACCGTCCGCGCCGACGGGATCAGCGCCCGCCCCGCCTCCGTCAGCACCACCCGGCGGCCGGTGCGCTCGAACAGATCGGCGCCCAGTTCCCGTTCGAGATTGCGGACGGACGTGCTCAGCGCGGACTGCACGATCAGCTCGGCGCGGGCGGCCGCGGTGAAGCTGCCGTGCGTGATCACCGCCATGAAGTGGCGGAGCTGGCGTATCTCCATGCATCTACGTTATCGATGGCCACCAGCGAATCCATCTGTTGGACCGGGTCCGCGACCGGGGTGAAGCTGGATTCATGGCGCACATCCAGAGCTCCACCCGCATCCCCGTCCTGTGGACCGCGGCCTACGGCCCCCACCGCCCCCGCCCCGTCCGCACCCTCGCCCGCTCGCTGCTCAGGGTCCGGGCCTTCGCCCGTGACCTGGCCCTCGCCGATCACGTACCGTCGGGCGGCTATTGACGACACGGCTGGGCAGGACCGGCCGGCCCGCGCCTTCGGGTGGGAGGCCCGCCTCCGCCGGGGCCTCCCCGCCTTCCGCCTTCCGGCCCGGCCCCTACAGGTACTGCTTGATCTCCCGCCGGGCCAGCGACCGCTGGTGCACCTCGTCCGGGCCGTCCGCCAGGCGCAGCGTCCGGGCCGACGCCCACAGCTCGGCCAGCGGGAAGTCCTGGCCGACCCCGCCCGCGCCGTGCAGCTGCACCGCCTGGTCGAGGATGGCGACGACGGCGCGCGGGGTGGCGATCTTGATGGACTGGATCTCGGTGTGCGCGCCCCGGTTGCCGACCGTGTCCATCAGCCAGGCGGTCTTCAGCACCAGCAGCCGCAGTTGTTCGACGGTGACCCGGGCGTCCGCGATCCAGTTCTGCACGACGCCCTGCTGGGCGAGCGGCTTGCCGAAGGCGGTACGGGAGACCGCGCGCCGGCACATCAGCTCGATCGCGCGCTCCGCCATGCCGATGAGCCGCATGCAGTGGTGGATGCGGCCGGGGCCCAGCCGGGCCTGGGCGATGGCGAAGCCGCCGCCCTCCTCGCCGATCAGGTTCGACGCCGGCACCCGCACCTGGTCGAAGACGACCTCCGCGTGGCCGCCGTGCCAGTGGTCCTCGTAGCCGTACACCTGCATGGCGCGCTTCACCGTGAGGCCCGGGGTGTCGCGGGGGACGAGGATCTGCGACTGCTGGCGGCGGATGTCCGCGCCGTCCGGGTCGGTCTTGCCCATCACGATGAAGATCGCGCAGTCCGGGTTCATCGCCCCGGAGATGTACCACTTGCGCCCGTTGATGACGTAGTCACCGCCGTCGCGGGTGATCCGGGTCTCGATGTTGGTCGCGTCCGATGAGGCGACCTCCGGCTCCGTCATCGCGAACGCGGAGCGGATCTCGCCGGCCAGCAGCGGTTCCAGCCACCGCTTCTTCTGCTCGTCCGTGCCGAACTCGGCCAGCACCTCCATGTTCCCGGTGTCCGGCGCGCCGCAGTTCGTCGCGGTCGGCGCCAGGCGCGGGGAGCGGCCCAGGATCTCCGCCAGCGGGGCGTACTGGAGGTTGGTGAGCCCGGCGCCGTGCCCGGTGCCCGGCAGGAAGAGGTTCCACAGGCCCTGCCTGCGGGCCTCCGCCTTCAGGTCCTCCACCACCTGCGGGGTCTGCCACGGCGATGCCAGCTCGGCGCGCTGCTCGTCAGCGACCGCCTCGGCCGGGTAGACGTGCTCGTCCATGAAGGCGAGCAGCCGGGCGCGCAGCTCCTCGGTCCGGGCGTCGAATGCGAAGTCCATGGGGTGGGTCAGCCTTCCTGGAGGGTGGTGAGGCCGTGCTCGATGAAGACGGGGACGAGGTCGCCGATGCGGTCGAAGCCGCTGCCGACGGTCTGGCCCAGGGTGTAGCGGTAGTGGATGCCCTCCAGGATCACGGCGAGCTTGAACCAGGCGAACGCCGTGTACCAGGAGATGGCGGAGGTGTCGCGGCCGGACCGGGCGGCGTAGCGCTCGATCAGCTCGGCGGGGGAGGGGTGGCCGGCCGCGCCGCTGGTGGTGGAGACGGGCGACTCGGGCAGGCCCAGGTCGGAGCTGTACATCACCAGCAGGCCGAGGTCGGTCAGCGGGTCGCCGAGCGTCGACATCTCCCAGTCCAGGACGGCCTTGATCGCGTCGTCGGCGCCGATCAGGGCGTTGTCCAGGCGGTAGTCGCCGTGCACCACGGTGGGCGCGGGGGATACGGGCAGCTCCCGGCCGAGCGCCGCGTGCAGCGCGTCGATGCCGGGCAGCTCGCGGTTGCGCGAGGCGTCCAGCTGCTTGCCCCAGCGGCGCAGCTGCCGGTCGAGGAAGCCGTCGGGGCGCCCGAAGTCGCCGAGTCCCACGGAGTGCGGGTCCACGGCGTGCAGTTCCACCAGGGTGTCGACCAGGGCGAGCACCGCGGCCCGGGTGCGCTCGGGACCGAGCGGGGCCAGCTGCTCCGCCGTGCGGTACGGGGTGCCCTCGACGTACTCCATGACGTAGAACGGCGAGCCGATGACGCTCTCGTCCTCGCACAGCAGCACCGGCTCCGGGACCGGGACGGCCGTCGGGTGCAGGGCGCTGATCACCCGGTGCTCGCGCTTCATGTCGTGCGCGGTGGCCAGCACATGCCCCAGCGGCGGCCGGCGGACGACCCAGCGGCCGGTGCCGTCGGTGACGACGTACGTCAGGTTCGACCGGCCGCCCTCCACGATCCGGGCGTCGAGCGGCCCGTTCACCAGCCCCGGACGCTCGCGGTCGAGGTGCCCGCGCAACCGGTCGAGGTCGAGACCTGGCGGGTGGACGTGGCTCATCGTGCGTACCTCCGGACTGGGCGAACGGTCGGTCTTATGATGCCGACCAGTCGGTATGTCGTCCAGTGAACTCCCGTAACCGGATACGCGAACTCCGGTCGCCGCGGCTGCCGCGCCTCTGGTGCTCGATCGCGTCCCTGAATAGAGTTCACGTATGGATACGACGCTGCTGATCGACGAAGTCCGGCTCACCCCGATCCTGATAGCCGACCCGCCCCTGCTCAACACCCAGGGCGTCCATCAGCCGTACACCCCCAGGCTGGTCGTGGAGGTCGTCACCCGGGGCGGGGTGACCGGCGTCGGGGAGACCTACGGCGACAGCGCCTACCTCGCGCTCGCGCCGCCCCTCGCCGCGGCCCTGCGCGGACGGCCGGTCAGCGATGTGAACGGGCTGTTCGCCCTGGCCGACGAGGTGTGCGGAGATTCACGGGCGGCGGGGGAGCGGGCCGCCGGCGCGCGGGTGGACGCGGGCGGGCTGCGCGGCGTCCAGACCTCCGACAAGCTTCGCCTCTCGGTGGTCTCCGGCTTCGAGGTGGCCTGCCTGGACGCGCTCGGCAAGACCCTCGGCCTTCCGGTGCACGCGCTGCTCGGCGGCAAGGTCCGCGACCGCGTCGAGTACAGCGCCTACCTCTTCTACCGCTGGGCCGCCCACCCGGACGGCGGCGAGCGCGACGACTGGGGCGCGGCCCTCGACCCGGCCGGAGTCGTCGCCCAGGCCCGGCGCTTCGCCCGCGCGTACGGCTTCTCCTCCTTCAAGCTCAAGGGCGGCGTCTTCCCGCCCGACCAGGAGATCGCGGCCGTCCGCGCGCTCGCCGAGGCGTTCCCCGGCCGGCCGCTGCGCCTGGACCCCAACGGCGCCTGGTCCGTGGAGACCTCGCTGTACGTCGCCGAGCAGCTGAAGGACGTACTGGAATACCTGGAGGACCCGGCGAGCGGCACCGGGCCGATGGCCGCCGTCGCGGCGGGCACCGACGTGCCGCTGGCCACGAACATGTGCGTCACGACCCTCGCCGAGATCCCGGAGGCGTTCGCGCGGGACGCCGTACAGGTCGTCCTCTCCGACCACCACTACTGGGGCGGGCTGCACCGTACCCGTGAGCTGGCCGGGATCTGCCGCACCTTCGGCGTCGGGCTCTCGATGCACTCCAACACCCACCTCGGGATCAGCCTCGCCGCCATGACGCACGTCGCGGCCACCGTCCCCAACCTCGACTACGCCTGCGACAGCCACTACCCCTGGCAGAGCGAGGACGTCATCACCACCCGCCATGTCTTCGAGGACGGCCACCTCACCGTCCGCGACGCCCCCGGTCTCGGCGTCGAACTCGACCGGGACCGGCTGGCCGCCCTGCACCGCCGCTGGCTCGACGACGACGGCACGATGCGCGAGCGCGACGACGCCGCCGCGATGCGCAAGGCCGAACCGGGGTGGGCCACGCCACCGATCCCGCGCTGGTGACGGCCCCGGCTGAGTTGCGGACGCCCCGGCCCGCCTTGAGGGTCGAACCATGAAGGCGATCAGCTACAGCAGCTTCGGCGATGCCGGCGTCCTGGAGTACGGCGAGCGGCCCGACCCCAAGGTCGGCCCCGACACCGTCCTGGTGAAGGTGCGGGCCGCCGCGGTCAACCCGGTCGACCGGCAGGCCAGGGAAGGCAACCTGGACGGCCTCCTCGACACCGTCTTTCCGGTGATCCCCGGCTGGGACGTCTCCGGGGTCGTCGTGCAGCCCGGGGTCGCCGTGGACGAGTTCGCGGTCGGTGACGAGGTCATCGGCTATGTGCGGGAGGACTTCCTGAGCCGGGGGACCTTCGCCGAATACGTCGCGGCACCCGTGCGCACCCTCGCCCGCAAACCGCTCAGCCTCAGCTTCGAGGAGGCGGCCGGCCTGCCCCTGGCCGGTCTCACCGCCTACCAGGTGCTCCACCGCACCCTGCGCGTCCGCGAGGGCGACACCGTCCTCGTCCACGCGGCGGCCGGCGGCGTCGGCTCGCTCGCCGTACAGCTCGCCCGGCACGCCGGCTGCCGGGTCATCGGGACCGCCAGTGAACGCAACCACGAGCACCTGCGCACCCTCGGCGCGCAGCCCGTGGAGTACGGCGACGGGCTCGCGGACCGGCTGCGGGCCCTGGCGCCCGACGGGATCGACGCCGCGTTCGACACCGTGGGCGGCGAGGCCCTGCGCGCGTCCGCCGAGACGCTCGCCCCCGACGGGCGGCTGGCCTCCATCGTGGACACCGAGGTGTTCTCCTACGGCGGCCGGTACGCGTTCGTCCGGCCCGACGCCCAGGACCTGGCACACCTGGCGGAGCTGGCCGAACAGGGCATCGTCTCGGTCCACGTCGACCGGGTCTTCCCGCTGGCCGAGACGGCCGAGGCCCACCGGCTCAACGCCGAGGGACGCACCCGCGGAAAGATCGTCGTCACCGTGGACTGGGACGCGCCGGAGGGCTGACCGCCCCCAGGACCTGTCTTCAAACTGCCGTCTGCCGGGCGACGCCATGCACGCACTCTCGCCGCACCGGCCCCAGCCCCCGGTACGTCCAGTACAGGGGCCTGGGGCCGGCACACCGAGAGCACACACCTGACGCCGCCCGGCCGCCCTTCGGGCGACGACGGCAGTTTGAAGACAGGCCCTACGGCCGCCCGTCAGAACAGCGTGGCCGCCGCGAACACCGCCAGCGCGATCGTGCAGGCGGCGGCCGTCACCGCGCCCGCGGCCTCCAGCGGGCGCGGCCGGGCGCCGCTCATGGCCTGCACCCGGCGGTTGGCGACCCACAGGAACCCCAGCCAGGCCAGCACGCTCAGCGCCAGGGCGAGAATCCCGGCGCCCGTCGCTCCGCCGTGCAGCGCCTGCTTGCCGGCCAGCAGCGCCGCCACCGTGCAGGACAGCGTCGTACGCCGCCACGCCAGCCGGGTCCGCTCCGGCTGGAGACCCGGGTCGCGCTCCCCGGCGGTCACCGGCTCTCCCAGCCGAAGAGGACCACCACCACCATCGCCACCGCCACCACCGCGACCGCGAGGCTCAGCAGCGTCGGGAACCGGGAGACCGGCAGATCCTCGCCGCGCCGCATCGCCCGCTCGCACCGCACCCAGTGGTTGACGGCCCGCAGCGCACACAGCACCCCGGCCGCCAGCAGGGCCAGCGCCAGGCCGGCGCGCACCCCCCAGGACAGCCCCGGCAGGAACTGGTCGACCGCGAAGCCCCCGCCGATCAGCGCCAGAGCCGTCCGTATCCAGGCGAGGAAGGTCCGCTCGTTGGCGAGCGAGAAGCGGTAGTCGGGAGTGTCGCCCTCGTCGCGGATGCGCTGCGGTGCGAACCACAGCCGCAGACTCTGTACGAATTCGTTCACGAGTGGACCCTATCCGCCAACTTCTCGCACACTCCCGAACTGTTCAGGACACCTCCCGGTCCCGGAACGCCCGCAGCCGCCGGTAGCAGTCGAGGCCGTCCGGTACCCACAGCCAGTCGTCGAGCCGCCGCTCCAGCTCCCCGTCGTCCAGGAAGGTGTGCCAGGCGACCTCCTCGACCTGCGGCCGCACCGGCAGCTCGCACCGGACCCGGTAGACGGACGACCACCAGGTGTGCCGGCCGCCCTCGTAGAGGAACTTGAACAGCGGCTCCGGGCGGGGCAGTCCCGAGACACCCAGCTCCTCCTCGGCCTCCCGCAGTGCCGCCTCGTCGTAGCTCTCCCCGGCGCCGACCACCCCGCCGACGAACATGTCGTAGTGGGAGGGGAAGACCAGCTTGGTGGCGGTCCTGCGGTGCACGAAGATCCGGCCTTCGGCGTCCCGGGCCTCGATGAAGACGCACCGGTGGCGCAGCCCCCGGGCCGTCGCCTCGCCGCGCGGGGCCTGCCCCACGACCACGTCGTTCTCGTCGACGATGTCCAGGATCTCGTCAGAAGGTGTCATGCCCGCCATCCAACCGCAGACCCCCGGCGCGCTTCTGACCCGTCCGCTCAGCGCGGCTGGAGGCTCTGCGAGCGGCGCCCGCCCACCGGCCCCTCGGGCATCGCCGGATGCAGCCCCAGCAGCACGATCCCGGTCACGATCGCCGTGAGCCCCACGGCCTGCCAGGCCAGCGCGCCCGTGTCGGTCCGCACCCGGTCGCCCATGAACCCGATCCCGCAGGCGATCCCGGCCAGCGGCTGGGCCGCCGTCAGGGCGGGCAGCGACATCCGCAGCGGGCCCGTCTCGAACGCGCTCTGCACCAGCAGCAGCCCCGTCACCCCGAGCACGATCACCGCGTACGGCTGCCAGGCCGTCACCAGGCCGGCCCAGCCCGCGTCCGACAGGCGCTGCCCGCTGACCCGGGTCAGCGCGTCCTGGAGTCCGTAGAGCAGTCCGGCCGCCACCGCGAGCAGCGCGGGGGAAGCGGTGGACCGGGCGCGCTTGGCGAAGGCGGTGAGCAGCAGGGCCAGGCCCGCCACCACGCCCACCACCAGCCAGTGCCGCAGGGGGCTGGACACCGCTTGGCCGCCCCTCGGCTCGCCCGCCAGCAGGAACGCGGCGACCCCGCCGGCCAGCAGCCAGAGCCCCGCCCAGCCCTGCCGGCCCAGCCGCTGGCCGGTGCGGTGCCGGGACAGGGTCATCGCGAAGAGCAGATTGGTGGCCAGGAGCGGTTCCACGAGGGAGACCTCGCCCTTGCCCAGAGCCAGGGCGCCCAGCACCATGCCGCAGACCATCAGACCGATACCGGCCAGCCAGCTGCGCACCTTCATCAGGTCGAGCAGCAGCCGGAACGTCAGATAGTCGCGCTTGGGCGCGTGGGCGGCGGCGGCCTGCTGGAGCACGAAGCCGAAGCCCAGGCAGCAGGCGGCAGCCACGGCGAGCACGAGGACCAGCACCGACACGCTTCTCCACCCCACGTCAGGCCGGAAGAGGGTGATGTGGTTCGACGATAGCGCCTGGATACGGCCGGTGCGGCGGCAGCGCGGCCGACCGGGCGGTTGACGCGGGGACGGGCGGTGCCCAAGATCTGACGCACGAGTAACTTCGGTGGGTTCTGTCAGACACCCTCGGCCCCGACAAGGATGGAAGCCATGGCGTACGACGCTGATGTGATCGTGATCGGGGCAGGGCTCGCGGGGCTCGTCGCCACCGCGGAACTCGTGGACGCGGGGCGTTCGGTCATCCTGCTCGACCAGGAGCCCGAGCAGTCGCTCGGCGGCCAGGCGCACTGGTCCTTCGGCGGCCTCTTCTTCGTTGACTCGCCCGAACAGCGCCGGCTGCGGATCAAGGACAGCCGGGAACTGGCCCTCCAGGACTGGATGGGCACGGCCGGTTTCGACCGCGAGGAGGACCACTGGCCGCGCAAGTGGGCCGAGGCGTACGTCGACTTCGCCGCCGGTGAGAAGCGTGCCTGGCTGCGCGCGCAGGGCCTGCGGCTCTTCCCCGTCGTCGGCTGGGCGGAACGCGGCGGCTACGACGCGACCGGCCACGGCAACTCCGTCCCCCGCTTCCACATCACCTGGGGCACCGGCCCCGGTGTCGTCGCCCCCTTCGAGCGCCGGGTGCGCGAGGGCGTCGCCAAGGGCCTCGTCACCTTCCGCTTCCGCCACCGCGTCACCGGCCTCGCCCGCACCGGGGGCGCCGTCGACACGGTGACCGGCGAGGTGCTGGAGCCGAGCGCCGCCCCGCGCGGGACCGCCAGCGGCCGGGAGAGCGCCGGCACCTTCGAGCTGCGGGCCCAAGCGGTGATCGTCACCTCCGGCGGCATCGGCGGCAACCACGACCTCGTACGCGAGCAGTGGCCCGAACGGCTCGGCACCCCGCCGGCCAAGATGCTCTCCGGGGTCCCCGCGCACGTCGACGGGCTGATGCTCGGCATCGCCGAGGAGGCGGGCGCCCACCACATCAACCGCGACCGGATGTGGCACTACACCGAGGGCATCGAGAACTGGAACCCGATCTGGGACAAGCACGCCATCCGCATCCTGCCCGGCCCCTCGTCGCTCTGGCTGGACGCGCGCGGCAAACGGCTGCCCGTCCCCCTCTTCCCCGGCTTCGACACGCTGGGCACCCTCGAACACATCATGCGCACCGGCCACGAGTACACCTGGTTCGTGCTGGACCGGAAGATCATCGGGAAGGAGTTCGCGCTCTCGGGCTCCGAGCAGAACCCCGACCTGACCGGCAAGTCGATCCGCGACGTGATCGGGCGGGCCCGCGCGGACGTGCCGGGCCCCGTCCAGGCGTTCATGGACAACGGCGCGGACTTCGTCGTGGAGAAGGACCTCGGCGCTCTCGTACGTGGCATGAACGCGCTCACCGGGGACGGACTCATCGACGAGGACGAACTGCGCCGCGAGATCACCGCCCGCGACCGGGAGATCGCCAACCCCTTCACCAAGGACCTCCAGGTCACCGCGATCCGCGGCGCCCGCAGCTACCTCGGCGACCGGCTGATCCGCACCGCGGCGCCGCACCGCATCCTCGACCCCGCGGCCGGTCCGCTGATCGCCGTACGGCTGAACATCCTGACCCGCAAGTCGCTCGGCGGCCTGGAGACGGACCTGTCCTCGCGCGTCCTGACCGCGGACGGCACCCCGCTCGCCGGGGTGTACGCGGCGGGGGAGGCGGCCGGCTTCGGCGGCGGCGGGGTGCACGGCTACCGCTCGCTGGAGGGCACCTTCCTCGGCGGCTGCATATTCTCCGGCCGGGCCGCGGGCCGCGCGGCCGCGAAGGCCGTCGGCTAGCGGTCTGTCCGGCGGATCGTCGCGGGCCCGCGAACGGGCGTTACACGGCCCGCGCGCGTCCGTCCGGTGGGGTTCCTGGCCCCGGACCGTGGTGAGGCGCCGGATGCGGGCATGGGAAGAAGATGCCAGGAGTAGCCGAACCCGTCATCAACCTCGTCCGGCGCACCACCGAGCCCGTGGCGGCGCAGACCCTGCGCTCCACGGGCGCGGCGGTGATCGCCTATGCCGTGGCGACCGCGACGCTGAGCGAACCGGCGCCGCTGACCGCGCCGCTCACCGCCCTGCTCGTCGTCCAGGTGACCCTCTACGCCACCGTCAACATGTCGGTCAAACGTGTGACCGCTGTGATCGTCGGCGTCCTCATCGCGAGCGGCTTCAGCTCCCTGGTCGGCCTGTCCTGGTGGAGCCTGGGGCTGACCATCTTCACAGCGCTGATCATCGGCAGACTGGTCCGGGTCGACGAATTCGTTCCCGAGGTGGCGATCAGCGCCATGCTCGTCCTCGGCGTCACCTCGGTGACCGCGAGAACGAACATGGCGTGGGAGCGCGTGTTCGAGACGCTGATCGGCGCCGGCGTGGGCCTGCTGTTCAACCTGCTGTTCGCCCCGCCCGTCTGGGTGCAGACGGCCGGGACCTCCATCGACGGACTGGCCCGCGAGATGGGGCAGATGTTCCGCGACCTCGGCAGCGACCTCGCCCGCCCGGTCACCGTCCCGGAGGCGGCCGACCGGCTGCACCGGGCCCGCCGCCTCGACCACGACATCGTGGAGGTGGACGCCTCGCTGCGGCAGGCCGAGGAGAGCCTCATGCTCAACCCGAGGGTGCGGCAGGGGCTGCTGCACCGCGTGGTGCTGCGCACCGGTCTGGACACGCTGGAGATCTGCGCGGTCGTCGTCCGGGTGCTGTCCAGGACGCTGACCGACCTGGCCAAGGACCGGGTCGACGAACCGCTCTTCCCGCCCGAGGTCGCCGCCCACATCACGGAACTGTTCGAACAGATGGCGGGGGCCATCGAGAGCTTCTCGCTGCTCATCACCACCCCGGTGGCCGCCAGCGCGGAGGAGGCCGAGGACCGGCTCACCGAAGCGCTCACCACCAGCCGGGAGACCCGCGACCGGGTGGCCGACATGCTGCTGGCCGCGGTCCAGGAGCACCCCAGGAAGTGGCAGCTGCACGGGGCGCTGCTCGCCGAGGTGGACCGCATCCTGGACGAGCTGGACATCGAGAAGCGCGCCGAGCGCCTGGGTCAGGAACTCGACCGCCGCTCGGCCGACCTGCACGAACGCCATCCCCGGCTGCTCACGATCCGCCGCCGGCTGGGCCTGGTCAAGCAGTCGGTCCGGGAGGGGTCCGAGAGCGGCGCGCGGTGAGGTCCGCCGGACAGGCCCTAGAGGCCGAGGCGTTCGACGACCCGGAACCGTTCGGCGACGATCATGGTCTCGTCGTCCACCGTGAACTCCGGGTCGCCGAGCGCCTCGCGCATCTCGTCGCTGTGCCAGAAGCGCTCGTGGCCGGCCCGCCACTCGGCGACCGACGCGTAGCCCTCGCCCTCGTCCAGCGCGTGCTGGAGGTCGACGTCGGCGAGCCGCAGCACGCGGACCTCGGTTACTTCGAGCACCGCGGTCTCCCGGCCGTCCGAGTCGATGAGGGCGGAGCGCTCACCGACCGGAGGCAGCTCCTCGTTCTCGGTCTCGTACTCCAGGAGCAGGCCCGAGGTCGACACCTTCCGGCCGTCCAGGACCGCAGCGACCAGCTGGTCGCGCAGCGGCCCGGGGAAGGCGAGGAGGCAGGGCTTGAGCGCTTCGCGGTTCTCCATGGCGCAAGTCTGGCATCCACCGCGGCGGACGCCGGACTCGCGGGCGCCGTCCGGCCGGAGCACCCGGCCGGACGGCCCCGGCTACAGCACCAGCGACAGCAGCAGGATGAAGACCAGCGAGGTCACGGAGATGATGGTCTCCATCACCGACCAGGTCTTCACCGTCTGGCCGACGTCCATGCCGAAGTACTCCTTCACCAGCCAGAAACCGGCGTCGTTGACATGGCTGAAGAAGAGCGAGCCGGCACCGACGGCGAGGACCAGCAGGGCCGCGTGCGAGGTCGACATGTCGGCCGCCAGCGGGGCGACCAGACCGGCCGCCGAGATGGTCGCCACGGTCGCCGAACCGGTCGCGAGCCGGATCGCCACGGCGATCAGCCAGCCCAGCAGCAGCGCGGGGATCGACCAGTTCTCCGAGAAGTCGAGGATCATCTCGCCGACCCCGGCGTCGATCAGCGTCTGCTTGAAGCCGCCGCCCGCGCCCACGATGAGCAGCACACCGGCGATCGGGGCGAGGGACTTCTCCACCGTGGTGGAGAGCCGCGCCCGGGTGAACCCGGCGGCCCGGCCCAGCGTGAACATGCCGACGAGCACGGCCGCGAGCAGCGCGATCAGCGGCGAGCCGATGACGTCGGTGACCTTCTGGAGCCCCTGCTCGGGGTCGTCCACCACAATGTCGACAAGTGCCTTGATCAGCATCAGGACGACGGGCAGCAGGATCGTCGCCAGGGTGGCGCCGAAGCCCGGCCGGCGGTCCAGGTCCTCGGAGGGACGCTGCGGGATCATCTTCTCCGGTGCCTGGATGTCCACCCAGCGGGCGGCGTAGCGGGAGAAGACCGGGCCGGCCAGGATCACCGTCGGGATCGCGACCACCACGCCGAGGGCCAGCGTGACGCCGAGGTTGGCGTCGAGCGCGTCGATCGCGACCAGCGGGCCGGGGTGCGGCGGGATGAGCCCGTGCATCACGGACAGGCCGGCCAGGGCGGGGATGCCGATGCGCATCAGGGAGTAGTTGCCGCGCTTGGCGACGAGCAGCACCACCGGGATCAGCAGGACGATCCCGACCTCGAAGAACAGCGGCAGGCCGATGATCGAGGCGATGAGGACCATCGCCCACGGCATGGCCCGCTTGCCCGTCCGCGCCAGGATCGTGTCCACGATCTGGTCGGCGCCGCCCGAGTCGGCGAGCAGCTTGCCCAGGATCGCGCCGAGCGCGATGAGGACGCCGACGCCGGCGACGGTCGAGCCGAGGCCCGCGGTGAAGCTGGCTATCGTCTTCGCCGGCGCGGCGCCGGCGAACGAACCGAGCGCCAGCGAGCCGATGGTGAGCGCGAGGAACGCGTGCATCTTGAGCTTGGTGATGAGCAGGACGATGACGGCGATGCCCGCCAGGACGGCGATGCCCAACTGCGCGTTGCCGGCCGAGGTGATCGGTTCGACGGCGTCCGCTGCCAGCGTCTCGACGCTGAGACTGGTCACGGTGGTGATCCTCAGTTCTTGAGCCGGCGCAGCGCGGCGACGGCTCGCTGGGTGATTTCTTCGGGGGTGCCGCAGACGTCCACGGCGACGCCTGCCTCGTCGTCCTCCAGGGGCTGGAGGGTGGCGAACTGCGAGTCGAGGAGGGCGGTCGGCATGAAGTGGCCCTTGCGGCCCGCCATCCGCTCCTCGATCAGGGACCGGTCGCCGGTCAGATGCAGGAAGACGGCACCCGGGGCCCCGGCGCGCAGCCGGTCGCGGTAGGCGCGCTTGAGGGCCGAGCTGCTGACGACCCCGCCGAGCCCCGCCCGGCCGTGCGCCCACTGCCCGATCGCGTCCAGCCACGGCCACCGGTCCGTGTCGTCCAGCGGGGTGCCGGCCGACATCTTGGCGATGTTCGCGGGGGGATGGAAGTCGTCGCCCTCGGCGTACGGAACTCCCAGTGCGGCGGCGAGCAGGGGACCGATCGTGGTCTTGCCGGTCCCTGCGACGCCCATCACCACGACGACGTGGGGGGTGCTCATTACGGTGCCTCGCTGTCTCTTCGATGTCTCCCTCGACATCGGTCCGTCGCGCTACTGAAACGCATACATACGACTTATTCAAGATGCTGTGACGTAAACGTCGTACTTTTATGTGCCGGAGGGTCCCCCGTACCCTGGGGCCATGACCACACCTGCCCCGGGGCTCCATACGCATGTGCTGGACACCCTGGGCAAGGAGATCGCCGCGGGTGAGCACCGGCCGGGCCAGGTTCTGCGTACGGACGAACTCGCGCGGCGCTTCGACGTCTCGCGCACCGTCGTCCGGGAAGTGATCCGGGTCCTGGAATCCATGCACCTGGTCGAGTCCCGCCGCCGGGTCGGCGTGACCGTACGGCCGGCCGAGGCGTGGAACGTGTACGACCCCCAGGTCATCCGCTGGCGGCTGGCCGGCGCCGACCGCCCCCGCCAGCTGCGCTCCCTGACCGTCCTGCGCTCGGCGATCGAACCGGTCGCCGCCTCGCTCGCCGCCCGCAACGCCACCCCCGAGCAGTGCGCCGAGCTGACCGAACGCGCCCTCGGCATGGTCGCCACCTCACGCGGCGGGCAGCTGGAGGGCTACCTCGCCCACGACATCGCCTTCCACCGCATCGTCCTCAACGCCTCCGGCAACGAGATGTTCGCGCGCCTGGGCGACGTGGTCGCCGAGGTCCTGGCCGGCCGCACCCATCACCAGGTGATGTTCGAGGACCCCGACCCGGCCGCCGTCACCCTGCACGTCCGGCTCGCCGAAGCCGTGCGCGGGGGCGACGCGGCCGGGGCGGAGCGGCTCACGAAGGAGATCGCGGTCGGCGCCCTGCACGAGCTGGACGTTCTCGCGCCCTGAGGCCGGCCTGGCCCCCGCACGGCGTACCGTTGCCCGTGATCGATCCCGGACGAATCCGGGAGGACCGGTCTCAGCGAAGAGTCGGGAAAAGGGAGTCCACGGGAATGCCGCAGCACGTACAAGGGGTCATCGCACCGGGAAAGAACGAACCGGTACGCGTCGAGACGATCGTCATTCCGGACCCCGGCCCCGGTGAGGCCGTGGTCAGGATCCAGGCGTGCGGCGTCTGCCACACCGACCTGCACTACAAGCAGGGCGGCATCAACGACGAGTTCCCCTTCCTCCTCGGCCACGAGGCCGCGGGCGTCGTGGAGTCCGTCGGCGACGGGGTCACCGACGTGGCGCCCGGCGACTTCGTGATCCTCAACTGGCGTGCCGTGTGCGGCCAGTGCCGGGCCTGTCTGCGCGGGCGCCCCTGGTACTGCTTCGACACGCACAACGCGAAGCAGAGGATGACCCTCCTCGACGGGACCGAACTCTCCCCGGCCCTCGGCATCGGCGCCTTCGCCGAGAAGACCCTTGTCGCCGCCGGCCAGTGCACCAAGGTCGACCCCGAGGTCTCCCCGGCCGTCGCCGGACTCCTCGGCTGCGGCGTCATGGCGGGCATCGGCGCCGCCATCAACACCGGCCAGGTCGGCCGCGGCGACTCGGTCGCCGTCATCGGCTGCGGCGGCGTCGGCGACGCGGCGGTCGCGGGCGCCCGGCTGGCCGGCGCGGCGAAGATTATCGCCGTGGACATCGACGACCGCAAGCTGGAGACGGCGAAGTCGATGGGCGCCACCCACACCGTCAACTCCCGCTCCACCGACCCGGTCGAGGCCATCCGCGAGCTGACCGGCGGCAACGGCGCCGATGTCGTCATCGAGGCCGTCGGCCGCCCGGAGACGTACAAGCAGGCCTTCTACGCCCGCGACCTCGCCGGCACCGTCGTCCTGGTCGGCGTCCCCACCCCCGAGATGCGGCTCGAACTCCCGCTGCTCGACGTCTTCGGCCGCGGCGGCTCGCTCAAGTCCTCCTGGTACGGCGACTGCCTGCCCTCCCGCGACTTCCCGATGCTGATCGACCTCCACCAGCAGGGCCGCCTCGACCTCGCCGCGTTCGTCACGGAGACCATCGGCCTCGGCGACATCGAGCAGGCCTTCGGCCGGATGCACGACGGCGACGTCCTGCGCTCGGTGGTGGTCCTCTGATGGCCGCCCGCATCGACCACCTCGTCACCTCCGGCACCTTCGCCCTCGACGGCGGCGAGTGGGACGTCGACAACAACGTCTGGATCGTCGGCGACGACACCGAGGCCGTCGTCATCGACGCCGCCCACGACGCCGCCGCCATCGAGGACGCGCTCGGCGGGCGCAGGCTGCGCGCCATCATCTGCACCCACGCGCACAACGACCACATCGACGCCGCCCCCGCGCTCGCCGACGCCACCGGAGCGCCGATCCTGCTGCACCCCGACGACCTGCCGCTGTGGAAGCGGACCCACCCCGACCGGGCGCCCGACGGCGAACTGGCCGACGGCCAGGAGATCACCGTCGCGGGCACCACGCTCACCGTCCTGCACACCCCGGGACACGCCCCCGGCGCGGTCTGCCTGTACGCCCCGGGGCTGGCCACCGTCTTCACCGGTGACACGCTCTTCCAGGGCGGGCCCGGCGCCACCGGCCGGTCCTTCTCGTCCTTCCCGGTGATCGTCGACTCGATCAGGGACCGGCTGCTCACCCTGGACCCGGAGACCGCCGTCCGCACCGGACACGGCGACTCCACCACCATCGGCGCCGAGGCCCCGCACCTGGAGGAGTGGATCGCCCGCGGCCACTGACCGCCCGGCCGCTCAGCCCTCCGGCCACGCGGAGAGCCGCAGCCCGCTCTCGAAGCGGTGCGGCTCTCCCGTGACCGGATCGGTGAACTCCAGTACCCGGGCCAGGAGTTGCAGCGGGCGCGAGAAGTCGCCCGGCGCGGCGTCCGGCCGCAGCACGGGGTAGACCGGGTCATGGACGAGCGGCACGCCCAGGCCGTTCATATGGACCCGCAGCTGGTGCGTGCGCCCGGTGGCGGGCAGCAGCCGGTAGCGGCCGAGACCCGCCCGGTGCGCCAGCAGCTCGATCCGGCTCTCGCTGTTCGGCTCGCCCGCCTCCTCGCGGGCGGCGATCACCCCGCGCTCCTTCACGACGCGGCTGCGCACGGTGCGCGGCAGGACGAGACCGGGATCGTACGGGGCCACCGCCTCGTACTCCTTGCGCACCAGCCGGTCCCGGAACAGCGTCTGGTACGCGCCCCGCTCCCCGGGCCGCACCACGCACAGCACCAGCCCGGCGGTCAGCCGGTCCAGCCGGTGCGCGGGCTGGAGCAGCGGCAGGTCCAGCCCGCGGCGGAGCCGGGCCACGGCCGTCTCGGTGATGTGCCGGCCGCGCGGGGTCGTCGCCAGGAAGTGCGGCTTGTCCGCGACGACCAGGTGCTCGTCGCGGTACACCACCGCGACCGGGAACGGCACCGGCTCCTCGGGTGCGAAGTCCCGGTGGAACCACAGGTGGCGGCCCGCCGCGTACGGCTCGTCGCCGGACACCGGGCCCGCCGTCGACACGATCCGGCCCCCGTCGAGCAGCGCATCCACCCGGTCCGCGCCGATCGCCCCGGCGAACCGGTCCAGCAGATGGTCGCGGACCGTCGCCCACCGCCCGTCCGGGTCTTCGGGGAGCCGCACCCGGACCGGGTCGACGCCGTCGCGCTGGGGGAGCGGCGAAGGCGGCGGCTTCGCCCGGCCCCTCACCCGGGACCCCCGCCCGGCACCGGCAAGCTGGTTGTTCTCATGGTGCCGGGCATCATTTCACGGCCGCGCGGGCCTCAGGACTCGGCGTCTCTCAGCTTCTGCGGCCCGCAGCCGATCCGCTCGGACTCCGCCGCCACATAGTCCGCCAGCAGGTCGCTGGTGAACGTGAAACGGCTGCCCTTGCCCGCCGGGCGCAGCTGCTCCACGATCAGCATCACGGGACCGGTCTGGCAGACCGCCCGGTACACGGCCCGGTTCGCGCCGACCTTGCCGTAGCCCCCGGTGCCCCTGACGGCCGCGCCGGAGCGCAGCGAGTCCCAGCCGAAGATCTCCGAGAGCGCCGGGTCCACCACCGTCGTCAGCCGCACGGAGGACTCCCGGGAGCTGGTCCCCGCCTCGCAGACCCGGGCAGGGCCGCCCTCGCCGCCGACGCGCACCTGTCTCAGTTCCTCGCGGTAGGCCTGGGGAAGGGTCAGGCCCTTGATCCCGCAGAAGGCGGACGCCTTGGTCGCGTCCCATTTCACCGGCGCGGGCAGGGTGCGCGGCTCCTGGTACGTGCCGGTGCAGCCGAACGACTCGATGACACCGTTGGCCGCGTCCAGGAGGGCGCCGGTCAGGGCGTTGCGGTCCTTCAGGGTGTACTCGGAGGAGACCTCGAAGTCCGCCCGGCCCATGCCGATGTCCACCACGGTGGGTCCGGTGAACTCCTCGCGCCCCGTGCAGGCCTGCGGCAGCGCGATCCAGGCGCGCGAGGCGGACACCATGCCGGGCAGCCCGTCGCCGAGCCGGACCATGCCGGCGGAGAGGAACTCGCCGGGCCAGCTCTGCGAGTCGGTGCCCCGCAGGCCGTCCAGCCGGCGCACGTTCAGCGTCACCTGGCGGCGGGCCCGGTCGCCCTCGTAACTCGTGATGCGGCACTGGCCGTACGTCCCGCCCTCGCCCATCGGGTCGGTCTGCAGCGCCTGCTCGTCGACCTCGGTCCTGCGGTCGCCGAACAGCGACTTCATGGAGCCGTCACCGAGCGAGTCCCAGCAGGGCGCGGGTCCGAGCAGCGGCAGCGTGTCCGTGCGCCAGGCCACCGCACCGGCCCCCACGAGCGCCCCGGCCACGGCGGCGGCGGTGACCGCGCGGACGGTACGGCTGCGCAGCAGACGGCGGACGAACGAGGGCCGCGGGCCCTCGGGTCCGCGGGTGCCGGCGTCCTCGGCCACGGCGGGGCTCTGGGAGGCGGCGGGGTCCTCGGGGGCGGCGGCCGGCGCCACGGACCCGTCCTGGGCGTCCGTCACGGGCTTGTCCTCACTCTTTCCCTCGGGGCCCTGTCCCTCGTGCGTCTCCTCGTTCACGCGTCCTCACCGCTCCCGCTCTTGTCCCCGCACCCGATGCGCTTGCTCACGGAGTCGACGAAGCTGTCGAACACCCGCCGGTCGTCGGGCCGGCCCCGGCCCTTGAGGCCCGTCTCCACATGCCCGTAGAACACCGTCGGCCGGCCGTCGCAGCGCAGCCGCACCAGGCCCTGGGCGGAGCCCTCGGGCAGGCCCCGGAACAGGTCGGCCATCCGGGGCCGGTTCGTCATCACGTACTGCGCGGACGGCTCGTCGGGCATCCGCAGCGTCTTCCACACCACCGAACACGTCTGGAGCCCTTCGGTGACCGCGCCCACCTGCTGGTAGTAGCGCGAGCCCTCACCGAAGTCGAAGGTCACCCCCGGAATCCGGCACAGCGGGCTTTCGGCCCGCACGTCGCGCTCGGCCACCGTCACCATCGGCGAGCTGGTGCGCAGAGGCTGTGCGGATGCACACCCCGCCTTCTCCATACCGGTGTTGGCGGCGTCGAGCAGCATCCGGCCGACATCCGGACGGGTGCCGATCGAGAAGGGCATGGCGACCTTGCCGAGGTGGCCGTCGCCCGTGCTCTCGCTGCGGATGGTCACCACGGTCGCCGCCCCGCCCTTGTCGCACTTCGACGGCAGCACCAGCATCGCCCGGTCGGCCGCGACCAGACCGTCGAGCCCGTCCGGCAGGGGGGAGGCCGAACCGTGGAAGAAGTGGGCCAGCCAGTCCCGGCGGTCCTTGGCGGCGGCGGGGACCGGGCCGTACTCCAGGGTCACCGACTCCTTGAAGGTCAGCGGCTCGTCGGAGTCGTCGTCCTCGATCTCGGAGGTCACGTACACCGTGCAGGTGCCCCGCGGGTGGGCGGCCGAGGGCGCCGCGGACTCGGTCGACGCCCGCTCGGACCCCGACTTGCCGAGCGCGTCGTCGCCGAGGAAGGACGCACCGCTGTTCTGCTCCCAGGCCCCCCAGCAGTAACTGTCGCGGAAGGGCCAACTGTCCGTCGCCCACAGGCCGATGCCGGTCGCGAGCACCGCGCCGGCCACCACCCCGGCGACGATCGTGGTCCGCCGCCTGCGGCCGCTGCCCATTACATTCCCCCTTGCGAAAGCGAAGATCGCACAAAACGCCGATGCTACGACGCCATCGATCACGCGGGGGAAGCGGGGCGCGGGCCCAACCCGTCACAGAACGGTCGCCGTTGCCGATTCCGTGCGCGGGGCCGGGCCCGGAGCGTCAGCCCAGCGGCGAGAACACGAACGAGAACTCCGCGGGCGCCGCCTCCAGCCGGTACGCGGGCAGCACACCGGGCCCGCACGACTGCGAACCGATGCCCTGCACCGCGTGGTCCAGGCCGACGTGGACGCGGTCCCCGGCCACCAGATCCGTCAGGTGCTCCGCCGCGTCCAGCTCCTCGCTCGTCCAGCGCCGCGCGGTGAACCAGAACGGCGCCCCGCCCGCGGCCCGCAGCCCGCGCCCGTCGTCGCCGGTCAGCTCCACCCACCGCACATCGCCCCGCGCCCCGTTCTCCTGCGGCCGGACGTAAGGGGTCTGGAGCGCGTCCACCCCCAGGGCCCACTGCCCGAGCATCGCGGCCGCCCGCGTGTCCGGGTACGCCTCGCCGGGCCCGCCGCCGAACCACCGCACCGCGTCGTACGCCGGGGGCAGCGCGAACCGGATGCCGAGCCGGGGCAGCGGCACCCGCCAGTCGCCCTCCGGCACCACGGAGACCGTCAGCCCGAGCCGGTCCCCGGCCGCCGTCCACCGGTACACGGTGCGCAGCCCCACGTCCCGGCCGGCCGGCGCCACCCGGGTGCGTACGGTCAGGGCGTCCGAGCCCGTCTCCACCGCGTCGGCGCGGTGGCGCATCCGGTGCAGCCCCCACTCCCGCCAGAGCCGCCCGTACCGTTCGTCCGGCTGCCACGGGGCCCCGTTGTCGTTGTCGGTGGGCGCCCGCCACACATCCAGCCGCAGCCCTTCCACCGGGACGTCCCCGACGCGCAGGAGCGCCCCGGTCGCCGCGTCGAAGACACCCGGGCCGAGCGTGACCGTGCTCCCCGACAGCGCGGGGCGCGCCCCGGTCGCCGGTGCCGGACGGGGCGGGGTGCCGACCTCCGCCTGGCCCCACGCCACGAGGTGCCCGCGCCCGGCCCAGCCGGTGTCATCGGCGAGCACCGCCCGCACCGTCCACAGCCCGTCGCCCGCCGCGTCCGGCGCCACGTCGGCCGAGGCTCCGGGGGCGAGCGGGGGCACGGCCAGCGTGCCGGAGGCGACGAGCGCGCCGTCCACCTCGCGCGACCAGCGGAACTCCAGGTGGCCGAGCCCGGTGAAGTCGTACCCGTTGGTGACGGTGAAGGCGCCGGCTGTCGCGCCCGGGGCGATGCGCACCGGCTCGATGACCTTCTTGTACTCGATGAGACCGGGGGAGGGGGTGCGGTCGGGGAAGAGCAGGCCGTCGCAGACGAAGTTCCCGTCGTGCGGCTCCTCGCCGAAGTCGCCGCCGTAGGCGAAGCCCAGCTCCGGGTGGGCGAGCCCGTGGTCGATCCACTCCCAGACGAAGCCGCCCTGGCACCGCTCGTACCGTTCGAACAGCCGCTGGTACTCGCTCAGTCCGCCCGGACCGTTGCCCATGGCGTGCCCGTACTCGCACAGGACGAACGGCATCGCCCGCCGCCCGGCGTCCAGCTCCGCGTCGGCCGGCGGCTCCTCGGCCCGCTTCCCGATGCGTTCGACCTCGGCATGCGTCGGATACATCCGGGAGTACATATCGACGTCCGCGCACGACGGGTCGCCCTCGTAGTGCAGCAGCCGCTCCGGGTCCCGGCCCCGCATCCACCGGGCCATCGCGCCCAGACCGGCGCCCGTGCCGCACTCGTTGCCCAGCGACCAGATGATGACCGAGGGGTGGTTCTTGTCCCGCTCGACCATCCGGGCCGCCCGGTCCAGCAGCGCGGGCGTCCAGCGGGCGTCGTCGACCGGGTTGCCCCGCCAGCCCACCTCGGCGAAGCCATGGGTCTCCAGGTCGCACTCGTCGATCACCCACAGCCCCAGCTCGTCGCACAGGTCCAGGAAGGCGGGGTGCGGCGGATAGTGGCTGGTCCGTACGGCGTTGACGTTGTGCCGCTTCATCAGCACCAGGTCGCGCCGCATGGTCCGGGCATCGACGGCCCGGCCCGTCTCCGGGTGGAACTCGTGCCGGTTCACACCCCGCAGGAGCAGCCGCCGCCCGTTGACCGTGATGACACCGTCCTGGACGGCGACCGTACGGAACCCGATGCGCAGCGCGATCCGCTCGCCGGGCGTCACCAGCTCCGCCGCGTACAGCCGGGGCGTCTCGGCGGTCCACGGCTCGACCGGCAGCGTCACCGTGTCGCCCGTCGCGACGTCGGCGCCCAGCTCGGGCACCAGGACCCGCCCCTCGGCGCCCTCGCACTCGACGCGCAGCGTCCCGGAGCCGTCGCGGTGGTCGTATCCGGCGTGCACGAAGAAGTCACGGGGTGCGCCGGGCGGGCGGTGCAGCAGCGTCACGTCACGGAAGACGCCCGGCAGCCACCACTGGTCCTGGTCCTCCAGATAGCTGCCGGACGACCAGGTGTGCACCCGTACGGCCAGGACGTTGGCGCCGGGCCGCAGACGGCGGCCCACGGCGAACTCGTGCGGCAGCCGCGAGCCCTTGAAGTCGCCCAGCTCCACACCGTTCAGCCAGACCCGGGCGCACGAATCCACCCCGTCGAACCGCAGTACGGTTTCCCCCTCGTCCGGCCATCCGGCGGGCAGCTCGAAGGTCCGCAGATGGTCACCGGTCGGATTCTCGGAGGGCACGCGCGGCGGATCGACCGGGAACGGATAGACGACATTCGTGTACGCGGGCGCCCCGCCCGCGCCCTGGAGCACCCAGTGCCCGGGTACGGCCACCGATGTCCACGCCGACGCGTCGAATTCCGGCCGCGCGAACGATTCGTCCTCGGTCCCGGCGGCGGGCGAGAGGCGGAAGTCCCACCGGCCGTTCAGCGACAGCCGCCGGGCGTCGGACGCCGCGTACCAGGAACGCGGCGCCAGCGTGCCGGTGCCGGGGGCCGGATTCTCGTACCAGGGCAGCGAGTCGGTGTCGTTGCGGCTCATGCGTCTCCTCCGTCGGTTTCGCCCTTCGCACAGGCACGCTAGTCAGCGAAGAAACGTTTCACCACGGGGCGTCGGACGAGATCGACCGGCCCATCTGTCCGAACCCTGACGTATCCGTCCCCCCTTGTGCCACCATGACGCCTCCGGAGTCGGACGCCGTTGGTCAGGGGCCGTGCGCGGAGGGTGAACCCCGCCGGCTCCGGACCGGACCGAGCAGCGAGGGGGTCGGGGATTGGCGAGTGGAAACGACGCGGTGTGCCCGGTGTGCGCGACACCCGACGCGGGCGGGCCGCGATGCCCCGGATGCTCCTGGCGGATGCGGGGCGATCCGACCCTGGGGGCGCTGACCGACCAGGACCTGGAAGCCGCCCGGACCGCGCTGCGGGGCGCCCAGCACACCTGGGACCTACGGGCCGCGACGCTCGCCGGGGGCGAAGCGGGACGGGCACGGCGGGCCGCCCCGCCGCTCCGGGCCGGACCCGCGGGCCCCGGAGACCGCGCCCCCGCCCCACCGCCTCCGCCCACCCGCCCGCTGCCCCCGCACGACCCCGCCGCCTGGCAGCAGATCCTCAACGACCTGGTCGGGGGCCGCATCGCCGACGTGGTGTTCGCCGAATTCACCCCCGACCGGGTGCACGTCGTCAAGGCCGCCGTCGACGCGTCCGGCATCCCCCGGCAGACCGACGCGGGCAGCACCGACTGGGACACGCTCCTCCCGCCGCTCGGCCAGGACGACGACCTGCGCAGGTTCCGGCTCGCCGGAGGCATCGGCACCCAGGAGGCGCCGGACCGGGCGGAGTTCGACGCGGCGGTCACCCGGTGGCTCCGCACGCACCCCGTGCTCTCCCGGGCCCGCACCCTCGTGCTGCTCGACCGCCGCGCCGGCTGGGTCCTGCTGGAGCGGGCCGCCGCCCTGCTGCGGGCCGCCCGCCCGCCGGCCGCCGAGATCGGCCCCGGACCGCCGGAGCCCGCCGGGACACGGGGCACGGACACCGCCGAAGCGGTGCGCGCGGCGCTGCGGACGGCGCCGCTGATGGTCGACCACTCCCTGCTGCTCGCCCGGGTGGACCGCCGCACGGGTGAGGTGCACGCCCACACCCAGGTTCTCTTCCCCGCCGGGTCCCGCCTCCGGCGCGGCGAGACCGCGACCGTCGAGATCACCGTGTACGGCGGCCTCGCCACCCGCGCCCCGGTTCTCCTGCCCGTGCTCGCCGGAGCACCGGCCGCCGACGGCACCGGAGCGGTGACCCTGTCCGCACGGCAGACCGCGCTCGCCGCCTTCGCCCCGGCCCGGCTCGCGTTCGTCCTGCACGGCCCCGGCGAGGTGACCGGGGCGGGCGCCGGCTCCGGCGGGACGCCACCGGCCCCCGGCCCGGACGAAGGCCGCGCCCCGGGCGCGTTACCCGACCTCGCGGCGCTCCTCGGGGGCCTGCCCCGGCACGTCATCCACCCGCCCGCACTCGATGTGCTCCTCACCGTCGAGATGAGCGGCGCCGACCTCGCCGAGACCGCCGAGCGGCTGGAGTTCGTCCGCGGCCTCGTCGCCGCCCTCTCCCGCCGCCACGGCCCCGGGCTGCGCGTCGGCCTCGTCGGCCACTACGACCACGTGACCCACGAGAACCGCTACGGGCCGCGCCCCGTGCTCCTGCACCGCATCCCGGCCGGCCCCGCGCACGCCGCTCTCGACGCCCTGGCCGGCTGGCGGCCCGCCCGGCGCGAACAGGACACCGTGTCCTCGCTGGAGGACGCGCTCAAGGAGACGGGCCGGCTCCTGCGGGCACGCCCGGACCGCGGCGCCGGCCCGCGCGCCGAACGCATCGTGCTCGTCGTCGGCCGCCGCCCGCCCGGCCTGCCCGAACAGCACGAGGTGGTGCCCGTCTGCCCGCTCGGCGCCGACTGGCGCACCGAACTGGACGCCCTGCGCGCCCGCGGCGTACGCGTCATGGCCCGCGCCGACCCGCACACCGCCCCCGGCAAAGGCCCGCAGGGCCTCGTACACCGCTACACCGCGTCCACGTGGGACGCCCTGCGGGCCGACGGCTCCTTCCGCCCCGGCTCCGACACGGCGGACGACGTGGCCGAGGCCCTCGCCCCTCCCTGGCAGTGGGACGGCCCGCCCTGCCGGCTGGCCCTCGCGACGCCCCTGCTGTGACCCACCGCTCGGTTACGAGGAGAGACCATGACCGATCCGTACTACGACCCCAACGAGCCCCCGCAGGACGCGGTCGGCAGCCCCCCGCCGCCGGGTCCCGGACCCTCGTCCTCCGAGCCCGACGCCACCACCACCCCCTGGGCCAACATCCCGCCGCAGCCGGACTCCGCCCCCGGGTACGGGCCCCAGCAGCCGCCGTACCCGGCCATCGACGGCAACCTCGACCCCCTGCCCATCCCCAGCCCCCCGACCGGGGTGGAGAACCCGGCCGATGAACGCGTCCGCATCGGGCTGTGGGGCGCGCCCCGCTCCGGGAAGACGACCTACCTCGCCTCGATGGCCATCGCCGCGATGCAGATGCAGCGCCACAGCCGCTCCAACTGGGTCATCGGCGGGATGAACCCGGAATCCATCGAATTCCTCAACGACGGCGTGACCCAGCTCGCGATCCAGCGCGTCTTCCCGGACGCCACCGTCGGCCTCCAGCCGCTGTCCTGGTCCTTCCAGGGCTCAGAGGAGGGGACCGGGCCGTTCAAGAAGAGCAAGCAGACCGGTTTCATCCTGGAGGTCCAGGACGTGACCGGCGAGGCCTACCGGGGGGACGAGGCCAACGCCCTGCGCCCCAGGGTCCTGGACCAGCTGGCCCGCTCCCAGGGGCTGATCTACCTCTACGACCCGCTGCTCGACAGCCAGCGGGCCGCCGAAGGGCTCAACTTCCTGTACTCCATGCTCACCGAGCTCAACGCCCGGGTACGGGACGCCGGGAAGCTCCACCGCAACCGGCTGCCGCACCACGTCTCGGTCTGCATCACCAAGTTCGACGACCCCGAGGTGTTCCGCCCCGCCGTGGAAGCGGGCTACGTCACACAGAGCATGGAGGGCAACCGGCTGCCGCGCGTGCCCGACGAGCAGGCCGGCCGCTTCTTCCAGTGGATGTGCGACGACGTACGCGGCGCCAGCGCCCGCCTCGTACGCGACTGCCTGGCGGCCTTCTTCCACCCCCAGCGCATCTCGTACTACGCCACCTCCGCGATCGGCTTCCGGCTCAACCCGCAGCACATCTTCGACTACCGCAACTACCTCAACGTCGAGGTCGTCAACGGCGAACGCCGCATCTGCACCTCGCCCGTGCCCATCAACGTGCTGGAGCCGCTGACCGACCTGGAGAAGCGCATCCGGTCCGGCGGATCCAAGCTGTGGCAGCGGTGAGCGACAACCCGGGCACGGTCCCGCTGCCCGCCCGGTGGGCCGTCCTCGGCAAACAGCCCGGCCGCAGCATGGGGTACGAGGTGCTGGACGGCAGCCTGCCCGGGGACCGCGCCCAGCGCTATCTGTGGAGCGCCACCACCGGCACCCCCGACGGCCGCGACCCGGCGGGCGGCCTGCCCTGGCGGGTCTTCCTCAGCACCGCGGACGGTGAGGACCGGCCCGTCTGTGCGGTGGTCGACACCACCTGGGACGGCTCCAAGGACGGCACCAGCAGGCCCAGTTACACATGGCGGCTGCTGCTCGCCGAATGGCAGCCCGCCAGCCTGGCCGGGGTGACCTGGACCTCGCTCGGCCGGGCCGCCGCGCAGGCCGACCCCATGCCCGGCGCCGACCTCACCCTGCGCGCCGAACGGACCCCGGCCGCCGAACTGGCCGCGACCGTCGACCGGCTGGGCTTCGACTGGGCCGCCGGGATCGCCGCCCTCCTCCTGGACGGCCGGCACCTCGTCATCACCGCCCCGCGCGGCGGCACCCTGCCGGACCTCGACGAGCGGGTGCGCATCCTGGACGCGGTCTGCGCCCTGCTGCCGTACGGCTGCCGCACCTGGCTGAGCGGCGCCACCTGGGCCGGGAAGACCGAGCACGGCCTGCGGCTGGTGTTCGCCTCGTCCGCGCGCACCGGGCAGCTGGAGACCCCGCTGCGCACCGGCCGCCCGCCGGCCCCGAGCGGTGACACCGCCCGCACCTATCTCGCCGAACTCACCCGGGTCAGAGCCAAGTACGACTCGACCACCGACGTCGTCGCCCACCTCCTCGCGGCCACCGCCCCCGTCCCGCTGCGCGAGGGCGCCGACGCGGTACGCGTCCTGCGCGAGATGGACCTCCTCGACTCCGTCCTGGACGACGTACGCCAGGGCCGGGGCCGGCTGGACGACGTACGGCGGCTGCTCGACCTGCACGCCGTGGAGACGCTGGACGCGCAGCGGCAGCGGGAAGTCGTACGGTTCCTGGGCCGCGCCGCCCTGCGCCCGGACGGCGCCGCCGCCGCGGCGGTCCTCGCACACCACTGGACCCGGGACGTCCCCGAACTGCTGGCCGCCGACGTGGTGGCACAGCCGGCGTCCCTGGACACGTTCGGGCTGGCCAGGGGATATCTCAGCCTGATGCAGCAGCTGGAGGGGCCCGCGCGCGCCGGCGCCTTCGGCCGGCTGTTCGCCGCGCTGGCGACCACCCCCGGCTACGAACCCGTCTGGGTCGGGCAGCTCGCCTTCATGGTGGAGCAGAAGTACGGCTACTCCACCGAATCGGTCGACCGGGTCCTGGCACGCACACCCAAGGCCGGACTCGCCTGGGTGCGTGGCCTGTTCGCCGACAACACCCGCGAACTGCGCCCACTGGAACGCCTGCTGGCGTTCGCCTCCACGGCCGAGGGGGGCCCGGTCCCCGGCTGGCTCCGCTTCGCCGGGGCGCTCACCGGCCACTGCGCACCCGCCGAGGTCGGTCCCGCAGACGCCGCCGAGTTCACCGGCAGCCACGAGGACGGCTGGCGCATCGCCCTGGAGACCGCGCGGCACCACCGGCGGCCCGAGGCGATCGGCCCCATGTGGCCGGTGCTGCGGCAGACCCTGCACGGCAGCAAACGGGCCGAACTGCTCCCGCTCCTGGAGGCCCTGGCACCCGCGGACTCACCCGGTGTCCCGCCCGCGACGGCCGCCGACGCCGACCTGCTGTGGCTGCTCTCCCGGGCGGCGGGCCCCGACTACCGCCCCGCCCCCGCGCTGCCCCGGCTGCGGCACCTCGCCGCCGACGCCACCGCACTCGACCGGTACGCCGCCGTGCTCGTCACCCGCACCGAGGGCGACCCGGACCTGCGGGACAAGGCCGTCGCCGCCCTCCTCGGGGAGCGGCCGGACCCCGTGCACGGCTGGCCCGTCCTCACCCGGTGGATGCGGCAGCGGCCCAGCATCGAGATCACCGTGGGCGAGGAGCTGGCCCGGCGGCTCATGGCGGCGGACTACGCCCACTGGCTCGGCCTCGACCTCCCCGAGGAGCTGGTCGAACGCATGGAGCGCTCCGGCCTCGGCTGGCTGCGGCCGGTGCGCCGGCTCCGGCTGGCCATCAACGCCGCGGCCCCGCTGGACGAGCTGGCCCGCATCATCATCAGCGGCTCCCCGCACCGCTCGGTCACCGGCCGCCTGCTCGACGAGGTCGCCGCCCTGCTGCGCGAGTGCGGTGCCGAATTCGCCTTCCGCCTCACCACGGAACTCGACGGACAGCAGCCCGGCTTCGGATACGGGGTGTACCAGGCACTGGGCCGCGACTCCAGATTCCGCGAGCTGCGCGCCCGGCTGATCGGCTTCAGCACCCAGGAGGAGATGCGCCACCGCCGGATCATCGGAGCCCTGAGCGCACCCGCCGGATACACCACCACCCCGCCCCCGGGACAGTACGGCCACCGGCCGCACCACCCGCCGACCCCGCCGGCCACCCCCGGCGCGCCCCCGGCCCCCATCCCGGCCACGCCGCCGCCCCAGTCGCCCGACGGCCGCTCCGGCTACCCGCCGCAGTCGCCGCCACCCCCGGACGACCAGCCGTCCCGGCGGCTGCGCGACAAGTTCATCAACTGGGGGCGCCCGTGACGGCCCTGGCGATCGACGCCGGATCGCGCTACACCCGGATCGCCCGCGTCGGCCCGCACGGCGATCCGGAACCGGTCGAGCTCCCCGGCTCGGTGCCCGGCGAGGGCCTGCCCGTGCCCGAGGCGGCGGCCGGCGACCGGGGCGCCGCCCTGCGCGCCGCGTACGACGCCTACCGCCGGCAGCACGACGCCCCCGGCCGGCTGCTCGTCGTCGTCCCGCACCAGGACCGGGCCGCACACGCGCGCCGCGCCGCCGACGCCCTCTCCGCGCCGCCCGGCACGGGCCGCGCCCCCGAGGTGCACACACTCGCCACCCCGCACGCGGTGCTCGCCCTGCTGAGGCACGCGGGAGCCGCCGGACCCGGCCGGTACGCGGTCTGCGACCTCGGCGCGGCGGCCGCCGACGTCACCGCGTGCGTGGTGACACACGGCGCGGTCGCCGTCGCCGGCACCTCGCGCCACGCCCCCGCCGACGGCTACGGCACCGCCTACGACACGGCCCTCCTGACCCGGTCCGGGCTGCCCGCCGACGCGGCGGGCCACCACGCCCTGGCCGCCGTCCGCGCCGAGCCCGGCGCCGGCCGCCGCATCGGCCTCGTCCTCGACCGGGCCGCCCGCGACCCCGGCCGCTTCGCCGCCACCGCCGTCCACCACGTGGCGGGCCGCCCCGTCACCGCGGGCGCCGTCCGCTCCGCGCTGCCGCTGCTCACCGACGGGCTGGACCGGGCACTGGCCGAGGCACTGGGCCCCGGCCCCGCCGCACCCCTGGCCCTGGTGGGCGGCGTCGCCCGGTTCGGCCCCCTGCGCGCACACCTGGAAGCCGCGGGACGCCCGCTCGCCGCGCTGCCCGACGGCACCGACCCCGCCCACGCGGCGGTCCTCGGCGCCGCCCTCGTCGCCGCCGGGCGCGTCGACCCGGCCGACCGCTACCCGTACGCCGTGTGGGTCGGCGCGCACCGGACCGTGGCCGGCCGCCCGGCCGACATCGAACTGCTCGTCAGCGCCGCCGGGACGCTGGAGCCGGGCGGACCCGCCGTCTTCGCCGAGGCGGACGGGCAGCGCGTCGGCGTCCGCACCGGACCGGACGGAGCCGCCGTCGGCCGCCCCGTCCGGGTGCGCGTGGGCGACCCGGAAGACGGCGGCAGCACACCCGTCCGCACCCTGATGCTGCCCGGCGGCGGCCCGGACGACCGCTTCCACATCGGCGTCCGCTACGCCGTCGACGGCACGGCGGCCCTCGAACTCCACCCGCTGGGCTCCGGGCAGCCCGGCTCGTATCCCCTGGGCACCCTGCCGACCGACCTCGGCACCGACTCCAAGGAAGTGGGCTCGTGAAGCACACCGGTCCCTCGCGGCCGCTCCGGTACGGCGCGCGCTGCGCCGCGCTGCTCGCCGCCGCCCTCCTCGCGGCCACCCCGGCGACGACCGCCCATGCCGCCCCCGCCGCCCCGGACCCGACCCGCGCCGAGATATACCGCGCGCTGCGCCTGGACCAGGAACCCGCGGACTACGTGATCCTCGTGGACACCTCCGGCTCCATGACGCAGGAGGGCCGATACAACACGGTCCGCTCGACGCTGCGCCCCTTCCTGGACGGGCTCACCCCCGAGGACCACGTCGCGCTGTTCACGTTCGACTCCCGGACCGAGGCCCGGTACGTCGGCGCGGCCGGCGACACCTCGAAGATCATCGCGGCGCTGCCGGGCTCGCCCACCCCGGACGGCGACACCGACATCGGCGCCGCGCTGGACGCCGCCCTCAAGGAGGTGGCCCGTGACGACGCGTCCCCGGTGGCCTCGATCGTGCTCCTCACCGACGGCGAGCACCGCCCGGCCGCCCACTCCCGCTACCCCAAGGCATCGGGCCCCGCCTGGAACGCACTGAACGAGCGCGCCGAGTCCGTCGCCGGCCGCACCGAACTCGCCGGATACGCCATCCCCCTGGGCGGCGGCGCGACGGGCGCCGGCCTCCTCGGGAACGTCGTACCGGACACCACCGTGCTCCGCCCCGACGGCATCCAGGACCTCGGCGCCTACCTGTCCCGGGCCGGCGACCGCACCCGGGCCCGCAAGGCGGCCCGGCTGCTCGCCCCGGACATCGGCAAGGGCGTCACCGCCACCTGGCAGAACGACGGCGAAACCGACCTCAGCGACGGCTCCGCCACCGCGAAGCTCACCCTGCGCTCGACCACCGCCCGCCTGCCCCTGACCGTCACCGGCCTGCACGCCTCCGTCACCGACCCGGACCTGACCGTCCGCCGGCTGCCCGACCACCTCACCCTGGAGCCCGGCGCCTCCCGGACGTACGAGATCGAGCTCAGCGGCCGGCCGCACGCCGGAGCGCTGCCCTACCGCAGGACCGAGCACACCCGTGCCACCCTCCGCCTGACGGGCAAGGTCACCTCCGCCTGGCAGCAGCCGCTCGGCCCCGACGTCCGGCTGAGGACCCCGCAGGCGGTGCGCGTCGCGAAGGCGGAGCTGCCGCTGCGGGCCACCGTGGGCTCCACCGCCTTCCTGCCCGCCCTCGCGGTGGCCCTGGTGCTGATCGCCGGGGCCGGGTGGCTGGCCTGGCGGCGGGTCAGCCGGCCACCGCTGCGGGGCGTCCTCCTGCTCTCCACCCCCTTCGGCGGACCGCTGCCCGAACGCATCGTGATCCAGGGCCGCCGCATGGCCCTGCGCCCCGTCTCGACCGGCGGCCACGGCACACTGCACGGCCGGCGCAGATCCACGGGCGAGGGCCCCCGCGTCGACCTGCACATCCGGTTCACCCCGGACGGCTCCGCGGCCCGCACCACCAACGCCGTCTGCGGCCCGGGTGGCGAAGTCGTCGTCGGCGGCGTGTCCTTCACCTATCTCGGCGAGCACGGCCGCGTCCCGGCCGAAGGGGGGCCCGGATGACCGGCACCGCGCTGAACGTGGCGGCCACCCGCGTCGGCACCGAGGCCCTCGGCCCCGGCGTGCGGTCCGCGCTCTGGGTGCAGGGCTGCCCGTTCAGCTGCGCCGGATGCATGGCACCCGACTGGATTCCCTTCCGGCCCGCCCGGCAGGCCGAACCGGGCGACCTGGCCAGGGAGCTGCTGGCGGACCCACGGGTGACCGGGCTGACCTTCTCCGGGGGCGAGCCGATGGCCCAGGCGGCCGGCCTCGCCGAAGTGGCCCGTAAGGCCCGGGAGATACGGGACGTGTCGGTGATCTGCTTCACCGGTCACCGGCTCGAACGGCTCCGCACCCGGCCGCCCGGCCCCGGCGTCGCCGCGCTCCTGGCCGCGGTCGACGTCCTCATCGACGGCGTGTACGTGGCCGCGCTGGACGACGGACACGGCCTGCGCGGCAGCTCCAACCAGCGTATCCACCACCTCACCGGCCGCCTGGCCGGCGGCGGCTACGACTTCGCCCACCGCGCCCGGTCCGCCGAGATCGCCGTCAATGGCCCGGAGGCCCTCCTCATCGGGGTCCCGCCGCGCGGCCTGCTCGACGCGTTCGACCGGGCGGTCGACGCGGTCCGCACCCGCACCACCACCCCCACACGTGTGAGAGGACAGGAACACGATGAGCGGTAGGAAGCGCATCCAGGTCGACGAGGCGGAGTGGTACCGCATCCAGCGCAAGGCCCAGCAGCTCAAGAACGTACAGCGCAAGATCCCCAAGCTGATCGACGAGGTGCGCCGGCAGACCGGCGAGGACCTGGACCGGGTCTTCTCACGCGTCGAGGAGCGCCAGCAGCGCCACGAGGAAGTCGTCCAGGGCCTCAGCGAGCAGACCCGGCAGCTGGAGGCCGACACCGCGCGCCGGCTCCGGGAACAGACCACCGAGGTGCGCGGGGCGCTCGCCGCGTCCGCCGGGCAGATCCGCGAGGAGACCCGGCAGCGGCTGGCCGAGCAGCAGCAGCGGGTCCGGCAGGCCATCGCCGACGAACGCGCCGAACGACGGGCCGAGACCGCCCGGCTCTCCGCCGAGATCGGCGTGCTCAGCCAGGACCGGGCCCAGGCAGGCCGCGCGGTGAAACCCTGGCTGGCCGACGCCCGGTCCGTCGCCTCCGAGATCGCCGACGCCGGACTCCACGAGCGCTACGCGCCGGGGGAGCTGGACCGGCTGACCGGCCGGCTGACGACCGCCGAACAGAACGCGGCCGAGGGCAGGTTCGACGCCGCGCTCGCCGTGGCCCAGGAGACGTACCACTCGCTGAGCGAGCTGCGGGCCGACACCGAGCAGCGCGAACTGGAGCGCTGCACGGCCCAGATGGCGGCCATCGACGCCCTGGCCACCGTGGCCGGCGAGATCGAGGACGGCCGGGAGCAGCCCGTCGACGGCCCCGACGGGACGGTCCTGCCCGGCTATGTGGTGGACGTCGACTACTGGTCGGAGGGCGAGTGGGACCGGCTGCGGACGGAGGCCGCCGACATCCTGGCCCGCGCCCGGGACGACGGCACGGGCACCGACGAGCTGCTCCTGCTGCGGGACCGGGAGGCGCCCAGGCTGGAGGAGGAGCTCGGCGAGACCGTGGAGCAGGCGACGATGCGTCACCTGGCCTCGCAGCTCCGGGTGAACCTGGCGGACACCGTCGCCCAGACCCTCAGCCGGATCGCCTTCTACGACTTCGTCGACGGCGAATACCAGGACGCCGACCCGCGAGGCACGTACTACGCGAAGCTGCGCCACGAGAACGGCAACGAACTCGTGCTCGACATCTCGCAGGCCGCCCCCGACTCCGGCGAGCAGGTCGTCCGGGTCCTGTCCTACGACTACGACGTCACCGCCGAGGAAGAGCTGCGCAACCGGGCCGAGGCCGTCCGCCTGGCCCTCGCGGACGACGGCCGGGCGGTACCCGCGGCCCCGGAGTCCGAGCCGGGCGCCCCCGACCCGCGCTTCCTCGACATCGAGGCCCACCGCAGGCGCGGACAGCAGCGGGCCGGACGCCGGCAGGACCAGGCGGGGGGCCGGGGGAGCGGCGCATGACGCGGACGACGAAACAGCCCGGACCCGTCGTGGAACGCCTGGACGGGGCGGCGCTGCGCAGCGGCGAGCCCTTCACCATCCTCTACGGGCCCGGCGCGAGCGACCTCTTCGTCGACACCGCCTACCAGGTGTGCCACCTGGAGGAGGCGGTCTGGCGGCTGCTGCGCGCCGAGGGGTACGAGCGGATCGTCTTCAGCTCCAGCGACCACCCGGTGTACTTCCGGGACACCGCGTCGCGCGACCTGTCCCGGCGCACCCCGCCCGGAGTCCGCCCGGCCGGCCGCACCGGGCTGCCCACGATGCGCACCCCCGGCATGCGGGGGCCGATGGGCGACCTCCGGGTGACCGGCGCGACCGCCCCCGCCCCCGCCCGGCACGAGTCCGAACCGCTGCCGCCGCCCGCCCCCGGCGTCAGCGACCCGTTCGCCGTGATGAGCCTCAAGGGCTACCTGAGACAGCGCGAGCACCGTACCGCCGTCGTCTTCGCCCACGCCGAGGCCACCCTGCGCCACCACCGCGCCCAGCGCGAACTGGCCGGCGCCATGGACCAGTGGATCCACGACCACGGCAACGGCAACCTGTGGGTGATGGTCTTCCGCAAGGCCGACCTCAACGAGGTGGCGCAGTTCGTGGAGTCCTGCCACGACTACCCCGACCTGGAGACCCTGGTACGCCAGCAGGCCCGGGAGCCCGGCCGGCCGGGAACCGCCCGGATCGACTACCCGCCGGCCGCCGAGGTGGAGCGGCTGATCCACACCGTGCGGCTGCGCACCGGGCTGCGCGTCCAGGACTGGCGCGAGCTGGACTCCGTCGTCAGGGCGATGGGCAGCCACCCCCTCAAGGCCCGCGCCTGGCAGGCCTGGCTGGAGAGCCTGAGCGACACCCCGGGCGCCGTCCTCGGCCCGGCGGCGGTACGTGAGGCCTTCCCCGGCGCCGCCACCGCGGCCGACCCCCGGGACCCCTGGGAGCGGCTGGCGGCCATGCCGGGGCTCGACGTGGTGCGCGAGCGCTTCGAGCAACTGCGCGCCGAGGTCGAGACGGTGGAGGCCCTGCGCGCCGAAGGCCGGTCCGCCGTCCTCGAACCGCCCTCCCTGCACCTGGTGTTCACCGGCAACCCCGGCACCGGGAAGACCACCGTGGCCCGGCTCGTCGGGGAGATCTACCGCGACCTCGGACTGCTGAGCCGGGGCCATGTGATCGAGCCGAAGATGCGGGACCTGGTGGCCGGCTACGTCGGGCAGACGGCCGCGCTGACCGACGCGACGATCGACCGGGCCCTGGACGGCGTGCTGTTCATCGACGAGGCGCCCGGACTGAGCGACCAGAGCGACGGATTCGGCGACGAGGCCATCCAGACGCTGCTCGCCCGCATGGAGAACGACCGCGGCCGCCTCGTCGTGATCGTCGCCGGATACCCGGACAAGATGAAGGAGTTCCTGGAGTCCGACCTCGGCCTCCAGAGCCGGTTCGCGGCGGCCAACGTCCTGCGCTTCCCCGACTACCCGCCACAGACCCTGCACGCCATCGCGCTCGGCCGGCTCCGCGAGCGCGGCGCCCTCCCCTCGGCCGAGACCGGGGACCAGCTCCTGGAGATCGTCACGGGGATGCACCGCACCCGGGACGCCTCCTTCGGCAACGCCCGCGACATGCGCACCCTCGCCGACGCCGTCTTCTCCCAGTGGTCCCAGCGGGTGCGCCGCCGGGTGGACGAGCCGGTCCTCCCCGAGGACGTGCCGGAGGACTACCGCGCCTACCGGGCGCAACCGGCCCCCGACCCCTCGGCGCTGCTGGCCGAACTGGACGCCTACGTCGGCCTCGGCCCCGTACGCAAGGTGCTGGAGAGCCTGGCCAAGCGGCAGCGGCTGCGCCAGGCCCACGGCACCGGCGACCTCGTGCCCCCGCACATGGTGTTCACCGGGCCGCCCGGCACCGGCAAGACGACCGTGGCCCAGCTCGTCGGCAAGCTCTTCCGCGACCTGGGCCTGCTGCGCAAGGGGCACGTCGTCCCGGCGAGCCGCGCCACCCTGATCGGCGGCTACCTGGGGCAGACCGCCCCGCTGGTCCGCAAGGCGGTGCAGGACGCCCTGGACGGCGTGCTGTTCATCGACGAGGCGTACAGCCTGGTCAGCGACGCGCGCCACGGCGGCTACGGCAAGGAGGCGATCGACACCCTGGTCCTGGAGATGGAACAGTGGCGCGGCCGGCTCGCCGTGATCGTCGCCGGCTACCCCCGCGACATGGACTCTCTCCTGGCCGCCAACTCCGGCCTCCCCTCCCGCTTCACCGAGTACGTCCCCTTCCCGCACTACGGGACCGACGACCTGGTGGAGATCCTGCGCCGGATGGCCGCCAAGGAGGGCTACACCCTGGACCCCGAGGTGGACCGGCACGCCGCCGCCTGGCTCCGCGCGGTCAAGCGCGCCGACCCGGCGGGGTTCGGCAACGCCCGCACGGTACGCAAACTGCTGGAGCTCATGGAAGCCCGGCTGGCCGACCGCTACGACCCGGGGAGCGCGGAGACGGGGAGCACGGAGTTCACCCGGTTCCTGCCCGACGACGTACCCGGGCCGCCATCCCACTGACCCCGGGCCGGGCGCGCCGCCGCGGGGCGCCCGGCCTCAGTCGGTCCGCCGGACCACGGACTTGCCGTCCCCGTCCCGGCCGGCGCGCTCGGTCAGCACCCGCCGCAGGGCCGCGTCGGCCTCGCCGAGCCGCCGCTCGATGTCCCCGGCCACCGCCTCCACCTCCGCCAGCGTGACGCGGTGCTCCGGCGCGACCACCCCGGCCGGCGCGCCACCGGGCGTCGCCAACGCACCGGCCAGATCGCGGTCCACGGCCGCGTAGCGGCGCAACGAGGCGACCCGGTCGCCCTGTGCGTCCCGGATGCGCTCGAGACGGGCCTGCCGCTCCGCCAGTTCGGCCGCCACATCGCCGTGCTCGCGCTCCTCGGCGCTCAGCGCCCGCTGCGCCGCCTCCGCCCGCTCCAGGACCTCCCGGGTCTGCGGGGCGAGCGCGGCGAGCTGGTCCTCGGTCAGCCGTACGAGCGCGTCGCTGCTGGTGCGCAGCGTCCCCTCCACCCCGGCGTCCCGGCCGCGCAGCGCGGCCAGCCGCTCCGCGATGACCTCCTGCTGTTCCTGGAGGGCGTCCAGGGCGAGCACCAGCCGCTCCAGCCGGCGCAGCTCGTCCACCTGGCGGCGCAGCGCCCGGTGCTCGGCGAGCCGGCCGCGCAGCGTCTCCTCGGCGGCCGTCAGCTTCTCCAGCGCGGCGTGCGCCAGGTCGGCCCGCTCCCGCGCCTCGCGGACCTCCGCCCGCACCTCGGCGAGCCGGCGCATCAGCGTCTCGGTGCCGCCGCCGAACGCGTCCCCGGGCATCGCCGCGGCCAGCAGGGCGGGCAGCGCGCCGGCCAGCGCCGCGGACTCCTCCAAGGCGTCCTCGAACGCGAACAGCGCGGCGAGCGCGTCCGCGCCGCTCCCGCCCCCGTCGACCCGGCCGAGCGCCGCCGCGGCCCACCGGAAGGCCAGCGAGAGCACCCGCAGCGCGGTCTCCGCCTCCGGCCCCTCCGCCCCCGGACCCGACAGAGCGGCGGCGATCTCGTCCGCTGCCTCGTTCACGACGCCTCTCCGTCCCCCGGGGTCATCCACTCGGCCCTGCCGTCACATTCCCGTCTGCCGTGCGACGCCGTGCACGCGCTCTCGCCGCACGGCCGCCCTACGGGCAACGACGCCGATGTGACGACAGGCCCTCGGCCCAGCCGTCTCCTCGGCGTACAGCCGCACCATCATCACATCACCCGAAGCCCCGCCGCAGGGCCGCTCCGGCCGATACGATCGAATCGCCGGAACGTCCCGGCCGTCACACAACCACCGCGGGTAAAGGGGGACTTCATGCCGGAAGTCGTGTCCTTCGAGGGGCCGGACGGCGCCTCGCTCCAGGTCGAGGTGCCCGACGACGCACCAGGGCTCGAACGCATCTCGCGGGACTCCGGCGACGTCGTGCGGGCCCGCCGCCGGCTGGAGGACGCCCTCGCCCAGACCCGGCCCGCCCTGCGCGCGGTCATGGACTCGGTGCGGGCCCTGGGCCCCGACGGCTTCGAGATCGAGTTCGGCATGAAGTTCAACGCCGAATCCGGTGTGGTGATCGCCAAGACCGCGATGGAGGGCCACTTCACGGTCAAGGTCCACTGGGGCCGGCCCGCCCCGGAGACGGCGGACTGACGCCCGGTGTCCGCCCCCGACTGGGAGCGCCCGCCCTGGCTGGTCGGCGTCCGCAGGACCGAGCACGGCGACCCGGTGGGCGCGGGACTGCTCGTCACCCCGCGCCACGTGCTGACCTGCGCCCATGTCGTGGGACCCGCCCGCGCGCCCGAGCCGCCCGGACGACCGGTGTTCGTACGGTTCCAGTACGCCGCCCCGCACGACCCGCTGCCCGCCACCGTGGTGCCCGGCGGCTGGCACCCGGACACCGGGGACGGCACGGGCGACGTCGCCGTACTCGAACTCGCCGCGCCGGCGCCCCCCGAGGCCGTCCCCGCCCCGCTGCGGGCCACCGACCCCGGCACCTGGGACCACCGCTTCCGCGCCTACGGCTACCCCGAGGAGCACAAGCGCCGGGGCGTCCCGGTGCGCGGCGAGATCATCGGCCACGCCGGCAGCGAGTGGATCCAGGTGGAGGCGGGAGCGCAGACCGGCTGGGGCCTGGAGAAGGGGTTCTCGGGCGGCCCGGTCTGGGACGTCAACAGCCAGGGCGTCGTCGGCATGCTCGTCGCCCGCGACTCGGTGACCTCCGTCGACCGGCGCACCGCCTACGCCATCAAGGTCGAGGCCCTGGTCCGCTACTGGCCCGAACTCGGCCCCCTCGTACGTGACATGACGTCGTCCGAGGCGCGCGACCGGCTGGAGAACCTGCTGTGGACGCCGCTCGCCGACGACGGCGGCATCCCCCGGGTCGACGAGGTCGACCCGTACGACATCGGCGTCTGCCGCTCCAAGTACAGCGACCCCGACCGCGAAGGACCGGCCCGAGCCCCCTACGTGCACCGCAGCCCGCAGGACGAACGGCTCGCCGAACTCCTTGCGAGCCGCAGGTTCGTGCTGCTGGCAGGGCGCTCCAAGGCCGGCAAGTCCCGCACCCTGTACGAGGCGCTGCGGCGTGCCGTGCCGGACGCCCGGCTGGTCGTGCCGCGCCCCGGCGACCCGGCCCGCCGCACCCTGGACGACCTCAGCCGGCTGAACCTGCCCACCGGCTCCGACCCCGTGGTGCTCTGGCTGGACGACCTGCACCGCTACCTCCACCCGGGCGGCCTCGACCTCCAGATCCTGGACCGGCTCGCCGGAAGGGAACCCGCCGTCACGATCGTGGCGACCATCCCCGCCAAGCAGCGGGCCGCGCTCATCGGCATGGAGAACGACGTCGGCCGCATTGCCCGCACCGTTCTGAGCAAGGCGAGCACCGTCGAACTGCCCTCGCTGCTGGGGCCGCGGGACGCCGAGGCGGCCCGGGACCTGTACCCCGGCGAGGACTTCACCGCCCGGGGCATCGGCGAACTCATGGTCGCCGCCCCCAGCCTGGAACAGCGCTTCACCGACGGGGCCGAGAGCTGCCCGGCCGGCTGGGCCCTGGCACGGGCGGCGGCCGACTGGATGCGCATGGGCGTCAGCGATCCGGTCCCCGCCGGCGTGCTGCGCGAGCTGTTCGCCGCCTACATGGTCGAGCACCACCCGGCGCTCGACGCCGACGACACCGCCTACCGCACGGCCCTGGCCTGGGCCCGCGAACCGGTGGCGGGCACCATCGCCCTCGTCCACCGCGCGCCCGGCTCCGACGGATACGCCGGCACCCCGTACCTCTCGGAGTACCTGGACAGCCGCGACGACGACCCGTCGGCCCCGGTCCCGTGGTTCGCCTGGAAGTACCTCGCCGACCGCCGCCCGGCCGCGGCCCTCCTGCCCAGCGCCTACACCGCGCTCGTCCGGGGTGAGGCCGTGACGGCCGAGCGGCTGCTGCTGGGGATCGCCGACGGCGGCGACGACCGCGACACCGCGGCCTGGGCCTCGCTGATGCTCGGCGAGATGTACCTCTACCTGGCGGACTTCACGGGAGCGGCCCGGCTCCTGGAGCGCGCCGCCGACTCCCGCGTGGACAGCGTGGTCCCGCTCGCCCAGGCCGTGCTCGCCGACCTGCTCATGATGTACGGCGACCGCACCCGCTCCCGTCGGCTCCTCGAAAGCGCGGTGGCGGCCCGCGATCCCCAGCTCTCCCAGGTCGCCCAGGTGGGCCTGGCCACCCTGCTCTTCGCGGACGGCGAGTACGAGCGCGCGGAACGGATGCTCGAAGCGATCGTGGCGGCCGGCGACACCGAGGCGGCCCCGCTGGCCCAGGCCCGTCTGGTCAGCGTGCTCAGCGGGGCGGACGGCGACGCGGCAGGGGCGCGTACCGGACACCGGCCCGGCAGCGGCCTGGGCAAGTCCACGGTGCGCGCGAGCACCACCACCGTCGGCCGGGCCGAACCGTCCGAGCAGCCCTGGTCCCTGTCCCGGGCGGTCGGCGAATCCATGGCGGGCCAGGTCACCTCGGTCGCCCAGGCCAACCTGGGCTCCATGCTGCTCAGCCAGGGCGATGTCGACCGCGCCGAGGAACTGCTGCGCTCGGCCCTGGCCGGCGGCCGCTTCCACGCGGTGCCGCTGGCCCAGATGGGCCTGGGCGAGCTGCTGATCGTCCGCGGCCGCCACGAGGAGGCGGAGCAGGTCCTGCGCACGCTGATCGGCTCGGGCAACCCCCTGCTCATCCCGTACGCCAAGATCCTGCTGGCCGTCTCGCTGCGGCCGCGCGGGCTGATCGAGCAGGGCATGGACCTGCTGCGCGAGGCGGCCGATTCCGGGCACCCCGCCCAGGGCCCGCGCGCGGTCTGCGGCCTCGCCGAGTGGTACGCCAACGAGGGCGACCTGCCCGCCGCCGAGGAGTGGTTCGAGCGGGCCATCGCGACCGGCCACCCGGAGTGGGGCGGCATGGCCAAGGTCGAACTCGCCCTGGTCCTCGCCGGCAGCGGCGAAGGCACGGAACGGCCGGCTGAGCTGCTGACGGCTGTCATCGACTCCGGCCACCCCTTCCTGTCCCCGCTCGCCGCCGCCGCCCTCGGTGACATCCTCGTCCGGGAGGACCGCATCGAGGACGCCGAGCAGGCGTACGGCCTCGCCGTCGCCTCCGGACACCGCGACTGGGCCCCGGCGGTCCGGATCGAGCTGGCGTTCATCCAGGCGGCCCGCAACGGCGGTGCGGAGGCCGCCGCCGACCTGCTCACCACCGTTGTCGACTCCGGCCACCCGAACCAGGCCCCGCGCGCCGCCGACCTGCTCGGCGACCTCTTCGTCCGCGAGGGCCGCTTCGCGGAGGCCGAGCGCGCCTACCGGCACGCCATCGACTCCGGGCACGCCCAGTGGTCGCTGATCGCCCGCATGGACCTCGCGGTCCTGCTCGCCGACCACGGCGACTTCGAGCAGGCCGAGCGCCTGCTGCTGGTGGTGGCCGAGGCGGGCGACCCGAACGCCGAGGCGTGGGCGCGCGGCGTGCTCGGCGTGGTCCACATCGGCAACGACCGGGAGGCGGAGGGCCGGGAACAGCTGCGGGCCGCGGCCGACGCGGACGTCGGGGCCGCCTCCCAGTTCGCCCGCTTCCACCTCGCCAAGTGCCTGGCCGCGGACGGCGAGGACGAGGCGGCCGAGGCCCTGATCCGCACGGTGGTCGACGGGGAGCCCTCCCAGGTCACCGAGGTGGCCCGCGCCTGGCTCGCGGTACGGCTGCTGCACCGGGACCCGGAGGCCGCGCAGGACCTCCTGGTCCGGGTGGAGGACTCGGGCGACGAGGAGGCCATCGTCGGGGCCTACCTCGGCGCCGGTGAATACCTCCTGGAGATCGGTGAGGTCCAGACGGCCGGCGAACTGCTCGAAGCGGCACTGGAGCTGGCAGGACCCGCCACCGCCCCCCGGATCGGCGCGCTCCTCGGCGTGGTCCGCCGCTCGGTCAACGACCTGGACCGGGCCCGTGAGCTGCTGACCGACGCCCTCGCCGCGGGCGACCCGGAGGTCGAACCCCTCGCCCGGCGCTACCTCGGCAGCACGCTCTTCCGGCTGGGCCTGCTCCCCGAGGCCGAGGAGGTCCTGCTGCCGCTGGCCCGCTCCGACGACATCGGGCACCGGCCGCAGGCCCTCCTGCTGCTGGGCCTGGTGCTGGCGGCGGACAACCGGCCGGAGGACGCGTACCCCTGGCTGGAGCAGGCCATCGAATGCGCCGACGGCGACATCGACACCGAGACCTCCGCGCGCGAGACCTACGCGGAACTGCTGATGAGCGCCGGGCAGCGGGAGCGGGCCCTGGAGATCTACGCGCCCCTGGCGGCGGCCGAGGAGGACGCGGCCGGGGCCGAGGAGGACCCGGCCGGGGACGCGGAGGACCGGGCCCCGGACGAGGACACCCCGGACCCGCCCGCGCCCGGCACCGACCGCCCGACGCTCGCTCTGCCCCGCCCCGCCCGGCCCGCGCGCCCCGCCCCGCCCGCGGCTCCCGCACCGCACCCGCTCCCGCCGGCCCTGCTCGCGCTGCTGGCCGAGGTGGCGGATGCGGAGGGCGCGCACGAGGAGGCCGCGTTCTGGTCCGGCCTGGCCGGCCGCACACGGGAGGGCGGTGCGGCGGCCCGGCCCCACGGTTCGTGAGCCCCCGCACCGGCCCGGATTGCTACGTGACACGTACTACGCGCCGTGTAGCATCGGGGAGCCCGTTCCGGAGCCCGGTCACACCTGGAGAAGCCATGCGCACCAACGACGCCCAGATGCTCGTGCTGTGCGCACTGGCCGACGGGCCGTTGCACGGGTACGCCATCAACGCGGCCATCGAGCAGGTATCCGGTCACCGCCTCGGGCCCGGGAGCCTCTACGGAGCCCTGGCCCGTCTTGAGGCGAAGCGGCTGGTGGAGCCCCTGGAGGAGAAAGGCCGTCAACGCCCGTTCCGCCTCACGCCCGGGGGGCGGGGGCTGCTGGAGCGGGAGGCGCACTCCATGGCCCGTCTGTCCGGCCGCGTGTTCGAGAGCGCTGTCCCCGACGCCGTCGGGTACCTGGACCAACTGGCCGCGACGGAAGCGGCCCGTTCCTACAAGAGCGTGATGCTCGACGCGCTGGATGTCCGGCCCGGCGAGAGGGCACTCGATCTGGGCTGCGGACCGGGGACGGATCTCGGCACCCTCGCCGAGGCGGTCGGCCCGTCGGGCAGGGTGATCGGCATCGACTCCAGCCGGGAGATGGTCGGGCGGGCACGAGAGCGTACGGAGAATCTGCCGGTGGTCGGTGTCGAACCGGGCGACATCCACGCGCTCCCGATCGAGGACGACGGCATCGACCGCGCCCGGACCGACCGGGTGCTCCAGCACGTGGCGGACCCGGCCCAGGTGCTCGCGGAGGCCCGGCGGGTGCTGCGGCCGGGCGGCAGGCTCGTCATGGGCGAACCCGACTGGGACTCGCTGGCCATCGACTACCCCGACGTCGAGGTCTCGCGCGCCTACACCCGCCATGTGACGGACAAGGTCGTACGCAACGGGGTCATCGGCCGTCAGCTGACCCGGCTCGCGCTGGACGCGGGATTCGCCGTGCCGGCCGTCGTCCCGGTCACCTCGGTCTTCCGTGATGTCCGCGCCGCGGACCGGGTCCTCGGCATCCAGCGCAACACCGAGCGCGCGGTGTCTGCGGGCTACCTGCCCGCCCCGGCGGCGCGGAAGTGGCTCGACCGTCTCGCCACCGGGCCGTTCTTCGCCTCGGTGACGCTGTACGTCGTCGTCGCGGACGCCGAAGCCGTCCCCGGGTGACCGCCGGTTCACGGCGGCACGCACGACAGAGCCGGTCAAAGCGACGAAGCGTCGCTCTGACCGGCTCTATTTGGTCGGTCGACCGTGGTGTCCGAGGGGGGACTTGAACCCCCACGCCCGATAAAGGGCACTAGCACCTCAAGCTAGCGCGTCTGCCATTCCGCCACCCGGACAAGGTGTCTGTCTCGCGGGCCCGGCCCGTTCCGACGTGGAAAACCATAGCAAACATTGGAGGGTGCTCGATCACGCCCGGGTCCATGTGAAGGGCGCATGACGGGACGCGGGCCCCCTTGGGTGTGCGGGCGGCGCGCGGGAGGATGAGAGGGAGCACCACAGCGACAGTGGAGGGAATCAGCGTGAGCGAGACCAATGCGGCCCGGACCGGTTCGGGTGAGACCGCCGAGAACGAGGTGGTGGATCTCTGTCGTGACCTGATCCGGATCGACACCAGCAACTACGGGGACCACTCCGGGCCGGGGGAGCGGGCGGCCGCCGAGTACGTGGCGGAGAAGCTCGCGGAGGTCGGGCTCGAACCGAAGATCTTCGAGTCCCACAAGGGCCGGGCCTCCACCGTGGCGCGGATCGAGGGCGAGGACCCGTCCCGGCCGGCGCTGCTGATCCACGGCCACACCGACGTCGTCCCGGCGAACGCCGACGACTGGACGCACCACCCCTTCTCCGGCGAGATCGCGGACGACTGCGTGTGGGGCCGGGGCGCGGTCGACATGAAGGACATGGACGCGATGACCCTGGCGGTCGTGCGCGAGCGCATGCGCAGCGGCCGCAAGCCCCCGCGCGACATCGTGCTGGCCTTCCTCGCGGACGAGGAGGCGGGCGGCACGTACGGGGCCCGGTACCTCGTGGACAAGCACCCGGACCTGTTCGACGGAGTCAGCGAGGCCATCGGCGAGGTCGGCGGCTTCTCGTTCACGGTCAACGAGAACCTGCGGCTCTACCTCGTGGAGACGGCCCAGAAGGGCATGCACTGGATGCGCCTGACCGTGGACGGCACGGCGGGCCACGGCTCCATGACCAACGACGACAACGCGATCACCGAGCTGTGCGAGGCGGTCGGACGGCTCGGCCGGCACACCTGGCCGGTGCGGGTGACCAAGACGGTGCGCTCCTTCCTGGACGAGCTGTCGGACGCGCTCGGCACCCCGCTGGACCCGGAGGACATGGAGGCCACGCTCGCCAAGCTGGGCGGCATCGCCAAGATGGTCGGCGCCACCCTGCGCAACTCCGCGGCCCCCACCATGCTGGGCGCCGGCTACAAGGTGAACGTCATCCCCGGACAGGCCACCGCCCACGTCGACGGCCGCTTCCTGCCGGGGTACGAGGAGGAGTTCCTGGCCGACCTCGACCGCATCCTCGGCCCGCGGGTCCGGCGCGAGGACGTGCACGGGGACAAGGCGCTGGAGACGGACTTCGACGGCTCGCTGGTGGACGCCATGCAGACGGCGCTCAAGGCGGAGGACCCGATCGCCCGCGCGGTCCCGTACATGCTCTCCGGCGGTACGGACGCCAAGTCGTTCGACGATCTGGGCATCCGCTGCTTCGGATTCGCCCCGCTGAAGCTGCCGCCGGAGCTGGACTTCGCGGGCATGTTCCACGGCGTGGACGAGCGGGTTCCGGTCGAGGGCCTGAAATTCGGCGCGCGTGTCCTGGACCGTTTCATCGACGAGAGCTGACACGCGTCACGGCGTAAATCGACAGGATGTGCGCATATAACCGGAACGAGTGAATGGAGCGTTCTACTCGTAGCCCCGCTACTTCCTCCTCGTTACAGGTGATGCGGTCCGCGGCTGGGACCGCGTTTGCCAACTAGGAGGAATAATGATCAAGAAGATCGTCGCCGCTGCGGCTGTCACCGGTGGTCTGGTGCTCGCGGGTGCCGGCATGGCCGTCGCCGACTCGGGCGCCCAGGGTGCCGCCATCGGCAGCCCCGGCGTGCTCTCGGGCAACGTCGTCCAGGTTCCCGTCCACGTCCCCGTGAACGTGTGCGGCAACACGATCGACGTCATCGGTCTGCTGAACCCCGCCTTCGGCAACGTCTGCGTCAACAACTGACGTTGCGCGTCAACCCGTAAGGGTTTGAGCCCGCTCGGCCCCGGAGCGCACTCCATGCGCCTCGGGGCCGTCGGGTCCTTTGCCTCCGCACAGTCGAGTCCGGGGGTACTCCGGAAGGTAGAAGGCAGGAAACACCTATGCGACAGGTCACGCGTAAAGGCCTGATCACCATGGCGGCCGCGGGCGGCGTTCTCGCCCTCAGCGGTGGCTACGCGCACGCCGACGCGGGAGCGGCCGGCGCCGCGTCGAATTCCCCGGGGGTGCTTTCAGGGAATTCGGTACAGATTCCGGTCAACGTGCCGGTCAACGTGTGCGGCAACACGGTCGACGTCGTCGGCCTGCTCAACCCGACCGCGGGCAACGCCTGCGCCAACGGTTCGGGCGGCGCGTCCGCCGGCTCCCACGGCTCCACCGCGGGCACGTCCGGCAGCCACGCCGGCGACGGCCACGCCTCGAACGAGCACGGCCAGGCGGGCGCCGGGAAGCACCGGGGCACCCGCGGCGACGACGGGGGCGGAGCCACCGCCCAGGGGTACACGCAGGGATCACCCGGTCTGCTCTCGGGCAACCTGGTCCAGGCGCCCATCGACATTCCCGTGAACGCCTGCGGCAACAGCATCGATGTCATCGGCCTGCTGAACCCCGCCATGGGCAACACGTGCGAGAACGAGAGCACGCCGCCGGTCGACGTTCCGGAGCCGCCGGTCCGCCATGTGACTCCGCCGGCGCCGCCCACCGTCCCCAATGCGCCCGAGCCGCAGACCGTGCCCGAGGACACCCCGCAGCTCGCCCACACCGGAGCGGGCGGGCTCGACCTGCTCATCCCGGCCAGTGCCGGCCTGCTCCTCGCGGGCGCGGGCACGGTGCTCTACCGCCGCGCCAAGGCCGCCGCCTGACGGCAGCGCCCGCAGCGGCGAGCACCATGAAGTGAGTGAACGGGCCCCGCGGCAGCGGGGCCCGTTCACTGTGTCCGGACGGCCTGCGAGTCCACGGGTGCCGTCACCAGGTGGCCCGCAGCTGGCGGATGATCCGGCGGCGCAGCCGCACGCGGCGGCTGCCGTCCCGGCGCAGCGTCAGACGGTCCAGCTCCCAGTGCCCGTACTCGGCATGGTCGGTCAACAGGCGGGCCGTGTCCTTCCGGGACACCCCGCGCGGCACGTACACGTCGACAAATTCGTATTCCGGCATCGAATCTATTGTGCGGGCAGAGCCCCGGTACGGATAGCGTCTGCCCCATGTCTGATGCTGCGCAGCCCACCGCTGCCGAGGTACGCGCCGCCGCCGATGCGGTCAAGGCCGCGATCGACCACCACCTCCAGGCGGTCGAACGCCGGTCGGGGGACGATGACCCAGCTGTCTACGACGCGTTCAACGCACTGGCCGCCGCGGCCGAGGCCTACGACGAACTCCTCTACGACCGTCACGACGAGGTCACTCCCTTCGAGATCCCGGGCGCGCAGGACTCCCTGCCGCCCTACAACGGCCCCGAGGAGCCGCACGCGCTCAGCGTGCTGATCCGCCGTGACTACGCGGTGGTGGAGCCGCAGCGGCTGCTCGCCCAGGCACAGCACCTCGCCGACGCCGACCCGGACGTCCGGGAGGGCAGCGGCGCGGCGGTGGTCGGCGGCAGCGTCCACGCGGCCCTGGGGGTGATCTTCGGCGAGTACGAGGCGGACGAGATCGCCTCCCGGCACGAGGAGTTCGGCCTGGAGGAGGGCGACTCCACGCTCTGGGTCGCGGCGGCCGAGGAACTGCCGGAGCCGGGGGAGTGGCTCGACGCCCCCTTCGACGACGCCGACCCGCAGCTCGTGGTCTGCCGCTTCGACGTCAGCGCCGTGTTCGACGAGGACGACCCCGACGAGGCACCGGACGGACCGGCGTACAACACCGTCTGACCGCGGGCCGGAACCGGCCCCGAGGGCCCTGTGGACGCCTGGTGCGCCCGCAGGGCCCTCATGGGTCTCACTGGGCTCACCGCTCCTGCGGTGAGCCCTCCAGCAGCGTGCGCAGCCGTGTGGTGCGCTCCTGGGCGGGGGCCTCGGCCACCGCCCGCGGCAGGGCCTGGTCGACGCCGTGGACCACGGACAGATGCCGCTCGCCCCGGCCGAACGCGGTGTAGACCCACGCCCGGCTCAGCCCGCGCGCCGCGTCCCCCGGCAGTACGACGACCACAGCGGGCCACCGCATCCCGGCCGCCTGATGGGCGCTGAGCGCCCACGCGTGGCGCACCGAGGCCGCCACCCGCTCCTGCGGTACGACGACCGGGGTCCCCGCGCAGTCCAGGTGCAGGCCGTCGGCGTCCGCCGAGACGACCACGCCGGGCACGGTCCGCCCCGGGGCCGGGACGTGGGCGACCCGGTCGCCCGGGTCGAAGCCGCCGAACCGCCCGGGGCCGGGGTTGAGACGCTGCTTGAGCGCCTCGTTCAACGCCCGGGTGCCCGCCGAGCCGCCGTGGCCGACCGTGATGACCTGGGTGTCGCCCGACGGCACCCCGATGGCGCGCGGCACCGAGTCCGCGACCAGCTGCACCGTGCGGTGCACCGCCTCGCCCGCGTCCCGCACCGGGACGATGACGACCTCCTTGCCCGGGGCCTCCACCTGATGCAGCTCGCCGACGCCGATGCCCGAGACCAGCTCGCCGATCGGTCCGGCGTCCGGGGTGCGGGAGACGATCCGGGGACAGGCGCGGGCGGCCAGCACATCGGCGAAGACCTGTCCCGCACCGGCCGAGCCGAGCACCCCGGGGTCGCCGCTGAGCACCAGCCGGGCGCCGTCGGCCAGGGACTCCACCAGCATCGCGCCGGTCTCGACGTCCAGCTGGGGCGCGTCCAGCACGACGAGCAGGTCGACGGCGAGCGCCCCCTCCTCGTCCCGGCCGGGTCCCTCGGCGCCCGACAGCAGCCCGGAGAGCGTGACCGCCGCGTCCGGGGCGCCGGTCCGCGCCGCCAGCCGCTGCCTGCCGTCCACGCTGTGCGCGGCGCCCAGGGCCCGCAGGCTGAGGCCGCGTGCGGCGGCGATCAGCGCGGCGGCCTCGGCCCGCGCCGCCTCGCCGCCCGTGTGCGCGACGAGGCCGTGCGCACCGGCCGCGCGGATCAGCTCGGCGGCCGAGGGGGAGGGCGCGGAGGAGGCCGCCCGCGACCAGTCCGCGTCCTTCTCGCAGGCGTTGACCAGCCGGGCCAGTCCGTCGGCGAGGCTCTCCTCGGCCAGTGCGTACCGGTCGAGCCCCAGGAGCACCCGCACCGGCTCGGCCGGCTCGCCGGACGCCTCGTCGCCGGCCGTCCCACCGGTCTCCTCGGCGGGCTCCTCGCCCTCGGGGCCGTCCTGGAAGACCAGCACCACGCCCTCCGCGATCGCGTGCTGAACGGCGGCGTCGGCGTCGCTCACGCCTCGGCCTGCCAGGGCCGTGCGGACCTGGTCCGCGTCCAGCGCGGTGTGGCCCTGGAGAGCGGCGCGCTCCAGCAGCCAGCCGGTCAGGGCGGCCGTGCGCCGTTCGTCGTCGGGGCCGCAGCCCGCGCCGAGCACCTTCCGGGCGAAGCCGTCGGCCTGCTCGGGCCCGACGCCGGGCAGTGCGAGCAGCTGCCAGGGGTCCTCGCGCAGGACCTCGGCGGCCCGGTCCCCGAGCAGGGCCGCCGCGGGCTCCGCCAGGGCGGCGGGGGCGCCGCCCGCGGACAGCACGGAGGCCGCCGCCGTGACGGCCTCGGGCGAGCCGGCCCGGGGCGCGGGGGCGGGCTCGGGCGCCCGGTCCCGTACCGGCTGCGGGACGGGGGCGGCGCGGCGGGCGGGGGCAGGGGCGGGGGAGTCGAAGAAGGCGGTGGCGGGCTTCGCGCCGCTCTCCACCGCCCGGACGGCCGCCAGCAGATCGGCCGCCGTGCCGCTCAGCTTCGCGCCGGCGTCGATCGGGCCCTCCTTCCCGGCCTTGCGCTTCTCGATCCGCTCGCGCAGCTCGCGCTGGGCGGCGAGCTCGGCCTCGGCCTCGGAGGGCGCGGGAGTCTCGTCCGTGCCGGCCTCGGCGGGCGCGGGAGTCTCGTCCGCCGTACTCTCCGCGTCCGCGTCCGCCTCCGCGACCTCTGCCACGCCGGCGTCCTCGCCCGCCCCGGGAGCGGTGGCGGGCTCGTCCGGGACGGCGGCGGCACCGTCCTCGTCGGTGGCCGGGGGGCCAGGGGATTCCCCCCGGGGAAGCGCAGTCACAGCGTGCTCCAGTCCTGGTCGGGATAGCGGTGCACGGGCGCCGACACATCGTCGAGCGCCTGGCAGATCTCGTAGGGAAGACTAAGCGCCTCCACTGACAACGCCTCCGTCAGCTGCTGCGCGTTGCGCGCGCCGACGATCGGCGCCGCGACCCCGGGCCGGTCCCTGACCCAGGCGAGGGCCACCTGGAGCGCCGTCGTGGCCAGTCCCTCGGCCGCAGTCGCCACGGCGTCCACGACGCGGCTCGCCGCTTCGTCGAGATACGGCTCCACGAAGGGCGCCAGCAGCTCGGACGCGCCGCGCGAGTCGGCCGGTGTCCCGGTGCGGTACTTCCCCGTCAGCACGCCCCGGCCCAGCGGCGACGAGGGGAGCAGCCCGACACCGAGGTCGAGCGCCGCCGGCAGCACCTCGCGCTCCACGCCCCGCTGGAGCAGCGAGTACTCCATCTGCGTACTGGCCAGCCGGGTCCGCGCCCCGGCCCCGGCGAGCTGCCAGGTCGCGGCCTTCGCCAGCTGCCAGCCGCAGAATCCGGAGACGCCTGCGTAGCGGGCCCGCCCCGACGACACCGCCAGGTCCACGGCCTGGAGGGTCTCCTCCAGCGGGGTCGCCGGATCGAAGGCGTGCAGCTGCCACAGGTCCACGTGGTCCGTGCCGAGCCGGTCCAGCGAGGCGTCGAGGGCGGCCAGCAGATGACCGCGCGAGCCGTCGACCCTGCGGTAGGGATCGGCGACGCTGCCCGCCTTGGTCGCGATGACCAGGTCGTGCCGGGGGACAAGGCCCTCCATGAGCCTCCCGAGCAGGTATTCGGCCTCGCCGCCGCCGTACACGTCGGCGGTGTCGACCAGGGTGCCGCCCGCCTCCCAGAACACCTTCAGCTGCTCGGCAGCGTCGTGCTCGTCGGTGTCCCGGCCCCAGGTGAGGGTGCCGAGCCCGATCCGGGACACTCGTAGGCCGGTGCGGCCGAGATGCCTCTGCTCCATGGGCGCCGAGATTACTGGCCGCGCCCGGCGCGCGTCGCGGGCCCGTGGACAACCGGGCCCGGGATGGCCCCTGCCGGATCGCGCGGCCGCGCGCTAGAGTCCGGAGCTCAGGGACGTTACTGATCAGTAAGGGGTTCGGCTATGCGGCTCGGCATCAATCTCGGTTACTGGGGCGCGGGGATGGACGGCGACAACCTCGCCGTCGCGCAGGAGGCCGACCGGCTCGGCTACGACGTCTGCTGGGCGGCCGAGGCCTACGGCTCCGACGCGCCCACCGTGCTGGCCTGGGTGGCCGCGCAGACCGAGTCCATCGACGTCGGCTCCGCGATCATGCAGATCCCGGCGCGCCAGCCCGCCATGGCGGCGATGACCGCGGCCACGCTCGACTCCCTGTCAGGCGGCCGGTTCCGTCTCGGCCTCGGGGTGTCCGGCCCGCAGGTCTCCGAGGGCTGGTACGGCGTCAGGTTCGACAAGCCACTGGCCCGCACCCGGGAGTACGTCGACATCGTCCGCAAGGCGATGACCCGCGAGCGGCTGTCGTACGAGGGCAGTCACTGGACGCTCCCGCTGCCGGACGGGCCGGGCAAGCCGCTCAAGCTGACCGTGCACCCGCAGCGCGAGCACATCCCGCTCTACATCGCCGCGATCGGCCCGAAGAACCTGGAGCAGACCGGCGAGATCGCCGACGGCGCGCTGCTGATCTTCCCCTCCGCCGAGCACCTGGAGGAGACCGCGGTCCGCCACCTGCGGGCCGGCCGGGAGAAGGCGGGCAGGACCATGGAGGGCTTCGACGTCTGCCCGACCGTCCCGCTCGCCGTCGGGGACGACATCAACGGCCTCGCCGACATGTTCCGCCCCTACACCGCGCTGTACGTCGGCGGCATGGGCAGCCCGAAGCAGAACTTCTACAACCGGCTCGCCCAGCGCATGGGGTACGAGAAGGAGGCCGCCGAGATCCAGGAGAAGTACCTCTCCGGCGACAAGAGCGGAGCGGCCGCCGCGGTCCCGCACCAGCTGATCGACCAGACCACGCTGCTCGGACCGGTGGAGCGCATCGCCGAGCGCATGCGCGCCTACGCGGAGGTGGGCGTCACCACGCTGACCCTGGCGCCGGCCGGATTCACCCTCGACGAGCGGATCGCCGCGCTGCGGGCCGGCACGGAGGCCCTGGAGCGCGCCGGGCTCGCCTGAGCACCGAGGGACACGCGGAGGGCGGCACTACGGCCGTGGTGGGGGCTCGGGGGTCTCCCCGCCACGGCCGTCACGCGGAACAACGCGGGCGGGCCGGCCGGGTTACGGGTCCGTGCAAAAACGGTTCGCCGGGCGTTGCGCAAACGGTTCGCCGGTCGTGCGGAACCGGGCGTGCCGAACCGGTCGTGCGGAACCGGGCGTGCCGAACCGGTCGTACGAAGACGGTTCGCCGTCCGTCGCCCGGCACCCGGACCGCGCTCGTTCGGCGCAGTCGCGGGGCGCTCCTGTTGCCCGCCGGGGCCGGGCGCATTTGACTGGCGCTCGGCGACGCCGGCACGGAGGTGGCAGTGATGCTCTCGGCAAGGAACCTGTTCCAGGAGATCCTCGACAACGACGAGTCGTTCCGGCTGTTCTGCTCCATCGCGGCCAGCGGGGAGTCCCAGGGCGGCTGGGAGAACGGGCGCATCGCGGCCCTCGTACCGCTGAGCCAGCGCCCCCTGGCCCCGAAGATCGCCCGGCACGGCGCCGACGAGGACAAGCACGGCAGGATCTTCAACGCCCTGCTCAAGAAGCGCGGCCTGACCCCCGCCGACGTCCCCCCGGACACCGACTACACCATGCTCCTGGAGCGGCACGGCATCGGCCTCGCGCACGAGCAGCTGAGCCGCGACGAGCCCCTCACCGAACGCGACATCATCACCTACCTGGCCCACAGCCGGGTCACCGAACAGCGCGCGTCCGAGCAGATGCGGCTGCTGAACAAGTACTTCGCCGACCACCCCGGACTCGGCCGCGCGGTGCGGATGATCTCGAACGACGAGGACAACCACCTGGCGTACTGCCACGAGGAACTGCTGCGCCTCGCCCGCGCCGGACACGGCCGGACCATCCAGCACATCCTGCGCGAGTGCGCGCTCGCCGAGATCCGCGTCTACCGCGACGTCAGCCTCGCCGTGATGGACCACATGGGCCGCATCCTCGGCTGGTCCCGGGCGAAGGCGGCGCTGCTCGCCACGGGCATCCGCGCCGCCTACGCGTACGAGCGCCTGGGCGGCTGGCGGCGCATGGTCAGCCTGGCACCGCCCCAGCGGCGCGACGCGCTGGGCGGCCCCGCGACCCCGGCGCCCGAGTACGCCTGAGTCCGCGGCCCCTCAGAGCCAGCCGCGCCGTTTGAACTGGCGGTACAGGCCGAAGACCGCCCCCGCCATGAGCAGCAGCACCACCGGGTAGGACACGACCCAGTGCAGCTCCGGCATGTGATCGAAGTTCATGCCGTAGATCCCCGCGACCATGGTCGGCACCGCGGCCATCGCCGCCCACGCGGAGATCTTGCGCATGTCGTCGTTCTGCCGCACCCCCATCTGCGCGAGGTGTGCGGACAGGATGTCCGACAGCAGCCGGTCGAGGCCCTCCACCTGCTCGTTGGCACGCGTCAGATGGTCCTGGACGTCCCGGAAGAACGGCCGCGCGTGCTCGTGGACGAACGGCACCCCGGCGCTCGACAGCCGGCCCATCGGCGCGACCAGCGGGACCGTCGCCCGGCGGAACTCCAGCACCTGGCGCTTGAAGGTGTAGATGCGGGCCGCCGTGTTCTTGGAGTCGGTGGTGCCGCTCGGCGCGAAGACCTGCGTCTCCAGCTCCTCCAGGTCGACCTGGAGCTCGCCCGCCACATCTATGTAGTGGTCCACGATCGCGTCGCTGACCGCGTACAGGACGGCCGTCGGCCCGTGCTTGAGCACCTCGGGCTCGGACTCCAGCCTGCGGCGCACCGCGGCCAGCGGCGCGCCCTCGCCGTGCCGCACGGTCACGACGAACGAGTCGCCGATGAACACCATCAGCTCGTGGCTGGTCACCGTGTCGTCGCCGTGGTCGTACAGGACCGGTTTGATCACCGCGAACAGCGAGTCGTCGTACACCTCCAGCTTCGGCCGCTGATGGGCGGACAGGGCGTCCTCGACGGCCAGCGGGTGCAGCCCGAACTCGGTGCTGACCTGGTCGAACTCCTTCTCCGTCGGCTCGTACAGCCCGATCCAGAGGAACGCGTCGCCGGCCGCCCGCGCCTGGGCGAGCGCGTCGGAGAAGTCGGCGGGGCCTTCGGTCCGGCGTCCCTCGCGGTAGATGGCGCAGTCGACAATCACGGCGCGCATTCTTCCCTGGTCCGCCCCCGTACGCACGTCCGGCGGGTCCTCGCGCGCCCGTCGGGGAGCACCCGGCAGCCCGTACGCTGGGGCCCATGCCCACCCTGATCCTCGTACGCCACGGACGCTCCACCGCCAACACGTCCGGGGTGCTTGCGGGCCGGACGCCCGGTGTCGCGCTCGACGAGCGCGGTACCCAGCAGGCCGCCGCGCTCCCCGGACGGCTGGCCGAGCTGCCGCTCGCCGCCGCCGTCAGCAGCCCCCTCCAGCGCTGCCGCGAGACGCTGGCCCCCCTGCTGGAGGCCCGCCCGGAGCTGCCGCTGCACATCGAGGACCGGATCAGCGAGTGCGACTACGGCGACTGGTCGGGCCGCAAGCTCGCCGAGCTGACCGACGAGCCGCTGATGACCGTGGTCCAGCAGCACCCCTCCGCCGCGGCGTTCCCCGGCGGCGAATCGATGCGCACGATGCAGGCGCGCGCCGTCGACGCGGTACGGGAGTGGAACGCGCGGATCGAGGCCGAGCACGGCGAGAACGCCCTCTACGTCATGTGCTCGCACGGCGACATCATCAAGTCCCTGGTCGCCGACGCGCTCGGCATGCACCTGGACCTCTTCCAGCGCGTCCACGCCGACCCGTGTTCGGTCACCGCGATCCGCTACACCCGGCTGCGCCCCTACCTGTTGCGGCTCGGCGACACCGGCGACCTCGCCGCGCTGGCGCCCCGCGAACCGGGCCCGGACGCCGGCGCCGCGCAGGACGCGGCGGTAGGGGGCGGCGCTGGGGCGCCGTGATCGCCGCGCGCAGTAGGGTGGACGCGCCGTAGGCGCTTTCGCGGGAGAACGCTTCCCGAGGCTCCGGCCCACCCTCATCTGCCGTCAATTCTCAAGGGAGACAGGACGTGTCCCGTCAGGTGTTCCTCTACGACCCCCCGGACCGTTTCGTGGCCGGTACGGTCGGGCTGCCTGGACGTCGTACGTTCTTCCTGCAGGCTTCCTCAGGCGGACGTGTCACCAGCGTGGCCCTGGAGAAGACCCAAGTCGCCGCGCTCGCCGAGCGCGTGGACGAACTGCTCGACGAGGTGGTGCGGCGTACCGGCGGGAACTCCCCGGTGCCCGCCGTCGCCCCGATGGACGTCACCGACACCGCGCCCCTCGACATCCCGGTCGAGGAGGAGTTCCGGGTCGGCACCATGGCGCTCGCCTGGGACGGCGAGGAACAGCGCATGATCGTCGAGGCCCAGGCCCTGGTCGAGCTGGACGCCGACTCCGTCGAGGACCTGGCCGAGGCCGAGGAGCGGCTGCTCCAGGACGAGGAGAACGGCCCGCCGATGCTCCGCGTCCGGCTCACCGGCGCCCAGGCCCGTGCCTTCGCCAAGCGCGCCCTGGACGTCGTCAACGCGGGCCGCCCGCCCTGCCCCCTGTGCAGCCTGCCGCTCGACCCGGAAGGACACGTATGCCCGCGCCAGAACGGATACCGCCGGGGCGCCTGACCGACGCCGAGACGGTCACCCTGCTCGGCGAGGGAGAGCTGACCGTCCTCGGCCGGGTGCGCGGGGCTTCCAACGCGGTGCTGTACTGCTCGGTCGCGCACGAGGGCGAGGAGGCCACGTGCGTCTACAAGCCGGTGGCCGGCGAGCAGCCCCTGTGGGACTTCCCCGACGGCACCCTCGCCCAGCGCGAGGTGGCCGCGTACGAGATCTCCGAGGCGACCGGCTGGGGCCTGGTCCCGCCGACCGTGCTGCGGGACGGACCGTACGGCCGGGGCATGTGCCAGCTGTGGATCGAGGCGGAGCCGCCCGGCGACGAGGAGCCGGGCCTGCTCGCGCTCATCGACGAGGAGGAGCCCGGCGAGGGCTGGAAGGCCGTGGCGTTCGCCGAGGTGGCGGAGGGGAGGACGGCCCTGCTCGTGCACGCGGACGACGTCCGGCTGCGGCGGCTCGCCGTGCTGGACGCGGTGATCAACAACGGCGACCGCAAGGGCGGCCACCTGCTGCCGGCGCCCGGTGGCCGGCTCTACGGCATCGACCACGGTGTGACCTTCCACGCGGACGACAAGCTGCGCACCCTGCTGTGGGGCTGGGCGGGCGAGCCGCTGCCCGCCGAGGCCGTCGAGATGCTGGACCGGCTGGCCGCGGAACTGGAGCCGGGGGCTGCCCTGGTCACCCGGCTGGCCGAACTCATCACGGCGGCCGAGATCGAGGCGCTGCGGGCCAGGGTGGGCGCCCTGCGGGCCACCGGGCTGCACCGGGAACCGAGCGGCGAGTGGCCCTCCATCCCCTGGCCGCCGGTCTGACCGCGCCCCGGTGCTCCGCCGGGGCGCGCCCGGGGAGCACCGGCATGCACGTCACGGGCCGGGGCACAAGAGTGCCTCTTCGGCCAGGATCGCCCCTCCGGTTCGTATCCGGAAGCCGCATCCGGTTACGCTCGTGGCATGCATGCCTGGCCCGCTTCTGAGGTCCCCGCCCTGCCCGGCAAGGGCCGCGACCTTCGGATCCACGACACCGCGACCGGCGGACGGATCACCCTTGACCCCGGTCCCGTCGCCCGCATCTATGTCTGCGGCATCACGCCGTACGACGCGACCCATATGGGTCATGCGGCGACCTACAACGCGTTCGACCTCGTGCAGCGCGTGTGGCTCGACACCAAGCGGCAGGTCCACTACGTCCAGAACGTGACCGACGTGGACGACCCGCTGCTGGAGCGGGCCGTGCGCGACGGGCAGGACTGGACCGAACTCGCCGAGCGCGAGACGGCCCTGTTCCGGGAGGACATGACCGCGCTGCGCATGCTCCCGCCGCAGCACTACATCGGAGCCGTCGAGGCGATACCCGGCATCGTGCCGCTCGTCGAACGGCTCCGCGACGCGGGCGCCGCCTACGACCTCGACGGGGACGTGTACTTCTCCGTAGACGCCGACCCGCACTTCGGCGGGGTCTCGCACCTCGACGCCGAGGCGATGCGGCTGCTCTCCGCCGAACGCGGCGGTGACCCGGAACGTCCGGGCAAGAAGAACCCGCTCGACCCGATGCTCTGGATGGCGGCCCGCGAGGGCGAGCCGAGCTGGGACGGCGGCTCGCTCGGAGCCGGCCGGCCCGGCTGGCACATCGAGTGCGTGGCCATCGCCCTGGACCACCTCGGCATGGGCTTCGACGTCCAGGGAGGCGGCTCCGACCTCGTCTTCCCGCACCACGAGATGGGTGCCTCGCACGCCCAGGTGCTGACCGGCGAGCACCCGTTCGCCCAGGCGTACGTGCACGCCGGCATGGTCGCCCTGGACGGCGAGAAGATGTCCAAGTCCAAGGGCAACCTGGTCTTCGTCTCGGCGCTGCGCCGTGACGGCGTCGACCCGGCTGCGATCCGCCTCGCCCTGCTCGCGCACCACTACCGCTCCGACTGGGAGTGGACCGACCAGGTGCTCGCCGACGCCGTGGCGCGGCTCGCCCGCTGGCGCGCCGCCGTCTCCCGCCCCGACGGGCTGTCCGCCGACGCCCTGGTCGAGGAGGTCCGCGCGGCCCTCGCCGACGACCTGGACACCCCGGCAGCGCTGGCCGCCGTCGACCGCTGGGCCGGACGGCAGAGCGCCGAAGGCGGTGCGGACGAGGGTGCGCCCGGCCTCGTCTCCCGTACCGTCGACGCGCTGCTCGGCGTCGCGCTGTAACCACCCTGTCCGTAACTCTCCGTTGCGGCAGCCCACTTCACCGGCCCCGAACTTCTTGATGAAGTTCGGGGCCGGTTCCGTTTTGTCCATGGTCAAATGCTTGATGCTGCGCTAAAAGCGCTCTATGCAATCATCAACGCGCATCAGATCGGCGGTAGTTGCAGCGCTGCTGGGACTGCTCGCCGTACTCACAGGACCGGGCAGCGCCAGTGCCGCGGACCCGGCCGCGCCCACCGGCACGACCGTCGGCGACCTCACCGGCTTCGCCGCCGACGGGGCCGTGTACCGGCTGACGGCGGGCCCGGCGAAGGCCCGGGTCAGCTTCGTGTCCGAGGAGACCTTCCGCATCGAACTCGCCCCGGACGGAACCTTCCAGGACCCGGCCGGCGACGCGATCGTGCTGCCGCAGGGCTCCGCGCCCCGCACCCGCTGGAAGGAGCGCGGCGACCGCTACGAACTCTCCACCCGAAGCGTCACCCTCCGTGTCTACAAGTCGCCTCTGCGGTTCGCCCTGTACCGGGCCGACGGCAGCCAGGTCTGGTCCGAGGCGAAGGGGCTGAGCTGGGACGCCGAGCAGACCACGCAGACCCTGGCGCGCGGGGCCGACGAGCAGTTCTACGGCGCCGGCATGCAGAACGGCCGCGGCAACACCTCGCACCGCGGCAAGACCGTCGAGGTGGGCGTCGACTACAACTGGGACGACGGCGGCCACCCCAACTCGGTGCCGTTCTACCTCTCATCGGCCGGCTACGGCGTCTTCCGCAACACCTTCGCGCCCGGCACCTACGCCTTCAACGACCCGGTGACCACCAGCGAGCGGGAACAGCGCTTCGACGCCTACTACTTCGCCGGCGACAGCGCCAAGGACGTCATCGGCCAGTACACCCAGCTCACCGGCAAGCCGTTCCTGCCGCCCGTCTACGGCATGGAGATCGGTGACGCCGACTGCTACCTGCACAACGCCAACCGGGGCGAGCGGCACACCCTGGACGCGCTGGAGGTCGCCGACGGCTACCTCGACAACGACATGCCCAACGGCTGGATGCTCGTCAACGACGGCTACGGCTGCGGCTACGAGAATCTCGCCGAGACCGCGCAGGGCCTCCAGGACCGCGGCATGCAGGCCGGGCTGTGGACCGAGGACGGCATCGACAAGCTCGCCGACCAGGTCGAGGCGGGCCAGCGCGTCGCCAAGCTCGACGTGGCCTGGGTCGGCGACGGCTACAAGTTCGCGCTCGACGGCTGCAAGGACGCCTACCAGGGCATCGAGGACAACAGCGACGCCCGCGGCTTCACGTACGCCCCCGAGAGCTGGGCGGGCGCCCAGCGCTGCGGTGTCCAGTGGTCCGGCGACCAGTACGGCACCTGGGAGTACATCCGCTGGCAGATCCCGACCTACGCCGGCGCCACGATGTCCGGACTCGCCTACACCACGGGCGACGTCGACGGCATCTTCGGCGGCAGCGCCAAGACGTACACCCGTGACCTCCAGTGGAAGATGTTCCTGGGGACCACGATGACCATGGACGGCTGGGCGGCGGCCGACAAGCAGCCCTTCCGCTACGGCGAGCCGTACACCAGCATCAACCGCGACTACCTCAAGCTCAAGGAGTCACTGCTGCCCTACCAGTACTCCTACGCCCACGAGGCGACCAAGACCGGTGTCGGCATGGTCCGGCCCCTCGTCCTGGAGTACCCGGACGACCCGAAGGCCGCCACCGACGCCGCGAAGTACGAGTTCATGTCCGGCGAGGACTTCCTCGTCGCCCCGGTCTACGAGGACAGCACCGAGCGCGACGGCATCTACCTGCCGAAGGGCACCTGGACCGACTACTGGACCGGGCGCACCTACCAGGGCCCCGTCACCCTCGACGACTACAGCGCCCCGCTCGACACCCTGCCGCTGTTCGTCAGGGCCGGTGCCAGTGTGCCGATGTGGCCGGGCATCCGCTCCTACCAGGACCGCACCGCCACCTCCCCGCTCGCCTGGGACATCTACCCGCAGGGCCGGTCGTCGTTCACGCTGTACGAGGACGACGGCGTGACCCGCGAGCACCGCGACGGCGCGTACGCCACGCAGACCGCCGACGTCCGCGCGCCCGCCCGGGGCTCCGGCGACGTGACGGTGGACATCGGGGCGAGCAAGGGGAAGTTCTCCGGCAAGCAGACCACCCGCCCCTACGAGTTCACCGTGCACACCGGCTCCGAGCCGAGCGCGGTCAAGCTCAAGGGCAAGCTGCCCCGGCTCACCTCGGCCGCCGCGTACGCGAAGGCGAAGCAGGGCTGGTGGTACGACCGTGACGACCGTGGCGGCGTGGTGAAGATCAAGACCGCCTCGCTCTCCACGGGCAAGAAGTTCTCCCTGAAGCTGGAGAACACCAGCGCGGTCGGCGGCCGCGACGCCGCCGCCACGGCCACCGTCTCCGCGCCCCAGGGGCAGGAGACCGGCGCCGGCGCCCCGGGCACCGTCGCCGTCGACGTCACCGCGGGCAAGGCGGACGTGACGGACGCGGTCCTCGCCCTCGACGTCCCGAAGGGCTGGCAGGCCACCCCCGCCGCGCCCGTGAAGCGGATACCCGCCGGAACCACCCGGCGCGTCGAGGTGAAGGTCACCCCGGCGAAGGACGCCCGGATCGGCGAGGCACGGATCACCGCCCTGGCGCGCTACCGCTCGGCGGGCGAGTCCCGGACGGCCGCCCAGCGGCTGGCGGTCTCCGTCATGCCGGCCCCGCCCAGCGGCGAGACCTGGGCGAGCGACATGGAGTGGCTGAACGAGACGAACGGATACGGCCCCGCCGAACGCGACCGCAGCAACGGCGAGTCGGGCGCGGCCGACGGGAACCCGATCACGCTGGCCGGGAAGGTGTACGAGAAGGGGATCGGCACCCACGCCGACTCCGACATCGAGGTGTATCTCGGCGGCCGGTGCTCGACGTTCACCGCGGACGCCGGCATCGACGACGAGATCGACGGCTACGGCGAGGTGGCGTTCTCCGTCGAGGCGGACGGCAAGGTGCTGTGGACCTCACCGAAGGTGACCGGGGCGTCGGACGCCGTGCCGGTGGACGTGGCGCTCGACGGCGCGCGGCATGTACGCCTGAAGGTCACCGACACCAATGACTCCAAGACCGGCGACCACGGGGACTGGGGCGCGGCGCGCTTCACCTGTTCCTGAATGACGCCGAAGGAGCGGGGGAGCCGGGCGGGCACGCACCCGCCCGGCTCCTTGCTGCCCGGAGCGGTCCTGCCCGGACCCGCCCCGGCCGAGACCGTCCCGCCCGGCTCAGTCCCGCGAAGGGCCGTCCGGTCCGTCCGGGCCGTTGTCCGTGTCCTCGTCCGGTCCGTCGCCGGACGGCTGCTCCGGCTCGCCGTCCGCGGCGCGCTCGTCGGGGCCGCCCGGCGTGGGCCGGCCGGTCCCCGGGCCGCCCGGCCGGCCGGTGCCGGGCCCGCTCACCGGTCCGGGTCCCGTCTCCGGCCGGACCGGCTTCGGCGGCCTGGTGCGGCCGCTCGACGTGTCCCGGAGATATGTCGCCTCCCCGCTCTCCGTGGCGTGCCCGCCGGACGGCTGGCCGGGGCCGGGTCCCGGGTCGCGGCGCCTGAGATAGCGCTCGAACTCCCGGGCGATGGCCTCGCCGCTCGCCTCGGGCAGCTCCGCGGTGTCCCGGGCCTCCTCCAGCGTCTGCACGTACTCGGCCACCTCGCTGTCCTCGGAGGCGAGCTGGTCGACGCCCACCTGCCAGGCGCGCGCGTCCTCCGGCAGTTCGCCGAGCGGGATGCGCAGCCCGAGCAGATCCTCCAGACGGTTCAGCAGCGCCAGCGTCGCCTTCGGGTTGGGCGGCTGCGACACATAGTGCGGCACCGCGGCCCACAGGCTCACCGCGGGCACGCCCGCGTGCGTGCACGCCTCCTGGAGGATGCCGACGATGCCCGTCGGACCCTCGTACCTGGTCTCCTCCAAGTCCATGGTGCGCGCCAGATCGGCGTCGGACGTGACGCCGCTGACCGGTACCGGCCGGGTGTGCGGGGTGTCGCCGAGCAGCGCGCCGAGCACCACCACCATCTCGACGCCCAGCTCATGCGCGAAGCCCAGGATCTCGTTGCAGAACGAGCGCCAGCGCATGGACGGTTCGATGCCCCGGACCAGCACCAGATCGCGGGGTTTGTCCCCGCCGATGCGGACCACGGAGAGCCGGGTGGTCGGCCAGGTGATCTTGCGTACCCCGCCGTCCAGCCACACCGTCGGGCGGTTGACCTGGAAGTCGTAGTAGTCCTCGGCGTCCAGCGCCGCGAACACCTCGCCCTTCCACTCCCTGTCCAGGTGCGCGACCGCCGTGGAGGCGGCGTCACCTGCGTCGTTCCACCCCTCGAACGCGGCCACCATGACCGGGTCGATCAGCTCGGGAACCCCGTCGAGCTCGATCACCCAGGCCTCCTTCCGAAGTTCCCTTGCGTACGGAACAACCTTACGGCTTACGGCCTCCCGCACAGCAGGCCCTTGGCGCGACCCGTGCGATACATCCGAGCTGTGGGCCGTGAATTTGGGCCCGACTCTGGACTTACCGGCTCCGAGGCGGCTATACATCGGATGACCGGAACAGAGGTCCGATGTTATTTCCCCTGGGGGCGCGCATGAGTCAGACCGTCACGGATTTCGAGGTCCACGACATCCGTTTTCCGACCTCGGAGCAGCTGGACGGCTCGGACGCCATGAATCCGGACCCCGACTACTCGGCCGCCTACGTCGTCCTGCGCACCGACGCCGACGACAGCGGCGCCACGGCCGAGGGGCATGGTTTCTGCTTCACCATCGGGCGCGGCAACGAGGTGATGGCCGCCGCCATCGAGGCGCTGCGGCCCCACGTCACCGGCCGCCCGGTGCCCCGTACGGCGGCCGACCTCGGCGCCCTGTACCGCGACCTCACGCACGACTCCCAACTCCGCTGGCTCGGGCCCGAGAAGGGCGTGATGCACATGGCGGCCGGCGCGGTGATCAACGCCGCCTGGGACCTGGCGGCGAGACAGGCGGGCCTGCCCGTCTGGGAGTTCCTGGCCGGGATGACACCCGAGGAGCTGGTCTCCCTGGTCGACTTCCGCTACCTCACCGACGCGCTCACCCCCGACGAGGCGCTGGCCATCCTGCGGGCCGCCGAACCGGGCCGCGCCGAACGCGCCGCCGTCCTGCGGACCGAGGGCTACCCCGCGTACACCACATCGCCCGGCTGGCTCGGCTACTCCGACGACAAGCTGGTCCGGCTCGCCAAGCAGGCCGTCGCCGACGGCTTCACCCAGATCAAGCTCAAGGTCGGCGGCGAGGTCGGCGACGACGTCCGCCGGATGGCGCTCGCCCGCGAGGCCGTCGGCCCCGGCGTGCGGATCGCGGTCGACGCCAACCAGCGCTGGGACGTCGCCGACGCGGTCGCGTGGCTGACCGCGCTCGCCCCGTACGACCCGCACTGGATCGAGGAGCCGACCAGCCCCGACGACATCCTCGGCCACGCCGCCGTGCGCGCCGGGCAGCCGGTCAAGGTCGCCACCGGCGAACACGTCGCCAACCGCGTCGTGTTCAAGCAGCTGCTCCAGGCCGGCGCCGTCGACTTCGTCCAGATCGACGCCGCACGCGTCGCCGGCGTCAACGAGAACCTGGCGATCCTGCTGCTCGCCGCCAAGTACGGCATCCCGGTCTGCCCGCACGCCGGCGGCGTCGGACTGTGCGAACTGGTCCAGCACCTCTCGATGTTCGACTACGTGGCCGTCGCCGGCACCTGGGAGGACCGGGTCATCGAGTACGTCGACCACCTCCACGAACACTTCGTGGACCCCGTCGTCATCGAGAACGGGCGCTACACCACCCCGGCCGCACCCGGCTTCTCGGCCAGGATGCGCCCCGAGTCGATCGCCGCGCACAGCTACCCGCACGGGCCCGTCTGGCAGGCCCGCCGCATCGAGAAGGAGGAGGGCCGATGACCGGCACACACGACTTCGAGGGGATGAACGCCCTGGTGACGGGCGGCGCCTCCGGCATCGGGGCCGCCGTCACGGCCCAGCTCGTCGAGCGCGGGGCCCAGGTCGCCGTCCTCGACCGGGACACCTCCCACACACCCCTCGGCGCCCTCGCCATCGAGGCCGACCTCGGCGACGACGCGGCCGTGCGCGCCGGCGTGGAGCGGGCGGTCTCCGCCATGGGCTCCCTGCACACCCTCGTGTCCAACGCGGGCATCGGCTCCATCGGCACCGTCGAGGACAACGACGACGCCGAGTGGACCCGGGTCCTCGACATCAACGTCCTCGGCATGGTCCGCACCGCCCGGCACGCCCTGCCCCACCTGCGCCGGGCCGCCGCCGGACGCCCCGGCGCCGTGTCGGTCACCCACACCTGCTCGATCGCCGCCACCGCCGGGCTGCCCCAGCGCGCCCTGTACAGCGCGAGCAAGGGCGCCGTCCTCGCGCTCACCCTCGCCATGGCCGCCGACCACGTCCGCGAGGGCGTCCGCGTCAACTGCGTCAACCCCGGCACCGCCGACACCCCGTGGGTCGGCCGGCTGCTGGACCAGGCCGACGACCCGGCCGCCGAACGCGCCGCCCTCAGCGCCCGGCAGCCGCTGGGCCGGCTGGTCTCGGCCGACGAGGTGGCCGCCGCGATCCTCTACCTCGCCAGTCCCGCCGCGGCCTCCGTGACCGGCACCGCACTGGCCGTCGACGGCGGGATGCAGGGCCTGCGCCTGCGCCCCGCCGGCAGCTGAACCGCACCTCCGCAATGCCGTCAGGGCTCCGAGCCGCGACCTCACCAAGGAACGGGACACCAATGAGAGTGCGTACGACGAGTGCGGCCGCCTGTGCCGTACTGCTGGCCGTCACCGCCCTCGCGGGCTGCAACCGCGAGTCGTCGGACAGCGGTACGGGCGGCGGCAAGGTCGGCATCGACCTGCCGCGCAGCGACAGCGACTTCTGGAACTCCTACCAGAACTACATCAAGCAGGGGGTCAAGGACGGCGAGGTCTCCGCGCTCCCGCTGACCAACTCGCAGAACGACATCGGCAAGCTCGTCGCCAACGTCCAGACCTTCAGGGACCAGGGCGCCAAGGCCGTGGTGATGGCCCCGCAGGACACCGGCGCGATAGCCGAGTCGCTCAACGCGCTCAACGAGAAGAAGATCCCCGTCATCAGCGTCGACACGCGCCCGGACAAGGGCGACATCTACATGGTGGTGCGGGCCGACAACAAGGCGTACGGCACGAACGCCTGCAAGTACCTCGGCGAGCAGCTGAAGGGCAAGGGCAAGGTCGTGGAGTTCCAGGGCGACCTGTCCTCCATCAACGGCCGCGACCGGTCCGAGGCCTTCAAGGCGTGCATGGACAAGGACTTCCCGGACATCAAGGTGTTCGAGCTGGCCACCGACTGGAAGGGCGACGTCGCCTCCGCCAAGCTCCAGTCGACGCTGGCCGCCCACCCCGACATCAACGGCATCTACATGCAGGCCGGGGGCGTCTTCCTCCAGCCCACCCTCGCGCTCCTGGAACAGAAGAAGCTGCTGAAGCCGGCCGGTTCGCCCGGCCACATCACCATCATCTCCAACGACGGCATCCCGGAGGAGTTCGACGCCATCAAGGCCGGGAAGATCGACGCGACGATCTCCCAGCCCGCCGATCTGTACGCGAAGTACGCGCTGTACTACGCGAAGGCGGCCCTGGACGGCAAGACCTTCGAGGAGGGTCCCACCGACCACGACTCCACCATCATCAAGATCCCGAACGGCTACGAGGACCAGCTCCCCGCGCCCCTGGTGACCAAGGACAACGTCGACGACCCGAAGCTCTGGGCCAACCAGCTGGGGAAGAAGAACTAGGACCTATCCATGAACCAGGCACCAGCACCCGCCGTACAGGCGGAAGGCGTCGTCAAGCGCTTCGGGCCGACCGTGGCGCTGGACGGGGTGAAGCTGACCGTGCGGCCCGGCGAGTCGCACGCGCTCGTCGGCCGCAACGGCGCCGGCAAGTCCACGCTGGTCAGCGTCCTGACCGGACTCCACAAGGCGGACGCCGGCACGGTCACGTTCGGCGGGGAGCCCGCGCCCGCCTTCGGGGACACCTCGGCCTGGCAGTCCAAGGTCGCCTGCGTCTACCAGAAGTCCATGGTCGTCCCCGACCTGACCGTCGCCGAGAACCTCTTCCTCAACCGGTTCGACGACCGGGCCCGCTGGATCAGCTGGGGCAGGCTCCGCAAACGCGCCGAACAGGTCCTCGAAGCGTACGGAGTCCAGGTCGACCCGAACACCCGGGCGCGGGATCTCGCCGTCGAGCAGCGGCAGTTCGTGGAGATCGCCCGCGCGCTGTCCTTCGGCGCCCGGCTGATCATCCTGGACGAGCCGACCGCCCAGCTCGACGCCCGGGGCATCGCCCGGCTCTTCGACCGGCTCCGTGAACTCCAGAGCCGGGGCGTGGCCTTCCTGTTCATCTCGCACCACCTCCAGGAGGTGTACGAGCTGTGCACCGCGGTCACCGTCTACCGCGACGCCCGCCACGTCCTGACCGCCCCCGTCGCCGACGTCTCCAAGGAGGACCTGGTCGCGGCGATGACCGGCGAGAAAGCGGCGGGCGCGACCGCCTGGCACGCGGCCGGCGACACCGCGCCCGACCCGTCGGCAAAACCCGTCCTGGCCACCGAACAGCTGTCCCTGGACGGCCGGTTCGAGCCCCTGGACCTCCAGGTGCGCCCCGGCGAGGTGCTCGGCCTCGCCGGCTCGGCGGCCAGCGGCAACACCGCGGTCGGCGAGGTGCTCGCCGGCATGCGCAAGGCGGGCGGCGGCACGGTCCGGGTGCGCGGCCGGGCCGTACGGACGGGCAGCGTCCCGCACGCCCTGGACGCCGGGATCGGCTACATTCCCGAGGACCGGCACGACCAGGGCCTCGTCCTGGAACGCAGCGTCGCGGAGAACGCCACCCTCACGGTCACCGACCAGCTCGGCCCCTGGGGGACCGTCCTGCCCTCCCGAACCAGGGAGTTCGCCCGGTCCATGATCGACTCGCTCGACATCAAGACCCAGGGCCCCGAGCAGCCCGTCTCCGGGCTCTCCGGCGGCAACCAGCAGAAGGTCGTGGTCGCCCGCGCCCTGGCCCGGGACCCCAGCGTCCTGGTCGCGGTCCGGCCCACCGCGGGCGTGGACGTCAAGTCCAAGGACTCGCTCCTCGGAGTCGTACGCCGGGTCGCCGACGCGGGCAACGCCGCGGTCGTCGTCTCGGACGAGCTGGACGACCTGCGGGTCTGCGACCGGGTCCTCGCCCTGTTCCACGGGCGGGTCGTCGCAACGTTCGACAGCGGGTGGACCGACGGGGAACTCGTCGCCGCCATGGAAGGTGTGGGGGAAAGGGAATGACCGGCACGGTACGGCCGTCCACGGCCGACGACTTCGACACGGCACTGAAGGGCTCCCCGGACGGGAACAGCCCGCTGAGCAGGCTCAAGCTGATCCGGTGGAGCGACTTCTCGCTGGTGCCGGTGATCCTGGTGCTGATGCTGATCGGCTTCATCGTCTCGCCGGTCTTCCTCACCTCCGACAACCTGATCAGCGTCGTCCAGCAGTCCTCCGAGCTGAGCCTGCTCGTCCTCGGCCAGGCGCTGATCCTGATCTGCGGCCGCATGGACCTCTCGCTGGAGTCGACGATCGGCATCGCGCCCGTCGTCGCGATGTGGCTGGTGCTGCCCACCGAGGGCGGCCGCTTCGCCGGCCTCGGGCTGCTCCCCGCCTGGTCGGCGATCCCGCTCTGCCTGCTGGTCGGCCTCGCCGTCGGAGCCGTCAACGGCTTCCTGATGCTGAAACTCCGGGTCAACGGCTTCATCGCCACGCTCGGCATGCTGACGATGCTGCGCGGCCTCCACATCGGCATCACCGAGGGCAAGTCCATCACCGACGTCCCGGAGTCCTTCCGCTACCTCGGCAAGACCTCGTGGTTCGGTGCGCCGGCCGCGGTCTGGATCTGCCTGGTCCTCTTCGCCGTCGGCGGCGCGGCCCTCGCCTGGCTGCGCCACGGGCGCTCGCTGTACGCGATCGGCGGCAACCCGGAAGCGGCCCGCGCCGCGGGCATCCGCGTCGACCGCGTCACCTGGATCGTGCTCGCCATCGGCGGCCTGCTCGCCGCCTTCGCGGGCATCCTCTACACCGGCCACTACGGTGCGGTCGCCGCGACCCAGGGCGACGGCTGGATCTTCCAGGTGTTCGCCGCCGCCGTGATCGGCGGAATCAGCCTCAAGGGCGGCCGGGGCACCCTCTTCGGCGCCCTGACCGGCGTACTGACGCTCCAGCTGGTCGTCAACGTGATGACCCTCGGCGGCGTCCCCGCCCTCTGGAACCAGTTCCTCAACGGCGCGATCATCATCGTCGCCCTGGTCATCTCCCGCTTCGCCAGCGGCGAGAAGCAGGACTAGTCCCAGCCCCTCCGGCGCTTGAGGAGCGGGGTCCGGGGCGGAGCCCCGGTTACGGGAAGGGGCGGGTGGGGGAAATCCCCACCCGCCCCTTCCCGCGGTCGCCGCTACAACGTCGACCGCAACCACTGCTCCACGCTCGCCACATGCACCGTCGCCCAGGCCCGCGCAGCCTCCGCGTCGCGATCCCGCAACGCCGATACGATCGCCCGGTGCTCATGCAGCGTCCGGCTCACCGCGTCCTCCTGGGTCAGCCCGCGCCACACCCGCGCCCGCGTCGTCGGCCCCGAGAGGCCGTCGAGCAGCGAGCAGAGCACCGAGTTCCCCGACGCCTGGACGATGCCCCGGTGGAAGTCCAGGTCGCACGCCACCAACTCCTCCACCGACGGCCGCTCGCCCAGCGCGTCCAACTGGGCGCCGAGCGCGTCCAGCCGCTCCTCGCTGATCCGGCTCGCCGCCATCGCCGTGGCGGCCGGTTCCAGGATCCGGCGCACCGCCAGGAACTCCAGCACCGTGTCGTCGCGGTGGAAGTCCACCACGAAGCTCAGCGCTTCGAGCAGCAGCTGCGGATCGAGGCTCGTCACGTACGTGCCGTCGCCCTGGCGCACGTCGAGAATGCGGATCAGCGACAGGGCGCGCACCGCCTCCCGCAGCGAGTTGCGCGACAGGCCCAGCTCCGCGGCGAGTTCGCTCTCCTTGGGAAGACGATCGCCGGGCCGTAGCGCACCCGAGACGATCATCCCCTTGATCTTCTCGATGGCCTCGTCGGTGACAGCCATGGGCGACCTCCAGACATCCGATGTATCGCCCCATTATGCGTCCCCGACGAGGGCCGGTACGACCTTCGGACCAACTCGCGAGCCGCCCGGCCCCGCGCCGGTGCTTCTCTCAGCCGCGCCGCTCCTTGAGCACCGACTCCACACCGGCCCTGATCTCGTCCGTGGCCAGGCCCCGGATCGTCAGCGTCGTCCGCCGCCGCAGGACGTCGTCCGCCGTCTCGGCCCACTCCCGGTCGCGCGCGTAGGCGACCTGCGCCCAGATCTCCGGGGCGTCCGGGTGGACGCGCTCGGCCAGCGCCGGGTTCTCGTTGGCCAGCCGGGCGATGTCGAAGGACAGCGAACCGTAGTGCGTGGCCAGGTGCCGTGCCGTGTCGGCGGCCATCCGGGGACCCGGGGTCCCGCCGTCCACCAGCAGCCGGTGCGCCACCGCGTTCGGGTTGGCGATCCCCGGCAGCGGCAGCTTCCTCGGCAGCCGGGCCATCGGCTCCATGTCCTCGCCCAACGGGTGCCCGGGGAGCGCGGCCAGCTTGTTCATCACCGTACGGCCGATGTGCCGGAACGTCGTCCACTTGCCGCCCGCCACCGACAGCATCCCGCCCCGGCCCTCCGTCACGACCGTCTCGCGCTTGGCCTTGGAGGTGTCACCGGGCCCGCCCGGCAGCACCCGGAGGCCGGCGAAGGAGTACGTGATCAGATCCCGCGACAGCTGCTGGTCGCGTACCGAGAACGCCGCCTCGTCCAGGATCTGCGCGGTGTCCTTCTCGGTCACCGCGACATCCGCCGGATCGCCCTCGTACTCCTCGTCCGTCGTGCCCAGCAGCAGCATGTCCTCCCACGGCAGGGCGAACGTGATGCGGTACTTGTCGATCGGCGTGGCCAGCGCCGCCTTCCACGGGCGCGTCCGCTTCAGCACCAGGTGGGCGCCCTTGGACAGGCGTATCGAGGGGGCCGCGCCCGGGTCCTCCAGCTTCCGCAGGTGGTCCACCCACGGCCCGGTCGCGTTCAGCACCAGACGGGCGTTCACGCCGAACTCCGTGCCGTCCGTGCCGTCGGTCAGCTCCGCGCCCGTCACCCGGCCCCTGGTGAACCGCAGCCCGGTCACCCTCGCGTGGTTGAGCACCGCCGCGCCCGCGTCGACGGCCGCGCGGACCGTCATCAGCGCCATCCGCGCGTCGTTCATCTGGTCGTCGCCGTAGACGGCGACGGCCTTGAGGTTCTCTGTGCGCAGTTCCGGCACATCGCGCCGCGCCCGCGCCGGACTGATCACATGGCCGACGCCGTCACCGAACGCGGACAGCGCCGAGTACGCGAAGACGCCCGCGCCCAGCTTCGCCGCGCCGTGCGGCCCGCCCTTGTACACCGGCAGATAGAAGGTGAGCGGATTGGCCAGGTGCGGGGCGACCTGGCGGGAGACCGCACGGCGCTCGAAGTGGTTCTCCGCCACCAGCTTCACCGCGCCGGTCTGGAGGTAGCGCAGACCGCCGTGGAGCAGCTTGGAGGAGGCGGAGGAGGTGGCGCCGGCGAAGTCGCCGGCGTCCACCAGGGCCACCCGCAGCCCGGACTGCGCGGCGTGCCAGGCGGTGGAGATGCCCAGAATGCCGCCACCGATCACCAGGAGGTCGTACGTCGCCTTGGAGAGCTGCTCCCGGGTCTCGGCCCGGCTCGGGAGGGAGCCGGATGCCGGATGCGTCCCGAGGGCGGGGACGCTCTGCAGGGTGGTCATGTTGTCTACTCCTCGTCGTCCAGCCAGCCCATGGTGCGTTCCACGGCCTTGAGCCAGCTCTTGTACTCGCGGGCGCGGGTGTCCGCGTCCATGCGGGGGGTCCACTCGGCGGCCCTGCGCCAGTTGGCGCGCAGCGCGTCGGTGTCGGGCCAGAAGCCGACGGCCAGTCCGGCGGCGTAGGCGGCGCCGAGGCAGGTGGTCTCGGCGACCATCGGCCGCACCACGGGCGCGTCCAGGAAGTCGGCGAGCGTCTGCATCAGCAGGTTGTTGGAGGTCATACCGCCGTCGACCTTGAGCGCGGTCAGCTCGACGCCGGAGTCCTTGGTCATGGCGTCGCTGATCTCCCGCGTCTGCCAGGCGGTGGCCTCCAGCACGGCACGGGCGATGTGCGCCTTGGTGACGTAGCGGGTGAGACCGGCGATGACACCGCGGGCGTCGGGGCGCCAGTACGGGGCGAACAGGCCGGAGAAGGCCGGCACGAAGTAGGCGCCGCCGTTGTCCTCGACCGAGGAGGCCAGGGTCTCGATCTCGGCCGCGGACTGGATCAGGCCCATCTGGTCGCGCATCCACTGCACCAGCGAACCGGTGACGGCGATCGACCCCTCCAGGGCGTACACCGGCTTCTGGTCGCCGATCTGGTAACCCACGGTGGTCAGCAGCCCGTTGTAGGAGTTCACGGGCGTGTCACCGGTGTTCATCAGCATGAAGGTGCCGGTGCCGTACGTGGACTTGGCCTCGCCCTCGGCGAAGCAGGTCTGGCCGAACAGCGCCGCCTGCTGGTCGCCCAGCGCGGAGGCCACCGGCACACCGTCGAGCACGCCGCCCCTGGCGGTGCCGTAGACCTCGGCCGAGGAACGGATCTCGGGCAGCATGGCCATCGGCACGCCGATGGAGGAACAGATCTTCTCGTCCCACTGCATGGTGTGCAGGTTCATCAGGAGGGTGCGCGAGGCGTTGGTGACGTCGGTGACGTGGACGCCGCCGTCGGTGCCGCCGGTCAGGTTCCAGATGACCCAGGAGTCCATGGTGCCGAAGAGGATGTCGCCGCGCTCGGCCCGCTCGCGCAGCCCCTCGACGTTGTCGAGCAGCCAGCGGGCCTTGGGCCCGGCGAAGTACGAGGCGAGCGGCAGCCCGGTCTCACGGCGGAAACGGTCCTGCCCGACGTTGCGGCCGAGCTCCTTGCAGAGCGCGTCCGTGCGGGTGTCCTGCCAGACGAGGGCGTTGTGGACGGGCTCACCGGTGTGCTTGTCCCACAGCAGGGTGGTCTCGCGCTGGTTGGTGATGCCGATGGCCTTGACGTCGGCGGCCGTGATGCCCGCCTTGACGATGGCGCCGGCGACGACCTCCTGGACGTTGTCCCAGATCTCGGCGGCGTCGTGCTCCACCCAGGCGGGCTTCGGGAAGATCTGCTCGTGCTCCTTCTGGTCGACGGAGACGATCCGGCCGTCCTTGTCGAAGACGATGCAGCGGCTGGAGGTGGTGCCCTGGTCGATGGCCGCGATGAACGGCCCGGTGCCATGGGTGCCGGTGGTGTGTGCGTCGGTCACGGTGTGCTCCCGGAAGTCTGTGTGGTGTGGGGATGGGGCGAGCGGCCGGGGCCTAGGCGAAGGCCAGGTTGTAGAGCCCGCCGGCGAGCGCGCCGCCGATCAGGGGACCGACGACGGGAACCCATGCGTAGCCCCAGTCGGAGCCGCCCTTGTTCGGCAGCGGAAGCAGCGCGTGCACGATGCGCGGACCGAGGTCGCGGACCGGGTTGATCGCGTACCCCGTCGGGCCGCCGAGAGAGAGACCGATGGCGACGACGACCAGGGCGGTGATCAGTGCGCCGAGCGCGCCGATGCCGTGGCCCTCCTCGTTGAGGCCCTGCGTGAGGATCGCCAGCACCAGCACGACCGTGGCGATGATCTCGGTGAGGACGTTCTGTACGGCGTTGCGGATCTCAGGACCGGTCGAGAAGACACCGAGAACCGGTCCAGCCTTGGGGGCCGAAGCCTGGTCGACCATGCCCTCCTCACCCGTATGGGCGCGCAGGACCTCCGGATCGTTGAGATGGGCCCGGAACTGCCCGTAATAGGTGAGCCAGACCAGCACCGCGCCGATCATCGCGCCGAGGAGTTCGGAGGCGAGGTAGAGCGGTACGTCGCTCCACTTCGTGCCGCCCTCGATCGCCAGGCCGATGGTGACGGCCGGGTTGAGATGCGCCCCCGACACGCCGCCGGCCAGATAGGCGCCGGTCAGGACCGCGAAGCCCCACCCGAAGGTGATGGCGAGCCAGCCGGCGTTCTGTGCCTTCGAGTGCTTGAGCGTGACGGCGGCACAGACGCCGGCGCCGAGCAGGATGAGTACGGCGGTACCGATGGTCTCGCCGATGAAGATGTCGGAGCTGGACACCCGCGACTCCTTTGTCCTTCGTCCAGGGAAGCCGAACCCCGGGTCCCTCCGGTGGTCCGCGCCCTCGTGTGAGGGCTTGGCCGGCCCTTGGCACGGTCATACCCTAACGCGTATTTCCGTTAAGTGTTCGACAATGCCGACCGATGAACGGCAGTGTTTCCTCCGGGCGAAGCCAGCGTCAAGAGGTTGTGACCCCGGACTCAGGAGTGGCGAGCGCGGTGCGTGCTCGTAGGAGTGCCCGCCGTGACGGCGGGGGAGGGCTCAGAAGCGCCTGGCACCCAGGTCACGGGAGACCGCGCGGGCGCAGTCGCGCACCGCCGCGACCAGCTCGGGACGCAGTTCGCCGTCCTTGCAGACCCGCTCCACCGCCCCGGTGACGGCGATGGCCCCCACGGGCATCCGGCGCCGGTCGTGGATGGGGGCGGCCACCGCGGCCACGCCCTCCCAGGTCTCCTCCACATCGGACGCCCAGCCGCGGGCCCGGGTCAGGTCGAGCGTCGACTCGAACTCCTCGGGGGCGGTGACGGTCCGGGGCGTGAACGACCGCCGCTCGGCCTCCAGCGCCTCGGTGTGGGCCACCGGGTCGTATGCGGAGAGCACCTTGCCCAGCGCCGTGGAGTGCAGCGGCTGCATGGCCCCCACCTCCAGGACCTGCCGGCTGTCGTCGGGGCGGAAGACGTGGTGGACGATCAGCACGCCCTGCTGGTGCAGTACGCCCAGATGGACGCTCTCGCCGCTGGAGCGCGCCAGGTCGTCCGTCCAGACCAGGGCCCTGGCCCGCAGCTCGTGGACGTCGAGATAGCTGTTGCCCAGGCGCAGCAGCTCCGCGCCGAGCTGGTAGCGGCCGGACGCCGCGTCCTGCTCGACGAAGCCCTCGTGCTGGAGCGTGCGCAGGATGCCGTGCGCGGTGCCCTTGGCCAGGCCCAGTGAGGAGGCGATGTCGGACAGCCCGAGCCGCCGCTCGCCGCCTGCCAGCAGCCGCAGCATCGCGGCCGCCCGCTCCAGCGACTGGATGTTCTTGGCCATCGCGCCGTACTCCTCCACCTTGTTCGACAATGCTGAACACTATCGGCCCATGCCGACCAGCGCTCGACCGAGGCGAAAGTCCGCGGCACCCCGCCACGCCGGACACGCCCGAGCACAGCATGCAGTCCGGCTCGTGGGACACACTGACCGCCCTCGAGGAGGCCCGGCTACCCTGAGCGAGTGCGCCTTCCGCCGAGGGTGCAAAGCCGACAGCCGTCGCAACCCAGGGAGTACATCCATGGCCTCGTCGCCGACCTCTTCCGCCGACAGCCGGAACCGAGCCACAGCCCTCCGTGAGGCGCTCGCCACCCGAGTGGTGGTGGCCGACGGAGCCATGGGCACCATGCTCCAGGCACAGGACCCCACGCTCGCCGACTTCGAGGACCTCGAAGGCTGCAACGAGATCCTGAACCTCACCAGGCCCGACATCGTGCGCTCCGTGCACGAGGCGTACTTCGCGGTCGGCGTCGACTGCGTCGAGACCAACACCTTCGGCGCCAACACGGCGGCCCTCGGCGAGTACGACATTCCCGAGCGGGTCCACGAGCTGTCCGAGTCCGGTGCGCGGATCGCCCGTGAGGTCGCCGACGAGTTCACCGCCTCCACCGGGCAGCAGCGCTGGGTGCTCGGCTCCATGGGCCCCGGCACCAAGCTGCCGACCCTGGGCCACGTGCCGTACAGCACCATCCGGGACGGCTTCCAGGCGAACGCCGAGGGCCTGGTCGCCGGCGGCGCCGACGCGCTGATCGTCGAGACGACCCAGGACCTCCTGCAGACCAAGGCCGCGATCCTCGGCGCCCGCCGCGCCCTGGACGCCCTGGGCAGCGACCTGCCGCTGCTGTGCTCGCTCGCCTTCGAGACGACCGGCACCATGCTGCTGGGCTCCGAGATCGGCGCGGCCCTGACCGCCCTGGAGCCCCTCGGGATCGACATGATCGGCCTGAACTGCTCGACCGGGCCGGCCGAGATGAGCGAGCACCTGCGCTACCTCACCCGCCACTCCCGCATCCCGCTGCTCTGCATGCCCAACGCCGGACTGCCGGTCCTCACCAAGGACGGCGCGCACTTCCCGCTCGGCCCCGAGGGGCTGGCCGACGCCCAGGAGACGTTCGTCCGGGAGTACGGGCTGTCGCTGGTCGGCGGCTGCTGCGGTACGACCCCGGAGCACCTGCGCGAGGTCGTCGAGCGGGTGCGCGGCGCCGCCCCGGCGGTCCGTGACCCGCGCCCCGAGCCCGGCGCCGCCTCGCTCTACCAGACGGTTCCCTTCCGGCAGGACACCTCGTACCTGGCGATCGGTGAGCGTACGAACGCCAACGGGTCCAGGAAGTTCCGTGAGGCCATGCTGGAGGGCCGCTGGGACGACTGCGTGGAGATGGCGCGTGACCAGATCCGTGAGGGCGCGCACATGCTCGACCTGTGCGTGGACTATGTGGGCCGTGACGGTGTCGCCGACATGGAGGAGCTGGCCGGCCGGTTCGCGACCGCCTCGACCCTGCCGATCGTCCTGGACTCCACGGAGCTGCCGGTGCTCAGGGCCGGTCTGGAGAAGCTGGGCGGGCGTGCGGTCCTCAACTCCGTCAACTACGAGGACGGTGACGGGCCCGAGTCCCGCTTCGTCAAGGTCACCCGGCTGGCGGCCGAGCACGGCGCCGCGCTGATCGCGCTGACCATCGACGAGGAGGGCCAGGCCCGCACCGCCGAGCACAAGGTCGCCATCGCCGAGCGGCTCATCGCGGATCTGACGGGCAACTGGGGCATCCAGGAGTCGGACATCCTGATCGACACCCTGACCTTCACCATCTGCACCGGGCAGGAGGAGTCCCGCAAGGACGGTGTCGCCACCATCGATGCCATCCGCGAGCTGAAGAAGCGCCATCCGGCCGTGCAGACCACGCTCGGTCTGTCGAACATCTCCTTCGGCCTCAACCCGGCCGCCCGCGTCGTGCTGAACTCCGTCTTCCTGGACGAGTGCGTCAAGGCCGGTCTCGACTCCGCCATCGTGCACGCCTCGAAGATCCTGCCGATCGCCCGGCTGGAGGAGGAGCAGGTCAAGGTCGCCCTCGACCTCGTCTACGACCGCCGCGCCGAGGGCTACGACCCCCTCCAGAAGCTCATGGAGCTGTTCGAGGGCGTCAACATGAAGTCGATGAAGCAGGGCAAGGCCGAGGAACTGCTCGCCCTGCCGCTGGAAGAGCGCCTCCAGCGCCGCATCATCGACGGCGAGAAGAACGGCCTGGAGGACGACCTCGCCGAGGCGCTGCGGGACACGCCGGCCCTGGACATCGTCAACAACACCCTCCTGGCGGGCATGAAGGTCGTCGGTGAGCTCTTCGGCTCCGGGCAGATGCAGCTGCCCTTCGTCCTCCAGTCCGCCGAGGTCATGAAGAGCGCGGTGGCCTACCTGGAACCGCACATGGAGAAGACCGACGCCGAGGGCAAGGGCACCATCGTCCTGGCCACCGTCCGCGGCGACGTCCACGACATCGGCAAGAACCTCGTCGACATCATCCTGTCCAACAACGGCTTCAACGTCGTCAACATCGGAATCAAGCAGCCCGTCTCCGCGATCCTGGACGCCGCCGAGGAACACAAGGCCGACGTCATCGGGATGTCCGGCCTCCTGGTCAAGTCCACCGTGATCATGAAGGAGAACCTGGAGGAGCTGAACCAGCGCAAGCTGGCCGCCGACTACCCCGTCATCCTCGGCGGCGCCGCGCTGACCCGCGCCTACGTCGAGCAGGACCTCCACGAGATCTACGAGGGCGAGGTCCGCTACGCCCGCGACGCCTTCGAGGGCCTGCGCCTGATGGACGCGCTCATCGCCGTCAAGCGCGGCGTCCCCGGCGCCACCCTCCCCGAGCTGAAGCAGCGCCGCGTCCCCAAGCGCGACACCCCGGTGCTGGAGGTCGAGGAGCCGGAGGAGGGCGTGCGCTCCGACGTCTCCGTCACCAACCCGGTGCCCACCCCGCCGTTCTGGGGCAGCCGGGTCGTCAAGGGCATCCAGCTCAAGGAGTACGCGTCCTGGCTGGACGAGGGCGCCCTGTTCAAGGGCCAGTGGGGCCTCAAGCAGGCCAGGGCCGGCGACGGACCGACCTACGAGCAGCTCGCCGAGAGCGAGGGCCGCCCGCACCTGCGCGGCTGGCTGGACAAGCTGCACACGGAGAACCTGCTGGAGGCGGCCGTCGTCTACGGCTACTACCCCTGCGTCTCCAAGGGCGACGACCTGATCCTGCTGCACGAGGACGGCTCGGAGCGCACCCGCTTCACCTTCCCGCGCCAGCGCCGGGGCCGCCGCCTGTGCCTGGCGGACTTCTTCCGCCCCGAGGAGTCCGGCGAGACGGACGTCATCGGGCTCCAGGTCGTCACCGTCGGCTCGAAGATCGGCGGCGAGACCGCCAAGCTCTTCGAGGCCAACTCCTACCGCGACTACCTGGAACTGCACGGCCTCTCCGTCCAGCTGGCCGAGGCCCTCGCCGAGTACTGGCACGCCCGGGTCCGCTCGGAGCTGGGCTTCGCGGGGGAGGACCCGGCCCAGGTCGAGGACATGTTCGCCCTGAAGTACCGGGGCGCGCGCTTCTCACTGGGCTACGGCGCCTGCCCCGACCTGGAGGACCGGGCGAAGATCGCGGACCTGCTCCAGCCGGAGCGGATCGGGGTCCACCTCTCCGAGGAGTTCCAGCTGCACCCCGAGCAGTCCACCGACGCGATCGTCATCCACCACCCGGAGGCCAAGTACTTCAACGCGCGGTAACGAGCCGTTCGCCGCGCGGCAGCCGATCACGCCGTACACTGGTCGGTCCAGTGCAGGCCGGTCGCCCTTCCTCCGGGACGGGCGGCCGGCCTTCTCGTCCCTCATGGAAGGTGTGCCGGATGACCAGTACGGTTCCCGCGTCCTTGACCCGTACGGCCGAGGGCGCTGCCCTCCAGGCCGTCCTCCTCGACATGGACGGCACCCTGGTCGACACCGAGGGCTTCTGGTGGGACGTCGAGGTGGAGGTCTTCGCCGACCTCGGACACCGGCTGGACGAGGCATGGCGCGAGGTCGTCGTCGGGGGGCCGATGACCCGCAGCGCCGGCTACCTCGTGGAGGTCACCGGGGCAGACGTCACCCTGGACGAGCTGACCGTGCTGCTCAACGACCGGTTCGAGAAGCGCATCGGCCGCGGCGTGCCCCTGATGCCGGGCGCGGCCCGGCTCCTGGCCGAGCTGCACCGGCACGAGATCCCCACCGCCCTCGTCTCCGCCTCGCACCGCCGCATCATCGACCGGGTCCTGGACTCGGTGGGCCGCCACCACTTCGCGCTCACCGTCGCGGGCGACGAGGTCACCCGCACCAAGCCGCACCCCGAGCCCTACCTCACCGCCGCGCGCGGCTTCGGCGCCGACCCCCGGCTGTGCGCCGTCATCGAGGACACCGCGACCGGGGTCGCGGCGGCGGAGGCCGCGGGCTGCCGGGTCGTCGCCATCCCCTCGGTCTCCCCGATCGCGCCCGCCGAGGGCCGGGTCGTCGTGGGCTCCCTCGAAGAGGTCGACCTCGCGTTCCTCAGGGGCCTGGTCACCTGAACGGACCAGGACCCTGCGCGGCCGCCGAGCCCCCGCGGCCCCCGCCTCACTGGGCGCCGGGGCGCACCAGACCGCTCTCGTACGCGTACACCGCGGCCTGCACGCGGTCGCGCAGCCCCAGCTTCGTCAGCACATGGCCCACATGCGTCTTCACCGTCGTCTCGCTGACGAACAGGTCGGCGGCGATCTCCGCGTTCGACAGGCCGCGCGCCACCAGCTTCAGGACCTCCACCTCGCGGTCCGTCAGCGTGTGCAGCGTGTCCGGCACCGGCTCCTCGCCGGACGGCAGGTGGTCCGCGTACTTGTCCAGGAGGCGGCGCGTCACGCTCGGGGCGAGCATCGCCTCGCCGCCCGCCACCACCCTGATGGCCTGCACCAGCTCATCGGCCGGCGCGTCCTTCAGCAGGAAGCCGCTGGCACCGGCCCGCAGCGCCTCCACCACGTACTCGTCGAGGTCGAACGTGGTCAGCACCAGCACCTTGGCCGGACCGTCCCGGCCGGGACCGGTGATCTGGCGGGTCGCCTCGACGCCGTCCATCCGCGGCATCCGGATGTCCATCAGCACCACATCGGGCTGGAGCGCACGCACCTGGTCGAGAGCCTGGAGGCCGTCACCGGCCTCGCCCACCACCGCCAGATCGCCCTCGGCCTCCAGAATCATCCGGAAGCCGGTGCGCAGCAGCGGTTGGTCGTCGACCAGAAGGACGCGGATTGCCACCAGATCTCCTCAATGCCCGTCAAGGGCCACAGGCCGGCCGGCCTCAGCCCGGACCGGGTCCATTCTGCCCTGGTCATCCTCCGCCGTATCCGCCGGGCGCACGGTCAGCGGATAGACCGGGGGAGTCCCCCCGAATTCGGGACAGAGCGCCTGGTGATCACACCAGCCGCACAGCTTCGTCGGCCGCGGCCGCCACTCGCCCGTCCGCGTGGCCAGCGAGATCGCCTCCCACAGCGCCAGCAGCTTGCGCTCCACCCGCTCCAGATCCGCCACGACCGGGTCGTACGTCATCACGTCACCGCTGCCCAGATAGACCAGCTGGAGCCGGCGCGGCACCACACCCTTCAGCCGCCACACGACCAGGGCGTAGAACTTCATCTGGAACAGGGCACCCTCCGCGTACTCCGGACGCGGCGCCTTCCCCGTCTTGTAGTCGACGATCCGGACCTCGCCCGTCGGCGCCACATCGATCCGGTCGATCACCCCGCGCAGCCGCAGCCCCGACTCCAGCTCCGTCTCCACGAACAGCTCGCGCTCCGCCGGTTCGAGCCGCGTCGGGTCCTCCAGCGAGAACCAGCGCTCCACCAGCCGCTCCGCCTGCGCCAGCCACCGCGCGAGCCGCTCGCCCTCCGGATCCTCCGCGAAGAGCTCCGAGAGCTCCGGCTTCGACTCCAGCAGCCGGTCCCACTGCCCCGGAACCAGCGACGTCGCCCGGCCGGGCGTGCGCTCCGCCGCCGGATTGTCGAACAGCCGCTCCAGCACCGCATGGACCAGCGTCCCCCGGGTAGCGGCCTCACTGGGCTTCTGGGGCAGCTTGTCGATGACCCGGAAGCGGTACAGCAGGGGGCACTGCATGAAGTCACTCGCCCGCGACGGAGAAAGCGACGAGGGCGGCTGCGGCTGCGGCGGAACGGAGGTCATGACGAAGACCCTACGACCCGCCACTGACACCAACCGGCATACCATCGACCACAGACCCTCGAACACTGCATCATCGTGCCGAAAGGCACCGAACCGAAGGGACCTCGTGGACGAGAGCGGCGACAGCCGGCGGCCGCAGCCCGGCCCAGGGGGAGCGGGCCCCGGCGACGACCCCGGCAAGGGCACGCCCCGACGCCGGGAGGATCCGGGAGGCGGCATCCTCATGGGCCGCCCCTTCGGCGTGCCCGTCTACGTCGCCCCCAGCTGGTTCGTGGTGGCGGCCCTGATCACCTGGGTCTTCGGCGGCCAGCTCGACCGGGTCCTGCCCGACCTCGGCGCCGTCCGCTACCTGGTCGCGCTCTTCTTCGCGGTCGCCTTCTACGCCTCCGTACTCGTGCACGAACTCGCGCACACGGTCGCCGCCCTGCACTACAAGCTCCCGGTCCGCCGCATCCAGCTCCAGTTCTTCGGCGGCGTCTCCGAGATCGAGAAGGAGTCCGAGACCCCCGGCCGCGAATTCGTCCTCGCCTTCGTGGGCCCGCTGCTCTCCCTCGTCCTGGCCGGCGTCTTCTACGTACCGCTGCTCTTCGTCGAGCGCGGTACCGTCCCCGCCGTCCTGCTCGGCGGCCTGATGATCTCCAACCTCATCGTCGCCGCCTTCAACCTCCTGCCCGGACTCCCGCTCGACGGCGGCCGCATGCTCAGGGCCGTCGTCTGGAAGATCACCGGCAAGCCGATGAGCGGCACCGTCGCCGCCGCCTGGGTCGGCCGCGCCCTCGCCGTCATCACCCTCGTCGGCCTGCCGCTGCTCACCCGCACCGGGGCCCTCGGCAACGACCCCGGCGAGATCAGCGGCATGGAAACCGTCACCGACGCCCTGCTCGCCGCGATCCTCGCCGCCATCATCTGGACCGGCGCGGGCAACAGCCTGCGCATGGCCCGGCTCCGCGAACACCTCCCCGACCTGCGCGCCCGCAGCCTCACCCGGCGCGCCGTCCCCGTCGAGGCCGCCACCCCGCTCTCCGAGGCCCTGCGCCGCGCCAACGAGGCGGGCGCCCGCGCCCTCGTCGTCGTGGACGGCACGGGCGCGCCCAAGGCCCTCGTCCGCGAGACCGCCATCGTCGGCATCCCCGAACACCGCCGCCCCTGGGTCGCCGTCAGCGGCCTCGCCCAGGACCTCACCGACGGCATGAAGGTCTCCGCCGAACTCGCCGGCGAAGCCCTCCTGGACCGCCTCAAGGCCACCCCCGCCACCGAGTACCTCGTCGTGGAGGAGACCGGAGAGATCTACGGCGTGCTCTCCACCGCCGACGTCGAACGGGCCTTCGTGGCCGCCATGGCCCGCCCCGCCGCCTGACACCCGCACGCCTGTACGGACGGGCGGTCGGCGGCCCCCGAAACACCGGTACGCTGGTCACATGTCTGAACCGACCGGTGCCGCCCGCCGACGCGGGCCCTTCAAGGTCGGGGACCAGGTCCAGCTCACCGATCCCAAGGGACGCCACTACACCTTCACGCTCGAAGCCGGAAAGAACTTCCACACCCACAAGGGTTCTTTCTCGCACGACGAGCTGATCGGTGCTCCCGAGGGCAGTGTGGTCCGTACCACGGGAAACGTCGCCTACCTCGCGCTGCGCCCCCTGCTCCCCGACTACGTCCTGTCCATGCCCCGCGGCGCCGCCGTGGTCTACCCGAAGGACGCGGGGCAGGTCCTCGCCTTCGGCGACATCTTCCCCGGCGCCCGCGTCGTGGAAGCGGGCGTCGGCTCGGGCGCGCTCTCCACCTTCCTGCTCCGCGCCATCGGCGAACAGGGCATGCTGCACTCCTACGAGCGCCGCGAGGACTTCGCCGAGATCGCCCAGCAGAACGTCGAGCGCTACTTCGGCAGCCCCCACCCGGCCTGGCAGCTCACGGTCGGCGACCTCCAGGACAACCTCACGGACACCGACGTGGACCGCGTCGTGCTGGACATGCTGGCCCCCTGGGAATGCCTGGAGGCCGTCTCCAAGGCGCTCGTCCCCGGCGGCATCCTCTGCGCGTACGTCGCCACCACCACCCAGCTCTCCCGGACGGTCGAGTCCATCCGCGAGATCGGCTGCTTCGCCGAACCGCAGCCCTGGGAGTCGATGATCCGCAACTGGCACGTCGAGGGTCTCGCCGTCCGCCCGGACCACCGCATGATCGGCCACACCGGCTTCCTCGTCACCGCCCGCAGGCTCGCCGACGGCGTCCAGGCCCCGGCCCGCCGCCGCCGCCCCTCCAAGGGCGCCTACGGCGAGGACTACGACGGACCCGGCAGCCAGAGCGGCTCCGCCCGCGACTGACCTCCCGCGCAACGCACCGGCGCCGCCGCCGAGTTCCCGGACCGACCCGGGGCTCGGCGGCGGCGCCCTTTCGCTCCCCGGACCGCTGCGGGAGGCCGCCGGCCTTCCCACCCCACCGTTCCGCTGCCGTGTGAGGTGTGGCACGATGCTGGCCACCCCGCACCGCCGACGCCGAGGCGGCGGCACCGCCTCATCCGGCATCCCGCACCACAGGAACCACAGGAGACATCCCGCGTGCAGCCCTCCGAACTCCCGGACCTCGCGCACACCGACACCAGGCCCATGCACTGGTTCGCCACAGCGGCCGCCATGGCCGCCGTCGTCGCCGCGGCCGGTCTGCTCCAGCCCGGCGCACGCGCCTCGGCCTCGACACCCCACCCCACCACCCACGCGACCGCCCCGGCCGCCGCGCCCGACCCGGCGAGGGCGTCCTTCCCGCTCGACTGCGGCGGGGCCGGCACCACCGTGGTCAAACAGGCCCCCGGCGACCTCGACGGCGACGACCGGCCCGAGACCGTCGCCGTCGTCCACTGCACCGCCGGAGCCGGCACCCCGCCCAGCGGCGTCTACGTCCTCACACAGGGAAGCGGGGCCACACCCAGGATCGTCGCGACCCTGGTGGACCCCGCCCAGCAACTGAGCGTCGGCGACTTCACGGTCCGCGACCGCGTCATCTCCGCCACGCTCCTCGGCTACTCCTCGTCCTCCGTGCCCTCCTGCTGCCCCGACCAGCAGGAGAAGGTGACCTGGCAGTGGCAGAACGGCGCCTTCGTCCGCACCAGCCAGACCGCCGAACCCTCCGACGAGGGCATCTGACCCCCCGCCCGGCAGCCGCGGATCAGGCCGCCTCGGGCCCGTAGACCTCGACCCTGTCCGAAACGCGCCGCACATGAATGCAGTCGCCCGGACACTCCTTCGCCGAGTCGACGACGTCCTGCAACAGCGGCAGCGGCACCGGCGTGGTCGCGCCCTTGTCCTGGAGCAGCTCGTCCTCGTCGCTCTTCACGTACGCCAGACCGTCGATGTCCAGCTCGAACACCTCGGGCGCGTACTGCACGCAGATCCCGTCCCCCGTGCAGAGGTCCTGGTCGATCCAGACCTCAAGGTCCTGCCCCTCGCCCTTGGTGGGAGCGTCCTGCCGCGCGGTCATGTCGCCTGCCGTTTCCTGCGTATCCGGACCGGAAAATGCCGACCCTGACGGGTGTTGAACGCTTCGACGATACAACCGGCGGCTTTCCGATGTTGAACGGTGGGTATTCACCTGTGACGAGGGAGAGCGCAAGGGTGAAGATCGGACACACCCCACAGTCTTTGTGATCTAGGGGTTTCAATCACCACCCACCCAGGTAGGGTCAGGAAGCGTCCAGCTCCCCTTGGAGGAGGTGAGGACCGTGGCAGCCCACGACGACGACATCAACCGCGGCACCCGGCCCGGCCGGGGGTCCGAAGACCCAGCCGGCCAGGTCGCCTATCTTGAGCAGGAAATCGCCGTCCTGCGACGTAAGCTCGCCGACTCTCCGCGGCATACGAGGATTCTCGAAGAGCGGATCGTCGAGTTGCAGACCAACCTCGCAGGCGTGTCCGCCCAGAACGAACGGCTCGCCGGCACGCTGCGCGAGGCCCGCGACCAGATCGTGGCCCTCAAGGAGGAGGTCGACCGGCTCGCACAGCCACCGGCCGGCTTCGGCGTGTTCCTGCAGGCCAACGAGGACGGCACCTGCGACATCTTCACCGGGGGCCGCAAGCTCCGGGTGAACGTCAGTCCCAGCGTCGAGCTCGAAGACCTCCGGCGCGGCCAGGAAGTCATGCTCAACGAAGCGCTCAACGTGGTCGACGCCATGGAATTCGAGCGGGCCGGCGACATCGTCACCCTCAAGGAGATCCTTGAGGACGGCGAACGCGCCCTGGTCATCGGGCACACCGACGAGGAGAGGGTGGTGAGGCTCGCCGAGCCTCTGCTGGACATCACCATCCGCCCCGGCGACGCCCTGCTGCTCGAACCCAGGTCCGGCTACGTCTACGAAGTCGTTCCCAAGAGCGAGGTCGAGGAACTCGTCCTCGAAGAAGTACCGGACATCGACTACGACAAGATCGGCGGCCTGGGCGACCAGATCGAACTGATCCGCGACGCCGTCGAACTTCCCTATCTCCACCCCGACCTCTTCCGCGAGCACGAGCTGCGCCCGCCGAAGGGCATCCTGCTCTACGGTCCGCCCGGCTGCGGCAAGACGCTCATCGCCAAGGCCGTCGCCAACTCCCTTGCGAAGAAGGTCGCGGAGGTCACCGGCCAGCCCGCCGGAAAGAGCTACTTCCTCAACATCAAGGGCCCCGAACTCCTCAACAAGTACGTCGGCGAGACCGAGCGCCACATCCGCCTGGTCTTCCAGCGTGCCCGCGAGAAGGCGAGCGAAGGCACCCCCGTCATTGTCTTCTTCGACGAGATGGAGTCCCTCTTCCGCACCCGTGGATCGGGCGTCAGCTCGGACGTGGAGAACACCATCGTCCCCCAGCTGCTCGCCGAGATCGACGGCGTCGAGGGCCTGGAGAACGTCATCGTCATCGGCGCCTCCAACCGCGAGGACATGATCGACCCCGCGATCCTGCGCCCCGGCCGGCTCGATGTGAAGATCAAGATCGAGCGTCCGGACGCGGAGGCCGCGAAGGACATCTTCGCGAAGTACCTCACCCCCTCCCTGCCGCTGCACTCGGACGACCTGGCCGAGCACACCGGCTCCAAGGAAGCCGCCGCCCACGCCATGATCCAGTCGGTCGTGGAACGGATGTACACCGAGTCCGAGGAGAACCGCTTCCTCGAAGTCACGTACGCCAACGGCGACAAGGAAGTCCTGTACTTCAAGGACTTCAACTCCGGCGCGATGATCCAGAACATCGTCGACCGGGCCAAGAAGATGGCCATCAAGGCCTTCCTCGACCAGGGCCAGAAGGGCCTTCGCGTCTCCCACCTCCTCCAGGCGTGCGTGGACGAGTTCAAGGAGAACGAGGACCTGCCGAACACCACCAACCCGGACGACTGGGCCCGCATCTCCGGCAAGAAGGGCGAGCGGATCGTCTTCATCCGCACGCTCGTCACCGGAAAGCAGGGCGCGGACACCGGCCGCTCCATCGATACGGTGGCGAACACCGGGCAGTACCTGTAGAAGGCGTACCGGCTGCGGATGCCCGCCGGGCATCCGCAGCCCGTTGCTTTCCGGACAGCCGCGGCGACACCGCGGCAATGTCGACGCAATTGATCTCCCCACCGGCACAGAGGCGTTCTAGGCTCTGGCGTACCGCCCGTTCACGCAGCGCGGCACGGGCGGACCGCGCACGCACCGAAGAAGCAGCGGTACTTGAGCGCCGCCCCGGAAGGGAGCGCCGCCGGGCAAGGAGGGCCGCATGACCGTACGGCGAGTAATGGGCATCGAGACCGAGTACGGGATCTCCGTACCGGGACACCCCAACGCCAATGCCATGCTCACCTCGTCCCAGATCGTCAACGCCTACGCGGCGGCGATGCACCGGGCGCGGCGCGCCCGCTGGGACTTCGAGGAGGAGAATCCGCTGCGGGACGCGCGAGGCTTCGACCTCGCCCGCGAGACAGCCGACTCCAGCCAGCTCACGGACGAGGACATCGGCCTGGCCAATGTGATCCTCACCAACGGGGCCCGGCTCTACGTCGACCACGCACACCCCGAGTACAGCTCCCCGGAGATCACCAACCCCAGGGACGCGGTCCTGTGGGACAAGGCCGGCGAGCGGATCATGGCCGAGGCCGCCGAGCGCGCGGCCCAGCTGCCGGGTGCCCAGCCCATCCACCTCTACAAGAACAACACCGACAACAAGGGCGCCTCCTACGGCACGCACGAGAACTACCTGATGAAGCGGGAGACCCCGTTCTCGGACATCGTGCGGCACCTGACGCCGTTCTTCGTCTCACGGCAGGTGGTCACCGGCGCCGGACGGGTCGGAATCGGCCAGGACGGCCACGAGCACGGCTTCCAGCTCAGCCAGCGCGCGGACTACTTCGAGGTCGAGGTCGGCCTGGAGACCACGCTGAAGCGCCCGATCATCAACACCCGCGACGAGCCGCACTCCGACGCCGAGAAGTACCGCCGCCTGCACGTGATCATCGGCGACGCGAACCTCTCGGAGATCTCCACCTACCTCAAGCTGGGCACCACCTCGCTGATCCTGTCCATGATCGAGGACGGCTTCATCAACGTCGATCTGGCCGTGGACCAGCCGGTGCGCACCCTGCACCAGGTCTCCCACGACCCGGAGCTCCGGCAGCTGATCACGCTGCGCAGCGGCCGGACACTCACCGCGGTGCAGTTGCAGATGGAGTACTTCGAGCTGGCCCGCAAATACGTCGAGGAGCGGTACGGCCAGGACGCGGACGAGCAGACCAAGGACGTCCTCGGCCGGTGGGAGGACACCCTCAACCGGCTGGAGAACGATCCGATGAGCCTGGCCGGCGAGCTGGACTGGGTCGCCAAGCGCCAGCTCATGGAGGGCTACCGGCGCCGTGACGGCCTGGACTGGGACGCGGCACGCCTGCATCTGGTGGACCTCCAGTACGCCGACGTGCGCCCCGACAAGGGCCTGTACAACCGTCTGGTCGCCCGGGGGCGGATGAAACGCCTGCTCGACGAGAACGAGGTCCAGCGGGCCCGTACGGCGCCGCCGGAGGACACCAGGGCGTACTTCCGTGGCCGCTGCCTCGAACAGTACGCGGACGACGTCGCCGCGGCCTCCTGGGACTCGGTCATCTTCGACCTGCCGGGCCAGGACTCGTTGCAGCGCGTGCCCACGATGGAGCCGCTGCGCGGTACCCGCGAACACGTGCAGGGCCTTCTGGACCGGTGCCGTACGGCTCAGGAACTGGTCCAGGTCCTGTCGGGCGGCTGAAAGGGCTCCCGGCTGGGAATCATTCCGATGACCTCCGGACGTTGAGACAAGTACCGGGCCAATGTCGGACCCCATGGGTAGGGTCTGATCAAGTGCTTTCGAACCGAGCGGGGTGAGCTAAATGGCGACCAAGGACACCGGCGGCGGACAGCAGAAGGCGACGCGTTCCACCGAGGACGTCGAGGAGCAGGCGCAGGACGCGCAGGGCTCCGAAGACCTCAAGGAGCGCCAGGAGAAGCTGAGCGACGACGTGGACGACGTCCTCGACGAGATCGACGACGTGCTCGAGGCCAACGCCGAGGATTTCGTGAGGTCGTTTGTTCAGAAGGGCGGGGAGTAGCCGGCCCGGCGCCGGAGCCGGCGGCAGGTGTGTGCGGTGCGGGCGGACGCCCGCATCGCACGCCGCGGGCAGGGACCGGGCGACCGGTCCGATTGCCCCCGCCTCATATGTGGATCACTGCCGCCGGGCGGGTAGGGTCCGGGGCGTACTGTGCTGCAACTGCAATTCGGCCATCGGCAAGTTGGGAGATGATCCTGACGCCTTGCGCAGGGCCATCGCATACCTGGAGGGAAACGCGTGGAAGCCAACACTCGTAGCACCGGGCGTCTACCAGCTGCCTTCCTGACGCCGGGGTCGTCCTCCTTCATGGACTTCCTGTCCGACCAGGCGCCCGGGATGCTGCCGGGCAACCGGCAGACGCCGCCCATGAAGGGGGCCATCGAGGCCCCCCACGGCACGACGATCGTGGCGGCCACCTTCCCCGGCGGGGTCGTACTCGCCGGTGACCGGCGGGCCACCATGGGCAACATGATCGCGCAGCGCGACATCGAGAAGGTCTTCCCGGCCGACGAGTACTCGGCGGTGGGTATCGCCGGTACGGCCGGTCTCGCCGTGGAGATGGTCAAGCTCTTCCAGCTGGAGCTGGAGCACTTCGAGAAGGTGGAAGGCGCCCAGCTCTCCCTGGAGGGCAAGGCGAACCGGCTCTCCACGATGATCCGCAGCAATCTGGCGATGGCCATGCAGGGTCTGGCCGTCGTCCCGCTCTTCGCCGGCTTCGACGTCGACCGGGGGCGCGGGCGGATCTTCAGCTACGACGTCACCGGCGGGCGTTCCGAGGAGCACGGGTACGCCTCCACCGGCTCCGGCTCGATCTTCGCGCGTGGCTCGATGAAGAAGCTCTACCGCGAGGACCTGACGGAGGAGCAGGCGCTCACGCTGGTCGTCCAGGCGCTGTACGACGCGGCGGACGACGACTCGGCGACCGGCGGCCCGGACGTGGCCCGGCGGATCTACCCGATCGTCACCGTCATCACCGACGAGGGCTTCCGGCGGCTGACCGAGGCGGATTCCGCCGAGATCGCGCGCGCGATTCTGGAACGCCGCCTGGAACAGCCCGACGGCCCGCGCGCCGCGCTGCTCTGAGCGTTCGTATCCAGGCCTCTCTGATGCTCCTGCCACTGACAGAAAGGGACGGATAGCCGGTGTCGACGCCGTTCTATGTCTCACCTCAGCAGGCCATGGCCGACCGGGCGGAATACGCCCGGAAGGGCATCGCCCGTGGTCGCAGCCTGGTTGTGCTGCAGTACGCCGACGGAATTGTGTTCGTCGGCGAGAACCCGTCCCGTGCGCTGCACAAGTTCAGCGAGATCTATGACCGGATCGGTTTTGCCGCGGCCGGTAAGTACAACGAGTACGAGAACCTCCGCATCGGCGGAGTGCGCTATGCGGATCTGCGTGGATACACCTATGACCGTGACGATGTGACCGCGCGTGGACTGGCGAACGTCTACGCGCAGACGCTCGGCACCATTTTCTCCAGTGCGGCCGAGAAACCGTACGAAGTGGAACTGGTGGTCGCCGAGGTCGGCTCGGAGCCGGAGGGCGACCAGATCTACCGGCTGCCGCACGACGGCTCGATCGTGGACGAGCACGGCTCGGTCGCGGTCGGCGGCAACGCGGAACAGATCAGTACGTTCCTGGATCAGCGCCACCGTGACGGGATGTCGCTCGCCGAGGCGCTGAAGCTGGCCGTGCAGGCGCTGTCCCGCGACCCCAACGGCAGCGAGCGGGAGATCCCCGCCGAGCGGCTGGAGGTCGCGGTCCTGGACCGTACGAGGCCGCAGCAGCGCAAGTTCAAGCGGATCGTCGGTCGGCAACTGGCCCGGCTGCTGGAGGCGGACGCCTCGGCCTCGACGCCGACGGACGCCCCGTCCGACACGGAGGACGGCGACGGCGCGGACACCCCCACGGCCACGGCGGACCCGAAGAGCGCCAAGGGCGCGAAGGGTGCGACCGACACCACCGATTCCGGCGGGGACGTGGAGTAGCGGTTCGCTCCGCCCTCGCGGCGACGCTCCGGCCCCGGTCCGCCCTTTCCGGGCGGGCCGGGGCTCCGTCATGCGGTCGGAAGGCCGGGCGGCGGGGCCGATGAGCCCCGGACGACCAGCCGCACCGGCAGGCTGCCCGGCTGGGCCTGCCGGCCGGCCAGGACGGCCAGCAGGGCGGCCATGCCGCGCTCGCCGACCTGTTCGGCGGGCAGTTGCACGGTGGTCAGTTCCGGCTCCACGGCCGTGGCCAGGGCCAGATCGTCGAAGCCGGTGACCGAGAGGTCGTCCGGCACGCGCAGCCCGAGCCGGCGGGCGGCCTTGCAGGCACCCGCCGCCAGGATGTCGTCGTCGCACACGACCGCGGTGGGCCGGGGGCCCGGAAGCGTCAGCGCGTGCTCCGCCGCCTCGCGCCCCGCCCGTACGTCCAGCGCGGCGGACGCGGTGCGCACCTCGGTGCCCGGGACCTCGCGCAGCGCCGTGTGCAGGGCGCCGGCGCGGGCCGTGAACGTCCAGGTGTCGACGGCCGACGCGAGGTGGAGGAAGCGGCGGTGGCCGAGGGCGAGCAGGTGGCGGGCCACCTGGCGCATCCCGTCGGCGATGTCGAGGTTGACCCGGGCGGCGGGGCCCGGCGCCGAGGGGTCGCTGTCCAGCATCACCAGCGGGACGTTCGCGCCGTGCAGGGCGTCGAGCGCGTCGGCGGCCATGGACGAGGCGATGACCCCGTCCAGCGCGGCGCGTGCCGAGGGGAAGGGGTCGCGGGCCGGGCCCGTGCCGTCGGGCGAGGGGTAGAGGACGACCCCGAAGCCGTGCTCGGCGGCGACCGCGGCGGCGCCGGTGTAGACCCGGGCGAAGAACTCGTTGGTGAGGGCGGGGACGACCAGGAGGGCCGTCCGGGTGCGGCCCAGGCGCAGATTGCGGGCGGCGAGGTTGGGCCGGTAGCCGAGGCCGCGGGCGGTGTCGCGCACCCGTGCGGCGGTGGTCTCGGAGACCCTGCCCCGCCATTTCTCGCCGAGGACCAGGGAGACCGTGGCCTGGGAGACGCCTGCGGCCCGCGCCACGTCGCGGCTGGTGGGCCGGGGCGGGCCGGGCAAAGCTGGGCTGGTCACGCGGGCCTCCGGGCCGGTCGGAGCAGGCCCGTGCGGTGGACCTGAGGACGGGCTCATGGTACGTATGAACCCGGGAGTTATACGTAAAACCTCGCCGCCCGAACGGGCTTCCGGGGGAGAGGGGCGGGACATGGCCGCGGGATATCTGGACATCCTCAGGGCGCGGCACGCCGCCCGGCTGCTGACGGGCACCCTGGTGGGCCGGCTGCCCAACGGCACCGCCAACATCGCGATCGTCCTGTTCATCCGCGCCGAGGGCGGCAGCTACACGCTCGCGGGCGCGCTCGCCGCGGTCTACGGACTGGGCACGGCGGCCGGACAGCCGCTGCTGGGCCGCGCGGTGGACCTGTACGGGCAGCCGCGCGTCCAGTTGCCCGCCGCCGTCCTGTCCGCCCTCGGCATGGCCGTGCTCGCCGTGGCGGGCATCGGCCTCCTCCCGCTCGCCTACGCGGCGGTGGCCGTGGCCGGTGTCTTCACCCCGCCGCTGGAGGGCGGCCTGCGGGCCCTGTGGCCGAGCGTGCTGGGCCGCGAGGACCGGGTGCACCGGGCCTATGCCATGGACGCGGTCGCCCAGGAGATCATGTTCACGGCCGGACCGCTCCTCGTGACGCTCCTGGTCGCCCTCTGGTCACCGGCCGCGGCCCTGCTCGTCATCAACGCGATCGGCGTACTCGGCGCCCTGTCCGTCGTGCTCTCCGAGCCCTCCCGGACCTGGCGCTCGGCCCCGCGCGAGGCGCACTGGCTGGGCGCGCTGCGCTCGCCCGGTCTGCTGGCGCTGCTCGGCTCGTTCTTCTTCGTCGGGCTGGCGCTGGGCTCCATCACCGTGGCGGGCATCGCGTACGCCGACGACCACGGCCGGGAGTCCGTCTACGGCTGGCTGATGGCCGCCCTGGGGCTCGGCGCGCTGATCGGCGGGCTGGTGTACGGGGCGCGGCAGTGGGCCGGGGCGCCGGAGCGCCGGCTGCGGGTGATCGTGGCGCTGCTCGCGCTCGGCTACCTGCCGCTGATGCTGACGCCGGGAGTGGCCGCGATGACCGCGCTGGCCGCCGTCGCCGGGGTGTTCCTCGCGCCGGCCATCGCGTGCTCCTTCATCGTCGTCGACCGGCACGCCCCGCGCGGCACGGTGACGGAGGCGTTCTCGTGGCTCGTGACCACCTTCGGGGTGGGCGCGGCCGCGGGGACGGCGGTGGCCGGCCCGGCGGTGGAGCTGGGCGGGACCGCCTGGAGCTTCGCCGTCGCGGGGGCCGGTGGAGTGGCCGCGCTGGCCGTTCTCCTGGCCACCGGAAAGGTCCTCGCAGCTCCCGCCCGCACGGCCGTAGCGGTGCGAGGATCGGAAAATGATCGAAACGGTGCCGTCGAACCCGGTTTCAGCTCGGGCCATCAGGCGTAATGTTCAGTCATGGACCGCCGCATTTTCGGGCTGGAGAACGAGTACGGCGTCACGTGCACGTTCAGGGGACAGCGCCGACTGTCTCCTGATGAAGTGGCGCGCTACCTCTTCCGCCGTGTTGTGTCATGGGGCCGCAGCAGCAATGTCTTTCTGCGGAACGGCGCCCGCCTCTACCTCGACGTGGGATCGCATCCGGAATATGCAACCCCCGAATGCGACAACCTGACCGAACTGGTCACACACGACAAGGCCGGCGAGCGCATTCTCGAAGGCCTGCTCGTCGATGCCGAACGCCGCCTGCACGAGGAGGGAATCGCCGGCGACGTCTATCTCTTCAAGAACAACACCGACTCGGCGGGAAACTCCTACGGATGCCACGAGAACTACCTCGTGGCCCGGCACGGAGAATTCTCGCGCCTCGCGGACATCCTCATTCCCTTCCTCGTCACCAGGCAGCTGATCTGCGGCGCCGGCAAGGTGCTGCAGACCCCGAGGGGCGCGGTCTACTGCGTCAGCCAGCGTGCCGAGCACATCTGGGAGGGCGTCAGCTCCGCGACGACGCGTTCCCGGCCGATCATCAACACCCGCGACGAGCCGCACGCGGACGCGGAGCGCTACCGCCGCCTCCACGTCATCGTCGGTGACTCCAACATGTCCGAGACGACCATGCTGCTCAAGGTCGGCGCCACCGACCTGGTGCTCCGCATGATCGAGGCGGGCACGGTGATGCGTGACCTGACCCTGGAGAACCCGATCCGGGCGATCCGCGAGGTCAGCCACGACACCACCGGGCAGCGCAAGGTCCGCCTCGCCAGTGGCCGCGAGGCGTCCGCCATAGAGGTGCAGCGCGAGTACTACGAGAAGGCCGTGGACTTCGTCGACCGCCGCGGCATCCGCACGGGCAACGTGGCGCGGGTCCTCGAACTGTGGGGGCGCACGCTCGACGCGATCGAGGCGGAGGACCTCGGCCGGATCGAGACCGAGATCGACTGGGTCATGAAGTACAAGCTCATCGAGCGGTACCGGGCCAAGCACAACATGACCATGTCGAATCCGCGGGTCGCCCAGATAGACCTCGCCTACCACGACATCCACCGCCGGCGGGGGCTGTACTACCTGCTGGAGCGCAAGGGGCAGGCCGCCCGTGTGTGCAACGACCTGAAGATCTTCGAGGGCAAGTCGGTGCCCCCGCAGACGACCAGGGCGCGGCTGCGCGGCGACTTCATCCGGCGGGCCCAGGAGCAGCGGCGGGACTTCACCGTCGACTGGGTCCACCTCAAGCTCAACGACCAGGCTCAGCGCACGGTCCTGTGCAAGGACCCGTTCCGTTCGGTGGACGACCGGGTGGAGAAGCTGATCGCGGGTATGTGAGCCGGCGCGGGACACACCCCGGCACCGGCGGCGACTCGGGCCCCGTACGTTCCTCGTACGGGGCCCTTCGCACGGCCTAGAGTGGCGGGGTCCCGGAAGCTCCGGGGCGCGTGTCCCCCACATATGCCGTCTGAGATCTGAGGAACCAGTGCGCCGACTTGCCGGCCTTCTCGTCGTCCCCCTGCTGCTGTTGTCAGCGGCCTGTGGCAGCGACGACAAGGGCTCCGACTCCGCTTCCGCCTCCGCGTCCGCCCCCTCCAAGGGCGGTTTCCCCGCCATCACCGCGGGCGCGAAGTTCGGCGAGAAGCCCACCCTGGCCAAGGGCACGGGAACGCCGCCCAAGGAGCTGAAGACCAAGGTCATCAGTGAGGGCGACGGCGCGAAGCTCAAGAACGGCGACGTGACCCAGGTCAACTACCTCGGCCAGGAGTGGGACTCCACCAAGCCGTTCGACAACAGCTTCGACCGCAAGCAGCCGTTCGACCTGACGCTCGGCGCCGGCATGGTTATCCAGGGCTGGGAGAAGGGCCTGATCGGCCAGAAGGTCGGCAGCAGGGTCCAGCTCGTCATTCCGCCGGACCTCGGTTACGGCGCCCAGGGCCAGGGCGACATCAAGGGGAACGCCACCCTCGTCTTCGTCGTCGACATCCTGAAGGCGAAGCAGATCCCGGCGTCCGCCAAGGGCACCCCCGTCGCCCAGGACAACATCGACCTGCCGAAGGTGGGCACCGAGACGGACGGGAAGGCGCCGAGCCTGACCATCCCCAGCAAGGTCGACCCGCCGAAGAAGCTGGTCTCCAACTACGTCCTGGAGTCCAAGGGCGACGTGGTCAAGGACACCGACACGGTCGTCGTGAACTACGTGGCCAAGCTCTGGAAGGACGGCAAGGAGTTCGACAACACGTACACCACGGGCAAGACGGCCACCTTCCCGCTGGCCCAGGTCACCCTCAAGGGGCTCAAGGACGGCATGGTCGGCAAGAAGGTCGGCAGCCGTGTCCTCCTCGTCGTGCCGCCGGACCAGGGCCTCGGCGACAAGGAGCAGCAGTCGATCCCGGCCAACTCCACGCTGGTGTTCGCCGTGGACATCCTGGCGAAGATGTAAGACTGTCCCGGTTGCCCAGTTCATCAGTAAGAGGAGCAAGTCAGTGAGCATCGACAAGCCCGAGATCGACTTCCCGGGTGGCGAGCCGCCGGCCGACCTGGAGATCAAGGACATCTGGGAGGGCGAGGGCGCGGAGGCCAAGGCCGGCCAGACCGTCTCCGTCCACTACGTGGGTGTCGCCTTCTCCACCGGCGAGGAGTTCGACGCCTCGTGGAACCGCGGCAAGCCGCTGCAGTTCCAGCTCGGTGCCGGACAGGTCATCGCGGGCTGGGACAAGGGCGTGCAGGGCATGAAGGTCGGCGGCCGCCGCCAGCTGACCATCCCCGCGCACCTCGCGTACGGCGACCGCGGCGCCGGCGGCGGCACGATCGCCCCGGGCGAGACGCTGATCTTCGTCTGCGACCTGGTCGCCGTCTGATCCCGCGACCCGCGCTCCGAGGGCCCGTGCCGCAAGGCGCGGGCCCTCGCTTTTGTCCGGACACTCCGGGGCGGTACGGTCGAGCGTCGTAGAGCACAACAGAGAGGGCGTCGATGGCGATTGCCAAGGCCGAGCGGCTGATGAACCTGGCGCTGTGTCTGCTGGGGACCAGGCGCCCGCTCAGCAAGCGCGAACTGCGCGGTTCCATCGAGGCCTACCTCGAAGCCGGTTCCGACGACGCCTTCAACCGGATGTTCGAGCGCGACAAGGACGATCTGCGCGAGCTCGGTCTCGTCATCGAGACCGTGGAGAACCTGGACGGCGACACCGGCTATCTGGCCCGCCGCGACAGCAACCGGCTGCCCCCGATCACCCTGGACGCCGAGGAGGCCGCCGCGCTCGGCCTGGCCGCCAAGGTCTGGCAGCAGGCCCGGCTCGCCGGCGCGGCCAGCGGCGCGCTCCAGAAGCTGCGGGCCGCCGGCATGCCCGAGACCGGGGAGGCCTACGAGGTGCACAGCGCCCTCGAACCGCGTATCCCCGTCCACGAGGCCGCGTTCGAACCCCTGATGCTGGCCTGCCGCGACCGCCGCCCGGTGACCTTCGACTACCGCAAGGCCAACGCCGCCCAGCCCGAGCAGCGCCAGGTCGAGCCCTGGACGCTGGAGTGCTGGCGCGGCCACTGGTATCTGGCCGGCTGGGACCGCGAGCGGGGCGCCGAGCGCGTCTTCCGGCTCTCCCGGATCACCGGCAGGGTCCGCTCCCGGGCCGGAGCCTTCACCGCCGAGGTGCCCGACGTGGTCACCGTCCGCGAGACCGTGGAGAGCTGGGCGGGGGAGACCGCGACCCGCACCGCGCTGATCAGGCTGCGGGCCGACTCCGGCTACCCGCTGCGCGCCCGCGCGATATCGGTCCGGGAACTCGGTGATGGGTGGGAGGAGTTGGAGATCCCGTACGGACACGGTCTGGACGCCTGGCTCGTCGAGTTCGGCCCGGACGTCGTCGTCACAGGACCCGCGGACCTGCGGGCCGACGTGGTGGACCGGCTGCGCGCCGTGGCCAAGGACTGAGGGGACCCGAAATCATGGCCACGAACGCCATCGACCAGACCCGCCGGATGCTCTCGCTGGTGACGTATCTGCGCGAGCGCCCCGGCGCGCACGTCCAGGACGTCGCGCGGGCCTTCGGGATCACCGAGGACGAGCTGATCTCCGACCTCGACGTGCTGCCCATGTGCGGGACCAGCTTCCGGGGCGGTGACCTGCTGGACATCGACACCGACGGCGACCGGATCTGGTGGCACAACGCGGACGACGTCGCCGAACCGCTGCGGCTCGCGGCCGACGAGGCGACGGCCCTGCTGGTCGCCGCCCGCGCCGTGGCGACCCTGCCGGGTCTGCGGGAGAGCGACCGCCAGGCGCTGCTGCGCGCCACCGCCAAGCTGGAGGCGGCCGCCGGAGAGGTCGGCGCGGCCAGCTCCCGGCTCTCGGTCACCTTCGAGTCCGAGGGCGGGGTCTTCGCCGAGGTGGACCGGGCGATCTCGGAGCGGCGCCGGCTGTGGCTGCGCTACTACTCGCCCGCCCGTGACGAGCTGACCGAGCGCGAGGTGGACCCGATCCGGCTGTTCGCCGTCGGGCACACCTATATGGAGGCGTGGTGCCGCTCCTCCGAGGACCGGCGCACCTTCCGGCTCGACCGGGTCGCCGAGATCCGGCTGCTGGACGAACCGGCGGCGCCGCCCGAGCTGGAGCTGCGGGACCTGTCCGAGGGCCTGGTCCAGCCGGCCGCCGAGGACCCGGAAGTCGTGATCGAGGTGGGCCCCGGCGGGCGCTGGGTCGCCGAGTACTACCCGCACGACCGGGCCGATGAGCTGTCCGACGGGGGCCTGCGGATCACCCTGCGCACCCCCGACCCGGCGTCGCTGCGCAGGCTGGCGCTCCGGCTCGGCCGGGAGGGGCGTATCGTCTCGCCCCCGGAGCTGGCCGAGAGCGCGCGGCGCGCGGCCCGTGCGGCGCTCGCGGCCTACGACGGCGCGGCCTGAAGGGACGGCTGAGGAGATATGGGCAACCTGTCCGTGGTGCCGGGTCTCGCCGGCGTGCCGACCGTCACGGTGCCGGAGTCGGCGCGCTTCAGGGCGGCCTGCCCCGACTGCCGTGCGCGGTCCGAGCTGGCGGCGGCGGAGTTCCGGCTCGTGATCGGCGCCACCAGCCGCACCACGTTCTACTCCTTCACCTGCCCGGAGTGCGCCGCCGGCGTCCGCAAGCCGGCGGGGGAGCGGATAGTGGAACTCCTCATGGACGGCGGCGTGCGGACGCTGCGCCTGCACACCGGTCCCTGAGACGTCCTCCGAGACGTCCTGGGGCCTTCGGACACGAGACAAGTCGAGGCTCTGCGCATGTTCTGGCCCATGCTCGCCATCGCCCTGGGATTCCTCGGGATCGCCGTGCTCGGCGTGCTGGCCATCAAGGTGTTCGTCGAGGCCCAGCGCCTCGGCCACCAGGTGACCCGCACCACGGAACGCATCAACCGGGCCGCCGAGGACCTGGAGCACGCGGCCACCCGCCTCGCGTCCACCGGGAAATCGCTGCCGTAGCGGGGCCGGGCGGCCGCGCGGAACGCGGCCTCCTGTTTCGGAGGCCCGGAGGGTACGCTGCTGCTGACGGCCCAGGCAGGGAGGTGCGGGCCGCTATCGAAAGTATGCACGGGCATTGCCCCGCGTTTACTCCCGCGGGTTACGATCGCTGCCAGCGCATTGGCCGGATGTGTATCCGGCCATCAGGGCAGCGAGCCCACCTCCAGCCGCCTCAGCCAGAAGGAAGCACATCATGGGCAATCTGAAGCCTCTAGAGATCGTTCTGATCATCGCTGTCATCCTGCTGTTGTTCGGCGCCAAGAAGCTTCCCGACATGGCCCGTTCGCTGGGCAAGTCGGCCCGCATCCTCAAGAGCGAGGCCAAGGCCATGAAGAAGGACGACGAGCCGGCGGCCACGACGGACGCCGCCGCCGACCCGGCCGCCCAGCAGGCCACCGCGCGCACGATCCAGGCCGCGCCCGGCGACGTCACGAGCTCCCGCCCGGTGAGCGAAGCGAAGCCCACCACCCAGAGCTGATCGCGTCGACGGGCTGACCCGTCGGCTGCCGCACGAGACGAGGGAAGTGGGTTGCTCAAGTCTGCCCGCAAGCAGGAGAAGGACGGCGAGGGGCGGATGCCTCTCGCTGATCACCTGCGTGAGCTGCGTAACCGGCTGCTGATCGCGGTCCTGGCGGTCGTCGTCATCACGTCGATCACCGCCTTCTTCTACGACGAGCTGATCAGCTTCCTGATCAAGCCCATCCTGGAGTCGGTCGGCTGCGCCAACGGCGAGAAGACCCAGGCCAACGGCCGGCCGTGCGCCGAGATGACGGTGAACGGCCTCGTCGCCCCGTTCTCCATCGCCCTCAAGGTCTCCCTCATGGCAGGGGTGGTGTTCTCCACTCCGGTCTGGCTCTACCAGCTGTGGGCGTTCCTCGCCCCGGGTCTGCACAAGCACGAGAAGAGGTACGCGCTCGGCTTCGTCGGCGTCGGTGTGCCGCTCTTCCTGGTGGGCGCCGCCCTCGCCTACCTGCTGATGCCGAAGACCGCGGAGGTCCTGCTCGGCTTCACCCCGGAGCACACGACCAACCTGCTGCCCGTCGACGACTACCTCAACATCGTCACGCGCATGGTGGTCGTCTTCGGCCTCGCCTTCGAGCTGCCGCTGCTGCTCATCCTGCTGAACTTCACCGGAGTGCTCACCGCCAAGCGGCTGGGCTCCTGGTGGCGCGCCATGGTCATGGGCATCACGATCTTCGCCGCCGTGGCGACCCCGACCGGCGACCCGCTCACGATGATCACACTGGCCGCGCCCATCGTGCTGCTGTACTTCATCGCGCTCGGCATCTGCATGGCCAACGACCGGCGCAGGCGCCGCAACAACCCCGACGCCGAACTCGACGACGACGAGGCCTCGCAGCTCGACCTCACCCCCGAGGCCATCGGTGACATGGAGCACGTGTCGTCCTCGCCCTCCGTACCCGGCCAGGCCGACGGGGAACGGGACGGCGGGCGGTCCTCGCTGCGCGACGGTTACGACGACATCACCTGACCTTGTAGGGTCCCCGGGTGACCAGCGAGATCACCCTCTTCGTCAATCCCACCGCAGGACGCGGCCGGGGCGCGCGAGCCGCGCAGCCGGCCGCTTCCGCCTTGCGGGACGCCGGCTTCTCCGTACGCACCATCCTCGGCGAGGACGCGGATGACGCCCTGCGCAGAGCGCGCGATGCCGTGGCGGAGGGGACCGGCGCCCTGATAGCCGTCGGCGGGGACGGGCTGATGTCCCTGGCCCTCCAGGCGGTGGCCGGGACGCCGACCCCGCTCGGCGTGGTGGCCGTGGGGACGGGCAACGACTTCGCCCGCGCGCTGGACCTGCCGATACGCGACCCCGCCGCGGCCGGCCGGGTCGTCGCCGACGCGCTCAAGGGCGGGCCCGTGCGCGAGATCGACCTCGGCCGGGTCGGGGACCGGTGGTTCGGGTCGGTGCTCGCCTCCGGCTTCGACTCCCGGGTCAACGACCGGGGCAACCGGATGCGCTGGGTGGGCGGCCGGTTCAAGTACGACCTGGCGATCCTCGCCGAGCTGGCCGCCTTCAAGCCGATCACGTACCGGATCACCCTCGACAACGGTCCCGCCCACGAGATCGAGGCGACTCTCATCGCCGTCGGGAACGGCACGGCCTACGGCGGCGGCATGCGCATCTGCGCGGACGCGGTCATGGACGACGGCCTCTTCGACGTGACGGTGGTCGGCGAGTGCAGCCGTACGACGCTGCTCAAGGTCTTCCCCCAGGTGTACAAGGGGACGCACCTCAGCCACCCCGTCGTGAGCGTGCACCGGGTCTCCTCGATCACGCTGGAGGCCGCCGGGATCACCGCGTACGCGGACGGCGAACCCCTCGGCGGCCTGCCGCTGACCGCCACCTGCGTGCCGCGGGCCGTGCGGGTGCTCGGGGCGGCTTCCCCGGCCCGTTCCACGGGCGATTAAAGATCGCGTCACTGTCGGAGGTGGCGGGTAGGCTCGTGGACAAGATGACAGAGGACCTCTCACCAGCTGAGCGATACCAGGCTTCCCGGCTCCGGGCCGCCGAGCAGGCGACCGCGCTCGGGCCGTTCCGCGAGATGTACGACTTCGCTCTCGACCCGTACCAGATCGAGGCGTGCCAGGCGCTGGAGGCCGGCAAGGGCGTGCTCGTCGCGGCCCCGACCGGCTCGGGCAAGACGATCGTCGGCGAATTCGCCGTGCACCTCGCCCTGGAGCAGGGCCGCAAGTGCTTCTACACCACCCCGATCAAGGCCCTGTCGAACCAGAAGTTCGCCGACCTGGTCAAGCGCTACGGCGCCGGGAAGGTCGGCCTGCTGACCGGTGACAACAGCGTCAACGCCGACGCGCCGGTGGTCGTGATGACGACCGAGGTCCTGCGGAACATGCTGTACGCGGGTTCCCAGGCGCTGAACGGCCTGGGGTACGTGGTGATGGACGAGGTGCACTACCTCTCCGACCGCTTCCGGGGCGCGGTGTGGGAGGAAGTGATCATCCACCTGCCCGAGTCCGTCACCCTGGTCTCCCTGTCGGCGACCGTGTCCAACGCCGAGGAGTTCGGCGACTGGCTGGACACCGTGCGCGGCGACACCGAGGTGATCGTCTCCGAGCACCGGCCCGTGCCGCTCTGGCAGCACGTGCTGGCCGGCCGGCGGATGTACGACCTCTTCGAGGAGGAGGGCGACCACGGCGGCCGGGGCGTCACCCGCCGCGAGGTCAACCCCGACCTCGTCCGGCTCGCCCGGATGGAGAACCAGCGCGGATACGACCCGCGCGAACGGCGGCGCGGCAAGATGGTGCGCGAGGCCGACCGCGAGCGCGAGCGCCGCCGGCGCAGCCGGATCTGGACGCCTTCGCGCCCCGAGGTCATCGACCGGCTGGACGCCGAGGGCCTGCTGCCCGCCATCACGTTCATCTTCAGCCGGGCCGCCTGCGAGGCCGCCGTACAGCAGTGCCTGCACGCCGGGCTCCGGCTCAACGACGACGACAAGCGCCGGCTGGTGCGGGAGATCGTGGAGGAGCGGACGGCGTCCATTCCCTCCGAGGACCTGCATGTCCTGGGCTACTACGAGTGGCTGGAGGGCCTGGAGCGGGGCATCGCCGCGCACCACGCCGGGATGCTGCCCCGGTTCAAGGAGATCGTCGAGGAGCTGTTCGTCCGGGGCCTGGTGAAGGCGGTCTTCGCGACGGAGACGCTGGCGCTCGGCATCAACATGCCCGCCCGCTCGGTGGTCCTGGAGAAGCTCGTCAAGTGGAACGGCGAGCAGCACGCCGACATCACCCCCGGCGAGTACACCCAGCTGACCGGCCGGGCCGGGCGGCGCGGGATCGACGTCGAGGGCCACGCCGTGGTGCTCTGGCAGCGCGGCATGGACCCGGGCGCCCTCGCCGGGCTCGCCGGTACACGCACGTATCCGCTGCGCTCCAGCTTCCGCCCGTCGTACAACATGGCGGTCAACCTCGTGCACCAGTTCGGGCGGCACCGTTCGCGCGAGCTGCTGGAGACCTCGTTCGCGCAGTTCCAGGCGGACCGGTCGGTCGTCGGCATCTCCCGCCAGGTCCAGAGGAACGAGGAGGGCCTGGAGGGCTACCGCGAGGGCATGACCTGCCACCTCGGGGACTTCGAGGAGTACGCGCGGCTGCGCCGCGACCTCAAGGACCGGGAGACGGAGCTGGCCAAGCAGGGCGCCACGCAGCGGCGGGCCGCCGCAGCGGCGTCCCTGGAGAAGCTCAGGCCCGGCGATGTCATCCATGTGCCGACCGGCAAGTTCGCCGGTCTCGCGCTCGTCCTCGACCCCGGGCTCCCGGCCGGCCGGACCAACGGGCACGGACACCGCGGCATGGAGTACCACGACGGCCCCCGGCCGCTGGTGCTGACCGCCGAGCGGCAGGTCAAGCGGCTCGCCTCGATCGACTTCCCGGTCCCGGTGGAGGCGGTGGAGCGGATGCGGGTCCCGAAGTCGTTCAACCCGCGCTCCCCGCAGTCGCGCCGCGATCTGGCGTCCGCGCTGCGCACCAAGGCCGGCCACATCGTCCCGGACCGGCACCGCAAGGGGCGCGCCCCCGCGGCCGACGACCGTGAGATCGCGCGCCTGCGCACCGAACTGCGCGCCCACCCCTGTCACGGGTGCGACGAGCGCGAGGACCATGCCCGGTGGGCCGAGCGCTACCACCGGCTTCAGCGCGACACCCGGCAGCTGGAGCGCCGCATCGAGGGCCGGACCAACACGATCGCCCGCACCTTCGACCGGATCGTGGCCCTGCTCACCGAGCTGGACTACCTGCGCGGCAGCGAGGTCACCGAGCACGGCAGGCGGCTGGCCCGGCTCTACGGCGAGCTGGACCTGCTGGCGAGCGAGTGCCTGCGCGCGGGCGTCTGGGAGGGGCTCAACCCGGCCGAGCTCGCGGCCTGCGTCTCCGCCCTGGTGTACGAGGCGCGGCAGGCCGACGATGCGGTGGCGCCGAAGCTGCCGTCCGGTCCGGCGAAGACCGCGATGGGCGAGATGGTCCGGATCTGGGGGCGGCTCGACGCCCTGGAGGAGGACTTCAAGATCAACCAGGCGGAGGGGGTCGGGCAGCGCGAGCCGGACCTCGGCTTCGCCTGGGCGGTCCACATGTGGGCGTCCGGCCGGTCGCTGGACGAGGTCCTGCGGGAGGCGGAGATGCCCGCGGGCGACTTCGTACGGTGGTGCAAGCAGGTCATCGACGTGCTGGGCCAGGTCGCGGCCGCCGCACCGCGGGAGAACAGCTCGGTGGCGCGCAGCGCGCGCAAGGCGGTGGACGAGGTGCTGCGGGGCGTGGTGGCGTACAGCTCCCTCGGCTGACCGGGAGGCTGCGACGGGCCGGCGCGCACCGGTCCCGTCGCACGGCCGCCGGCCGGACACGCGGTCCGGTCGGCGGAGGTGCGGGGGCTCCGTGCCCCGGGAGTGTGTCGCGGGAGGCTAGCCCCGTCGGCGACTGCGGCTCATCTTCATCGAGGCGCCCGCGCATACCAGTCCCAGCAGGGCGGCCAGTCCGCCGATGATGACGTTGTTCAGGATGACTCCCGTGTCCGGGCTGCTGCCCACCACCCAGGGCGAGACGATCATCCAGGCACCCATGGCGACGATGGCCCAGCTCAGGCCGTACATCCGCTGCGGCATCGCGGTGAACCCGAGACCGAGCACGGCGATCGCGATACCCATCACCAGGTTGTGCGTCACCAGGGAGGACTGCGAGGTCGTGAAGTGCAGCACCCACGGGGAGACGGCGCAGTACAGGCCGACCAGGAAGACCGGCGCGTCCACGAGCGCCACGTCGCGGCCGCCCATCACGCGCGCGTAGCGGTCGCTCATTTCCGATACATCGGGGTGTCCGGCCATGTCGTGGCCGGCATGCGAGACGTTTGACATGAGTTCGTTCCCCTTCGGATCGTGCGGACCTGGCCAACCGCTGTGTGCGGGAAGGCCCGCACACACCAGTGTGCTCTTATATGTGGCTTATGTGTAGTTTTATGGCGACCGGATCTCCGTGGGATCCGCGATGCCGCCGCCGGCCTCGCGGTGGGCGTGGGTGCCCACCGCGAGGAGAGCTGTTACGCGGCGGGCGGCATGAGCACCGTGTCGACGATGTAGACCGTCGCGTTGGCGGTCGGGACATTGCCGCAGACGACCTTCGACGCGTCGTTCACGGTGTACTCCGTGCCCGAGCCGGCCGTGGTCAGCTCCTCCTTCTCCAGGGTCTCGAAGGACCCCTTGTCCAGCTGCTCCGGCGTCAGCTTCTGGCCCACCACGTGGTACGTGAGGACCTTGGTGAGCGCGGCCTTGTCGGCGAGCAGCTTGTCGAGGTCGGCCTTCGGGATCTTGGCGAAGGCGTCGTTGGTCGGGGCGAAGACGGTGATGTTCTGCGCGCTGTTCAGCGTGTCGACCAGGCCCGCCTTCTTGACCGCGGTGACCAGGGTGGACAGGGCGGGATTGTGCGAGGCCGCGGTGGCGACCGGGTCCGTGGCCATGCCGGAGAAGGAGCCCGCGCCGGTCTTCGGGACCGAGGCGCAGGCCGGGCCGAAGGGCTTGTCCGCGCCCATGGAGTCACCGGCGGACGGCGAGTCGGACGCCGGTGCCTTCGCCGACGAGGCGGTGGAACCGGACGCGCTGTCCTTGGAATCGCCGCCGCAGGCCGTCAGGGCCAGCGGCAGGACGACCGCGGCGGACAGGGCGACGGCGGCGCGGCGGGCGTGGATGACCTTCATGATGTTCTCCTGGTTCGAATGCGTAACTGAATGATTGCGTCGAGTAGTCGAATGGGGCAGCGCGGGGCCCGGCCGGCCGCGCGCGCGTGGGGGTGGCGTGGCGCGCCGGTCAGGTCACGTCGACCACCACCGTGTGCCGGCCCGTCGCCCCGTCGGGTACGGTCCCGACGCGCCGGCCGGTCTGGACGGCGCCGGTCCGGTCCGTCGCGCGGACCTCCAAGGTGTGGCTGCCGGGAGTGGCCGGCCATTCCCACACCCACTGGCGCCAGGTGTCGCGGCCGTCCTGCGCCGCCAGCCGCGCGGGATGCCACGGGCCGTCGTCCACCCGGACCTCGACCCGCGTGATGCCGCGGTGCTGGGCCCAGGCGACCCCGGCGACCGGGACCGTGCCGGCCTTCGGGGAGGAGAAGGGGCGGGGGGTGTCGATGCGGGACTGGGTCTTGATGGGCGCCCGCGGGGACCACGACCGCCTGACCCAGTAGGCGTCGTACGCGTCGAACGTGGTCAGCTCGATGTCCTTGATCCACTTGCACGCCGACACATATCCGTAGAGGCCGGGGACGACCATCCGGACCGGGAAGCCGTGCTCGAAGGGCAGCGGCTCCCCGTTCATGCCGAGGGCGAGCAGGGCGTCGCGGCCGTCCATGACGTCCTCGACCGGCGTGCCGATCGTCATCCCGTCCACCGAGCGCGCCACGATCTGGTCGGCGCGCCCGCCCTCGGACGGCGGTCTGACCCCGGCCTCCCGCAGCAGATCGGCCAGCCGCACGCCGATCCACCGCGCGTTGCCCACGTAGGGGCCGCCCACCTCGTTGGAGACGCAGGTCAGGGTGATGTCGCGCTCGACGATCTCCCGGCGCAGCAGGTCCCGGAAGCTCAGCGTCACCGGCCGGGTGACTCCCGTACCGTGAATCCGCAGCCGCCACTCGCCGGCGTCCAGACGCGGTACGACCAGGGCCGTGTCGATGCGGTAGAAGTCCTTGTTCGGTGTGACGAAAGGACCGAGTCCCCGGATCCCCAGGTCCGCGCCCGCCGGTACGGCCGGGGCCGGCGAGTCGGGTACGGGGAGGGCCAGGTCCCGCCGGGAGGCGGCGGCCCCGGCCTGCACGGCGGAGGTGAGCTGCCGCCCCAGCAGACCGGCTCCGGCCGAGGCGGCCGCGGCCGCGCTCGCCGCGATGACGAACCCGCGCCGGTCGAACGCACCGGCCGCGGCTCCGCCGGGTGAGGACGCGGTGGCCGGGGACAGCCGCCCGGCCAGGAGGTACAGCACCCCCGCAGCGGCCACGGCGCCGAGCACGGACGGCAGGGCGTCGGACACCCGGCCCTCCGGCCGCCCGATCGCCGCCGCCGCCCCGACCGCCCCGAAGACCAGCACGGCCGCGGCGCCCGGCAGCCGGTGCCGCAGCGCCAGCAGCCCGACCGCCACGGCGAACAGCGTCAGCAGGGCCAGGATGCCGAGCTCCAGGACCAGCTTGTCGTTCGTCCCGAAGTTCCGTACGGCGAAGTCCTTGAGCGCCGGGGGAGTGCGGTCGATCACCGCACCGCCCACCGCCGTGACCGGCCCCGCCTCGGGACGTACGACCGCCGCCACCAGCTCCGCGAAGGCGAGGGCGCAGAACCCGGCGATCACACCGCTCAGCGCGCCGCAGGCCGCACGTGCCCAGCCGCGCCGCCGGGGCGCGGCGGCCCCGGTCTCCGGATCGTTCCGATCTTCACTCACGGACTGGATTCGGAGCCGGGGGCCGGGCGGATTGGTCTGTCACTCGATCGGATGAGACTTCGAACGGCCGGCAGTCTGCTGGCAGCCCATGAGGTGCCTTCCAGCCGTCGCTCATGCCGTCGCTCATGCCGTCGTTCATGCCGAAGGCAGGTCCATCATCGTCAGCGGGGCGGAGGTCGGCTGCGCCGAGCCGCCCGCGGGCTCGACCGTGACGCCCATGCCCGTGGCCCCGTCGACCGGTCCTTCGAGCATGGCCGCGTAGGTCGTCGGCGAGGCGCCCGAGGCCCGCATCAGGCCCGCCGGCCGCATCGTGCCGCCGTCGTCGAACCACAGCTGGTACACCTTGCCGCTCGGCGCCTGCCCCAGCCCCGAGGCCAGGAAGACAGCGCGGTCCTGGCTCCGGGAGACCACCACCGTGCCCTTCGCGCCGTTCTTCAGCGTCCCGGCCGACGACCGGGCGTCGGGGGCGGCGATGACCCGGGCCACCGCCGCGCCCTGCTGCCGGGCGGCGTCCGCCTCCTGGCGGGCGGCCCGCGCATCCTGGTGCTGCCAGACCGCGATGCCGCCGAAGCCCGCCGCCGCGGCCAGGCTCGCCGCCAGTGCGAACCGGGGCCACCGGCCCGCCCAGGGCGGCCGGACGCGCGGACGGTCGCGGCGGTCCACGGCGGGCGGCTCCTGACGTACCGCCGTGATCTCCCGCAGCACCCGCTCGCGCATGTCCCGGGGGACCGGGGCGGTGACGGCGAGCCCGAGCCGGGTCGCGGTCTCGGTCAGCTCGCGCACCTCGACGGAGCAGGCATCGCAGGCGCCGAGGTGGCGTTCGAAGTCGCGGCGTTCCGCGGCCGGCAGGGCGTGCAGGGCGTAGGCGCCCGTCAGTGTGTGGAGTCCGGCGTCACTCATGCGCTCACTCCGAGGCAGTCGCGCATCCGGATCAGTCCGTCGCGCAGTCGGGTCTTGATCGTGCCGAGCGGCACCGCGAGCAGTTCGGCCACCTCGCGGTAGGTCAGCCCGCGGTAGTACGCCAGCGTGACGGACTCCCGCTGCAGTTCGGAGAGGGTCAGCATGCAGCGGCGCACCTGCTCGCGCTCCAGCCGGCTCTCGACCTGTTCGGTGACGTTGTCGAAGGGCGGCGTGCGGTCGAGCAGCGCCGCCTTGTGCTCGCGGGCGGCGGCCGCCTGCGCCGAGCGGACGCGGTCGACGGCGCGGTGGTGGGCCAGGGTGAGCACCCAGTTCATGGCGCTGCCCCGGGCGGCCCGGAAGCGCGACGCCGTACGCCACACCTCGACCAGGACCTCCTGGGCGACCTCCTCGGACTGGGCCGGATCGCGCAGGACGCTGCGGACGAGCCCCAGCACCGGGCCGCTCACCGTGTCGTAGACCTGGGCGAAGGCGTCCTGGTCGCCCCGGGCGACCCTGCTCATCAACTCCTGGAGATCGGGCCCCGCCGAGGCCGTTCCGGTGATGTACACGGCTTCCTTCACGCGGGGTTCCCTTCGGTGGTCATCGCTCTCCTGGGGTGATTCGGAGCCGGTGCCGGTGCGGATGGGTCGGGGCGGGGAATCCTTCCACGCCTTCGCGGCCGGCGTGACGCCGTGAGCGGCGGACCCCGGCGGGAGCCGCCGGCCCGTACGTTGCGCTCGTACCGGAAGTCCGTCCGGCGGCCGGCCCGTTCACCGGCCCGACGGCACCGCTTCGGCCGTCCGGTCCGGGAGCCCGCTCTCCGGCCGGGCTGCGTCCGTCCGGGGCGGGCGCCGCAGCGCCGCGTACGCGCCGGCCGCGGTGGACAGGGCGATCAGCACGGCGCAGACGAGGGTCGCGCCGTCCGGGTGGATGAGGGGCTGGCCGCGCAGCGCCTGCCACAGGACCAGGGCGATGAGCGCCGCGTACGCGCCGGACGCCACCAGCACCAGGCGCAGCCGCACCCGCGGTTCCCGCAGCCGGGGCACGTGGGGCGCCAGGGCGGCGAGGACGAGCAGGAACAGCGGGAGGACCTGGAGCGCGTGCATCCCCACGAAGTGCGGGATACGCAGATCGCCTCCGGTCGTGGACCAGCCGGTGAGCGGCATCGAAGGCCCGCCGTCCGGGACGCCGACCGTGTGCGCGCCGATCACGTCCGCCGTGCCGAGCCGGTCGGCTGCCCGTTGTTCGGGCGTCGGCAGGGTCATCAGGAAGCCGAGGCCCGCGCCGGCGAGGGCCAGGAGAACGCCCGCCCGGATCGCCGCGGCGGACGCGCGGTCGGCGATCCGGGCGCGCAGCAGCAGGATCGCGATGACGAGCATCGCGGCCCACAGGAGGGCCACGGTCACCCCCATCACCCGGAACAGCAGGGCGTCGAGATGTGTGGCCACGTTGAAGTGGCTCCGCTTCCCCCGCACCACCTGCCCGGTGATGATCACCACCTCGGCCAGGCCGGTCAGCGCGACCACGGTCCCGGCCCACCAGCCGACGCGCCGGCCCCGGGTGACCAGCGTCAGCATCCAGGCGAGGCCGAGGGCGTAGACCACGAAGGAGATCGCGAACTTGAAGGGCTTGGCCCAGATCGCCGCGCCCGCCAGGATCCGGTCGTCGGCCAGCAGGCCCACGCCCGAGACGACGGTCATGACGGCCATCGCGGCCGCGAAGAGGACTAACGGTCGGTGCCAGGTGCGCCATTGCGGCATGGGTCCCCCTTGAGAGGTTCGAAAGTATGGATAGCGGCGCTCTCCACTATCGGTAGGGGTACTATCCATGCTGAGGGCGGAGTTGGCAATCGGAAGGAGCGAACGCGCGGTGCGCATGGGTGAGTTGAGCCGCAGGTCCGGGGTGCCGGTACCGACGATCAAGTTCTACGTACGGGAGGGACTGCTGCCCGCCGGACAGCTGACGAGCCCCAATCAGGCGAGTTACGACGCCGGGCACGAGCGCAGGCTGCGGCTGATCCGCGCCCTGCTGGACGTCGGCGGGCTCTCGCTGTCGGCCATCGGAGATGTGCTGCGGGCCATGGAGGACCCGGACCAGCCGGTGCACGACATTCTGGGGATCGCGGCGAAGCGCCTCACTTCGTCACCCCGCGACGACTCCGATCCCGAACTGCGGGGCGCCCGCGAGGAGGTGCTGGCCCTGCTGAAGCGCAGGGGGTGGCGTGCCGGAACCGGGAGCGCGGGTTCGGAGGCCCTGGCCGAGGTGCTGGTGGCGCTGCGCCGGGCCGGGCACGGCGCCTTCATCGACCTGCTCGACGACTACGCGGCAGCGGCCGAACAGGTCGCGCTCACCGACCTCGCCTACGTCAGCCGCGAGGCGGCGCGGGAGGACCTGGTCGAGAGAGTGGTCGTCGGCACCGTCCTCGGCGAAGCGATGTTCGGCGCGCTGCGACGGCTCGCCCAGGCGGAGGCGTCCGCGCGCGTCTACGAGGACGGGGGAGGGGCGGAGCCGGAAGAGGCCGGGGCCTGAGGCGGCACGCCTGTGCCCCGGTCCGAGGGGCCGGGGCACAGGCGGTGGTACGTACGCGGGGCGCTACGCGGCGCCCTCCTGCTCGCGCTCCACCTGCTCGTTCCACTCACGCTTGACGGAGCGCCAGGCGTCGTCGTCCTTGCCGAGCCGCCAGTAGCCGGAGATCGACAGCTGCGACACGGGGATCCCGCGCTCCAGACGCAGGTGGCGGCGGATCTCCTTGACGAAGCCGGCCTCGCCGTGGACGAACGCCTGCACATCGCCGGGCGGGAACTCCAGCCCCTTCACCGCCGCGGTGAGCCCCTCGCCGAACGGTCGGCCCGCGCGGTGCAGCCAGGTGACCTCGACGCCGTCGGGCGTGGCGACCTTCTGCTCCTCCGTCGCGTCCTCCACCTCGACGAACGCGCGGACCACCGCACCCGCCGGCATCTGCTCCAGCGCGGCGGCGACGGCCGGCAGCGCGCTCTCGTCGCCCACCAGCAGGTGCCAGCCGGCCGACGCGTCGGGGGCGTAACCGCCGCCGGGGCCCAGGAACGTCACCTGGTCACCGGGCTCGGCGCGCGCCGCCCACGGGCCCGCGAGGCCCTCGTCGCCGTGCACCACGAAGTCGATCGCCAGCTCGCGGGCGGCGGCGTCCCAGGAACGGACCGTGTACGTACGGGTGGTGGGCCACAGCTCGCGGGGGTACTCCTCGCGGATGCGGGCCATGTCGAAGGGGTGGGCGTAGTCCGCGCCCTCGGGGGCGAAGCACAGTTTGACGTAGTGGTCGGTGAAGCCCGAGAGCGTGAAGTCCGCGAGACCGTCACCGCCGAGCACCACCCGGATCATGTGCGGGGTGACCTGCTCGGTGCGCAGAACCTGCGCCCCCTGAGCCCTGGGTGCCCGCCGCTCCGGTCGTTCTGCCACGAGGTTTGCTCCCTGCTGCCGGAAATGGGGCCGTCGACCGATACGGACATCGATCTTAGGGTTACCTAACTTAACACCTCAGGGGTGCAGTACGGCGAGCAGGCGCTGAAGCGCTCCGCCCAGCCCCCACCGGGCCGCGAGAACGTCGAGTGCGGCCGGGTCGCGCGGCCCGGCCGGCAGCGCCGGGTCGAAGTCCGGCAGCGGCACGTCACCCGCGACCCGCACCACCTTCGGCGCGACGGCCACGTAGGCGCGGGCCTCGTCCAGCCGCTTGCGCTGCGAGGGCGTCAGCCCGGCCGCCGGATCGTCCACCGCGGCCATGATCCCGGCCAGGTCGCCGAAGGCGTCCAGCAGCTTCGCCGCCGTCTTCTCACCGATGCCGGGCACTCCGGGCAGCCCGTCGCTCGGGTCGCCGCGCAGCAGCGCCAGGTCCACGTAGCCCGGACCGTCCACCCCGTACTTCTCGCGCAGCCATGCCTCGTCCGTCACCTGGAGCGTGCCGACCCCCTTGAGCGGGTAGAGGACCCGCACCCGCCGGGCGTCGTCCACCAGCTGGTAGAGGTCCCGGTCGCCGGTCACGATGTCGACCGGCCCGGCCGCCCGGCCCGTCAGCGTGCCGATCACGTCGTCCGCCTCGTACCCCGCGACCCCGACCCGGGCGATGCCGAGGGTGTCCAGGACCTCCGCGATGACCGGCACCTGCGGCGCCAGCGTGTCGGGCGTCTCCTCCTCGTCGGGCACGCCGGCCCCGGTCCGAACCGCCACACGGTGCGCCTTGTACGAGGGGATCAGGTCCACCCGCCACTGCGGCCGCCAGTCCGCGTCCCAGCAGGCGACGAGGTCGTCGGGCCGGTGGTCCCGCACGAGCCGGCCGATGAAGTCCAGCAGCCCGCGCACGGCGTTGACCGGGGTCCCGTCCGGCGCGCGCACCGAATCGGGTACGCCGAAGTAGGCGCGGAAATAGAGGGAAGCGGTGTCGAGGAGCATCAGGCGTCGCGTCACACGCCGATGATGCCGCACGGCACCGACAGCGGCCGCCCCGGACGCGGTTCCCGGAGTCGGGGTTCGAATATGTGATCTGGGTCACTCTTGTGTTTGCTCCGGGTAAGGCCGGGCAGGCGCGCCATCGGAGCGGACCACGTCGCATTTCAACTTTTGCACGTGCCAAACGGACAGAATCCGTGCCGCTCCACGGTCTGCCGGCGGGGGTGGCAGACCGTTTTCGGTTCAACGCGTGAGGTGTATGTGTCCAGGCTGCAAGCCGAGCACTTGTACAAAGTTTTCGGCAGACGACCCGATCAAGCCGTGCAGAAGCTGAAGAGCGGCACCGACCGCGACGCGCTGCGCGCCGACGGAACGACCGCAGCGGTGATCGATGCATCGTTCACCGTGGAACCGGGCCACATCTTCGTCGTGATGGGTCTGTCCGGCTCGGGCAAGTCCACCTTGCTGCGGATGCTCAACGGCCTGCTGGAGCCCACTTCCGGCCAGGTGCTCTTCGACGGTGAGGATCTGACCGCGCTGAGCCCCGCCCAGCTCCGTCACGTCCGCTCCACCAAGATCAGCATGGTGTTCCAGCACTTCGCGCTCTTCCCCCACCGGAGCGTCCTGGAGAACGCCGCGTACGGCCTGGAGGTGCAGGGCGTCCCGCGCGCCGAGCGCCACCGCCGCGCCGCCGAGGCCCTGGAGCTGACCGGCCTCGCCGGCTGGGAGAAGTCCTGGCCCGACGAGCTGTCCGGCGGCATGCAGCAGCGCGTGGGCCTCGCCCGCGCGCTCGCCACCGACGCCGACCTGCTCCTGATGGACGAGTCGTTCAGCGCGCTCGACCCGCTGATCCGCCGCGACATGCAGGACCAGCTCCTGGAGCTGCAGAAGCGGCTGAAGAAGACGATCGTCTTCATCACCCACGACCTCAACGAGGCCATGCGCCTCGGCGACCGCATCGCCGTGATGCGCGACGGGGAGATAGTCCAGCTCGGCACCGCCGAGGACATCCTCGTCACCCCGGCCAACGACTACGTCGCCTCCTTCACCCAGGACGTGGACCGCTCCCGGGTGCTGACCGCGGGCGCCATCATGGCCGAACCGCACACCGTCATGGGCACCCCCGACGACGAGGGCAAGGAGCTGCGGACCCCGGCCGACGTGCTGCGGGCCGCCCCGGCCACCGTCACGGAGTCCACGCCGATCATCGAGCTGTTCACGCCCTGCTCGCAGAGCGGGGTCGCGGTCGCCGTGACCGACGACAAGGGCAAGCTCGTGGGCGTCGTGCCCCGGGCCCGGCTGCTCGCCGTGCTCGGCGAGCCGATGACCCCCGCCGAGGCGCCCCAGGACGCCGTGACCACGCTGAAGAAGGTGGCCGGTGTTTAGGCTTCATCTCGGCGACTGGGTCGACTCCGCCGTCGACTGGCTCCAGACCCACCTGTCCTGGCTCTTCGACGCCATCAGCTCCGTGGTCAGCGGCATGTTCGACGGCATCGCCGCCGTCCTGTCCGCCCCCGCGCCCCTGCTCTTCGCCGGCATCGTCGCCGTCATCGCCTGGTGGCTGCGCGGCCTGCTCGCCGGTCTCCTCGCGTTCGTGGGCTTCGCCCTCATCGACTCCGTCGAGTTGTGGGACGAAGCGATGGACACCCTCACGCTGGTGCTCGTCGCGACGATCGTGACGCTGGTGCTGGCCGTGCCGCTCGGCATCTGGGCGTCCCGTTCCAAGACGGTCAGCGCGGTGATCCGGCCGGTCCTCGACTTCATGCAGACCATGCCCGCCATGGTCTACCTGATCCCCGGCGTGATCTTCTTCGGCGTCGGTGTCGTCCCCGGCATCATCGCCACCATCATCTTCGCGCTGCCCCCGGGCGTCCGGATGACCGAGCTGGGCATCCGCCAGGTCGACGGCGAGCTCGTCGAGGCGGCCGAGGCATTCGGCACCACCTCCCGCAACACCCTGCTGCGGGTGCAGCTGCCGCTGGCCCTGCCCACGATCATGGCGGGCATCAACCAGGTCATCATGCTGGGCCTGTCCATGGTGGTCATCGCCGGCATGGTCGGCGGCGGCGGCCTCGGTGGCTCCGTCTACCGCGCCATCGGCAACGTCGACGTCGGTCTCGGCTTCGAGGCCGGTGTCTCCATCGTCATCCTGGCCATGTACCTGGACCGGATGACCAGTGCCCTGGGCCGCGAGGTCTCCCCGCTCGCCCGCCGCGCGCTCGCCAAGGCGCAGTCGGTGGCCGGCGGCCTGAAGATCTGGCACCACCGCCCGCAGCCCGTCGTGGCCGTGGCCGGTGTGGTCGCGCTCGCCCTCGTCGCCGGCGGCATGGGCCTGTTCGGTTCCTCGGACGACGACGCCACGACCGCCTCGGACCCGAAGAACATCGGGGCCGGCAAGAAGATCAGCATGGGTTACATCCCGTGGGACGAGGGCATCGCCTCCACGTTCCTGTGGAAGGAACTGCTGGAGCAGCGCGGCTTCGAGGTCGACGTCAAGCAGTACGAGGCCGGCGCGCTCTACACGGGCATGGCGAGCGGCCAGATCGACTTCGAGACCGACTCCTGGCTGCCGGTGACCCACGCCTCGTACTGGAAGAAGTACAAGGACCGCCTGGACGACATGGGCTCCTGGTACGGCCCCACCTCGCTGGAGCTGGCCGTCCCCTCGTACGTGAAGGGCGTCGACTCGCTCGACGACCTCAAGGGCAAGGCGTCCGACTTCAAGGGCCGGATCGTGGGCATCGAGCCGAGCGCCGGTGAGATGGGCCTGCTCAAGGACAAGATCCTGCCCGGCTACGGCCTGGACAAGGAGTACAAGGTCATCGACGGCTCCACGCCGTCCATGCTGGCCGAGCTCAAGCGCGCGTACGCCAAGAAGGAACCGATCGTCGTTCCGCTGTGGTCGCCGCACTGGGCGTACAACCAGTACGAGCTGACCAAGCTCAAGGACCCCAAGGACCTCTGGGGCAAGGGCGACGGGATCCACACGCTGACCCGTAAGGGCTTCGCCGAGGACAACCCCGAGGTCGGCACGTGGCTCAAGGACTTCAAGATGAGCGAGGACCAGCTCACCAGCCTTGAGGCGCAGATCCAGAAGAGCGGCTCCGGCAAGGAGCAGGAGGCCGTCCGTATCTGGCTCAAGGCCAACCCGGAGGTCGCCGACACGCTGGCCCCGGTCAAGAAGGCCGCCACCTCCAAGGGCGCGAACGGCAAGGACGAGCGCGACCGCGCGGTCGAGATGGCCTGGTTCCCCTGGGAGGAGGACATCGCCGCCACGTACCTGTGGAAGGCCGTCCTGGAGGAGCGCGGATACAAGATCAACCTCAAGCAGTTCGAGGTCGGTCCGATGTACACCGCCATGTCGCGCGGCCAGATCGACGTGCAGTTCGACGGCTGGCTCCCGTTCACCCAGAAGAACTACTGGGACAAGTACGGCTCCAAGCTGACGGACATCGGCTCCTGGTACGGCCCGACCTCGATCGAGGTCGCGGTGCCCGACTACGTCAAGGACGTCAAGTCCCTGGCCGACCTCAAGGGCAAGAGCTCGAAGTTCAAGGGCCGCATCGTCGGCATCGAGCCCGGCACGGCCACGATGGAGAACCTCAAGAAGAACGTGCTCCCGGCCTACGGCCTGGACGACGAGTACAAGGTCGTCGACGCCTCGACGCCCGGCATGCTCTCCGAGCTGAAGCGGGCGTACGCCAAGAAGGAGCCCATCGCCGTCCTGCTGTGGACCCCGCACTGGGCGTACAGCGAGTACAAGATGACCAAGCTCCAGGACCCCGAGAAGGCCTTCGGCGACGGCGACCGGCTGCACACCATCGCCTCCAAGGAGTTCCCGGAGAACTACCCGCAGCTGACGAAGTGGTTCAAGGACTTCAAGCTCAGCGAGGACCAGCTCGCCGGTCTGGAGAACCAGATCCAGAAGCTCGGTACCGGACACGAGGAGGAAGCCGTGAAGGCCTGGATGGAGAAGAACCCGGGCATCGCGGACAAGATGGCTCCCCAGTCGTAGCCGCGACCGGCCCCCACCGGGGCCGCGGCACATGAAGGGGTGGGTCCCGCCGACGGCGGGACCCACCCCTTCCGGCGTTCCGAAGAGGTCACTTTCCGGGCCGACCTGGCGTAACGGTGTGCGCGAGGCGCCCACAACCGGAAGGATGGCCAGTCGGGAGGGAGCCGGACATGGACGAGAAGGAAACACTCCGGGTGGGCGCCGCCGTCCGCCGACAGCGCAGATCCCTGGGACTCACCCTGGCCGCGGTCGCCTCGCGCAGCGGTCTGTCCGTACCGTTCCTCAGCCAGATCGAGAACGAACGCGCCAGACCCAGCGCCCGGTCCCTGGACCGGGTCGCCGAAGCGCTGGAGACCACCCCCGCACGGCTGCGCGCCGCCGCGGACTCCGCCCGCGCGGTCGACGTCGTGCGCGGCGTGCCGGAGGACGGGGTGCACCGCGTGGTGCGCGGACGCCACCAGCTCAGCGCGCTGGAGTTCACCGGGGAACTCGACCTCGGGCGCGAGTTCCAGCACCGCAACGACGAGGTGATGTACGTCGCGGAGGGCGCCGCCGAGGTGGAGGCCGAGGGCCAGGCCTACCGGCTGGTCCAGGGCGACACGCTGTTCCTGTCCGGCGGGGTGCGCCACCGCTGGCGGGCCACCCTCCCCGGCACCCGGCTGCTGTGCGTCGCGGTCGCCGAACACATCGACGCCACGTCCGACCCCCGGCGCTGACCGCGCCCGGGGGCCGGAGGCCGGCAGGCTTCCTCAGGCGGTACGGGCCGCCACCGCGGCGGCCCCCTTGGGCGCCGCGAGCAGCGCCCCGCTGACCAGTCCGCGCACCGTGCGCACCCCGGCCACCGCCCAGGCCGACACCAGCAGCACGTACAGCGCGACCGCCAGCCAGGTGTACGCGCTCAGCCCGGTGTGCCGGGCCAGACCGGCGGCGCCCGTCACACACGTACCGACGGGGAACGTGAAGCCCCACCACGTCATCGAGAACGTCATCCCGCCCCGCACGGCCCGGACCACCAGGGCGACGGCCAGGGCCAGCCACAGCAGGGCGAACCCCATCACCGGCACCCCGTACAGCACGGCGAACGCCCCCAGCGCGGAGGCGTACGCCCCCGGGACCGCGTCCGGCGCCACATCGGCCAGCGCGTTGACCGCCGTCGTCGACTGGCCCAGCGGACCGAGCACCAGGAACAGGGTCGGAGTCAGCGCGAGCGGCAGCGGGCCGCGGTGCACCAGCCGGCCGAAGACGAGCGGCAGCATCACCAGGGTCGCCAGCAGGCTCAGCCCGAACATCGCGTAGCAGCCCAGCAGCAGCGCCTCCCGGCCCTGGCCCGCGGGCAGTTCCGGCACCAGCAGCGGGCCGAGCGCGGCCGACACCATCGGGGCCACCACCGGCAGCAGCCACACCGGGGACGCCGTGCCCGGCTCCGGCCGGTGGCGCACGATCATCAGGTACGGGACCGCCACCGCGGCGGCCAGTCCGGTCAGCGTGCCCGCCGTGTACAGGACCACGTTCAGCGCGAGCGCCGCCGGATGGCCGATGACGTCCTTGCCCACGACCATGCCGGAGCCCCCGACGGCCAGCAGCGCCATCGAGAGGCAGCCGTAGAACGGCGCGACGGCCGGGTCCAGGAGGTGGGCGCGCGCCTGGTCGCGGTGGGCCGCCCAGTGCCCGGCGCGCGCCGTCAGCACGGCGGCGAGCAGCAGCGCGGAGAGCAGCCACACCGCCGTGCAGGCACCCCGCAGTCCGGGGACGTGCACGGGCAGCGCGACGCCCGCGCTCGCCACGATCGAGGTGCCCATGACCGTCGCGTACCAGTTGGGGCCGAAGTGCCGCAGCGTGGGCCGCCGGTCCGTGCCGGCGTGCGGGGTATATGTGCGGGTCTGCGGAAAGATGGCCATGCCACGATTCTCCGGGGCCGGGCAGGGCCCCACCAGGGAGTGCTGCTCTATGAGGTCATAAGGTGGGCTTATGACCAGCGAACCGTCCGCCCCCCTGTCCCACCGGGTGCCCGACCTCGGCGCGCTGGAGCTGCTCCTCGCCGTCGCCCGGCACGGCAGCCTCGGCCGGGCCGCCCGCGATGTCGGCATCACCCAGCCCGCCGCCAGCAGCCGCATCCGTTCCATGGAACGGCAGCTCGGCCTCGCCCTGCTCGACCGCTCGCCCCGGGGCTCCCGGCTCACCGACTCGGGCGCGCTGGTCACCGACTGGGCGCGCCGGGTCGTGGAGTCCGCCGAGGCGTTCGACGCGGGCGCCCAGGCGCTGCGGGACCGCCGTGACTCCCGGCTGCGGGTCGCCGCGTCCATGACCATCGCCGAATACCTGCTGCCGGGCTGGCTGATCGCCCTGCGCGCCGAACGGCCCGGCACCGCGGTCTCGCTGCTCGCCGGGAACTCCGCGGTGGTCGCCGAGCGGCTGCTGACCGGTGACGCCGACCTCGGCTTCGTCGAGGGCCTGTCCGTCCCGGAAGGGCTCGACGGCACCGTCATCGCCCACGACCGCCTGGTCGTCGTGGTCGCCCCCTCGCACGCCTGGGCCCGCCGCCGCACCCCGCTGACCCCGCGCGAACTGGCCGCGACCCCGCTGATCCTGCGCGAACACGGCTCCGGCACCCGCCAGGTCCTGGACGCCGCGCTCGCCGCGCACGGCCCGCTCGCCCCGCCGCTCCTGGAGCTGTCGTCGACCACCTCCGTGAAGGGCGCGGCGGAGAGCGGCGCGGGCCCCTGCGTCCTGAGCGAACTCGCGCTCGGCGAGGAGCTGTCGGCCCGCCGCCTGGTCAAGGTCCCCATCGCCGGGGTCCGGCTGCGGCGCCAGCTGCGCGCGGTGTGGCCGGCGGGCCACCGGCCCACGGGCCCGGCCCGCGACCTGCTCTCGCTGACCCGGTCGGAACCCTCCGGGGGCATGGCTTAGGGCCGGACCGGCGGATCTTCGCGGAGCAGCCCGCGAACATCCGCCGGACCGGCCCCAAACCGGTGGCCCGCCGGGCGGCCCGACGAGAAGAATGGGCCGATGACCGCCACCGCACCGCCCGCCCGGGGCGTCCGCCACCACTGGGCCGACCTGCCCGCCGCCGTCCGCCGCGGCGTCGAGGACATCCTCGGCGCGCCCGTCGTGGAGGCCCGCACCCAGCACGGCGGCTTCTCGCCCGGGGTCGCCGCCCGGGTCCGGCTCGCGAACGGCGGCCGGGCCTTCGTCAAGGCCGTGAGCGCCGACGTGAACGCCGACAGCCCGGACATGCACCGTGCCGAGATCCGCCTCACGGCGGCCCTGCCGGCGCACGCCCCGGTGCCCCGGCTGCTCGGCTCGTACGACGACGGCACCTGCGTCGCGCTCGTGCTCCAGGACATCGAGGGCCGCCAGCCCCGCGTCCCCTGGAGCCGCAACGAGCTGGACCGGGTCCTTGAGGCCCTCCAGGATCTGGCCGGCGTCCTCACCCCCGCCCCGGCCGGGGCGCCGGTCGCCGACGGGGGCAAGTCCACGATGTTCACCGGCTGGCGGACCCTGTGCGCCGCGGGCGACACGACGGGCCTGGACCCGTGGGCGGCCCGCCGGCTCGGCGTCCTGGCGGAACTGGAGTCGGGCTGGGCACGGGCCGCCGAAGGGGACACCCTCGTCCACGGCGACCTGCGCGCCGACAACATCCTGCTCACCGAGGACCGGGTCGTCTTCGTCGACTGGCCGCACGCGGTGCGCGCCCGGCCCTGGTTCGACCTGCTGGCGATGCTCCCCTGCGTGGCGGCCCAGGGCTTCGCCTCCGGGCAGGCCCCGGACCCGGAGGCCCTGTTCACCGCCCACCCGCTCGGCCGGGACGCGGACCCCGGCGCGGTCACCGCCGTACTCGCCGCCATGGCCGGTTACTTCGCGCAGCACGCGCTGCGCCCCGCCCCGCCGGGCCTGCCGACGCTCCGGGCCTTCCAGGCGGCCCAGGGCGCCGCCGCCCTGGACTGGCTACGCCGACGGCTGGGCGAGCGGGCCGGGTAGCTCCGTCGCGGGAGCCCCCGCCCCCGTCGCGGTGTCCACCGCCCTCGTCGCGGCGTCCACCAGCCCCCGCAGCACGCGGAGGTCGTCGCCCGCCTCCGGATGCCACTGCACCCCCAGGACCCAGCGGGAACCCGGCAGTTCCACCGCCTCCACCGTGCCGTCCGCCGCGTACGCCGAGACCACCAGGCCGGTGCCGATCCGGTCGACGGCCTGGTGGTGGTACGCGGGGACGGCACACACGTCCGGCACCAGCGACGCGTACCGGGTGCCCGGCACCGGAGTCACCGGATGCGAACCGAACACGCCCGTCGCCCCGTCGGGGCCCGCGTGCCCGTCCAGATGCTGTGTCAGGGTGCCGCCGCACACCACGTTCAGCAACTGCATCCCCCGGCAGATCCCCAGCAACGGCGTCCCGGCGTCCAGCGCCGCACCGATCAGCGCCGCCTCCCAGGCGTCACGCTCCGGCGCCGGCGGCCCGGTCCGCGGATCGCGCCCGGCCCCGTACCGCGCGGGCTCCACATCCGGCCCGCCCGCCACCACCACCGCGTCGAGCCGCGCCACCGCCTCCGCCGCGGCGTCCGGCGAGTCCGGCGGGAGCAGCGCGGCCAGACCGCCCGCCTCCCGCACCATCCGCGCGTACCCGGCGGGCAGCAGCGCGGCGGGCAGGTCCCACACGCCCCAGCGCACCGAAGTCTCCAGATAGGTGCTGATCCCGATCAGCGGACGGTTCACCGGACTCCTCCTCGCACGGAGCGTCCCCCGCACGGCGCGCGGAACACCCGGCACCGTACCCACAACCCCCGCCCTGCCCATAGATTTGGACCGCCTGCCGGCCCGTGAGGAGAGGACCCGTCCGTGTCCGACCGAACACCCCCGCTCGCCCTCGGAGACCTGCGCCGCCTCGTGCACAGCGGCGAGATCGACACCGTGGTCCTGGCCTTCCCCGACATGCAGGGGCGGCTCCAGGGCAAACGCTTCGCCGCCCCCTTCTTCCTCGACGAGGTCGTGCGGCACGGCACCGAGGGCTGCGCCTATCTCCTCGCCGTCGACACCGACATGAACACCGTCGACGGCTACGCCATGTCCTCCTGGGACAACGGCTACGGAGACTTCGCGATGCGCCCCGACCTCGGCACCCTGCGCCGGGTCCCCTGGCACGAGGGCACCGCCATGGTCCTCGCCGACCTCGCCTGGGCCGACGGCTCGCCCGTCACCGCCGCGCCCCGGCAGATCCTGCGCCGCCAGCTCGAACGCCTGGCCGAGCACGGTTACACGGCGCACGCCGGCACCGAACTCGAGTTCATCGTCTTCAAGGACACCTACGAACAGGCCTGGGACCGCGGCTACCGCGATCTGACCCCGGTCAACCAGTACAACGTCGACTACTCCGTCCTCGGCACCGGCCGCGTCGAGCCGCTGCTGCGCCGCATCCGCAACGAGATGGCGGGCGCCGGCCTCGCCGTCGAGTCCGCCAAGGGCGAGTGCAACCCCGGCCAGCACGAGATCGTGTTCCGCTACGACGAGGCCCTGGTCACCTGCGACCAGCACGCCGTCTACAAGACAGGCGCCAAGGAGATCGCCGCCCAGGAAGGCTTCGCCCTCACCTTCATGGCCAAGTTCAACGAGCGCGAGGGCAACTCCTGCCACATCCACCTCTCGCTCCGCTCCACCACCGACCCCGGCCGGTCCGCCATGGCCGACGAGGACGGCGCCATGTCCCCGGTGATGCGGCACTTCCTGGCCGGCCAGCTCGCCGCCCTGCGCGACCTCAGCCTCCTCTTCGCGCCGAACATCAACTCCTACAAGCGGCTGCGCCCCGGCTCCTTCGCCCCGACCGCCGTCGCCTGGGGCCACGACAACCGGACCTGCGCGCTGCGCGTCGTCGGCCACGGCCACTCGCTGCGCTTCGAGAACCGGCTCCCCGGCGGCGACGTCAACCCCTACCTGGCCGTCGCCGCCCTCGTCGCCGCCGGCCTCCACGGCATTGAGCACAAGCTCGAACTCCCCGACCCCTGCGAGGGCAACGCCTACACCGCCGCCTACGAGCAGGTCCCCGCCACCCTGCGCGAGGCCGCCGCGCTCTGGGAGGCCAGCGAGATCGCCCGCGAGGCCTTCGGCGAGGACGTCGTGGCGCACTACCGCACCATGGCCCGCGTCGAACTGGACGCCTTCGACGCGGCGGTGACCGACTGGGAGCTGCGCCGCTCCTTCGAACGCCTCTGACGCCCGCGTGACCCCGGCACCGCTCCTTCGAACGCCTGTGAGGCCCGCGTGATCCACGAGCACCACGTCCTGAACCCGGCGACCGGGGAGGTCGTGGCCACCGTCCCGGCCACCACCCCGGCCGGCGTGCACACCGCCATCACCCGCGCCGTCGCCGCCCAGCGCACCTGGGCCGCGCTCGCCCCCGCCGACCGGGCCCGGCTGCTGCGCCGCTTCGCCGCCGCCGTCGACTCCCGCACCGAGGAGCTGGCCCGTCTGGAGGTCACGGAGGCCGGACACACCATCAACAACGCCCGCTGGGAGGCGGGCAACGTCCGCGACCTGCTCGACTTCGCCGCCGGGGGAGTGGAACGGCTCAGCGGCCGGCAGATCCCCGTCCCCGGCGGCATCGACCTCACCCTCCTGGAACCCCTCGGCGTCGTCGGCGTGATCGCACCCTGGAACTTCCCCCTGCCCATCGCCGCCTGGGGCACCGCCCCCGCCCTCGCCGCCGGCAACGCCGTCGTCCTCAAACCCGCCGAGACCACCCCGCTGACCGCCCTCAGGCTCGCCGAGATCGCCCTGGAGGCGGGCCTGCCCGAACACCTCTTCCAGGTCCTGCCCGGCGCGGGCGACGAGGCCGGCAACGCCCTGGTCGAACACCCCGGCGTCGCCAAGATCGTCTTCACCGGCTCCACCCGCACCGGCAAGCGGATCATGGCCAAGTGCGCCGAGAGTCTGAAGCGGTTCACCCTCGAACTCGGCGGCAAGAGCCCCAACATCGTCTTCGCCGACGCCGACATCGAGGCCGCGGCCGCCGCCGCACCCCTCTCCTTCCTGGACAACGCGGGCCAGGACTGCTGCGCCCGCACCCGCATCCTCGTACAGCGCTCCGCGTACGACCGCTTCCTGGAACTCCTCGCCCCCGCCGTCGCGTCGGTCGTCGTCGGCGACCCCGCCGACGAGAAGACCCGGATGGGCCCGCTCATCTCCCGTACCCAGCTGGAACGGGTACGCGGCTACGTCCCCGAGGGCGCCGCCGCGATCCGGGGAAGCGCCCCCGAGGGGCCCGGTTTCTGGTTCCCGCCGACCGTCCTCACCGACACCCCCGCCGACGCTCCCGTCGCCACCGACGAGGTCTTCGGGCCCGTCGCCGTCGTGCTGCCCTTCGAGGACGAGGCGGACGCCGTGCGGCTCGCCAACGCCACCGAGTACGGCCTCGCCGGCTCGCTCTGGACGCGGGACGTGGGGCGCGCGCTGCGCGTCGCCCAGGCCGTCAGGGCGGGCAACCTCTCCGTCAACTCGCATGCCGCGGTGCGCTACTGGACCCCGTTCGGCGGGTTCAAGCAGTCCGGCATCGGCCGCGAACTCGGGCCCGACGCCCTCGCCGCCTTCACCGAGACCAAGAACGTCTTCCTCAGTACGGAGGCCTGAACCCCCATGACCACGGACCACTCGATCGTCTGCCGCCGCCTCGTCGGCCGCACCGCCGTCATCACCGGCGCCGGCAGCGGCATCGGCCTGGCCACCGCCCACCGGCTCGCCTCCGAAGGGGCCCACGTCGTCTGCGGCGACATCGACGCGGCGGCCGGCGAGGCGGCGGCCGAAGCGGTCGGCGGCACCTTCGTACGCGTCGACGTGACCGACCCCGGACAGGTCGCGGAGCTGTTCCGGACCGCCGACGACACCTACGGATCGGTCGACATCGCGTTCAACAACGCCGGCATCTCGCCGCCCGACGACGACTCGATCCTCACCACAGGACTGGAGGCGTGGCAACGCGTCCAGGACGTCAACCTCACCTCCGTCTACCTCTGCTGCAAGGCGGCCCTGCCCTACATGCGCCGCCAGGGCCGCGGCTCCATCATCAACACCGCCTCCTTCGTGGCCCGGATGGGCGCCGCGACCTCCCAGATCTCGTACACCGCCTCCAAGGGCGGGGTGCTGGCGATGACCCGCGAACTGGGCGTCCAGTTCGCCCGCGAGGGCATCCGCGTCAACGCGCTGTGCCCCGGACCCGTCAACACCCCGCTGCTCCAGGAGCTGTTCGCGAAGGACCCGGAGCGCGCGGCCCGCCGGCTGGTGCACATCCCGCTCGGCCGCTTCGCCGAGGCGACCGAGATCGCCGCCGCCGTCGCGTTCCTGGCGAGCGACGACTCCTCGTTCGTCAACGCCACCGACTTCCTGGTCGACGGCGGCATCTCCGGCGCCTACGTCACACCCCTGTAGCCGGGTCCCCGCCGGGCATCGCCTCTTCTAGAGTGGGGCGATGAGCAACGCGACCCCGCCCGGCTGGTATCCGGACACGTCCGCGCCCGGCAGCGAACGCTGGTGGGACGGGACGGCCTGGACCGCCCACATCCGCGCCGTCGCACCTGCCGCCGCCCCCGCCCCGCCGTACGCCGCGCACCAGCCGGCCGCCCCGGCGGGCGGCAGGGGCGGCGGCAGCGCACGAGCCGTCGCGCTCGTGGCGGCCGGTGCGCTCGTCGTCGGCGCCTTCGTGACCGGGGCCGTCCTGCTCACCGGCAACGGCGGCGACGAGGACCCCGCGAGCCCGCAGGCCCACTCCACGCGCACACCCACCCGGACCGGCACGGACGACGCGGCCCCCGGCGGCGAAAGCCCTTCCCCGGCCGGCTCGCCGTCGGCGCAGGACCCCACGGTGCTCGTGGACCAGCTCAACGGCATCACCCTGCCCATCCCCGACGGCTGGGAGCGGCCGGAGCGCGCCATCGGGGACGGCCTCCTCAGCATCCGCACCAAGGGCTCCTACGACTGCCCGGGGGCCTCCTCGTCCTTCTGCTACCACGGAACGGTCAGCACCCGGACCCCGAGCGGCACCGACGCCACCACACCGCAGGCGCTGGCCAAGGAGGACATCGGCGAGGCCGCCGACCGCGCCTACGAGGAGGACTACGTCGGCCGGCGCATCCACGGCGGCATCACCTCGCACCGGCAGATCGCCGCGGGCGAGGTCGCCGTGGCCGGCCGCACCGGCTACTTCATCCGCTGGAAGGTCACCACCGCCAAGGGCCCCGGCGGCTACGTACAGTCGCTCGCCTTCCCCTCGGCCGTCGGCAGCGAGTCGCCCGTCATCGTCCGGTACGCCTTCGACGCCGGCCCCGACGGACCGCCGCTCACGCTCATGGACACCCTCACCCGGGGCATCCGGCCGATCGGCGACAGCGCGACCGACGGCGGCGTCGGCAGCGCGATCGAACGGTAGAACGCGCCTCAGAGGAACGTGCGGCCCTCGCCCCGGTACGTCGGCACGGTCGCCGTCACCCGGTCGCCCTCGATCAGCCGCAACGTGTCGAACCGCTCGCACAGCTCACCGGCCTTCGCGTGCCGGAACCACACCTTGTCGCCGATCAGCAGATCGTCGGCCGGGGCGCCCAGCAGCGGGGTCTGCACCTCGCCGGGCCCCTCCTGCGGGTCGTAGCGCAGCCCCTCCGGCAGATACGGGACCGGCAGCCGGTCCGCCCCTGCCGCCCCCGACGCCGGGTAGCCGCCCCCGAGCACCGTCACCACGCCGACCCCGGGCCGGCGCACCACGGGCTGCGCGAACAGCGCCGCCGGGCGCGCGGTGAACGAGGTGTAGTTGTCGAACAGGCGCGGCACGTAGAGGCCCGAACCGGCAGCGATCTCCGTCACGGCGTCCTCCGCCGCGGTGTGCTGCACGCTGCCGGTACCGCCGCCGTTCACGAACTCCAGGTCCGGCGCCACGGCCCGCACCGCCCGCACCACCTCGGCCCGCCGGACCGCCAGCTCCCTGCGGGCCGTCGCCTGCATGAGCCGGATCGCCCGGGACCGCAGCGGCCGGCCCGCGACCGAGTCACCGACCCCCGCGATGTGCCCCTCGTACGCCATCAGCCCCACCAGCCGGAAGCCGGGCCGCCGCTCCACGGACCTGGCCAGCTCGGCCAGCTGGGCGGGGGAGCGCAGCGGCGAGCGCAGGGCCCCGATCCTGACCCGGCCGCCCAGCATCCGCAGCGAGGTGTCCAGCTCCAGGCAGACCCGGATCTCCTGGGTGCCGCCCGCCCGCGCCGCGTCGATCAGGTCCAGCTGGGCGTGGTCGTCCACCATCACCGTCACGGCGGCGGCGAGCTTCGGGTCGGCGGCCAGCTCCGCGTACGCCGGCCGGTCGGCGGAGGGATACGCGAGCAGCACGTCCTCGAACCCGGCGCGCGCCAGCCACAGCGACTCCGCGAGCGTGAACGACATGATCCCGGCGAACCCGGGCCGGGCCAGCACCCGTTCCAGTAGGGCCCGGCAGCGCACCGACTTGCTCGCCACGCGGATGGGCTTGCCGCCGGCGCGGCGCACGAGGTCGTCGGCGTTGGCGTCGAACGCCTCCAGATCGACGACGGCCACGGGCGCGTCGAGATGTGCGGTGGCCCGGTCGTAGCGGGTCCGGTCAGTGGCACGGGCAGTCATGGCCGCAGCTTGCCAGACGGTTGTACCGCTGGGTAAGGGCTGTCCCGTAATCCCTGGTGGATCAGCACGCGGCGTCGGGCGCGGTGCGCCGCGAGGCGGAAGGCCGTCCGCATACCGGATGTATCCGGGTGTTCCGGCCACACGGCGAGCGGCCGCAGCCGGCGTCGTACGCCCGCCAGGGATTACGGGACAGCCCCGAGGGGGACGATCCGCGCAGATCGTCCGGTGCCGGGCCGCCCGCTCCCACCTGGGGCGCCGCAGCCCGTAGAGTGACGCCCACACGGCGAGCGGCGTCCCGTCCGGCCAAGGCGGGGTCCGCGCGCGGTACGGAACGGACCAGGGGGGCGGATGAGTACCGAGGCGCAGCGCGCTCCCGTCCCGCCCCGCCCGACCACCCCGCCGCGTCCCGCGAGCCCGCCGCCCCCGGCCCCGTACTTCCCCCCGACCTGGTATCCGGGCACGAGTGCCCCACCGCCCCCGACGGCCCCGCCGCTCCCCGGAAAGCCCCCCGCGCACTTCCGGCGTCCGTACCGGACCGTGGCCGCCGGCGTCTGCGCCGTGCTCGGTCTCGGACTGATCGGCGGAGCCGCCACCGGCAGCTGGCTCATCAGCGACTCCACCGCCGACCCGGTCGCCCGCAGCGCCTACACCGTGGGCCGCGACGCCTGGCACAGCATCCCCGTGGACACCCTCTTCCCCCGCACCCTCAAGGGGAACGGCGCCGGGCCCGGCGGGGCCGACCGGGTCTGGACCAGGCTCGCCGTCGCCCCGGACAGCGGCTGCGCCACCGCACTGGACCCCCTGCTGGCCAAGACGCTCCGCCCGGCCGGCTGCGCGCACGTGCTGCGCGCCACCTACACGGACGCGACGGCCAGCAGCGTCACCACCGTCGGGCTCGTCTTCACCGAGGGCGACACCGACGCGATGCGCGCCCTGAGCACCCGGTTCGCCGACGAGCACCTCGACCGGCGCGCCGACCTGCTGCCCCGCACCTACCCCGTGGACAACAGCCCCGCCGCCGCGTTCGGCAACCGGCAGCGCGCCAGCTGGTCCGTGCGGGTGCTGAGCGAGCTGCCCGTCGTCGTCTACGCCGTGTCCGGGTTCGCCGACGGGCGCGTGACCGCCTCGCCCCAGCCCGCCGACCGGGCCATGGCGTCGGGCGCCACGACCGCCGCCGCGCAGGCCGGACTCGGCCACGAGGCCAAGGGCATGGCCGACCGCGTCGAGCGCGTCCTGCGCACCAAGATCGCCGACCTCACGGAGAAGCCGGAATGACCCGCCGCGCCCGCCGCCGCTTCCTGGGCGCCCTCTGCGCGGCCACCGCCTTCGCGCTGCTGCCCGCCACCCCGGCCGCCGCGGACACCATCCGGGCCCAGCAGTGGGGCCTGGACGCCCTGCACACCGACCGGGCCTGGCAGACCACCCGCGGCAAGGGCGTCACCGTCGCCGTCGTCGACACCGGGGTCGACGGAAGCCTGCCCGACCTGGCGGGCCAGGTCCTGGCCGGCAAGGACATGATCGGCTTCGGCGCGGTCCGCGGCGACAAGGCCTGGGCCCGGCACGGCACCGCCATGGCCGGGATCATCGCGGGCCGGGGCCACGGCGAGGGCCGCGCCGACGGTGTGCTCGGCATCGCCCCCGAGGCGAGGATCCTGCCGGTGCGCGTCATCCTCGAAGCGAGCGACCCGGCCCGCGCCGAGGCCCGCAGGACCCGGGGCACGGCACTCGCCGACGGCATCCGCTGGGCCGCCGACCACGGGGCCGACGTCATCAACCTCTCCCTGGGTGACGACAGCGAGTCCGCACACCCCGAGCCCGGCGAGGACGCAGCCGTCCAGTACGCGCTGAAGAAGGGCGCCGTCGTCGTCGCCTCGGCCGGCAACGGGGGAGAGAAGGGCGACCACATCTCGTACCCCGCCGCCTACCCCGGAGTGATCGCGGCCGCCGCCGTGGACCGGTACGGCACCCACGCCTCGTTCTCCACCCGCCGCTGGTACGCCACCGTGAGCGCACCCGGCGACGACATCGTCGTACCGGCCCCCGACCGCAAGTACTACGTGGAGTGGGGCACCTCGGCGGCCGCCGCGTTCGTCTCCGGGGCGGTGGCCCTCGTCAGGTCCGCCCACCCCGGGCTCTCGCCCGCGCAGATCAGGAAGCTCCTCACGGACACCGCGCGCGACGCCCCCGCCTCCGGCCGCGACGACGCGCGCGGCTACGGGATCGTCGACCCGGCCGCGGCCATCGAGGCGGGCGCCGCCCTGCGCCCCGCCGACGCGGGCGCCGACACCGCCGGCTACCGCAAGCGGTACTTCGGCACCGGACCCACGCCCGAGCCCGAGGACGACGGACCGGCCGGCTGGCTCGCCCCGGCGGCCGGCGGCCTGGGGGTGCTCCTGCTCGCGGGAGCCGTGGTGCTGTGGCGCGGGCGCGACGGCCGCTCCCCGTTCGCCCGGCGCCGCTGACCCCGCCCGCCCTCACCGCGCGGCCTTCAGCACCTCCACGGCCGCCTTCGCCGCTGACTCGACCAGCGAGATGCCCGACTCCTTGGTCTGCCCGCCGTCACAGAGCACCGCCACCAAGTAGGTGTGCCCGTCCGCCGTCACCCGGCCGATGCTGTTGACGTTCCACAGCCCGGTGGCGGAACGCGGCATCCAGCCGTTCTTCAGCGCCCAGCTCTCGCCCGCGGCCGACACGCCCCACTGCTGGTCGGCCTCCACCTGGGACATCAGCCCCCGCACATAGGCCCGGGACGTCGCGCCGAGCTCCGCGTCCGCCTCCGTACCGAACACCGCCCCCAGCAGCGTCAGCTGGTCGGCCGCCGTGGTCCTGGTCAGCCCCCACGCCTGCGCGGCGGTCGTGGCCGTCAGCCCCAGCCGCTCGTTCGCGGCGTCGAGCCCGGCCGCCCCGCCGACCGCCGCCAGCAGCGCGGTCGCCGAGTCGTTGTCGCTCTTCTCGATCATCGCGGCCGCCCGCGCGCGCTCGTCCGCGGTCAGCTCGCGCCCCTCGTCCTGCGCCCGCAGCAGCAGCGCCGCCAGGATGTCCACCTTGACGATGCTCGCCGTGTCGTACGCCGCCTTCCCGCCCCCGTACACCGCGCGCGCCCCGCCCCCGCTGTCCAGCACCGCGACCGAGAGCGCCGCCCCGGGCGCCGTGCCCAGCAGCGGTGCGACGGCCCCGGCCAGCTCCGCGTCCAGATCCACCACCGGCTCCTCACTCGACTCCGCGGACGCCGGCGACGAGGCCGGCGACGCCGACGATACGGAGGCGACGGCGGCCGGCGCCCGGTCCGGCGAGCGCCCCACGAGGTACGTGCCCGTCGCGGCCGACGCGGCCAGCATGACGGCGGCCGCCAGGGAGACGGGCGGAACGGATCGGCGCACGCGGTGTCGGGGCATGGTCCGGACGCTAGGAACCGAGGCTGAGAACGGGCTGGGCCCCACCTGTCGGCAGGATGAGAACGACCAGGCACTACGCTCGCCCTGTGGAGCAGAAGAACATTCCGGACCCCGGTTACTCCGACGACGACGGCACGGCCGACCCCGCACTGGCCGGGGCGCTGGCCGCCTGGGCCGAGGACCGCACCGCCGTCGAACCGGTGCTCGAAGCGCTACGGGGGGCCCGGCTCCTGGTCCCCGTCGTGGCCGTGCTCGGCGAGGTGGAGGAGGACGAGAGGGGCCTGCGCCGGGAGAAGACCAGCGACATGGCCGTCCCGACCCTCCAGGCCGGCGGCCGCCGCGCGCTGCCCGCCTTCACCTCCACCGCCTCGCTGGCCCGCTGGGACCCGCAGGCCCGGCCCGTCGCCGTACCCCTGCACCAGGCGCTCCGGGCCGCCGCGCACGAGAAGGCCGACACGGTGGTGCTCGACCTCGCGGGCCCGGTGGCCTTCGAGCTGACAGGACCGGCCCTGCTCGCCCTCGCCGAGGGCCGCACCAGCGCGAACCCGCTGGACGACCCCGCCGTCACCGCCGCCGTACGGGACGCGGTCGCCGCCGAACCCGCCGTGCTCAGCGCCCACCTCGGGCCGGGCAGCGCGGACGGCACCCTCGCCCTGGTCCTCGCGGCGGGCACCGACCCCGCCGAGGCGGCGGCCCGCGTCGCCCGTGCCCTGGCGGCCGACGAGGTGCTGCGCGCCCGGCTGGTGCGGGGCTTGGACCTCGCGCTTCTCCCGGCCGGAGCGCACACGCCCGGTGAGGCCCTGTTCACGCGCTGATCACCCGTACGGCTCAGCGCGCGCGACACCGCGACCGGCCGGAGAATTGCGAAGAAAAGGGACGATCTTCGCGAGGTGGTTGTATGCAGACGCGGACAGCCGTGTCGGAGTTTCTCGGCACCCTGCTGCTGGTCTTCTTCGCCGTGGGAGCGGCGGTGCTGTGCGTCGAGTACATCGGGACCGTGGGCATCGCCCTGGCCTTCGGTTTCGTACTCCTCGCGCTCGCCTACGCCCTCGGTCCGATCTCCGGATGCCATCTCAACCCGGCGGTCACCCTGGGCATGCTGACCGCCCGGCGGATCGACGTGCGCACCGCGGTCACGTACTGGATCGCGCAGTTCCTCGGCGGTATCGCCGGGGCGGCGCTGCTGTTCCTGCTGGCCAAGCAGGTGCCGGGGCTGAAGACCAGCGGAAAGTTCGGCAGCAACGGCTACGGCAGCCGCTCCGACGTGCACATCAACCTCGGCGGCGCCTTCCTCGCCGAGATCGTGCTCACCTTCCTGCTGGTCTTCGTGGTCCTCGCGGTGACCCACAAGGTGGCGGTCGTGGGCTTCGACGGACTGCCCATCGGGATCTCCCTCGCGGTGATCCACCTGGTCGGTATCCCGCTCACCGGCACCTCGGTCAACCCGGCCCGCAGCCTGGGCCCGGCCCTGTTCGCGGGTGGCGCCGCCCTCTCCCAGCTGTGGCTGTTCATCGTGGCCCCGCTGGTCGGCGGCCTGCTCGCGGCGCTCGCCCACCGGCTGACCCACCCCTCGATGCGCGGCGGGGAGGCCACCGCCGAGGCGACCGCCGAGGTCTGACCCGCGCCCGCGACGCGATGAGCCCCCTGCCGGAAGGACCGGCAGGGGGCTCATTCGGGTACGTACGGAGGAAGGGGCGGGCGGCGCTCAGCCGAAGACCGGGCCGGTGTACTTCTCGCCCGGCCCCTTGCCCGGCTCGTCCGGGACGAGCGAGGCCTCGCGGAAGGCCAGCTGGAGGGACTTCAGGCCGTCACGCAGCGGAGCAGCGTGGAAGGAGCTGATCTCGGTGGTGCTCGCGTCCAGCAGTCCGGCCAGCGCGTGGACCAGCTTGCGGGCCTCGTCCAGGTCCTTGTGGTCGTCGCCGTCCTCGGTCAGCCCGAGCTTCACGGCGGCGGCGCTCATCAGGTTGACCGCGACCGTCACGATCACCTCGACGGCGGGCACCTCCGCGATGTCGCGGGCCATCTCGTCGAAGCCGGGGGAATCACTGCTGGGGGTCGCGTCACTCATGCGCCTTACGATAGGCCCACGGCGCCGGCCCTCCGCCCGCGGGAGCGGGTGTGTGGGCCGGTTGGTGCGGGCCCCGCCGAGCTGCTAACCTTGTGTAACGACCGGCTGGGCAGCTATGTGCCCGGCCCACAAGTGGAGGCTCCGATCTCCCACCTGGCCGTCCTCAGGGCGGCGGGTCACCGGTCAGGTGGTGCCCATCGTTCCGTACGGACGATGGAACCGCCCGATGCGCCCCGCGGTTCACCGTGGCGGTGTTCCGGTTTGCCAGGAGCCCCGCCTGTGTCCCGTCCGGGGCATTTTTCTTGCTCCGATGCGGTTGGTCCGTCGAAACAGACGTTACGCGGCTGTCCGCCAGGCGGCCGCGTGGTGCTACCGAGGAGGATCCATCAGCGCCGAGCCCCGCATCAACGACCGGATTCGCGTGCCCGAGGTGCGACTTGTCGGTCCCAGTGGCGAGCAGGTCGGGATTGTTCCGCTTGCCAAGGCCCTGGAACTCGCACAGGAGTACGACCTCGACCTGGTCGAGGTGGCGGCTACCGCCCGTCCGCCCGTGTGCAAGCTCATGGACTACGGGAAGTTCAAGTACGAGTCGGCCATGAAGGCCCGTGAGGCGCGCAAGAACCAGGCGCACACGGTCATCAAGGAAATGAAGCTCCGGCCGAAGATCGACCCGCACGACTATGACACCAAGAAGGGTCACGTCGTCCGGTTCCTCAAGCAGGGCGACAAGGTCAAGATCACGATCATGTTCCGTGGTCGCGAGCAGTCCCGCCCCGAGCTGGGCTTCCGGCTGCTCCAGCGTCTCGCTTCGGACGTGGAGGAACTCGGCTTCATCGAGTCCAACCCGAAGCAGGACGGCCGGAACATGATCATGGTTCTGGGCCCGCACAAGAAGAAGACCGAAGCCATGGCCGAGGCCCGCGAGGCCCAGGCCGCCCGCAAGGCGGAGCGCCAGGGGAACAACACCCCCGACGCCGGGCCCGCGGACCAGGCGCCCGAGGCTCCGGCCGAGGCGCCCGAGGCTCCGGCCGAGGCGCCCGAGGCCGAGACACCTTCCGAGGCGTGACCTTCGGGGGCCGCCATCCAGGCGCCCCCCGGGTCCCCCCGGAATCCCATGAAGATCTGACGCCCCTGAGGTCCGGTGCCCCGCACCGAGAGGGGCGCCACTGACGAGGAGAGAACGGCGCGATGCCGAAGAACAAGACGCACAGCGGTGCCAGCAAGCGCTTCAAGATCACCGGCTCCGGCAAGGTGCTCCGCGAGAGGGCCGGCAAGCGCCACCTTCTTGAGCACAAGTCGTCCAAGAAGACCCGCTCGCTGACCGGCACGGTCGTCGTGGCTCCGGCCGACGCCAAGAAGATCAAGAAGCTTCTCGGCAAGTGAGGCCGCCGTCCCCGCCCAGTCCGGGGACGCGCCCTCGATCCGACCGGGACCAATTCGTTTCCGGGCCGTGTGAGTACGACCACGGCCCCGCTACAAGGAGTTAACAAGTGGCACGCGTCAAGCGGGCAGTCAACGCACACAAGAAGCGCCGGGCGATCCTGGAGCAGGCCAGCGGCTACCGCGGACAGCGCTCGCGCCTGTACCGCAAGGCCAAGGAGCAGGTCACCCACTCCCTGGTCTACAACTACAACGACCGCAAGAAGCGCAAGGGCGACTTCCGTCAGCTGTGGATCCAGCGCATCAACGCCGCTGCCCGCCAGAACGGCATGACGTACAACCGCCTCATCCAGGGTCTGAAGGCCGCCAACGTCGAGGTGGACCGCAAGATCCTGGCCGAGCTCGCGGTCAACGACGCCAACGCGTTCGCCGCCCTCGTCGAGGTCGCCCAGAAGGCCCTCCCGAGCGACGTCAACGCCCCGAAGGCCGCCTGATCCAGGCCGCACTTCTCGGTTTCCGAACCGGACCCGCAGGCGCTCGCCGTCTGCGGGTCCGGTGCGTTGCACGCCCCGTCACCACCTGTCACGACCCGCACCCTCGTACGCAGAGAGGCTCGCCGCCGATCATGGGCATCCCTGAACTGATCTCCCCGCGTTCGCCACGGGTCGCCGCCGCCCGGCGGCTGGCCAGGCGCAACTTCCGCGGCAAGGAGCGCAGGTTCATCGCCGAGGGGCCGCAGGCCGTGCGTGAGGCCGCCGTCCACCGGGGCGACGACGGCGAGCCGACCCTGACCGAACTCTTCGCCACCGTCGAGGCCGCCGAGCGCTACGCGCCCATCATCGAAGCCGCCCACGACGCGGGCGCCCGCGTCCACCTCGCCGACGGCGACGTCCTGGCCGACGTCTCCCAGACCGTCACCCCGCAGGGGCTGATCGGGGTCTGCCGCTTCCTCGACTCGCCCTTCGAATCGATCCTCGCCGCCCGGCCCAAGCTGGTCGCCGTCCTGGCCCACGTCCGCGACCCCGGCAACGCCGGCACGGTGCTGCGCTGCGCCGACGCCGCGGGAGCCGACGCGGTCGTCCTGACCGACGCCTCCGTCGACCTGTACAACCCCAAGTCGGTCCGTGCCTCGGTCGGTTCGCTCTTCCACCTGCCGGTCGCCGTGGGCGTGCCCGTCGAGCAGGCGGTACGGGGGCTGCGCGCGGCGGGCGTGCGCATCCTGGCCGCCGACGGCGCCGGAGCGGACGACCTGGACGACGAACTCGACGCCGGCACGATGGGCGGGCCCACCGCCTGGGTCTTCGGCAACGAGGCGTGGGGCCTGCCCGAGGAGACCCGCGCCCTGGCCGACGCCGTCGTGCGGGTCCCGATCCACGGCAAGGCCGAGAGCCTCAACCTCGCCACCGCCGCCGCGGTCTGCCTGTACGCCTCCGCGCGCGCCCAGCGCCCCCGCCGCACGGCCGGCTGACCCCGCCACGCACCCCTGTCCCCAGCGGAGAGTCCCCGCAGGGTGTCGCTCCGTCACCGACGACTAGTAGGGTGACGAACTCGGGGGCCCACTGCACCGGTTCGAGAGGTGGGGTACGGGATATGGCTGTCGGCATGAGCGGGCCGCGGGCGACACGCACGGCCGTCGTGCGCGCCGCCGGTGAGCCGGACGGCGTGACCGTCGCGGGCACCGGCCCCGGCGGACAGGCGCTGGACCCCGACGACCTCCCCGACGGGCTGGTCGTCGCGGACGAGACCGGCCGGATCATCTGCTTCAACGCCGCCGCCGTCCGCATCACCGCCGTCCCCAGGGCCGCCGCCCTCGGCCGCCCGGTGGAGCACGCACTGCCGCTGGAGGACCTCAAGGGCCGCCGCTGGTGGGAGCTGACCGACCCCTACGGCGGCCTCGCCACCCGCGTCGGCCAGCCCGAGCGCAACCTCCTGCTGCCCGGCGGCCGCGAGGTCCTCGTCTCCGCCCGCTACGTACGCGAGAGCCCCACCGGACCGGTGAGCCGGCTGGTGATCAGCCTGCGCGGCACCGAGGCCCGGCGCCGTACCGAGCGCAGCGACGCCGAGCTGATCGCGACCGTCGCCCACGAACTGCGCTCGCCGCTGACCTCGGTCAAGGGTTTCACCGCGACCCTCCTGGCCAAATGGGAGCGGTTCACGGACGCCCAGAAGCGCCTGATGCTGGAGACCGTCTACGCGGACGCCAACCGGGTCACCCGGCTCATCACCGAGCTCCTGGACATCTCCCGGATCGACTCGGGCCGCCTGGAGCTGCGGCGCCAGCCCGTGGACCTCTCCGCAGCCGTCGAGCGCCACGTCCGGGCGCACACGGCGGCCGGCCAGGACCCGGGCCGCTTCCTCGTCCGCACCTGCCAGCCGCTGCCCGCCGTGTGGGCCGACCCCGACAAGGTCGACCAGGTCCTCGGCAACCTGCTGGAAAACGCGGTGCGCCACGGCGAGGGAACTGTCACCATCGACGTGGCACCCGCACCGGCGAAGAGCGACGAGAGGGGAGCGGCCGTCACCGTGAGCGACGAAGGTCCCGGCATCCCCGAGGAGTCCATGAGCCGTGTCTTCACCCGGTTCTGGCGGGGGAGCAAGCGCGGCGGCACGGGCCTCGGCCTCTACATCGTCAAGGGCATCGTCGAGGCCCACGGCGGCACCATCACGGTCGGCCGCGGCCCCGGAGGCGGCGCCGAGTTCCGATTTATGCTGCCCGTGAGCACGCCGGCCTACATGCAGTAGCGGGCCCGAGCGGCCCACGGGCGCCCCGCACATCTCGTGACCCTTAGACTCGACCCTTGGCACCTTTGTGCCCTCCTGGCGTCGAGCGGGGCCACGGGGGCCCGGGGGTATCCCCCGGTAAGCGCAGTACCAGCCAATCGGAAGTACGGGAAGAGATGTCGGCACCGAACAAGTCGTACGACCCAGTCGAGGTCGAGGCACTGAAACCGGAAGAGATCGAGCGCATGCGGGACGAGGCGTTCGCCGCCTTCGCCGCCGCGGGCGACCTCGACGCGCTCGCCCAGGCGAAGACCGCGCACACCGGCGGCACCTCGCCCCTCTCGCTCGCCAACCGCGAGATCGGCGCGCTGCCCCCGCAGGCCAAGGCCGAGGCCGGCAAGCGCGTCGGCCAGGCCCGCGGTGCCGTGGGCAAGGCCCTCGCCGCCCGCCAGGCGGAGCTGGAGGCCGAGCGGGACGCCCGCGTCCTGGTCGAGGAGGCGGTGGACGTCACCCTGCCCTACGACCGCACCCCGGCCGGCGCCCGCCACCCGCTGACGACCTTCATGGAGCGCGTCGCCGACGTCTTCGTGGCCATGGGCTACGAGATCGCCGAGGGCCCCGAGGCCGAGGCCGAGTGGTTCAACTTCGACGCCCTGAACTTCGTGCCCGACCACCCGGCCCGGCAGATGCAGGACACCTTCTTCGTCCAGGGCGCCGACGGCGCGAAGAACGACGAGTCCGGTGTCGTCCTGCGTACCCACACCTCGCCGGTCCAGGCCCGCACGCTGCTCGACCGCGAGCCCCCCGTCTACGTCGTCTGCCCCGGCCGCGTCTACCGCACCGACGAGCTGGACGCCACGCACACCCCGGTCTTCCACCAGATCGAGCTGCTGGCCGTGGACGAGGGCCTCACCATGGCCGACCTGAAGGGCACCCTCGACCACATGGTCCAGGCGCTCTTCGGCGCCGACATGAAGACCCGGCTGCGCCCGAACTTCTTCCCGTTCACCGAGCCGTCCGCCGAGATGGACATGGTCTGCTACGTCTGCCGCGGCGCGTCCGTCGGCAACCCGGACCGCCCCTGCCGCACCTGCGGCAGCGAGGGCTGGATCGAGCTGGGCGGCTGCGGCATGGTCAACCCCAAGGTGCTCACCGCCTGCGGCGTCGACCCCCGGAAGTACAGCGGATTCGCCTTCGGGTTCGGCATCGAACGGATGCTGATGTTCCGCCACAACGTAGAAGACATGCGAGACATGGTCGAGGGTGACGTCCGGTTCACCCGGCCCTTCGGGATGGAGATCTGATGCGCGTCCCGCTTTCCTGGCTGCGGGAGTACGTCGACCTGCCGGCCACCGAGACCGGCCGTGACGTACAGGCCAAGCTCGTCGCCGTCGGCCTGGAGGTCGAGACGGTCGAGCAGATCGGCGCCGGCCTCACCGGCCCGCTGGTCGTCGGACAGGTGCTGACCATCGAGGAGCTGGAGGGCTTCAAGAAGCCGATCCGCTTCTGCACGGTGGACGTCGGCACGGCCAACGGCACCGGCGAGCCGCAGGAGATCGTCTGCGGAGCCCGTAACTTCGCCGTCGGCGACAAGGTCGTCGTGGTCCTGCCCGGCGCCGTGCTGCCCGGCGACTTCGCGATCGCCGCCCGCAAGACGTACGGCAAGACCTCGCACGGCATGATCTGCTCCACCGACGAGCTCGGCATGGGCGACGACGGTACGCACGGCATCATCGTGCTGCCGCCGGAGCACGAGGCCGGCACCGACGCCATCGAGCTGCTCGAACTCGTGGACGAGGTCCTCGACATCGCCGTCACGCCCGACCGCGGCTACTGCCTGTCGATGCGGGGCGTCGCCCGCGAGACCGCCACCGCCTACGGCCTGCCGCTGCGCGACCCGGCTCTCCTGGACGTGCCCGCGCCCAACGCGTACGGCTACCCGGTCGAGGTCTCCGACCCGATCGGCTGCTCCCGCTTCACCGCGCGCACCGTCGTCGGACTCCAGCCCGAGGCCCGTACCCCGATCTGGATGCGGCGCCGGCTCCAGAAGGCGGGCATGCGGCCGATCTCGCTCGCCGTCGACGTCACCAACTACGTGATGCTCGAACTCGGCCAGCCGCTGCACGCCTACGACCGCACCCGCATCGACGGGCCGATCGGGGTGCGCCGCGCCGAGCAGGGCGAGAAGCTCACCACGCTCGACGACGCGGTCCGCGTCCTGGACGCCGGGGACCTCGTCATCACGGACAACCGCGGCCCCATCGGCCTCGCGGGCGTCATGGGCGGCGCCGACACGGAGATCGCGGACGCCGCCGAGGGCGCGCACACCGCCGAGGTCGTCATCGAGGCCGCGCACTTCGACGCGATCTCGATCGCCCGCACCGCGCGCCGCCACAAGCTGCCCTCCGAGGCGTCCAAGCGCTTCGAGCGCGGCGTCGACCCGCAGGCCGCCGCCGCTGCCGCGCAGCGCACCGTCGACCTGCTGGTGCTCCTGGCCGGCGGCACGGCCGAGGCGGGTGTCACCGAGGTGACCGCCCCCTCCGCGCCCCGCACCATCACGATGCCCGCCGACCACCCCGACAAGGTCGCCGGTGTCACCTACGGCCGCGAGACCGTCGTGCGCCGCCTCCAGGAGGTCGGCTGCGACGTCTACGGGCAGGACGAGCTCTTCGTCACGACCCCGTCCTGGCGGCCCGACCTGAACGAGCCGAACGACCTCGCCGAAGAGGTCATCCGGCTGGAGGGCTACGAGAACCTCCCCTCCACCCTCCCGACGCCGCCCTCCGGCCGCGGGCTCACCGACCGCCAGCGGCTGCACCGCCGCGTCGGCCGGGCGCTCGCGGGCGCGGGCTACGTCGAGGCGCTGAACTACCCGTTCACCGGCGAGGCGGTCCTCGACCAGCTCGGTCTGGAGGCGGACGACGACCGCCGCCGCACCGTCGAGCTGGTCAACCCGATCTCCGACGAGGAGCCCTCGCTGCGCACCACGCTGCTGCCGGGCCTCCTCGGCGCGCTGCGGCGCAACGACGGCCGCGGCAGCCACGACCTCGCGCTCTTCGAGACCGGTCTGGTCTTCAGGCCGTCGGGGCAGGAGACCAAGCCCGTCCGGCTGCCCGTCGACCGGCGCCCGTCGGACGAGGAGATCGCCTCGCTCGACGCCGCGCTGCCGCGCCAGCCGCGCCACGCCGCCGTAGTCCTCGCGGGCGCCCGCGAGCAGGCCGGCTGGTGGGGCAAGGGCCGCCCCGCCGACTGGGCGGACTCCGTCGAGGCGGCGCGCACCGTCGCCCGCGAGGCCGGTGTCGAGGTCAGCGTCCGCGCCGACCGGCACGCCCCCTGGCACCCGGGCCGCTGCGCCGCGCTGTATGTGACGGTCGCCGGCGAGGAGACCCTGTTCGGACACGCGGGCGAGCTGCACCCGCGCGTCATCAAGGAGCTCCACCTGCCCGAGCGCACCTGCGCCATGGAGGTCGACCTCGACGTCCTGGAGCAGGCCGTGGACGGCGTCCTGCGAGCCCCGCGGATCTCCACCTTCCCGGTGGCCACCCAGGACGTCGCGCTGGTCGTCGGCCAGGACGTGCCCGCCGCCGACGTGGAGCGGGCGCTGCGCGCGGGAGCGGGTGAACTCCTGGAGTCGCTGCGGCTGTTCGACGTCTTCACGGGCGAGCAGATCGGCGAGGGGCGCAAGTCCCTGGCGTACGCGCTGCGGTTCCGTGCCGGCGACCGCACGCTGACGGTCGACGAGGCGAGTGCCGCCCGGGACGCGGCGGTGGCGCTGGCCGCCGAGCGTACGGGCGCGGTGCTGCGCGGCGCGTAGCCGCTCCGCACGATGAGGAGGGGCGTATCCGGGAGACCGGATACGCCCCTCCTGTGTCTCGCAGGTCCTCTCCGCCGCGGAGTGTCGGGCAGGCCGGCGGGGGACTGTGCGGGGGGCGGTCGCCGTGCTGTACGAGGGGGAGCAGGCGACCCGTCCGCGTCCTGCGAGGGATTCATTCAAGCGAGCCGCCGGTCCGTGCGGCAGCGTGCGCGGCGGGACGGTTCGGGCATTCCGTTCACACCCCGTGTGAATCGTGCTCCACTGGGGCGACACGTCCTGGCGTGCCGACCCACCGGAGGGGGACATGGGGCCAAGGGAGCCCAACACTGCGCTGGAGGCTCTGATCGACGAGGCGGGCGTCTCCCGGGCCGGACTCGCCGCCCATGTGAACCGGGCCGGCCGCACCCGGGGGCTGGGCCTGCGCTACGAACACACCGCCGTCGCCCGCTGGCTCAAGGGCCAGCGCCCGCGCGGCGAGGTGCCCGACCTGATCTGCGAGGTGCTCGGAAACCGCCTGCGCCGGGCCGTTTCGCTGGACGACATCGGCATGGCCGCCCCCGACGGCCACGCGCCCGCCCAGGGCTCCTCGCTCACCGGCTTCGTGGAACGGGCCACCGCCGTCTGGCGGTCGGACGCCCAGCAGCGCCCGTACGTCGTCACCGCGCCGGCCGCCACCGGGACCACCGCGGTGATGCCCGTCTGGGAGTGGGAGAACCCGCCGGAGGACGCCGATGTGTCACGGGCCGGGCCCAACCGGGTCGGTGCCGCCGACATAGCAACGCTGCGGGCCGCCCGTGACCACTACGAACTGATGTACCGCAGGGCCGGCGGAATCGCGACGCGTTCGCGCGTCGTCGGTTTTCTCAACGCCGAGACCGCCCCCCTGCTGCGGGGCGGCTACAGCGACACGACGGGGCGTCAGCTGCACCGCGCGACGGGCGCGTTGGTGGCCGTCGCCGGGATCTGCGCCTACGACTCCGACGCGCACGGCCTCGCCCAGCGCTACTTCCACCAGGCGCTGCGCCTGGCCAAGGCGAGCGGGGACCGGGGGCTCGGCGGCTATGTGATCGCCCTGCTGGTCAACCAGTCGCTGTTCCTGGCCGAGTACCGCCAGTCCGTGGCCTTCGCCGAGGCGGCCCTGCGCGCGGCGGGACGCGAGATCACCCCCGCCCTCGCCGCCGACCTCCACGCGATGCAGGCCAAGGCGTACGCCCGGCTCGGGGACCGGGTGGGCGCGCTGACGTGCATCGGCCACGCCGAGTCGGAGGCCGCCCGGATCCGGCCGGGCCGGGAGCCGGACGAGACCGGGTACGTCCAGCCGGGGCTGGTCGATGTGCAGGTGGCGGAGGCGCTGTTGAGCCTCGGGGATCTCGCGGGGGCGCGGGAGCACGCGGTGGCGGCGGTGAGCACGCCCGCGCACGACCGGGGCATGGTCCACCGGCTCGCGATGCTGACCACCATCGAGCTGCGGCAGGGCGAGGCGGACCGGGCTGCGGTCACGGCCACCGAGATGGCGGACCGGGCCCGCGGCATGGAGTCGCAGCGGCTGCGTGACCGGCTGCGGACGGTGCGCGAGGAGCTGGTCGCCAGCGGGTGCGCGGACGCGGAGCGGGCCGCCGAACGGGTCGAGGGGGCGCTGCGCGTACCGCTGTGAGCCCTGGTCTGCTGCGATACGGCCACCTACGAGCAAGAAGGTGGCAGAACCGTGCAATGGACGAACCTGAACGAACAGACTGTGTATGAGAACCGTTGGTTCCGGGTCAATCTGGCCGACGTCGCGCTCCCCGACGGGGGCCGTCTCGACCACTTCGTGATCCGGCTCCGCCCGGTGGCGGCGGCGACCGTCGTCAACGCGGCGAACGAGGTGCTGCTGCTGTGGCGGCACCGGTTCATCACCGACAGCTGGGGCTGGGAACTGGCCGCGGGCGTGGTGGAGGACGGCGAGGAGCCGGCCGCGGCGGCCGCCCGGGAGATGGAGGAGGAGACCGGCTGGCGCCCCGGCCCGCTGCACCCCCTGCTGACCGTGGAACCGTCCAACGGCCTCACCGACGCCCGGCACCACTTCTACTGGGGCGAGGAGGCGGCCTGGACCGGGGAGCCCCGCGACGCCTTCGAGTCCTCGCGCCGCGAGTGGATACCGCTCAAGCTGGTGCCCGACCTGATCGCCCGCGGCGAGGTCCCGGCGGCGGGCATGGCGGCCGGGCTGATGATGCTGCACCACTTACGGCTGGGCTGAGCCGCACCCGGTACGGGCGAGGGACGGCACGCCCCTCGCCCGTACCGTTGCGCCGTGTCGGTGGTACGGGTGGGCGGCCCCAGCCTCCACGCCACCGCGCAGCCCTTACCGATCAAGCGGGGTCACGCTGGACTCGTCCACCGAAGACGGCGCGGCGTCGTCAAGCGGGCACTGCGTCCACCCGTTGCCCGGTCGTCGGCTCGCTGGGGGCGATCCGGGTGTGCCGGAGCTGTGCGGGCCATTCGGACACCGGGCGGAGCAGGTGCCGCAGATCGGGCTGATCGGGGTCACCGCGCAGGATCAGGCACTCGGCACCGCGCCGGGCACAGTCGAGGACGGCGTCGAGCTTGCCGGCCATCGCCCCGGTGGTGTCCCAGTCGGGTGCAACCCGCAGGGCCTCGCGAGCGGGCCCGGTCGCGCGTGGATCGATCCACGGGATGGTCCGCCCGTCGTCGAGCACACCGTCCACGTCGGTGAGCATGGCGACCCGGACCGAGCCCGCCGACAGTCCGAGCAGCGCGGACGGCACGTGGTCGCTGCCGATTACGCGCAAGGAGCCGTCAGGGTGGGGAAGGCAGTCGCCGGTGAGTACGGGCAGCGATCCGGTGGCCAGGAGGCGCTGGAGGCTGCCGACACCGACGACCGCACCGCCCTCCTCCAGCACGGCGGCGGCTGCCAGTTGGACGGGGAATGCCCGTGCTCCGGCCCGCTGGAGGGCTGTGGTCCAGATCCAGCGCAACTCGGCGTTGGCACCGGTGAGGGGGAGGGCTGCCCATGGATCCTCCGGATCCAGATGACGCACCGCTCCATGGCCGTAGGACCCTCCACCCGAAATGAGCACCATTCGGCCGGGCGCCGCCGCGGCCAGGTCCGCGACCTGCCTGACGTAACCAGCGACGGCGTCGTGGTCGATGTCGTGGTCGCGACTCTTGACGGAGAACAGCCCCCCGCCGATTTTGAGGATCAGGAAATTCGGCAGGTCCGACGGGTCAGCGGTGGCCGGGGTCATGTGACTCTCCTGGGAGGACTCGGGGCGGGGCCATTGCCCGTGGCCGGTGCGGCCGTGGCGACAAGATCTGTACGCGCCTGGTCGACGTGCCGCATCCGATGGTCCAGCAGGCGGCGGGCGCAGTCGGCCAGCACCTGCCCGTACTGCGGTAGTTCGGCGAGGTTCCGGCATTCCCCCGGGTCCATCAACTGATCGAAAAGCAGGGGCCGTTGTGCCGGAAAGTGGACGTAGGTGAAGCGCGGTCCGCGCAGGACCGCGAGGTTGCACTCCTGTGGGCTGAGGCTCATCACCCGTTCCGGAATGTGGTCCACCGGGTCGCGGAAATCGAATTCGTGGACGATCTCGGATCGGGGCCATGGCGTGCGTTCCGCCGGGTCGGACAGGAGCGGAAGAAGCGAGTGCCCGCTGCTCCACGGCAGTGCCGGCGCCCGAGCCCAGTCGAGTACGGTCGGCGCGACGTCCACCGATTCTGTGGGAGCGGTCACTGCCGCGGCGGCTCGTCGGTCGGGGGCGGCGACAATCAGGGGCACCCGGTAGGCGGTCTCCCGGAAGCCTCCCGTCCCAAGGCTCCAGTGATCGCCGAGTGTGTCGCCGTGGTCGGCGGTGACCACGACGAGAGTGTCGTGCGCTCGGCCGAGGTTCTCCAGGGCGGCGAGGATCCGTCCGACGTGATGGTCCACCTCGCTCACCAGCCCGAAGTAGGTCGCCCGGTGCGCGGCGATGGCTTCCGCGGTCAGGTCTGCGGGAGCGGTGTCCGGTACGTCACGCCCGACCCAGTGGCGCAGGAAGGGATGGCGTCTGCCCTCCTCCGCCGGGCTCGCTGCCCGGAGAGGGGCCGCCATATCGGCCGGGTCGTGCAGCCGATCGTAGGGGAACGGCGCCACCCAGGGTGGATGCGGGCGCAGGAACGTCGCCAGGATGAGCCAGGGTTGGTCCTGCAGTCCGGTCATGCAGGCAATGGTGCGGTCGGCAACGAAGGCGGTGTCGCTGAGCTCGGCCGGGTAACGGGCGAGGTTGCGGCTGCCCGGCGCGGGGAGCAGCACGTCCATCGGGTCGTCGGGCACCAGCTGCCCGTGCGAGGCCAGTTGGTCGAGCCATGAGCGCAGCCCTGCACGGTTGAGGTTGAACCTGGTATGCCAGTTGAATCCCCTGGGGACGGTCTCGGCGTCGCCCGATGTCCCCTCGGCTACGGTGTCGGTGTAGCCGACGACATGGGAAGCAATGCCGGCCGGGGCAAGTGCGGTCGCCAGGTTCGGCCGCGTGTCGTCGGCGCGGGTACGGTTGCTTACCACGCGGTGGATCGACTGGTAGACACCGGTGAGCAGGGACGCGCGGGCGGGCCCGCACGGCGCGGTCACGGAGTAGTGCCGCTCGAAGCGCGTACCTCTGGCGGCCAGCGCGTCCAGGTGCGGGGTTCGTGCGTGGAGGGCGCCGTAGCAGCCCAACGCGTCTGCGCGGAGCTGGTCCGCGACGATCAGCAGGACGTTGCGGCGGTGTGGCGTTGCGGTCCGGTCAGTCACGGCCAGAGGTACTCGGTCTGCCAGCCGCCCGCTTCGCGCCGATAGATCACCCGGGTGTGGATGCGGTCCGGGCTGGCCTCCCAGAACTCCAGTTCGTTCGGCCGGATGCCGTAGAGGGTCCAACTCGGCAAGTAGGGCACCTCGTCGGGGTACGACGCGGACAGCCGTGCGTACTCGGACAGGACCTCGTCCCGGTCCGCCGGCGGGGTGGGCCTGTGCAGGTGCGCGGAGAGCCGCGAGCCGCGACCGCGCTCGGCGAAGTCCCGCCGGCTGTCGGCTTGCCCGGTCGCCTCGGCGTCCCCGACAATGCGCAGTTGGCGGCCCACCGTCGGCCAGTGGAACTGGACGGCGACACGCGGGTTCCGGGCGATCTCCTGGCCCTTGCGGCTGTCCGAGTGGGTGGCGAAGTAGAGCCGCTCGTCGTCGATGTCCTTGCAGAGCAGCACCCGGCTGGACGGCGTCCCGTCGGCGTCGACGGTGCACAGGGTCATGGCGTGGGGCTCAGCCTGCCCGGCCTCGGCTGCCGAGAGGATCCACTCCTCCAGGGCCCGCAGCGGATTGGCCGGCAGGTCCTCGATGGTGAATCCCGACGGCTCCAGGTCCGCGAAGACCTGGAGCGCCCTGAACTGGTTGCGTGTCTTCTCGCTCACGGCGGCCACGCTACCGGCCCGAAACGGCAACCGCTCCGGTCATATCACTTGCCCGGCCGTGCAGTTGGTGCTGCGACCGGCTGGATCTCGCCGGTAGGTCTCACCATTTCGGAGTCCGCCATCGCGGACATGTCTGCACATGGAGCCAATCACGGTGGGGCGTCCGGACGGTGATCCGTCATGCGCATTGCATCCACGGCAGATCGCTGTTCAGGGGTGATCCGCGCGGGCTGCCGGAATGCCAAGTCCCCCGCGTGTCAAGGGTAGTTGGATGCTTTTCGGTCAAGTCCTGATCACCGGCCGTACGGCCGGAATCCTGTGCTTAACTGCTGAGAGTGGCACCGGCTGCGGAGGCTCCGGTCCCACCTCGCCCAGGACAATGGCGTCGGGGCAGTCTCCAAACCACCCGGGCGCCGGCTCCGGGATTCGTCGACTGACTGAGGTCCCGGGGGTCCTACAGCGATGCGTGCCGAAAACGTCCTTGCCCAGACCCCGGGGCACCGGGTCGGCGGGGCCGCCCAACTCCGGGCGCTGTTCGAACGTCCCGGTCCGGTGAGGATCGTGGGGGCGCACAACGCTCTCGGCGCACGCCTCGCCGAGCGAGCCGGGTTCGACGGTGTCTGGTCGAGCGGTCTGGAGGTGTCCGCCTCGCACGCTCTGCCTGACGCGGACATTCTCACCATGACCGAACTTCTCGAAGTGGCGAGGTCGATGGCTGCCGCTGTGGCCGTTCCGGTGGTCGCCGACTGCGACGCCGGTTACGGCAACGCGAACAATGTCATGCACATGGTCCGCCGGTACGAGGCGGCCGGTATCGCTGCGGTCTCGATCGAGGACAAGCGGTTCCCCAAGATGAACAGCTTCATACCCGGCCGCCAGGAGCTGGCACCGATCACCGAGTTCGCCGGCAAGATCGCCGCAGCCAAGAGCGCCCAGGTGGGACCGGATCTGATGGTGATCGCCCGGGTCGAGGCCCTGGTGGCCGGCTGGGGCCTGGACGAAGCGCTGCGCAGGGCAGAGGCGTATGCCGAGGCCGGCGCGGACGCGGTCCTCATCCACGCGAAAGGTGAATCCCCGGAACCTGTCCTGGAGTTCCTGCGTCAATGGCAGCAGCGACTGCCCGTCGTTGTTGTCCCCACCACTTATCACACCATCACCGCTGAGGAGCTTTCCGCAGCCGGTGCGAAGCTGGTGATCTACGCGAACCATGGTCTGAGGGCGTCGATCACGGCAGTGAGCGAGACATTCGAGGCCATCTTGCGAGATGGCCGCACCAGCGGTATCGAGACACGCATCGCCGAGCTTGCCACCGTCTTCGATCTCCAGGGGATGGCCGCGCTGCAGCAGGCGGAGGAGCGCTTCCTCAGCAGGGCAGGCCGTCGCCTGCGAGCCGTTTTGGCCGTTGGAAGCGACCTGCCCGGCGGATCCGGCGTCGACGGCCGCACCGTCACCGAACTCCAGTGCGGATCCCTCCGGCGCGCCGGCATCGACAACATCACCGTTGTCACCGGCCGCGACGGCGGGGACGTCCATCCCGCAGGCGTCACCCTGGTCCACACACCAGGGCTGGAAGCGCCAGCCACTGCGGAGGTGGTTCTGAGCGCCGCACCGGACTTCCACGGCCATACCCTCGTAGTCGCCCCCGACCTGCTGTTCGACCCGGAGCCGCTGCTCCAACTCGTCGCCGACGGGCGCGACATCGCGGCACTGATCGACGTCTCCGCCGCGTCCGGTGACCCCGGGGACAGCCGGACATCGGTGACGATGGCAGCAGGGGCCGTGCTGGGCCGGCGACTCAAGGGGACCCGCAGCAACAGCGTCACCGGATTCGGTACCGGCCCCGGTGACGGCGAGTTCACCGGGATCGCCGCCTTCTCGGGCAAGGGCTGGGCGGCCCTGCGCGAGGCCGCCGAGAAGCGGCACGCCGAGGCCGACGGAGAGCCCGGCCTGGCGGTGCTCCTGTCCGACCTGATCAACGCGGGCTGGACGGTCGACGCCGTGGAGATTGCCTCCGGCTGGGCCGAGCTCAGGAACGAAGAGGACGTGCGGCGGGCCGAGCTGCTGCTCACCGGTCAGACGCGGTGAGCACCACGAAGACGCGTGGCTCGCTCGACAGTGCCACCGTGGCCCGGACCATGCTCGACTCCGGGTTCGGCCCGTTCGCGGGTGTTCCCTGTTCCTTCCTCGGACCGCTGATCAGCGTCCTCCAGGCGCAACACCCCGACAGTTACCTCACCGCGGCCAACGAGGGAGAGGCGGTGGCCATCGCGGCGGGCGCCCGCCTGGCGGGCCGACGGCCGGTGGTCATCCTGCAGAACTCAGGCCTCGGCAACGCGGTCAACCCCCTTACCTCGCTCTGCCAGACTTTTCGGCTTCCGGTGCTCCTGCTGGTGACCTGGCGCGGCGAACCCGGCCTCCCGGACGAACCCCAGCACCAGCTGATGGGCCGGATCACCCCCGACCTGCTCTCCACGATGGAGATCGGCCACGAGATGTTTCCCGCCGATGCGGCCGAGCTGGGGCCGGCACTCGACCGAGCCACCGGGCACATGGACCGCACGGGCAGCCCGTACGCCTTCATCGTGCCCAAGGGAGCCCTCGCGCCGCACCGGGCGGGGCCAGCTCCGGCGTCGGACCCGCGCCTGATGTCGCGGGCCGAGACGATCGGTCTGACTGTCGACTCGGTGGGCCAGGACGCGCTGCTCGTGGCAACCACCGGAAAGACGGCCCGCGAGCTGGAACGGGACAGGGACCGGCCAGGCAATCTGTACGTGGTCGGCTCGATGGGATGCGCCGCCAGTATCGGTCTCGGGGTCGCCCTGAACGCCCCCGACCGGGAGGTCGTCGTGCTGGACGGCGACGGCGCGGCCTTGATGCGCCTGGAGGCGATGGCCACCATTGGCCACCAGGCTCCCGGCAACCTGCTGCACATCGTGCTCGACAACGCCGTGTACGAGTCCACCGGCGGTCAACCCACGGTCTCCGGCGGGCTGGACTTCTGCGCGGTTGCCAAGGCCTGCGGCTACCGCACGACCGCCGACGTGAACCAGGCCACGCAGCTGCGCGACGCGGTGACCCGCTGCGCCGCGCAGGCGGGCCCGCATCTGATCCGCGTTCGCATCCGACCCGGATCCGACCCGGCACTCGGCCGGCCCGCTCTCACCCCGCCCGAGGTGGCGTCCAGATTTCGGCAGGCGGTTTCGTCATGACCTCGCCCACAGGCCCCGCGGCACGGCGCCTGGTACTCATGAACCCCGGCCCGGTACTCGCGGACGAGCGCGTCCGCGCCGCCCTCTGCGGGCCCGACTTGTGCCACCGAGAGATCGAGTTCGCCGAGCTGATGGGCCGCGTTCGCACCCGGATCACCCAAGTGTGCGGCGGAACCGAGGAGTTCACCAGCGTCGTTCTGACGGGGTCCGGTACCTCCGCTGTCGAGGCCCTGATCGCGTCCGTCCCTCCGGCGGACAGCGGTGTGCTCGCCATCGACAACGGCCACTACGGCCGCCGGATGCACGACATCGCTGCGATCCACAAAATCGCGGTCCAACACCTGGAGCTCGGCTGGGGCGTCCCAATCGACCTCGCTTCCGTGGAAGCGGCACTGGCCGCCGACACGTCGCTCGGATTCATCACGGTGGTGCACCACGAAACCAGTACCGGCATGCTGAACGACGTCGCGGCAGTCGCCCGGGTGGCGCACCGGTACGGCCGGAAGGTGATCGTTGACGCGGTCAGCAGCGTCGGCGCCGAGCCGCTCGACATCGTCGGCGACGGCCTCGACTGGGTCGCCGGATCAGCCAACAAGAACCTTGAGGGGATGCCCGGCCTGGGCTTCGTCTGCGCACGGCACGACGCCTTCGCAGCGCTCGGCCCCGAGCCGCGCCGGAGCTACTCGCTGGACCTCCACCGGCACTACACCGCCCAGGAGCACGCCCAGTCACCGGCCTTCACCCCGGGGGTGCCTGCCTTCTACGCCTTCGACACCGCGCTGGAGCTGATGCTGGCAGAGGGGGTGGCCGCCCGCGGGAAGCGCTACCAGGCGCTCGCCGCGCGGCTCAGGCAGGGTTTGGAGGATCTCGGCCTGCGCCTGCTGCTGCCCCCCGAACACAGATCGCTGGGTCTGACCGCCGTCCGTCTCCCGCAGGGCGTCGGCTACCCGGAACTCCACCGGGCCCTGCGCGCCGAGGGCTTCGTGATCTACGCCGCTCAGGAGCAGTTGGCGCGCGACTTCTTCCGGCTGTCCACGATGGGTCGGATGACCGAGCAGGACATCGAGGGCTTCCTCGCCGCGCTGGGCCGTCTTCTGGGCACCACCACCGCCGTACGGACCGAGCACGTGAGAGCCGATCGGGAGGGCAAGTGACCGAGCCGAACGCCGACCAGGATCTACGAGTCCGTCAGAACAAGCTGGACGACCACCTTCCGCAGGACAGTCCGCTGCGCCTCTACCTGGCGGAGAAGGATGAGACGGCGAGAGTCCGCAAGCCCCGCCCGGACACCCGGCTGATCGACGTCCGCGAGCCGCTCGGCCGGACTCCCCGCACACTGCTGGTGCTGCCACCGATGTGCGTGTACGAGGGCGCGGTGAAGCGCGTCGTCCCACCGCTGGGCCTGTGCTACATCGCCGGTGCGCTGGAGCAGGAGGGGATCGACATCTCCATCCTGGACTGCATCGTCGAGGGGATCGATGAGGAGACCCCGGTCGCCGAAGGCGTCTGGAACCTCGGGATGTCCGAGGAGAGGTTTCGCGCGTACATCGCCGAGAACGACTTCGAGGTCGTCGGCTTCACGATGATCTACTCGTCCGACCTGCAAAATCTCTACCGATACGCACAGATCGTCAAGGAGGTCCGGCCGCAGACGATGGTCATCGCCGGCGGTCTGCACGCCAGCATCTACGCCCGGCGGTTCCTTCAGGACGCGGTTGCGGACGGCACGCCGTTCATTGACTACGTGCTGCGAGGCGAGGGCGAGATCCGGCTCGGCGACTTCCTGCGCAACCTCGCCGACGGGAAGATCGACATCAGCGCCGACGGCCTGGCCGGCTGGCACCAAGGCAAGGTCTTCGCGAACCCGCAGTTCGCGCGCGTCACCGATCTCGACGCGCTGCCCTTCCCCGCGTACCACAAGGTCCCGATGGAGCGGTACTTCGCCCACAACGTGCCGTTCTCCCCGTACCCGCGGGGCAAACGCGTGATGCAGCTCTACACCTCCCGTGGCTGCCCGGTGGGCTGCACGTTCTGCGCCAGCACGAACTTCTCGAAGAGGTACATCGCCCGGTCGGTCGACAGCGTGATCGCTGAAATCCAGTACTACAAGGACGCCTTCGGCGTGGACGAGGTGCAGTTCGCCGACGACAACCTGACCTTTGACCGCAAGCGTGCCACCGAGCTCTTCGAGAGGATGACGGCGCTCCAACTGCCTTGGTGCACCCCCAACGGCATCATGGTGAACACCCTGAGCGCCCCACTGGTCGACCGCATGGTGGCGTCCGGGCTGTACCAGATCACCCTTTCCCTCGACAGTGGCAGCGCCGAGACACTCAAGGAGCAGCACCGCAAGCCCGTGGACCTGACCAAGGTGCCGGACCTGATGGCCTACCTGGACAACCTGGGTGTGCTGATGCACGGCACTCTGGTGGTCGGCATGCCGGGCGAGACCGAGGCGCAGATCGAGGAGGGCTTCGAGTACGTCGAGCAGCTCCCCTTCCACTCCATCAACGTCTTCATCGCGCAGGCGATCCCGGGGTCCGAGCTTTTCGAGCGGGCGGTCAGCAACGGGACCATCACCTACCAGGGCGCCTTGCACATCGACACGGCCCGTTCCACGCTGCGGCTCACCAGCATCGAGGCAGCACGGTTGGAAGAGCTCGTCGAGGACTTCCTGACGCGCTACAACCGCAGCATCTACGAGCGCGACCCGGTGGCCTGGGAGCGCAAGTACCGGGAGCACAAGGAGCGGATGGCACGGATCTGTGTGGGATCAGCCTCCGCCATCACCGCCACCATCATCGACGTGGGCGGCCGGGTGCCCGGCTGATAGCCCGACACCGGACCGGTCGACGGGGCGGTCCGCTTACTCCGGTGTGCTCCGCCGAGCGGAACACGTCTATCGCAGCAGAGGGGTGACCATTGGCCACGTCTACACCAGGTCGGGCCGCAGGGGCGGCAGGCGGTCCGGGGGACTGCGCAGCTGGGCCGTACCGCCTGGCCCTGGTCGGGGCCGGACCCAGCGCGACCTATGTCATGGAGCGGCTTTCGGCTGCCGCCGAGACCTCGGCAGACCGCAGACTGGAGGTTCATGTCTTCGACCGGGGCGGGGAGTTCGGAGCGGGGCGAGTGCACAGCTGGTCCCAGCCGACCACCAGTTTCCTGAACCGGATATCGGCTCAGATCGGGTTCGCGGCCGACGAGAGTGTTCTTGACGCGGGCCCGTTGCGGCCGCTCAGCGAGCGGCCGACCCTCTACGAGTGGTGCCGACAGAGGTTTGCTGAGACCGGGCATCCGGACTTCGATCTCCGGCCTGCCGACTGGCCCAAGCGGTACGTCCACGGGCTGGCGCTGAGCGACCGCTTCGCGGCCTTCGTCGCCGACCTGCGGAGCCGTCCCGGCGCTGTGGTGGAGCTGCACGCCACCGAGGTAGTGGACGTGGCCGAGCAGGGCCGGGCGCTGCGGCTCAGGACCGCGGATGGCGGTGAGTACGACTGTGACGAGGTCCTGCTGCTCACCGGACACTCGCACACCGACCCGACGACCGGCGGCGCTCCGGCGGAGTTCACCGACTTCGCCCGCCGCACCGGCGCCCACTACATCCCGTACGCCTACCCCCTGGACCAGGCGCTGCCCGAAGCCGTTTCGGGGCCGGACCGGGTGGTGGCCTGCGCCGGCATGGGCCTGACCGCCATCGACGAGATCCTGCACCTCACCGAGGGGCGCGGTGGACGCTTCGAGCAAGGACCCGACGACACCTTGACCTACCGGTCGAGCGGCGCCGAGCCGGCCGCCATCGTCGCGTTCAGCCCGACGGGAGTGTTCACCTACGCCCGGCCGCACAACGACAAGGAGCAGGACCTGGCGCGGCTGGAGCACCGGGGTGTCTTTTTGACCGTCGAGGCGCTGGACCGGCTGCGTGATGCGGTCGGCACGCCCGCCCCCCGCGGGGGCGGCACGGTCGGACGCCAGCTCGACTTCGAGCCGGATGTCCTCCCGCTGGTGCTGCTGGAGATGGCGCATCTGCACTACGCGACGCTCTTCGGGCCGGGCACGGCGGCTGTCCTCACCGAGCGGGTGGCGCCCGGCTACCGGTTGTTCCTCGACGGCGGACGCAACGATCTGCTGGCCCCGTTGGAAGCCGCGGTCGACGAGCTGACCGCACTGCTGGAGAAGATCCTCTCCGGTTCCGCCACAACCGGTGAGACACACGCGGGTGATGACTGGCCGCTGGAGGAGGCGCTGGCCCGCTGGGCGCAGGTCGTCTTCGGCCCCGAGGGCCGGCAGCAGGTGCTCGCCGCGCTCGGCGACCCCGGCGAGCTGTCTTCCGTGTCGGCCGGCCTGCGCTCGCCCTGGCGGCTGGAGGAGAGCGTGCGGGGCAACCGCTTCGACTGGGCGTGGCTCACCGACCCGCTGGGCGCGTGTGAGTTTGCCACCCCCGAGGAGTACCGGCGGCGGTTCGAGGAGTTCATGGCTGTGGACCACCTGTGGGCCGCGCAGGGGAATCTCGACAACCCGGCGAAGGCTGCGGCGGACGGTGTCTGGCGCGACCTGCGCCAGGTCCTGGGCCACGCCATCGACGACGCGGGTCTCACGGCGCGGTCGCACCGGCTGTTCCTGGAGCGTTACATGCGCCACCACAACAAGTTGGCCAACGGTGCCGCCCGCGAGGTGATGGAGAAGATCCTTGCCCTGGTCCGGCACGGCCTGCTGGACATCGGCACGGGCCCGGACGCCAGGGTGACCCCCGACGAGAGCTCCGGAAAGTTCCTGGTGTCCGGCCCGCGCACAGGCGCCTCGCGGCTGGTGGACACTCTGGTGGACGCCCGGGTCCACGCCTTCGACCCTCGCAGGGACGTCCTGCCGCTCTATCGGAGGCTGCTCGAACGTGGGCTGATCAGGATCTGGCGCAACACCTCGGCCGACGGCAGCAGCTTCGAGCCCGGTGGGATCGACCTGACTCCGGAGTTCCACCCGGTCCGGGCCGACGGGACGGAGGAGCGGCGGATCACGGCGCTCGGTCCGCCGTCCGAAGGCGCGATGTTCTTCCAACTCGGCGCCCTGCGACCGGACCAGAACCACCATGTGATGCGCGATGTGCTCGTCTGGCTCCAAGGCTTCCGGTCCGGATTCCGGGCACATCACCTCCGCTCGCAGCCTCGCCTCCCCGCTTCCCGACCCGAAGGTGTGCTGTCGTGATCGAAAGCGTCGTCGTGCTCGCCGCCGGTGAGAACCGCCGGATGGGGGCCGTGACAGGCCCGAAGGCGCTGCTCCCGCTACGGCCGGACGACCCGGCCGGGCCCACCTTCCTGAGCCGCAACCTGGAGCTCTTCCGGGCCATCGGTACCGAGCGGGTCTTCCTGGTGGTCGGCTCCGCCAACCGGGCGGCCTTCGAGGCCCTTGCGGACGACCTCGTCGAACTGGTCGTGATCGACTCGGGTCAGGGGACCACAGGATCCAGCGTCAGCATGCTCGCGGGCCTGCAGTCCCTGCTGCGCTGGCGCCCGCACGGCGCCCGGACGCTGGTGACGGATGCGGACGTGGTCTACGAACGCTTGCTGATGGACCACGTCAGGGCACTCGACGGGTCCCAGTTGCTGACCATCGACCGAGTGAACGGCGACGGAGAGGAAGTGCGGGTCTACGGGCGATCGGCCGACGAACCCGTCCTGATCGGCAAGGGTCTCGACAGTGGTATGACACGCGACCTCGAACTGCTCGGCGAGAGCCTCGGCCTGATCCTGCTGGATGCCGCAGGCACCGTCTCGGCAGCCGACGTGACCCGGTGGATCGTCGGCGAGCCCCCGGCTGTCCGCCCCTACGGCTTCGGCGGCCGGCTCTCCGAGCACGAGGAGGTCTGGCAGTACCTCTTCACGCTGGGGCGGCTACCGGCTGCCCAGCTCCCCGGCTCCCTGCTCTTCTCCGAATGCGACTTCCCGGCGGATTACCAGCACGTACAAGATGTCCTCTTCCCGGCAATTCTGGAACGTGACGCCATGGCCTTCACCCGCTGAATCCACATATGTCCTTCGCGTCGCCCTGGGTGTCGGCCCGCCATTTTGGCATTCCCGAAAACGGGTTCGCCTCCGCATGTGGTCGAATGATGAAATCTATTGACGCGCTGCAATGGCGGTCTGCAAGAATGATTGACGTCCGCAGATTTGATGGCAGATAATCTCAACTTGTCCGCCATTCTGAATCAAGCGGGGAATCCACTTGGGGGGGAGGTGAAGAAAAATGAAGAAGTACATCAAGCCGCAGGTCAAGAAGGTCAGCTTCGGTTCTGTTCTCTCGAACGTCGCGTGACACAAGGCTGTCGGGTCGCCGAGGCGTGGCGACCCGACAGTCGCCGCCTGAAAGGGGAATCCGTGCTGCTGGCACTCACTGGCACCGACGGGGTCGGTAAATCGACCGTCACCCGCGCATTCGTCGCCGAGTTGAACGCGCGTGGGTACCGGGCCCGCACGGTCGATCGGTGGGATATCGTAGCCGATTCCCGGTATCCAGCAGCACGATTCCTGAGCCATGACATCAAGGATATTCGTACCTGTATCGCCGACATGCCCGGAACATCCCGCCTGCTGTTTCTCATCTGGTCGATGGCCATGGCGTTGGAAGGCGCCCGTGAGGAGCCCGGGGAAATCGTGGTCGTTGACGGCTACTGGATGAAGCATGCCGCCGGCGAGATCGCCTACGGCCTTGACCCGGAATGGGTCGAGGCCCTGGTCGCGGGAGTTCCGACGGCACATCTGACCGTACGGCTCGGCCTTGACCTCACCTTGGCCTGGCAGCGCAAGCAGGGCGACCTCGTCCCCTACGAGTGCGGGATGGACCCGGCCTGCAGCAGGGACTCGTTCCTCACCCACCAACGCGCGATCTCGGATCAGCTGGACCGCTGGGCAGAACGCAACCACTGGCCGACCCTCGATTCCACCCGCCCCGTGCCCCGGATCGTCGCCGATTTGGTCGGCCTCGTCGAGCAGGCCGAACACCACCGCCACTAGCCTCCCTCCGGAGAATCGCACGCATGACCGCCACCACAGAAGAAGGTTCCGAACCCGACGTCGATGAGGTGTCGCGGCGTGCCAAGCGGTACTTCAACCGGCTGTGGGCAGGCGAGGCCGCGAGCGCCTTCGGCACCCGGATCAGCCATGTCGCGCTACCCCTGATCGCCGTGGTCGTGCTGCACGCCCCCGCCTGGCAGGTCGGCCTGCTGACCGCCGCGGAGGGGTTTTGCTACCTCGGTTTCGGGCTGCACGCCGGAGCCTGGGTCGACCGCTGGCGACGACGCCCGATCCTGATCGCGGCGAGTCTGCTGAGGTGCGTACTGGTCGCGCTGATCCCCATTGCGGCGGCCTTGGACCTGCTTTCGCTCGGCCTGCTCGTAGCCGTCGCGTTCGGGGTGTCCGCCCTGACCATGTTCTTCGACCTGGCACTCTTCGCGTTCGTCCCGCTCGTTCTGGACCGCACCCAACTGAACTGGGGCAACGCCCGCCTGAACGGTACCGACTCGGTGGCCCAGGTCGCCGGCCCGACCGTCGCCAGCGTGCTGATCGGGGTGCTCACAGCGCCATATGCGATGGCCGTCGATGCGGTCACCTATCTCGCCAGCGCGCTGGGTGCCCTTCTGGTTCCCGTACCCGAGGCCCGCCGCACTGCGGAGCCCGGTACTTCCCGGCGCCCGATCCGACTGGACATCCTCGAAGGCCTGCGCTTCCTGAAGGGCGAGAAGCTGCTGCTGATTCTGGCCGGCGTCTCCGCGAGCTACAACTTCTTCGCCACCGGTACGACGGCCGTCCTCGTCCCGCACCTGGTCCACGAGGCGGGCCTGGGCACCACCGGGGTCAGTATCGTCTTCGCGGTCTCCGGAATCGGCGGCGTGATCGGCGCCGCACTCACCGGTCGGCTCGCGGACCGGTCCCCCGCCACTGCCCTGTGGGCCTTTCCCACCGCCTGCCTGTTCGGCGGGCTTCTGCTGCCTTGGGGTGACGGCTGGGTTGCCGGGCTGCTGGCCGGAGTCGGCGGCACGTTCACCGGGATGGGCATCGTTGTGTACAACACCACCGCGACCTCGCTGCGCCAGAGCCGCACCCCGCCCGAAATGCTCGGCCGACTGCGCAGCGCCCTGCGCACCACTGCCTGGAGCGGGGCCACCCTCGGTGCCCTGGCCGGCGGGGCGCTGGCGAGCGCCGCCTCCCCGAAGCTGGCCCTGGTGATCGGCTCGATCGGCGGCCTGCTCGTCTTCCTGGCTGCCGGGCTCACGCCACTGCGCACGGTCACCCGGGCCGACGCCGAAGCGGCCAGACCCTCCTGAACCGTCCGCGGGAAGCCGGTTTGACCCCAAAGCATCAGCACAGCAAGTTCGGAGAGAGGTCATCATCATGTGCGGCCTGGCCGGTGTCATCAGCACCAGCGGGACAGCCCTACCGCCGGAGACCAGGGGCACTCTGCTCAAGATGGCCGCTGCCATCGCCCACCGGGGGCCCGACGACGAACAGCTCCTGCTGGACGGCCCGGTCGGGCTGGCGTTCCGCCGGTTGTCGGTGATCGACCCAGCCGGCGGTGCCCAGCCGTTGACCAGCCCGGACGGCTCAATCGTGCTGATCGCCAACGGCGAGATCTACAACCACCGGGAATTACTGGCAGGTCTTCCCGGCGTCCGACCGCGCACCGGATCCGACTGCGAGGTGCTGCTGCACCTCTACCAGGCCCGCGGCTTGGACTTCCTGGCTGAGGTCCGCGGGATGTTCGCCTTCGCCCTCTGGGACCGCACCCGCGGCACCCTGCTCCTGGGACGGGACCGCTTCGGTATCAAGCCGCTCTACCTCCACCGCGACGGGACCCGGATGGTCTTCGGCTCCGAGATCAAGGCGCTCTTCTCCGATCCCGGCACTCCACGCGGAATCGACTGGGCCGCAGCTCTCGCCGATCCGATGCTCTCGGCCACCCCTACTCTCTCCGGCGCGCCACCGACCAGCTGGTTCCAGGGCATTGAGCAGGTCCCGGCCGGCACCGTCCTGGAGATCGAGTTGGCGAACGGACGCACTCGCACCCACCGGTACTGGCAACTCCCGACCCCGGGTGGCGACTCGGACGCCTCCGACAACGAGTTCGCCGCCGCCTACCGCGAGTTGCTGGCCTCGTCGGTGGCCGAGCACATGACGGCCGACGCCGAGGTGGGCCTGTTCCTGAGCGGCGGGATCGACTCCGTAGCGATCGCCGCACTAGCCGCACGCACGGCCTCGTTGCAGACGTTCACCGTCCTCAGCGGGAGCACCCTCGTCAACGGCGACGCCGAACACGCCCACCGGGCAGCCGCCTCGCTGGGACTCACCAACCACCAGGTGCTCTTCGGCACGCAGGACATCCCCACCGCCGAGGAGTGGAAGCAACTGCTCTGGCTGCTGGAAACACCGCTGTGCGGTCCGGAGCAGTTCTACAAAGCGGGCCTGCACCGCTATGCCCGCGCCGCCCGCCCGGACCTCAAGGTCGTCCTGGTGGGCCAGGGCAGCGACGAGTTCAACGGCGGCTATTCGGTCGGGCTGGGCGGAGGGGACTGGGCGGACCATGAGGAGAGCCTTCGGCAGATGGCCCGGCGCCGCGCAATGATCGACCGTCCGGAACTCGCTGCCTGGTGGGAACACTCCGAGCTCCCGCTCGTCTCCGATCGCGCCCTGACCGCCGATGGCCGCTACGCACTCGATGACCCGTACGCCGCGTACACCTCCAGCAAATACCGCGATCTACAGCAGTACAACTGCTGGCACGAGGACCGCACCGCATCCGGCAGCGGCATCGAAACCCGGGTCCCGTTCCTCGATCACCGGCTGGTCGATCTGCTCGCGACCATCCCCCGGCACCGCCGCCCGGCGCTGCTTCTCGACAAGCGCATCCTGCGCCTGGCCGTGGCAGATCTGGTGGACCCGGTCCTGGCGGACCGGCCCAAGGTCCCCTTCTTCTACGGGGAGGGCCGCCGCCATGCCTTCACCACCATGGTCTCCATGCTCGCCCAAAACGGGGACGCGCTCCTGGAAGAGGCACTGGCGGCTCCCGGCGCCCGGACATATATCTCCGCGGACGCGGCCCGCGCCACACTGCGGCGCCTGGAGGCGGACTCCGAATCAGCACACGTCGACTTCCTGCTCAGGCTGGTCAACCTCGGCCTGCTGGAAACCATGGCCACCGACCTGCCGGCCCCTCCCGTCCAGCACTCGTACACCGTCCCGACGGCGCTGCCGGTCGAGGACTGGGACGCATCGGCGGACCAGCTCGCTGCCAGGTTCAGCGCCGCGCCGGGTACCGACATCGATCCGGACCGGGTTTTGGCCCTCGCTCCCGAGGTACTCATCGCCCACGCTCCGGCGCTCGACGACGGGTGGCTGATCCTGGTCGACGGGGCCATCGAGTACCTGGTCGATCCTCAGGAGTCGGCGCCCTGGCTGGCCGTGCTGCGGGCCGTTGACGGGGTTCGGTCGCTCAAGGAGATCCTCGCGGCGGTCGACTGCACGCTGAAGGACGTCCAGGAGCCGCTCGACGAGGCCCTACTCGCCGGGCTGGTCCGGCTCGGCGAACCTGCGGACGTGGCACGGTGACGGCCGATGAGCGGACTCGGATGACCCAGGCCGGTCCGGATCCGACATTCGACTGGAAGGCGTGGAAGCTGGACGGCGGGCGAACCGCGGCCGCTGCCTGCGTGCTCGCCTACGCGACAGCACTCTGGGGTCAGGGTGGTTCCCTCCGGTGGGCAGGCGTAGCCGTAGGGATCGAGACCGTTCTCGTCGGGCTGCCGTGGCGGGTGCCGCGCCGCCGACGCAGCGGACCGAGCTTCTGGGCCGAGACCTCGGCCGGAATGGTGGTGCCGGTCGGGGCCGCTGTCCTCGCTGTCGTGTCCGGCCCGTCCTGGTTCGGCGACTCGCCCGCGTGGTGGTGGTACCCGCTGGGCTCCGCCGCGGGCATCGCGCTCGTCCTGCTGGGCGGGATGAACCTTCGCGCGCTGGTCTCCGGCGATCTGGCCTTCCTGTACGGGCCGACCCCTCGGCCGCAGGCGCTGGCCCGAGTGACGACCAGCCTGCTTTCACCGACCGGCGAGGAGGTGGTGTTCCGAGGGACGTACCTGGCGGCCCCCGCAGTCGCCGCCGGGCCGCTGGGCCTCCTCGCCGCCGCGGCCTTCGTCGCCCGGCACCACATCGCACCTGGCGCCAATCGGCGCGGCTCGGCACGGGCGACCGTGACCGAAGTGAGTGCCGCGGCCGTGCTGCTGGGCCTCACCGTGGCTTCCGGCTCGATCCTGCCTGCGCTGGTCGCGCACGTGGTCAACAACGCGCCATCGATCGTCTTCGAGCTCCAGCGGGAGCACGACGAAGGAGGAACACCATGACCGACCTGCCAGGGGCCTCGCTGGCCTCCCTGGAGCAGTTGCAGGAGCTGGGGGTTCTCCCGGCCGCCTGCCGCAGCGTCTACATCAGTGGCTCACTGGTCCGCGGCTGGGGAAACGCACTGAGCGACGTGGACATCTACGTCATTACGGAGGAGGACTACCGCAGCGAGACGGCGGTGTACGTCCAGGTGCCGTTGGAGCCGGACACCCTCCCGGTGGAGATCAAGTACGTCGATGGCCGGCGCTGGGACATCGAGTACTGGCGCACCGATCAGATCCAGCAGGTGATATCCAAGGTCGACTGGTCGGTACTGGAAGGGACCCAGGAGGTCGGTCGCCGTCTGTCCACCGACGAGCTGGACTTCCTGGAGCGGCTTTCCTACGCGTATCCGCTCACCGGGGCGGACTGGCTCGGGAGCCGTCAAAAGCAGCTGGCCGACTCCGGTCTGCGGTCGGTCATGGTCGCCCGAGCCCTGAACAGCGTCGACACCTACACCCAGGATGTCGTCGGACAGCTCGAAGCAGGCGACGTGGAGAGCTCCGTGCTCTCCGTGAAGATCGCCTTCGGCTACGCGATGGACGCCTTGCTCGCCTTCGAAGGCGAGTACGGCCAGAACGCGAAGTGGCGGGCCCGGCGCTTCCGCACCGCCGACCCCACGATCGTCACCTTCGACCAGTACTGGGCGATCGAGACGATGCAATCGTTCGACCCTTCGGCGCCCCGCGCCTGGGTCGAGGAGGCACTCCGCCTTTGCCAGCACGTATCCATGGAGGTATCCGTCTGATGTCCGACACTCAGCAGAACGTCCACGCATCGGTCCCCACCCGCAGGCTCGATGCCCGGGTCCGCAATGTCCGGGGGCAGATGATGATCGCCGGCCCCACCCAGGCCTTCGAGCTCTCCGAGACGGCCGCGTTCATCTGGAAGCAGATCGACGGAAGCAACACGGTCGCCCAGATCGGCCGTCTGCTTGCCGCGGAGTACGAGGTGGACGAGCAGACCGCAGTCGAAGACACGGCCGAGGTCATCGTCGAACTAGCGGCCAGCAGCGTCATCACCCTGGCCTGACGCAGAAGGCCCGAGATCTCGGTCACGACCACCCACACCGCTGCTCCTCAGCGCTGTGACACTGCACTGGGCCGGCAGCGGGAGACGAGGAATTACGGGCCACACATGGGTCGGACCTCGGGCAACGCGCTCCGACAGGCCCGGCGGCATCAGCGCCGGGCCTGTCGGTAGGACGGTCAGTACGGGTAGAACCCCGACCCCGTCTTGCGCCCCAGCCGCCCCGCGTCCACCATGCGCTGGAGGAGCGGGGGAGCGGCGTACAGGGGCTCCTTGTATTCGGCGTACATCGAGTCGGCGACGGAGGCCACGGTGTCCAGGCCGATCAGGTCCGCGAGCTTGAGCGGGCCCATCGGGTGGGCGCAGCCCATCTCCATGCCGTTGTCGATGTCCTCGCGGCTGGCGATGCCCGACTCGAACATCCGGATCGCGGAGAGGAGGTAAGGGATCAGCAGTGCGTTGACGACGAAGCCGGAGCGGTCCTGGGCGCGGATCGGGTGCTTGCCCAGTATGTCCTGCACCACGGCCTCGGAACGTGCGATCGTCTCGTCCGAGGTGGTGAGCGCGGGGATCAGTTCGACGAGCTTCTGCACGGGCGCCGGGTTGAAGAAGTGGATGCCGATGACCTGGTCCGGCCGGGAGGTGGCGACGGCCAGCTTCACCAGCGGGATCGAGGAGGTGTTGGAGGCGAGGATCGCGTCCGGGCGGGTCACCACCTGGTCGAGGACCTGGAAGATCTCGGTCTTGACCTGCTCGTTCTCCACGACGGCCTCGATGACGAGGTCACGGTCGGCGAACTCGCCGAGGTCGGTGGTGAAGCTGAGGCGGTCCAGCGTCTCGTCGCGCTCCGCCGCGGTGATCTTGCCGCGCTCCGCCGCCTTCGACAGGGAGTTGTGGAGCCGGGTGCGGCCGATCTCCAGCGCCTCGCCGGTAGTCTCGGCCACCTTGACGTCCAGGCCGCTGCGGGCGCAGACCTCCGCGATGCCGGCGCCCATCTGGCCGCAGCCCACCACTCCGACGCGTGCAATGTCGGCCATAGAGTCCGTCACCTCGTGCCTCTCGATGTTCTCCGTTCGGCGGCTTCCGTCTGATTCCGGGCTCCACCACGACTCCACGACGTTACTCCGTCGCCTGCCGGGGATCGCGGGCCGGGGCGGGCATGCTCGGACCTGCGCCCGGATTGCGGGCATATGAACGAGTGCGAAGAAGGGGCAGGTGCGGGGCGATGCGAGGAGTGACCCGAAGGGGTTGGGTGACCGGTGCGGCCGGGACGGTCGCCGGGGTGGCGGGGGCGGCGGCCGTGGCCGGTGACGCCGCCGTCGCGACGCCCCGGCGGGAACAGGCCCGCCCGGGACCGGCCGGCCGGCGGGACGTGGTGCGGCGCGAGCTGCGCGGCATGTGGGTGGCGACCATCGCCAACACCGACTGGCCGTCGAAGGCCGGGCTGTCCGCCGCCGCGCAGCGGGCCGAGCTGATCGCGTACCTCGACCGGGCCGTCGAGCGGAAGCTGAACGCGGTGATCCTCCAGGTCCGCCCGTCCGCCGACGCGCTGTGGCCCTCCGCGTACGAACCGTGGGCCCAGTGCCTGACGGGGGTGCAGGGCAAGGACCCCGGCTGGGACCCGCTGGGCACCGCGGTCCAGGAGGCGCACAGCCGGGGGCTCGAACTGCACGCCTGGTTCAACCCGTACCGGGTGGCCAACCACACGGACCTCTCGAAGCTGACCGCGAGCCACCCGGCCCGGCGCCACCCCGACTGGGTCCTGCCCTACGGCGGCAAGCTGTACTACAACCCGGGGCTGCCCGAGGTCCGCGCCTTCGTGCGGGACGCGATGCTCGACGCGGTCCGCCGCTACGACATCGACGCGGTGCACTGGGACGACTACTTCTACCCGTATCCGGTGGCCGGCGAGACCTTCGCGGACGGCGCCGCCTACGAGAAGTACGGCGCGGGCTTCCCGGACAGGGCCGCCTGGCGGCGCGACAACACGGACCAGCTGGTACGCGAGACCGCCGAACGCGTCAAGGCGCTCAAGCCCGGCGTCCGGTTCGGGATCAGCCCCTTCGGCGTCTGGCGCAACGCCGCCACGGACCCGGCCGGCTCGGACACCAGGGCGGGTGTGGAGACGTACGACGACCTGTACGCCGACACCCGGGGCTGGATCAAGAAGGGCTGGATCGACTACATCTGCCCCCAGCTCTACTGGAACATCGGCTACCCGGCGGCCGACTACGCCGTGCTCGTGCCCTGGTGGTCCGAGGCCGTACGCGGCACGGGCGTCGACCTCTTCATCGGCGAGGCGCTCTACAAGTGCGGCGACCCGGCCCAGCCCGCAGCCTGGCAGGACCCGGCGGAGCTGTCGCACCACATCGTCCTGGCGGCCCGGCACGACCAGGTCCGCGGCCACGCCTACTTCTCGGCGAAGAGCGTGGTCACGGACCGGATCGGCGCGCTGGACCGGGTGGTCGCCGACCACTACCGCTCACGGGCGCGGCCGCCGCGCTGACGGTTCCGCCAGGGTTCTTCGTCTGGATCGGGCCCGGCTCGCGGGCCGGTCCGGACAGCGGGCCTACGTGATGTCCGCGTCCCGGCCGGACGCGCAGCCGGTGTGCTGGACGACCGTGTCGGGGCCCGGTGCGAGCAGATGTTCGTGTCCGTCGTCGAAGCGGACGCGGTACGGGGGAGTGCCCCCGTCCCCGAGGACTTCGACGATCTCCGCGACCCGGTCGTGCTGTCCCACGGTCCTGCCGTGCGTCAGCAGCCGGTCGCCCGTGTGTGCCTCCATCGGGAGTGACCTCCTCACGGGTGGCGTGCCGTTGCCGCCAGTCTAAGACCGGGTGCGCCCGGCGCGCTGGGTGAGCGCGATGCAGACCAGGACCGCGACGGCGGCCACCGGCGCCGCCGCCGCGACCTGTTCGTCCAGCAGGAAGAACGACCAGAACAGGGTCAGCAGCGGCTGGGCGAGCTGGAGCTGACTGGCCCGCGCCACCCCGATCTCCGCCATGCCCCGGTACCAGACGTACAGACCGAGGAAGGTGGAGACGGCCGACACCCAGACGAGCCCGACGACCCCGTGCGCCGTCAGCCGCACCGGCTCGTACACCAGCGCGACGGCGGTACCCGCCAGCGCGAGCGGCAGCGTCAGGATCAGCGCCCAGCCCGTCACCTGCCACCCCGGCATCACCTTCGCCAGCCTCCCGCCCTCGGTGTACCCGGCCGCGCACACCAGCAGCGCCCCGAACAGGAACACGTCGCCGGCCGACAGCGCCCCGCCGCTCTGCGCCACGGTGAAGGCGATCACCACGGCAGCCCCGGCCACCGCCGCCGCCCAGAACGCGCGGGGCGGGCGTATCCCGGTCCGCAGCGAGGAGAACACGGCCGTGGTCAGCGGCAGCAGCCCCACGACCACCGCGGCGTGCGAGGTCGTGGACGTCCGCAGGGCCAGCGTCGTCAGCAGCGGGAAGCCGACCACCACGCCGCCCGCCACCACGGCCAGGCCCGCCCAGTGCTCCCGGGCCGGCAACCGCACCCGGGCCACGAGCAGCAGCCCGCCGGAGAGCGCCGCCGCCAGCAGGCTGCGCAGCGCCACCAGGGACCAGGGCCCGAAGCTCTCCAGGCCCCACACCGTGGAGGGGAAGGTCAGCGAGAACGTCACGACGCCCAGGAGCGCGAGCAGCGTCCCCCGCCGGGCCGGCCGGCGGGCGAAGGGGGCGGGGCGCGGGAGGCCTCCCTCGGCGGGCTCGACCGCTATCGTGACCTGTGAAGTAGCGCTATCCTCTGCTCTCATGCATGAGCGTAGCAGCGTGGTGGAGCTGGCCGCAGCCCTGCGAGCGGAGCTGAACCGCTACTCCCCGGGTGAGAAGCTGCCGTCCAGTCGTGCCCTGGTCGAACGGTTCCGGGCCAGTCCGGTGACCGTGTCGCGGGCCGTCGCCCAGCTCGCCGCCGAGGGCCTCGTCGTCACCCGCCCCGGCTCCGGCGCCTACCGGGCCCGGCCCGCCGCGGACGCCGCGCCTCCGGCCGGCGACACCTCCTGGCAGGAGGTCTCGCTCAGCGGCGACGGCGGCCCCGAGGCGGTCCCCCGTACCGTCGACGTCTCCGGCCTGCTGGTCAGCCTGGTCGCCCCGCCGACCGGCGTCATCGAGCTGAACGGGGGCTACCTGCACGCCTCGCTCCAGCCCGAACGCGCCCTCGCCGCCGCCCTGACCCGGGCCGGCCGCCGGCCGGGCGCCTGGAGCCGTCCGCCCATCGACGGGCTGACCGAACTGCGCGCCTGGTTCGCCCGCGACATCGGCCCCGCGCTCGGCGCCGCCGACGTGCTGATCACCGCTGGCGGCCAGAGCGCCCTGGCCACCGCGTTGCGGGCGCTCGCCCCGCCCGGCGCGCCCGTGCTCGTGGAGTCGCCCACCTACCCCGGCATGCTGGCGGCCGCCCGAGCGGCGGGGCTGCGCCCGGTGCCCGTCCCGGTCGACCGCGACGGTGTGCGCCCCGACCTGCTCGCCGCCGCCTTCCACGCCACCGGCGCCCGCGTCTTCGTCTGCCAGCCCCTCTTCCAGAACCCGACCGGCACCGTCCTCTCGGAGGCCCGGCGCCCCGAAGTCGTCCGGATCGCCCGGGAGGCGGGGGCGTTCGTCATCGAGGACGACTTCGCCCGGCTCCTCGCCCACGACGACGCGGGCCCGCTGCCCAGGCCGCTGGCCGCCGACGACCCCGACGGAGTCGTCGTCCACACCCGCTCGCTCACCAAGGCCGCCTCGCCCAGCCTGCGGGTGGGCGCGCTCGCCGCCCGGGGCCCGGCCCTGGAGCGCTTGCGCGGCATCCAGATCGTGGACAGCTTCTTCGTCCCCCGGCCGCTCCAGGAGGCCGCGCTCGAACTGGTCGGCTCACCCGCCTGGGGCCGCCACCTGCGGTCCGTGTCGGCGGAACTGCGCGCCCGGCGTACGGCGATGACGGCGGCGCTGCGCGAGGCGCTGCCCGGCCTCGCGCTGCCGCACATCCCGGTAGGCGGCGGCTACCTCTGGCTGCGGCTGCCCGGGGCCGAGGGCGGGACGGACGAGTCCGCCATGGTCCAGGCGGCGCTGCGCGCGGGGGTGGCCGTCGCGCCGGGGCGGCCCTACTTCGGCGCCGAGCCCCCGGCACCGCAGATCCGGCTGAGCTTCGCCTCGGTCGCCGGGCCGGCCGAGCTCGCCGAGGGCGTGCGCCGACTGCGTACGGCATGGGAGGGCACCCCGGCCGTCCTGCCGCCCGGCACCTGACCGAGGGATCCGTCGTACGGGTGTGCGGAGGCACTCTTGACCGGCGCCGCGATCGGCTCCACGATCGCGGCCATGAGTGTTCGAGTCTCGCTCGTCGCCGCAGCGCGTGGTTCCGCCCTGCTCGCCGAGCGCTTCGACGACGACCGGCCGCTCGACGAGGCCGGCTGGCACGCGGTGCGGTTCGCCGCCCCGGCTCTGATGTCCCTGGGCGACGCCGAACTGCGCTACTGCTCACCGACCCCGCGCAGCCGCGCCACGGGCCGGGCGCTCGGCTTCCACCCGCTGGTCCAGCCCGCGCTGCGCGACTGCGACATGGGGCGGTGGCGGGGCTGCACGCTCGCCGATGTCACCGCGCGCGAACCGGCGGCCGTCGACGCCTGGCTGGCGGACCCGCGCGCGGCGCCGCACGGCGGCGAACCGCTGCTCGCGTTCATCACACGGATAGGCGGCTGGCTGGACACCCGCCCCGCCTGCGACGGCGCCATCGTCGCGGTCGCCGAGCCGGCCGTCGTGCGGGCCGCCCTCGTCTACGCGCTGAAGGCCCCGCCGTCCTCGTACTGGAACGTGGACGTCGGCCCGCTCTCCACCGTCACGCTCACCGGCCTGCCGCGCCGCTGGTCCCTGCGCCTGGAGACCGGGGTGCGCTGAGGCGGGGCCGCGTGGGGACCGGGCGCTTTGAGACCGGGCGCGGCGGCCGGTGCGGGGCGCCGGCCGCCGCGCCCGGACGCGCCACGTGGCGGTCAGTCCTCCTGGCCGGGGGCCTTCGGCTCCCCGGGGGCGGGCGTCCCCTGGGCGGCGACCAGGAGCGAGAGCGCCTCGGAGATGCCCCGCTCGGCGGTCGCCTTGTCGATGCCGAGACCGCTGAGCACGCCCGAGCCGTCCTCGTGCTCCAGCAGGGCGAGCAGGATGTGCTCGGTGCCGATGTAGTTGTGCCCCATCCGCAGGGCCTCGCGGAAGGTCAGCTCCAGCGCCTTGCGGGCGTCGCCGTTGTACGGGATCAGCTCGGGGATCTCGCCCTCCGCGGCGGGCGGCAGCGCCTCGGTGGCGGCCTGCCGGACCGAGTCCAGGACCACGCCCTGCGCCCTGATGAACGCGGCGGCGAGCCCTTCCGGCTCACTGAGCAGGCCGAGGACCAGGTGTTCGGTGCCGATCTCCGCGTTGGAGGCGGCCCGCGCCTCGTTCTGCGCGGCCATGACCACGTTCTTGGCGCGCGCGGTGAAGCGGCCGAAGCCCTGGCTCGGGTTGAGGTCGGAGCCCTCGGCGGGGTCCTTGGCGACGAAGCGCTTCTGTGCCGCCTGCCGCGTCACCCCCATGCTCTTGCCGATCTCGGTCCAAGAGGCGCCGGAGCGGCGGGCCTGGTCCACGAAGTGGCCGATGAGGTGGTCGGCGACGTCACCGAGGTGGTCGGCGGCGATGACGGCGTCCTGGAGCTGGTCGAGGGCGTCGGGATGGACCTTCTTGATGGCTGCGATGAGGTCGTCGAGGCGGACGGGTTGCGTCGGACCTACGGGATTCGTCATGTGTCAACCGTAAGTTGACAGGTGAGGGGTGTCAACTATTGGTTGACGCTGCATCGATCCTTACGTTCTCGCCCCGCATGACGAACGCGCCGGCCGACGGTGTACGTCGTCCGGCGCGTCCGGTCGGCTGTCAGCCGAGAGGTGCGGGGTGCGGGATCAGAGGACCCCGGAGTCGGCGATGGTGACCTTCGCCTTGGTGCGGCCGCTCTGCGAGCCGAGGCCCTCGATCTTCTTGACCAGGGACATGCTGTCCTCGTCGGCGACCTCGCCGAAGACGACGTGCTTGCCGTCCAGCCAGGACGTCACGATGGTCGTGATGAAGAACTGCGAACCGTTCGAGTTCGGGCCGGCGTTGGCCATGGAGAGCAGGCCGGGCTTGGTGTGCGCCAGCTTGAAGTTCTCGTCCTCGAACTTGGCACCGTAGATGCTCTTGCCGCCCGTGCCGTCGCCACGGGTGAAGTCGCCGCCCTGGAGCATGAACTCCGGGATGACGCGGTGGAAGGAGGAATCCTTGTAGCCGAAGCCGTTCTGCCCGGTCGCCAGCTGGCGGAAGTTCTCAGCGGTACGGGGAACGACGTCGTCGAACAGATTGAAGACGATCCGCCCGGCGGGCTCGTCGTTGATGGTGATGTCGAAGAAAACCTGACTCGTCATGGAACCATCCTGACATCTTCCCGGACCGCCCCGGCGCCCCGCCCCCTCACACGCCCGTCCTCCCGTCGATCCGCTCGCGCAGCAGATCGGCGTGTCCGCTGTGGCGGGCGTACTCGCCGATCATGTGGTGATGGATCCAGCGGAGATTCACCTCGCCGCCCATGAAGGGCACCGATTCCTCCAGCGACCGCGCCGCGCACACCGCGCGGGACACGGCGATCTCCTCCTGCCAGGCAGCGACGGCACCCGCGAAGGCGGCGTCCCCGGAGAGCTCGAACCCTCCGCTGTGGGCCCCGGGACCGGCCGGCCCGCCGTGCAGCGGCGGCACGTCCTCACCGGTCAGGATCCGGCGGAACCAGGTCCGCTCGACCTCCGCGAGATGCTGGACGAGCCCCATCAGCGTCAGCGACGAAGGCGGTACGGAGGCGAGGCGCACCTGCTCCTCGGTGAGGCCCTCGCACTTCTCGGCCACGGTGGCCCGGTAGAAGTCGAGCCAGCTCTCCAGGCCGGTCCGTTCGTCGGCGTCCAGCGGGGGCATCGGGCGTGCGGTGTGCGTCATGCTCACCGATGCTGCCAGCCGGGTCTGACAATCGCGCCCCGGACCGCCTGCCTACGGCCGCCGGCGGGGCTTGCCGCGCTTGGCCGCCGCCCCGCCCCTGGCTCCGCGCGAGCCCTTCGCGCCCTTGGCTCCCGCGGAACCGCTCTTCCCGGCCGCGGGCTTCCGCGCCCCCTGGCCGCCCCCGTCGCGCTTCGGCTTCTCCTTCGCACGGGCCGCGGGCGGAGCGGAGCGCCCCCGCGAGCTGTTCACGGTCCGCCCGCGCACGATGCCGATGAAGTCCTCCACCTGGTCGGTGGTCTTCTCCTGCGGCCACGACAGCGCGATGCGCGACTCCGGGGCGTCCGACAGCGGGCGGTACGTCAGGTCCTTGCGGTGGTGCAGCCGGGCGAGCGACTGCGGGACGACGAGGACGCCCACCCCCGCCGCCACCAGCTCCACGGCGTCCGCCGTCGTCGCCGGACGCTCGATCGCCGGGCGGCCGGGCAGCCGCTCCCAGACCAGGGTGTCGTCCTGCGGGTGGAGCACGATCTCGTCGGCCAGTTCGGCGAGGGACAGCTCGTCGACGGCGGCGGCCACGTGGTCCTTCGGGACCACCACGACGGTCGTCTCGGTGTAGAGGGGGATCGCGCTGAGATCGGTGCCGTCGACCGGCAGCCGGACGAACCCGGCGTCCGCGCCGCCCGCGCGCAGCAGATCCCGCGCCCCGGCGGCGGGCACCGGGACGAGGTCAAGGGGGATGCCGGGCAGGCGCTCGTGCCAGATCCGCACCCACTTGGTGGGCGTCACTCCGGGGACGTACGCCAGCCGGAACGAAGGGGATGCTTCCGAGCCTGTCACCCCGCCAGGTTACCGGTCGTCCCGGTCGTGGTCGGATCCACCGCGGGCGCTGGATACCCTTGGCACCATGAAGTCCCACCAGACCGCCCAGACCATGAAGCCCGCGACCGCGGCGAAGAAGCTGGGTGTGTACCTCGACGCCACCCCCGCCGAATTCCAGGACGGTGTCGTCTCGCGCGCCGAGCTGGCGGCCCTCCAGGCCGACCCTCCCCAGTGGCTGCGCGATCTGCGGAGCAATGGCCCGCACCCGCGCCCGGTCGTCGCCTCCAAGCTGGGCGTCTCCATCTCGGGCCTCGCCCGCGGCGGGGTCACGGAACCCCTGACCACGGAGCAGATCGAGGCGCTGAAGCAGGACGACCCGGAGTGGCTGCGCAAGGAGCGCGCCACCCAGGCCGACGTCCGCAAGGAGAACGTCCGCATCAAGGAGCGGAACGCCGAACGCGAGGCGAAGGAGCGGGACGACCGCGCCTGACCTCCCGGAGAGACGCCTGTGGGTGGCCCCCGTCCCGTACGAACGGAACGGGGGCCACCCACACGTCGTTCAGTCGCTGATGCCGGGCCCGTTGTCGTTGGACAGGTTCAGGCCGAACCCGGCCCCCTTCACGAGCGCGCCCAGGTCGACCGGGTTGAACGCGAAGGCACCCGTCGCCGTCAGGCCCGACGCGGTGCCGCGCAGGGACCACACCGCGCCCCCGTCCGCGACCGCCTCCAGGTCCTCGCCGGGCGCACCGGCCACCAGGTCCGCCCTGCCGTCGTTGTCGAGGTCGAGCAGCCGGACCGATGCGCCGAAGTGGTCGCCGGCCTCCGCCACGCCCGGCACGCCCGCGGTCTCCTGGTGGAAGGCCTGCGAACCGGTGCCGCTCAGACCGCCGGGGCCACCCTTCAGCAGCACGACCGCGCCCGCCGCCCTGGTCTTCTCGATGGCCTCGAACGGCACACCCACCGCCAGGTCGGCGTAACCGTCGCCGTTGACGTCGCCCGCGCTGAGCCGGGCGCCGAACTGGTCGCCCTTCTCGCTGACCCCGGGCACGCCCGCGGTGTCCTGGGTGATCGTCCTGGTCCGGGTGGTGCTGGGACCGGACGCGGAGCCGTAGTAGATCTTGACGGTGCCCGGGTCCGCGGGGAAGTCCTCCACGATGTCGCCCGGTACCACGCGGGTGGCGAGGTCGTCCTTGCCGTCCTTGTCGAAGTCACCCACCGCGAGGGCCGAGGCGCCGGGGAGCGGGGTGGAGACCGGCGACAGACCCTCGGGGGTGCCCAGCCACAGCTTGGCGCCCTCGGAGTGCTCCTCGTACACGTAGGTCGTGCACAGGTCGTCGATGCCGTCGCCGTTGAAGTCGCCCGCGGCGGTGGTGCCCATGTAGTTGTCCGTGTCGAACATCGTCACCAGCTGCTCGCGGGCGGGTACCCCGGACCGGTCGAACGGCCCGTACAGCACGCTGCGTTCCTCGTACTCCCCGCCGTGGTCCAGCATCAGGTCCGTGGTGCCGTCGCCGTCGAAGTCACCGGCGGTGAGGTTGTTCCCCACCTGGGAGTCGGGCGGCGCGGCCAGCCGCACCGCGCCCTGTCCCGTGAGACCGCCGGTGCGGCCCCACAGGACGATCACCGAGCCGAAGTTGTTCGGGGACGTCAGCCATTCGTTGGCGTACAGCGCCAGGTCGGTCAGGCCGTCGTGGTCGAGGTCCTCGGCGACCATCCGGGAACCGAAGCTGTTGCCGTTCTCGGGTTCGCCCGGCACACCGGGCGTGTTCTGGTCGATGACGGTCGTGTGCGCGGTGCTCAGGCCCTGTGCGGAGCCGTAGGCGACGGTGATGTACCCCGCCCACTCGTGGCCGTCGACAGCGGCGGCGGGGGCCGCGACGACGACGTCCTGGTAGCCGTCCCCGTTGAAGTCCTCCCGCACGGTGGTGGTTGCCGTTCCCCCGGCCGTACCCGCGTGCCCGCCGCCGGGCGCTGCGACGGCCGTGCCGCAGGACAGCGCCGTCGCGGCACAGACGGTTACGGTCAGCATGGTGCGAATGCCCACAGAATCTCCTTGGTCGCGTACGCGGAGCCATTGGCGTACGAGGTGTGAGGGCTCACATGGGAGACAGTCGCGAACCGGAGAAGGTTGCCCGGCGAACGGAAGGTGAACTCAGCGCGCGGGCAAAGGAGTCGGGGCCCGGCGGGGGCGGTCCGTGGCCGCCCCCGCACCCGGCCCCGCGCCGCTCAGCTGCCGGCGAGGAGGGTGAGTGTGTCGATCACCCGGTTCGAGAAGCCCCACTCGTTGTCGTACCAGGCGGACACCTTGATGTGGCGGCCGTCGACCCGGGTGAGCGCCGAGTCGAAGATCGAGGAGGCCGGATTGCCGGTGATGTCCGCTGACACGAGCGGGTCCTCGGAGTATTCGAGGACGCCCGCCAGGGGGCCGTCGGCTGCCGCCCGGTACGCCTCCAGCACCTGGTCACGGGTCACGTCGCGCGCCACCGTCGTGTTCAGCTCGACGATCGAACCGACCGGGACCGGCACGCGGATGGAGTCGCCGGACAGCTTGCCCTCCAGACGGGGCAGCACCAGCCCGATCGCCTTGGCCGCGCCGGTCGTGGTCGGCACGATGTTGACCCCGGCGGCGCGGGCGCGGCGGGGGTCGCGGTGCGGCCCGTCCTGGAGGTTCTGCTCCTGCGTGTAGGCGTGCACGGTCGTCATGAAGCCGTGCTCGATGCCCGCGAGGTCGTCCAGCACCGACGCCAGCGGCGCGAGCGCGTTGGTGGTGCAGGAGGCGTTCGACACGATCGTGTGCAGCTCGGGGTCGTACGCGTCGCTGTTGACCCCGTACGCCAGCGTCACGTCGGCACCGTCCGAGGGCGCGGCGACCAGCACCCGCTTCGCGCCGGCGTCGAGGTGGGCGCGGGCCGCCTTGGCGGAGGTGAAACGGCCGGTCGCCTCCAGGGCGATGTCGACGCCGAGTTCCGCCCAGGGCAGCTTGGCGGGCTCCCGCTCGGCGAGCACCTTGATGCGGCGGCCGTCGACCACGAGGGTGTCGCCGTCCACGGTGACGGGGCGGCCCAGCCGGCCGGCCGTCGTGTCGAACGCGAGCAGCCGGGCGAGGGCGGTGGGCTCCGTGAGGTCGTTGACGGCGACGATGTCGAGGTCGCTGTCGCGTTCGAGCAGCGCGCGCAGCACGTTGCGTCCGATGCGGCCGAATCCGTTGATGGCGATGCGAGTCATGAGATGTCCCTTTCTCTCTCTGCCCCTCCACCATCGCGCCCGGTGGCCGCCCGGGACAGCGGCGCGATCGCCACGGTCCGTAAGGATCCCGCCAGCCTCCTCGCGGTCCGCGCGGGAGGCCGCCGCGTGCCGTCCACTCGCCCTGGTCACTCGCCCCGGGCGAAGGTGCGCCGGTACTCGCTCGGTGTGGTGCCGAGGATGCGCTGGAAGTGCAGCCGCAGATTGGCGCCCGTGCCGAGCCCGACATCGGCGGCGATCTGCTCGACCCCCCGCTCGGAGCGTTCGAGCAGCTCGCGGGCCATGTCGACGCGGGCGCGCATGACCCACTGCATCGGCGTATAGCCGGTGTCCTCGGCGAAGCGCCGCGAGAAGGTCCGGGGAGAGACGGCCGCGTGCCGGGCGAGCGCGTCGAGGGTCAGGGGCTCGCCCAGCCGGTGCAGCGCCCACTCGCGGGTCGCCGCGAACCGCTCGCCCAGCGGCTCGGGCACGCTGCGCGGCACGTACTGCGCCTGGCCACCGCTGCGGTAGGGCGCCGCGACCAGCCGCCTGGCCGCGTAGTTGGAGGCCGCCACCCCGAGGTCGCCGCGCAGCACGTGCAGGCACAGGTCGATTCCGGAGGCGGCACCGGCCGAGGTGAGCACGCTGCCCTCGTCGACGAACAGCACGTTCTCGTCGACCCGGACCAGCGGGTACTTCGCGGCGAGCGCCCGCGTGTAGTGCCAGTGCGTCGTGGCCCGCCGGCCGTCGAGCAGCCCGGTCGCGGCCAGCGCGAACGCCCCGGTCGAGATGGCGGCCAGCCGCGCCCCCCGCTCGTGCGCGGCGACCAGCGCGTCGATCACCGCCCGGGGCGGGTCGTCCCGGTCCGGCAGCCGGTATCCGGGCACGAACACGATGTCCGCCCAGGCGAGCGCGTCGAGCCCGTGCGTGACGTAGTAGGCCAGCCCGTCGCCCCCGGCCACGAGTCCGGGCGCCGCCCCGCAGACCCGGACCTCGTAGGGCATACTCGCCCGGGTCGTGAAGACCTGGGCCGGAATCCCGACGTCGAGCGGCTTCGCGCCTTCGAGCACGAGGACCGCGACGCGATGAGGACGGGGGCGGGGGGATGGCGCCGGCATGGGCGTGAGGGTACGCGGCCGCGCGGCGCCCGCCGCTTCCCCCGGCCCGGCCGCGCCGCCGTGCCGGGCCCCGGGGCCTACGGTTTCGTGGCCGCGGGCGACCCGCCGAGGATGACCGGGCCGAGGCCCGGCGGCAGGTGGGCGACGGCACGGGCCACGGCCTCCCGGGCGGTGGCGAACCGGCCGAGGTCGCCGGTCACCGGCCCGCCGCCCACCTCGAACACACCGTCGCCGCCCGCCGACAGGCACGGCCCCGCCACCTTCAGGGCCGGGCGGGTCGCGGTGGAGAAACGCAGAGCCCAGTGGCTCGTGAACGGGTAGAGGGCACGGAGCGCCGGCTCGGCGTACGCCGCCCCGATCAGGGAGCGGTACGCCGGCGCCCACGGATACTCCAGCCCGGCCGCCTCCTGCCGCAGGCTCTGCCACTCGGACTCCGTCAGCCGTACGGGGTCAAGATCGGGCACCTCGAACCTGCCGGTGGGGCGCGCGAAGGGCGCCGCCGCGTGGATGTCCGCCAGGGACGCCCCGTCGTGCCAGGCCCGCGCAGCCGTCGCCACCTGCGCCAGTTCGTCCGTCCCGCCTTCGAGTACCGGGAGGGACTGGAAGGTGTCCGTCCCTCTGATGTGCCACCGCCGCTCGACCCGCCACGCGCTGATCACCAGTGGTTCGCGGTGCGGCAGCGTGGTGGCGACCGCCGCGTGGAACAACGGCTCGGAGCGGGAGGACGTGACGGGGACACCGTCCAGGCGGCCCGCCGCCTCGGCCCGGAGCGCGGCGGCGAGGCTGCCGTGCGCCGCGACTTCGGGGTACAGGGCGGCGGGCCCGCCAGGCGTGGTCATCCCGCCGATCCTGCCCGATCCGGGGCGGGAACGGAACGGGCGCGGGAAGTCAGTCGAGACAGAACTCGTTGCCCTCGACGTCCTGCATGTTGAGGCACGACTCGTTCTCCTCGTCGGCGAGCAGCAACTGCCCGCGCACCGCGCCGAGCGGGACAAGCCGCGCGCATTCCGCCTCCAGCGCGGCCAGCCGCTCCTCGCCCACCAGCCCCGTGCCCACCCGCACATCGAGATGCACTCGGTTCTTGGCGACCTTGCCCTCGGGGACGCGCTGGAAGTACAGCCGCGGGCCCGCCCCCGTGGGGTCGGAACAGGCGAACCCGGCGTTGCGCCGCTCGGGCGGCAGCGAGTCGTTGTAGGCGTCCCAGGTGGCGAACCCCTCCGGGGGCGGCGGCGCGACATACCCCAGCACCTCGCACCAGAAACGGGCGACGCGCTCCGGGTCCGCACAGTCGAAGGTCACCTGGAACTGCTTGATCGCTGCCATGAGTTCAGCCTAGGGGGAGCGGTCTCGTACGCCCATACGAGTCGGTCACCGGCGCCTCGCCGCGCGGGCGGCAACGATGTCCCGCCGGCCCGGCTCACCGCCGCACCCGCGAGGCCCGGAGACTGCTCGACCGTATCGACGGCGCCTGAGGCATCTCGCAACGCACACACATTCTTTGCATAAAAGTGCATCGCTGCGTATAGTCATGCCATCGACGAGGAGGCTATCGATGGCGGTACGTGCAGCAGTGGCAGGAGCGAGTGGATACGCGGGCGGGGAACTGCTCCGCCTGCTGCTCGTCCACCCCGAGGTGGAGATCGGCACCCTGACCGCGAACTCCAACGCGGGACAGCCCCTCGGAGCCCTGCAACCGCACCTGCGGCCCCTGGCCGGCCGGATTCTCCGGCCGACCACCGCCGACGTGCTCGCCGGACACGACGTCGTCTTCCTCGCGCTGCCGCACGGGCAGTCCGCCGCCGTGGCCGAGCAGCTCGGTGACGAGGTCCTCGTGGTGGACATGGGCGCCGACTTCCGCCTCCGCGAAGCCGCCGACTGGGAGCAATTCTACGGCTCGCCGCACGCCGGCACCTGGCCCTACGGGCTGCCCGAACTGCCCGGCGGGCGGGCCGCTCTGGCGGGGAGCAAGCGCATCGCGGTGCCCGGCTGCTACCCGACCGCCGTCTCCCTCGCGCTCTTCCCGGCGTACGCGGCGCGGCTCGCCGAGCCCGAGGCCGTGATCGTCGCCGCGTCCGGGACCTCCGGCGCCGGCAAGGCGGCCAAGCCGCATCTGCTCGGTTCCGAGGTGATGGGCAGCATGTCGCCGTACGGCGTCGGCGGCGTCCACCGGCACACGCCCGAGATGATCCAGAACCTCAGCGCCGCCGCCGGCGAGCCGGTCACCGTGTCCTTCACGCCGACCCTCGCGCCCATGCCCCGCGGCATCCTCGCCACGTGCAGCGCGAAGGCGAAGCCGGGGACGAGCGCCGAGACCGTACGCGCCGCCTACGAGAAGGCCTACGCGGACGAGCCGTTCGTCGATCTGCTGCCCGAGGGGCAGTGGCCCGCGACCGCCGCCGTGTACGGCTCCAACGCCGTGCAGATCCAGGTGGCGTACGACGCGGCGGCCGGCCGGATCATCGTGATCAGCGCCATCGACAACCTCGCCAAGGGCACCGCGGGCGGCGCCCTGCAGTCCATGAACATCGCCCTCGGACTGCCCGAGGACACAGGTCTTTCCACGATCGGAGTCGCACCGTGAGCGTCACGGCAGCACAGGGATTCTCGGCGGCGGGCATCGCCGCCGGAATCAAGGAGAACGGCAACCCGGACCTGGCCCTCGTGGTCAACAACGGTCCGCGCCGCGCCGCCGCGGGCGTCTTCACCTCCAACCGCGTCAAGGCCGCCCCGGTCCTGTGGTCGGAGCAGGTCGTCAAGGGCGGCGAGGTCACCGCCGTCGTCCTCAACTCCGGCGGTGCCAACGCCTGTACGGGCCCGCAGGGCTTCCAGGACACCCACGCCACCGCCGAGAAGGCCGCCGAGGTGCTGGACGGCCACAGCGCCGGTGAGATCGCCGTCGCCTCCACCGGGCTCATCGGTCTCCTGCTGCCCATGGACAAGCTGCTCCCCGGCATCGAGAAGGCCGCGGCCGCCCTCAGCGAGCACGGCGGCGAGAAGGCCGCCATCGCCATCAAGACCACCGACTCCGTGCACAAGACCGCCGTGGCGGGCGGCGAGGGCTGGACCGTCGGCGGCATGGCCAAGGGCGCCGGCATGCTCGCCCCCGGCCTGGCCACCATGCTCGTCGTGCTCACCACCGACGCCGACGTGGACGCCCCCGCGCTCGACGCCGCCCTGCGCGACGCCACCCGCACCACCTTCGACCGGGTCGACTCCGACGGCTGCATGTCCACCAACGACACCGTGCTGCTCCTGGCCTCCGGCGCCAGCGGGATCACCCCGGAGCAGAAGGACTTCGCCGAGGTCGTACGGGCGGTCTGCGACGACCTGGCCCGCCAGCTCATCGGGGACGCCGAGGGCGCCTCCAAGGACATCCGGATCGAGGTCGTGAACGCCGCGACCGAGGACGACGCCGTCGAGGTGGGCCGCTCCATCGCCCGTAACAACCTCCTCAAGTGCGCCATCCACGGCGAGGACCCCAACTGGGGCCGGGTGCTCTCCGCCATCGGCACGACGAAGGCCGCCTTCGAGCCGGACGCGCTGAACGTCGCGATCAACGACGTGTGGGTGTGCCGCGACGGCGCCGTCGGCGAGGACCGCGATCTGGTCGACATGCGCTTCAGGGAGGTCCGGATCACCGCCGACCTCGCCGCGGGGACCGAGTCGGCGGTCATCTGGGCCAACGACCTCACCGCGGACTACGTCCACGAGAACAGCGCGTACAGCTCATGAGCGCCGCGCGGAAGCACACCGCACTCCCGAAGGCGCAGACCCTCATCGAGGCCCTGCCCTGGCTGACCCGGCACAACGGCAGGACCGTCGTCATCAAGTTCGGCGGCAACGCCATGATCGACGAGGAGCTGAAGGCGGCCTTCGCCCAGGACGTCGTCTTCCTGCGGCACGCCGGCCTCAAACCCGTCGTCGTGCACGGCGGCGGCCCGCAGATCAGCGCCCAGCTCGACAAGCAGGGCCTGGTCAGCGAGTTCAAGGCCGGGCTGCGCGTCACCACGCCCGAAGCGATGGACGTCGTACGGATGGTGCTCGCCGGGCAGGTCCAGCGCGAGCTGGTCGGCCTGCTCAACCAGCACGGGCCGCTCGCCGTCGGCATGACCGGCGAGGACGCCCACACCATCACCGCCATACAGCACCGGCCCACCATCGACGGCGAGCCCGTCGACATCGGCCGGGTCGGCGAGATCACCGCCATCGACACCGGAGCCATCCAGGCCCTGCTGGACGACGGCCGTATCCCGGTCATCTCCTCCATCGCCCGCTCCGCCGACGACAACCACGTCTACAACGTCAACGCCGACACCGCGGCCGCCGCGCTCGCCGCCGCGCTGGACGCCGAGACGCTGATGGTCCTCACGGACGTGGAAGGGCTGTACGAGGACTGGCCCAACAGCGACGACGTGATCAGCCGGCTCACCGCCACCGAGCTGGAGAAGCTCCTGCCGGAACTCTCCAGCGGCATGGTGCCCAAGATGCAGGGCTGCCTGCACGCCGTACGCAACGGGGTGGAGACGGCCCGCGTCATCGACGGCCGGGTCCAGCACTCGATCCTGCTGGAGATCTTCACCGACGAGGGAATCGGCACGATGGTCGTGCCCGACGCGCAGGGGGAATCATGACCAACGCCGCACTCTCACAGCGCTGGCAGCAGGCGCTGATGGACAACTACGGCACCCCGAAGCTGTCCCTCGTGCGCGGCGAGGGCGCCCGGGTGTGGGACGCCGACGGCACCGAGTACCTCGACTTCGTCGGCGGCATCGCGGTCAACGCCCTGGGCCACGCCCACCCCGCCGTCGTCGAGGCGGTCACCCGCCAGATCTCCACCCTCGGTCACGTCTCCAACCTGTTCATCGCCGAACCGCCCGTCGCGCTCGCCGAACGGCTGCTCCAGCTCTTCGGCCGCACCGGCAAGGTCTACTTCTGCAACTCGGGCGCCGAGGCCAACGAAGCCGCGTTCAAGATCGGCCGGCTGACCGGGCGCACCCACATGGTCGCCACCGACGGCGGCTTCCACGGCCGGACCATGGGCGCCCTCGCCCTCACCGGCCAGCCCAAGAAGCGCGAAGGCTTCACCCCGCTGCCCGGAGACGTCACGCACGTCCCGTACGGCGACGCGGACGCGCTGCGGGCCGCCGTGACCACCGACACCGCGCTGGTGATCATCGAGCCGGTCCAGGGCGAGAACGGCGTCGTCGTCCCGCCCGGGGGCTACCTGGAGGCCGCCCGCGAGATCACCCGGGCCACCGGCACCCTCCTCGTCCTGGACGAGGTGCAGACCGGGATCGGCCGGTGCGGCACCTGGTTCGAGCACCAGGCCCACCAGGGCGTCGAGCCCGATGTCGTCACCCTCGCCAAGGGGCTCGGCGGCGGGCTGCCGATCGGTGCGACGGTCGCGTTCGGCGCCGCCGCCGACCTGCTCGCACCCGGTCAGCACGGCACGACGTTCGGCGGCAACCCGGTCGCCTGCGCGGCCGGCCTCGCGGTCCTCGACACCCTCGCCGCCGACGGCGCGCTGGACCGGGTGAAGCGGCTCGGCGAACGCCTCCGCAACGGCGTGGAGGCCCTGAACCACCCCCTGGTCTCCCATGTCAGGGGCTCCGGCCTGCTGCTGGGTATCGTGCTCACCGAGCCCCTCGCGCCCCAGGCGCAACAGGCGGCTCAGGGAGCCGGCCTCCTGGTGAACGTACCCGCCCCCGATGTCCTGCGGCTGATGCCGCCGCTGACCATCGGGGACGCGGAGGTGGACGCGTTCCTCGGGGCGCTGCCCGGCGCCCTCGACGCGGCATACGGGGACGGACGATCCGGAGAGAAGCGATCCGGAGAATGAGGCGACGACGATGACCGAGGCGCAGGAATCCGAGTTCGGCGGGCCGTCCGTGCCGCAGACCCGCACGGCGCGCCACCGCCGGATCGTGGACATTCTCAACCGGCAGCCGGTGCGCTCGCAGAGCCAGCTGGCCAAGCTCCTCAGCGACGACGGGCTGAGCGTCACCCAGGCGACGCTCTCCCGCGACCTGGACGAGCTGGGCGCGGTGAAGATCCGCAACACCGGGGGCGAGCTGATCTACGCGGTGCCGAGCGAGGGCGGATTCCGCACCCCGCAGGCACCGCTGGGCGGCTCCGCCAAGGAGGAGCGGATGCGCCGGCTCTCCGCCGAACTGCTCATCTCGGCCGAGGCGTCGGCCAACCTGGTGGTGCTGCGCACACCGCCGGGCGCCGCCCAGTTCCTGGCGTCGTCGATCGACCAGGCCGAACTGCACGACATCCTCGGCACCATCGCGGGCGACGACACGCTGATGCTGATCAGCCGTGACCCGGCCGGCGGGCAGGCGCTCGCCGACCACCTGCTGCGGCTCGCGCAGAACGAACGCTGACGGCGGGCGCCGGCCGTCAGTAGTTGGTGATCGCGGTCGCGCCGGAGACGGTGCCGATCGCGATGTGGGGGCTGCGGGCCGGATCGGCCCAGGCCAGGACGCGGTCCATCGCGGCCGCCGGTACGGAGACGCAACCGGCGGTCGCCCCGCTGCCGTTGACGTGCAGGAAGATCCCGGCGCCCCGGCCGCGTACCGGCTTGTCGTAGTTGAAGCCGACGACGAGGGCACGCGCGTACTGCGTGGGGTACGCGGTCAGCTGCTCGGACTCGGCGGCCCGGCAGTCGGCGGGCAGCGGCTCCACCCAGCGGTTGTAGTCGCGCGCCTCGTTGTCCTCGCACCACCACGAGGCGCTGTTGGCCTGCCGGTACGGGTAACGCGTCCCGGCCGGCGCCGCCTTGGTGCCGAAGGCGTACGGCAGGTCGTACAGACCGGTGGGCGTCGTCCAGGTGCCCTGCGTGCGTGAGGCGCCCTCGGCCAGGCCCTTGGACCCGAACCGCGCCGCCGCCGTACCGGCCGCCACCCACCGCCCGCCGCGCAGGTCCCACCAGGTGAGCGTGCCGGTCGTGGACGAGGTGGCGTCCGCCATGGCCGTGATCAGCTGGGTGCCGCCGCCCGTGTCGGCCAGCCGCACCGGCAGCGGTGCCGTGGCCAGTGGGGGCCGCCCGGCCCCGACCAGGGCGCCGAGAGCCAGCAGGACCGAACCGGTTGCCAGGAGTCTTCGCATGACCGGACTTTAGAACGCTCCGGCCGGATCAGCGCGGGAAAGCGGCGTATCCGGCGGCCCGCAGCAGCCGTTGCGCCGCCACCCGTGTGGCCCGGGGCCGGTCCGGGGCGTGGCGCGCGTCCAGCCACTCCCGGGGAAATCCGGCCGCGTGCGGCAGCAGGGCGCGCGTGGCCGCCCTGACGACGGGGGGTGACGGGTCGTCCAGCAGCGGGGTCAGCCCGTCCTGTGTCACCGCGTCGAGCGCCCGCAGCCCGGCGACCGCCTGGACGCGCACGGCCGGGACCGGGTGGCGGACCAGGGGCCACAGCGTGCCGGCGTCCGAGCGGTCGCCGCACTCGCCAAGCCCGGCGGCCGCGCCCGGTTCGGTGATCTCCCCGCCGCACAGCGCCCGGTACAGGGGCAGCGGGTCGCCCCCGCCCTGGCGCACCACGTACCGCGCGCAGGCCCGCACGACACTCGAACGGTCGGCGAGATGGGCCCGCGCCTCGTCGTACCGTCCGGTGCGCCGCAGCGCGGTGACGCCCGCCGCCCGGACGCGGGGCGCCCTGGCCGTCAGCAGGACGCCGAGCACCTGCCCGTACTCCTCCTCCCGCATCGAGGCGATGGCCGCGTCCGCGCACAGGTCCTGGAGGGTGGCGTCGCCCGAGCGCGCGGCGATGCGGGCCAGCCGGGCCGGCGGGAGGAGAGCGCGGTCGACGGCGATGCGGTGGGCGAGCCGGCGCGTGGCCCGGTCCTCGCTCGCGAGCAGGGTGTGCACGGGGCCGGCCGGGCCCTCGCGCAGTACGCGGTCGAGTAGGTCCACGGCGAACTCGCCCTGCCCGCGCCGGTCCAGCAGCAGGATCAGCGGGGTCTGCGCCAGGAGGCCGGCGGTGGGTGTCCTCGCCAGCAGGGTCCGGGCCCGGTCGCGTACCGGAGCCGCCCAGTCCGCGCAGCGCACGATCAGCAGTGGCAGCAGCGCGGGGTAGCGGGAGACGTGACCGAGCGCCGCCTCACGGACCCTGCCGTCGGGGTGGCACAGGGCGACGGCGGTCGTGGACGCGGAGCGGGCCCAGTCCGGGCGGCTCCCGAGCTCGTACGGCGGCAGGTCCCGCACCGCGTGGTCGAAGGCCGCCCAGGACTGCGCCGATGCCGTGCTGCCGAGCGCTTCGTGCGGGGACAGGCCGGCGGCGACGCGCCGCGCCGTGGTCCAGGCGTCGTTCATGATTCCCCCGTGAGGTGTGCCGGGTGGCGACCGTATCGGGGGTGGCGGGAGCCGGGCACGCGTATTTTCGGCGGGCCCTCCACCGCTCGACGGCGGGCCCGCCACCGTCTTTGACAAACCATGCAGTGGACCGCATAGTTATGCCTGTCAGTGATCGTAGCAGCGGCCGCACCGTGGATGGCGCCGGTGGCCGGGCATCCGATCCCCCTGGTTCTTCCGAGGAGCACGCAGTGAGCAACGGCAACGGCAACGGCGATGTACGTCTCTGGGGCGCCCGCTTCGCCGACGGCCCGGCCGAGGCGCTGGCCCGGCTGTCCGCCTCCGTCCACTTCGACTGGCGGCTCGCGCCGTACGACATCGCCGGCTCCCGCGCCCACGCCCGCGTCCTCAACAAGGCGGGGCTGCTCACCGAGGACGAGCTGACGCGGATGATCGCGGGCCTGGACCAGCTGGAGGCGGACGTCGCCGACGGCTCCTTCACCGGCACCATCGCCGACGAGGACGTCCACACCGCCCTGGAGCGCGGCCTGCTGGAGCGGCTCGGCCCCGACCTCGGCGGCAAGCTGCGCGCCGGCCGGTCCCGGAACGACCAGATCGCCACGCTCTTCCGGATGTACCTGCGCGACCACGCCCGCACCATCGGCGCCCTGGTCGCCGGCCTCCAGGACGCCCTGGTCGGCCTCGCCGAGGCGCACCCGGACGTCGCCATGCCCGGCCGTACGCACCTCCAGCACGCGCAGCCGGTGCTCTTCGCCCACCACATCCTGGCCCACGTCCAGTCCCTGTCCCGGGACGCGGAGCGGCTGCGGCAGTGGGACGAGCGGACCGCCGTCTCCCCGTACGGCTCCGGCGCGCTCGCCGGCTCCTCGCTCGGCCTGGACCCGGAGGCGGTCGCCGCCGACCTCGGCTTCGAGCGGGGTTCGGTGGGCAACTCGATCGACGGCACGGCGTCCCGGGACTTCGTCGCCGAGTTCGCGTTCGTCACCGCGATGATCGGCGTCAACCTCTCCCGGATCGCCGAGGAGATCATCATCTGGAACACGAAGGAGTTCTCCTTCGTCACCCTGCACGACGCCTTCTCCACCGGCTCCTCGATCATGCCGCAGAAGAAGAACCCCGACATCGCCGAGCTGGCCCGGGGCAAGTCGGGGCGGCTCATCGGCAACCTGACCGGCCTCATGGCCACGCTCAAGGCCCTGCCGCTCGCGTACAACCGCGACCTCCAGGAGGACAAGGAGCCGGTCTTCGACTCCTGCGACCAGCTGGAGGTCCTGCTCCCCGCCTTCACCGGCATGATGGCGACGCTCACCGTGAACCGCGCCCGCATGGAGGAGCTGGCCCCGGCCGGTTTCTCGCTCGCCACCGACATCGCCGAGTGGCTGGTCAAGAAGGGCGTGCCCTTCCGCGTCGCGCACGAGGTCGCCGGCGAGTGCGTCAAGGAGTGCGAGCACCACGGCATCGAGCTGGACGAGCTGACCGACGAGCAGTTCGCCAAGATCTCCGAGCACCTCACCCCGGAGGTCCGCTCCGTCCTCGACGTGGCCGGTGCGCTCGCCTCCCGCGACGGCCGGGGCGGCACCGCCCCGTCGGCCGTCGCCGTCCAGCTCGCCGAGGTCAAGGCGGACCTCGCCGCGCAGCACGCCTGGGCGGACGCGGGTAAGTAGCCGGACACGCATCGCGGGCTACGTTGGAGGGTAGGCGCGTTTCCTGCCGACGACGAGGAGCCCGCGATGCCGTTCGCCCGACTTTCCGCAGCGACCACCCCGACCGCCCACATCGGGCTCGGCCTGGCCGCCGTCGGCAGGCCCGGCTACATCAACCTCCACCGCGACCGGGACCTGCCCGGTGACCGCTCGCCCGACGCCCTGCGCGACCGTACGCACGAACTCCTGGACGCCGCCTACGCGCAGGGCGTCCGCTACTTCGACGCGGCCCGCTCCTACGGCCGCGCCGAGGAGTTCCTCGCCGGCTGGCTGGCGGCGCGTCCGGAGGCGGACGACGTCGTCATCGGGAGCAAGTGGGGCTACACCTACACCGCCGACTGGAGCGTCGACGCCGAGGCGCACGAGGTCAAGGACCACTCGCTCGCCGCGTTCGAACGCCAGCGTGCCGAGAGCGCGGCGCTGCTCGGCGACCGGCTCGACCTCTACCAGATCCACTCGGTGACCCCCGACAGCCCGGCGCTCACCGACAAGGAACTGCACGCCCGCCTCGCCGAACTGGCCGCGGGCGGCGTCAGCGTGGGCCTGTCCACCAGCGGCCCCGCCCAGGCCGAGGCGATCCGGGCCGCCCTCGCCGTCACGGTCGACGGCGCGCCCCTCTTCCGTACGGTCCAGGCCACCTACAACGCGCTGGAGACCTCCGCCGGGCCCGCGCTCGCCGAGGCCCATGCCGCCGGGCTCACCGTCATCGTCAAGGAGGGGATGGCCAACGGCCGGCTCGCGGGCACCCAGGCGCCCGCCGTGGTCCGGGAGATCGCCGACGAGGAGGGGCTCGGCAGCGACGCGGTCGCGCTGGCCCTGGTGCTGCACCAGCCGTGGGCCGGGGTCGTGCTCTCCGGCGCGGCCACCGCCGGCCAGCTCTCCGGCAACCTCCATGCCGCCGTCCTCGGTCTTGACGAGGAACGGCGGGCCCGGCTGGACGCCCTGGTGGAGGAGCCGGAGGCGTACTGGCGCCACCGCGCGTCACTCCCGTGGAGCTGACGCCTCAGCCGTCGCCCTCCCGGCCGTCCGCCCAGGCGGCCAGGGCGTCGAAGTCCGTGCGCTCCAGCCCGACGGCGGGATCGATCCACCGCAGCAGGCTGTCCCCGGCCGGCCGCCGGGCGCCGACCCACTCCCGGTCCCGGTCGGTGATCTCGTCGTCGACCCACGCGAACGGCCGCCCGGCCGCGTACCCGACCACGTACTGGGTCTTCCAGTACGTCCCCTCCGGCGCCGGCCCGTGCATCAGCGGCCAGTCGACGAACGGCAGCCGGGGCAGCCCGATCCGCGGGCCGATCCACTCGTTGGCCTCGTCCTTCCAGGTCGTCGCCCAGACCAGCTCGTAGCGCCCGGCCAGCGCCAGGAGCCGCTCGCCGTGTGCGGGGTCGAGCAGGACGGGCAGGGCGGGGCCCGCGGTCCACCCGGTCGGCCGCACGCGGTGGCGGGTGTAGCCCGGCGGGGGCTCGCGGCGGGAGAGCGCCGCGTACGGATTGAGCGGACCGTCGATGTCGATCAGCAGCAGCGGCTTCATGACGCCATGGTCCCCGCACCCGGCGGCCGGGGCGAGGACATTTCCGGTGAGACAATCATGTCTCAATTGGGCTAGTGTCGTCTCATGACTCTTGATCGTGAGCAGGTGCTGCGCAGTGCCGCCGCCCTGCTGACCCGCAAATCCACCGCCACCATGGACGAGGTCGCCAAGGCGGCCGGCATCGGCCGCGCCACCCTGCACCGGCACTTCTCCGGCCGGGATGCCCTGGTCCGGGCCCTGGAGGAGCTGGGCATCCAGGAGTTCGGCGCGGCCCTCGACGCCGCGGCGATGGACGAGGGCACCTGCGAGGAGGCGCTGCGCCGGTTCGTCGTCGCCGTCGAGCCGAGCGCCGGACTGCTGTCCTTCCTCGTGACCGAGAACCAGCTCTTCGAGGGCGGCGAGCAGAACGCCGGCTGGGACCGGCTGGACGCCCGCGTCGCCGCCTTCTTCCGGCGCGGACAGGAGCGCGGCGAGTTCCGCATCGACCTGACCCCCGCCTGGCTGACCGAGGCCCTCTACGGACTCATCGGCAGCGGCGCCTGGGCCGTTCAGGCGGGCCGGGTGGCGGCACGCGACTTCTCGTACATGATCGCCGAGTTGCTGCTCGGCGGCGCACGCCGGAGCGTGGAGCAATGAGCAGCGTCGAACAGCGCCCGGAGCCCGCCTTCGAGACGCACCGCCCCGGGCGATGGATCGCGCTGGCCGTGCTGGTCCTCGCCGTCCTGCTGGTGGCCGTCGACGCCACCGTGCTCGGCCTCGCGACCCCGTTCCTCAGCGAGGACCTCGAACCCACCGGCACCCAGCTGCTCTGGATCGGTGACGTCTACTCCTTCGTCATCGCCGGACTCCTGGTCTCCATGGGCAGTCTCGGCGACCGCATCGGCCGCAAGAAGCTGCTGCTGTGCGGCGCCACCGCGTTCGGCGCGGTCTCGGTGCTCAACGCCTATGCCCACACGCCCGAGATGATGATCGTGGCGCGTGCCCTGCTCGGCGTCGCCGGCGCCACCCTGATGCCGTCCACCCTCGCCCTCATCCGCAACCTCTTCCACGACCCGCGCGAGCGGAGCCTCGCCATCGGCATCTGGGGCGCGATGGCCTCGGCCGGCGCGGCCGTCGGGCCCGTGGTCGGCGGATTCCTCCTGGAGCACTTCTGGTGGGGCTCGGTCTTCCTGATCAACCTGCCCGTCATGGCGGTGCTGGTGGTCGTCGGGATCAAGATGATCCCCGAGTCGAAGAACCCGGCGCCCGGACCCTGGGACCTGCCGAGCGTGGGGCTGTCCCTGGTCGGCATGTTCGCCGTCGTCTACGCCGTCAAGGAGCTGGCCGCGCACGGCGGCAGCTGGAAGCTCGCGCTCGTGGGCGCCGCCGGGCTGCTGGCGCTCGTCTGGTTCGTACGCCGGCAGTTCCGGCTCCCCGCGCCCCTGCTCGACATGCGCCTCTTCCACCACCGGGGCTTCTCCGGCGCGGTCCTCGCCGACCTGCTGACCATCCTCGGCCTGTCCGGCCTGGTCTTCTTCCTCTCCCAGTTCCTGCAACTGGTCCAGGGGCGCGGGCCGCTGGAGGCGGGGCTCGCCGAACTGCCCGCGGCGGTCGGCGCGGTCACCGCGGGCCTGCTGGCCGGCACGGTCGCCCGGCGCTACTCCGTACGGTCGGTGGTGGCCGGCGGGCTCGGCGCGATCGGCGTGGCGCTGGCCGCGGTCGCCGCCGTCCACCGGGACACCGACTACCCCCTGATCGGCGCGCTGCTCCTGATCGTCGGCGTGGGCGCGGGCTTCGCGTTCACCGTGACCTCCGACGTGATCCTCTCCAGCGTCCCCAAGGAGCACGCGGGCTCGGCGTCCGCGGTCTCCGAGACGGCGTACGAGCTCGGCGCCGCCCTCGGCATCGCCCTGCTCGGCTCCATCGTGACCGGCGCCTACCAGAGCTTCAACGCCCCCGAGGGCACCCCGCCCGCCGTCTCGTCGGCCGCCCACGAGTCGCTCGGCGGCGCCGTGGAGTCCTCGCACCTGCTGCCGGGCCCGCAGGCGGCCGAGCTGGTGTCCGCCGCCCAGGACGCCTTCACCGAAGGGCTGCGGCTCGCCGCGGGCGTGGGTGCCGCCGTCCTCCTGGCGACGGCGGTCGTCGCCTGGTTCCTGCTGCGCGGGCAGGAGCTGGACGAGGGCATCGTGCACGAGTAGCGCCCCGGGCCCACCCGTCCGGTCAGCGGCCGGACGGGTGATCCGGAAAGACGAGAGGGCCCGTCCCCCCAGCCGGGGGACGGACCCTCTCGTACACCGTGCGGATCAGGCCGCCTTCGCCTTCGTGGCGTACATGTCGACGTACTCCTGGCCGGACAGCCGCATCACCTCGGCCATCACCGAGTCCGTCACCGCCCGCAGCACGTAGCGGTCGCGGTCCATGCCCTCGTAGCGGGAGAACTCCATCGGCTCACCGAAGCGCACCGTGACCTTGCCCGGCCGGGGCAGACCCGAGCCGCCCGGCTGGAGCTTGTCCGTGCCGATCATCGCGAACGGCACCACCGGCGCGCCCGTCATCAGCGTCAGCCGCGCGATGCCCGTACGGCCCCGGTAGAGCCGGCCGTCGGGGGAGCGGGTGCCCTCCGGGTAGATCGCGAAGGCCCTGCCCTCCTCCAGGATCCGGCGGCCCGTCATCAGCGCCGCGACCCCGCCGCGCCCGCCGTCGCGGTCCACCGGGATCATGCCCACGCCCGTGAAGAACCAGGCCATCAGGCGGCCCTTGAGCCCCTTGCCCGTGACGTACTCGTCCTTGCCGATGAAGAACACCGGCCGGTCGCAGCAGATCGGCATGATCATCGAGTCGATGAACGTCAGATGGTTGCCCGCCAGGATCACCGGCCCGGTCCCCGGGATGTTCTCGATGCCTTCCATCCGAGGACGGAACATCAGGCGCAGGATCGGTCCGAGCACTGCCTTGATGAGTGCGAGTCGGGACAACGCTTCCTCCGGAATAGTGGCCGGGCCGGCCGGGGCGACGGGTTGAGAGGGTCCATGCAGGTGAGGACGATACTCGCGGGTTCTCCCTGATCGCACATCGGGTTCACACGGCGGATACACCGTGTCGACGCGTGTTTGCGTCATGTTCGTCCAGGTGCCGCCGCCACGACCGTACCGCTGCCTACGCTCGATCCTCGCCCGACAGGTGCCGTACATCACATGCGAGGAGCATTCATGACAGAGCGTGCGCAGGCCGCGCCGGGACGACGGACCGTCATCGGAGCGGGGGCGGCGGTGCTCACGACCGCCGCGCTGGGCGTCACCACAACGGCCCAGGCGGCCGACAGGCCGGGCCACGGCGGCGGCCACCGCCTGGACCTGCCGGTCCCGACGGTCATCGGCCACCGGGGCACCAGCGGCTACCGCCCCGAACACACGCTGGGCTCCTACCAGCTCGCGCTCGACATGGGCGCGCACATCATCGAGCAGGACCTCGTGCCCACCCGTGACGGCCATCTCGTATGCCGTCACGAGAACGACATCACCGCCACCACCGACGTCTCCGCGCACCCCGAGTTCGCGAACCGCAGGACGACGAAGTCCGTCGACGGCGTGTCCCTCACCGGCTGGTTCACCGAGGACTTCACCCTCGCCGAACTGAAGACGCTGCGCGCCAAGGAGCGCATCCCGGCCAACCGCCAGAAGAACACCCTCTACGACGGCCGCTGGGAGATCCCCACCTTCGAGGAGGTCCTGCGCTGGGCCGACCGCGAGGGCCGGCGCCGGGGCAAGCCGGTCTGGCTGTACGTCGAGACCAAGCACCCCACCTACTTCCGGGGCCTCGGCCTCGGCCTGGAGGAGCCGCTCGCCGGGCTGCTGCGCCGCTACAACCGTCACCGGGCGCAGTCGCCGCTGATCCTCCAGTCCTTCGAGCCCGGCAGCATCCGGCGCCTGTCGAAGCTCGTCGCCACCCCGCGCGTCGTGCTGCTGTCCGACGCGGGCACGAAGCCCTGGGACTTCGAGGTGTCCGGCGACCCGCGCACCACCGACGACCTGGTGAAGCCGGCCGGCCTGAAGTGGATGGCCTCCTTCGCGCAGGGCATCGGCCCCACCCTGGACCTGATCATCCCCAAGGACGCGTCGGGCCGGCTCGGCGCACCGACCACCCTGGTCCGCGACGCCCACGCGCAGGGCCTCATCCTGCACCCGTACACCATGCGCAACGAGAACACCTTCCTGCCCGCCGACTTCCGGCGCGGTACGGACCCCAACGCGTACGGCGACGCGTTCGGCGCCTTCGCCACGTACTTCGCGACCGGGATCGACGGGATCTTCTCCGACAACCCGGACACGGCGCTGCTCGCGGCGGCGGACTTCACCGCGAAGTAGCCCACGGCCGGCGGTCAGGTGACCGGACCCGGCGTCAGCACCCCGCCGACCGGCGCGGGATGCCGCGACGCCCCGCCCGCCCGCCTGTCCGCCGGCCGCGCCCAGCGGTCCCGGCCACCGGCGAATCGCAGGGGAGTTGGGTATGTCACAGGAGAGTTTGGGCCCCATGCGTTCCCGATGCCTTGGATGTCTGCGCAGAATGCTCGCGGCGGAGGTTGTAGCTCCTGAACTGCGGGGAAAGGAGCGGTAGACAACCGGCGGATCAGGTGAGCGGGAGGCATGCGCACATGGGCATGAGCGTGATCATCTCGGCGGCGGACGCGCAGGACGCCGAAGAGATTCTGAAGCTTCAGTACCTCTGTTTCCAGAGCGAGGCGGAGCTGTACGGGAATTACCGCATCGACCCGCTCGTCCAGACCCTCGACTCGGTGCGCGCCGAGATCGCGGAGAGCCTGGTGTACGTGGCGCGGCTCGGCGACGAGGTCGTCGGCTCGGTGCGCGGATCGACGGACCCGGAGGGCACGGGCCGGATCGGCAGGCTCTGCGTCCACCCCCGGCTGCGCGGCCACGGCCTCGGCGCCCGGCTGCTGCGGGCGGCGGAAGCGGGCCTCGCCGACCAGCGCGCGGCCACCCGCTTCCGGCTGCACACCGGCCACCGCAGCGAGAGCAACCTGCGGCTCTACCAGCGTGCGGGGTACGCCGCCGTCGGCAACACCACCGGCGAGGACGGGGTCATGATGATCCTGCTGGAGAAGGAAGCGCAGGCACCGGCCGCCTACGTGGCCAGCGCTTAGCCGTACGGCTGCCGCGCCCCGCCGTCACACGGTCCGGGCGCGGCGCAGCCACATCATCCCGGTGACCGGAAGGATCACCGGGATGAACAGGTAGTCCCGGCCGCAGTACGACCAGACGGTGGCGTCGGCGAACGCGGACGGCTCCACCAGCGTCCACGTCCCCACGATCAGCACCCCGGCCAGCTCGGCGGCGCAGCACACCAGCGCCGTGCGGCGCGCCCGCTCGCCGCCGCGCACCAGCGAGTACGTGATGAAGCCGTAGACGGCCGCGGCGACCGCCGAGAGCAGATAGGCGAGCGGCGCACGGCCGAAGTCCAGGATCATCTGGACGATCGAGCGGGACGCCGCCGCCACGGTGAACACGCCGTAGAACCAGACCAGGACGCGGCCCGGCCCGGTGCCGAGGTCGAAGGGCCGCTTCTCGCCTTCGGCCGTCGCCGGGGTGCGGTCGGTTTCGGTGTCGGTCACGGTCAGCTTCCCCAGATGTCGTAGAGCCGTACTTCGAGGACGGCCAGGACGACCGCGCCCGCCGCCACCGTCACCGAACCCCACCGGGTCCGCTCGCTCAGCGACAGGAACCCCGCCGCCGGCACGGCCAGGAAGGCCCCGGCCAGATACGCGATGAAGATGGTCATGCCCTGTTCCGGCCGCTGGCCCCGGGCCAGCTGCACGATCCCCACCACCAGCTGCGCCAGGGCGAGGAGCGAGACCACGGCCATGCCCATGAAGTGCCAGTCCTTGGTGGGCTGGTCCCGGTAGGCGGCGAATCCGCACCAGGCGGCGAGGGCGAGGGCGGCCACGCCGACCGCGATCGTCAGGGCGTCAAGCATGAGCCGAGGGTATTACGGGGCGCCCGGCCCGCCGCGTGCGCCCCCGCGCCCTGGGACTCCGGCCGCCCGCGCCCGGCCCGTCGGACGGCGGCGGGCGGGTGCTCGGGCCGGTGACCGTGGCCTTGACCACAGCGACCGGAGCGCCCGGACCGCGGGGGAGCGGGCCGGAGGACCAGCTGTCGGCCATATCGCCGCAGGTCAGAGCGGTATGACTGGGAAAATCCGCGCGGCGCGGATGGCCGCCCGCGCATCATCCACGGCTGTCCGCTATCCGGACAGCCCGTCATGGCGGAACGTTACGTCTGTTTTACTTGGGCCCATGACCACGACGAGCAGCCGCATCCTTGCGACCGAGGCGATCACGACGCCCGGTGCTCGTTGTATGGGTCGAATGCGCGCCTTCTGAGGGCCCACGACCGAGCCTCGCGCCCCGAAGCGAGACCCACCCCAGGCCGTCCGCACCCAGCGGAACGAGCCCGCACGGGCACCCCGGCCCGCGGCCGTCGCCGCGCCCGGCCGCCCCGGGAACCCGCTCGGAACGTCCGATCGACATGTCCGGATCAGCCCCCCCCCCGGACGAATGCCCCGTGCCCGGCGGACACCGCGCCGCGCACTCGACAGTGACGGAAATCCCTGTGATCACCACGACGGGCCTCACCAAGGTCTACCGGTCGCGCGACCGCGAGGTCACCGCCCTGGACGGCGTCGACCTGCACGTCCGCGAGGGCGAGGTGTACGGCGTCATCGGCAGGAGCGGCGCCGGCAAGTCCTCCCTCATCCGCTGCGTCAACCTCCTGGAGCGCCCCACCTCCGGCACCGTGACCGTGGCCGGCCAGGACCTCACCGCCCTCGCGGGCCGGGGCCGCCGCGCCGGCAAGGAACTGCGCGAGGCGCGCAGCCGCATCGGGATGGTCTTCCAGCACTTCAACCTGCTGGCATCGCGCACCGTCCAGCGCAACGTCGAACTCCCGCTGGAGATCCTCGGCGTCACCGGCCGCGAACGGTCCCGCAAGGCACTCGAACTCCTCGACCTGGTCGGCCTCGCCGACAAGGCCAAGTCCTACCCGGGCCAGCTCTCCGGCGGCCAGAAGCAGCGCGTCGGCATCGCCCGCGCACTCGCCGGCGACCCCAAGGTGCTCCTCTCCGACGAGGCGACCTCCGCTCTGGACCCCGAGACCACCCGCTCCATCCTCCAGCTGCTGCGCGACCTCAACCAGCAGCTCGGCCTCACCGTCCTGCTCATCACGCACGAGATGGACGTCGTCAAGACGATCTGCGACTCCGCCGCGCTGATGCGCAACGGGCGCGTCGTCGAGTCCGGCACCGTCGGCGAACTGCTCGCCACCCCCGGTTCCGAACTGGCCCACGAGCTGTTCCCCGTCGGCGGCGCCGCCTCCGGACCCGACCGCACGGTGGTCGACGTCACCTTCCACGGCGACGCCGCCGCCCGCCCGGTGATCTCGCAGCTCTCCCGTACGTACAACATCGACATCTCGATCCTGGGCGCCGCCATGGACACCGTCGGCGGCAGGCAGATCGGCCGCATGCGCATCGAGCTGCCCGGACGGTTCGAGGAGAACGTCGTCCCGATCGGCTTCCTGCGCGAGCAGGGTCTTCAGGCCGAGCCGGTCGACGAACCCGGCACCGCACCCGTACCCGCCCCCGCACCGCTCACCAAGGAGGTGGCGAAGTGACCTGGTCCGAAATGCAGCCGCTGCTCACCCAGGGCACCGTCGACACCCTCTACATGGTGCTGTGGTCGGCCGTCGTCACCGTCCTGGCCGGGTTGCCGCTCGGCGTCCTGCTGGTCCTCACCGACAAGGGCGGACTCCTCCGGAACGCCCCGGTGAACAAGATCGTCGGCGTGATCGTGAACATCGGGCGCTCACTGCCCTTCATCATCCTGCTGATCGCCCTGATCCCGTTCACCACCTGGGTCGTCGGCACCTTCATCGGGCCCACCGCGATGATCGTGCCGCTCGCCGTGGGCGCCATCCCGTTCTTCGCCCGGCTGGTCGAGACGGCCGTGCGCGAGGTCGACCACGGGCTCGTGGAAGCCGTCCAGTCCATGGGCGGCTCCATCCCGACGATCGTCCGCAAGGTCCTGCTCCCGCAGGCCCTGCCATCCCTGGTCTCCGGCATCACCACCACCGTCATCGTGCTCATCGGCTACTCGGCGATGGCCGGCGCGGTCGGCGGCGAGGGGCTCGGCTCCAAGGCCGTCACCTACGGATTCCAGCGCTTCGACAACCGGTTCATGCTGATCACCGTCGCGCTGCTGATCGTCATCGTGACCCTGGTCCAGCTGATCGGCGACATCGCCGTCCGCCTGCTGGCCCGCCGCGGCCGCACCACCTGAGACCTCCCGTCCCCCCGAGCCCGCACTCCTTGTCCGGGCGCACCACCATCACCACCTGAAAGAGGCACTTTTCGTGCGTAACACCATCAAGTACACCGCTGCCACCGCCGCCACCGCCGCCCTCGCCTTCGGTCTCACCGCCTGCGGCACGGACTCCGACCCGGCGCCCAAGAGCGGCACCGCCGCCGACAGCTCCAAGGCCCTCGTCGTCGCCGCGTCCCCGACGCCGCACGCCGACATCCTCGGCTTCGTCAAGAAGAACCTCGCCGAGAAGGCCGGCCTCAAGCTGGAGGTCAAGGAGTTCACGGACTACGTCCTGCCGAACACCGCCACCGAGACCGGCCAGGTCGACGCCAACTTCTTCCAGCACCAGCCCTACCTGGACGACTTCAACCAGAAGAACGACACCCACCTGGTCTCCGTCGGCACCGTCCACCTGGAGCCCCTCGGCCTCTACTCCAAGAAGGTCAAGGGCCTCGACGGCATCAAGTCCGGCCAGACCATCGCCGTCCCCAACGACACCACCAACGAGGGCCGCGCCCTCCAGCTGCTCGCCGAGAACGGCCTCATCACCCTCAAGGACGGCGTCGGCACCAGCGCCAAGCTGAGCGACATCACCGACAAGAAGGGCCTGAAGTTCAAGGAGCTGGAGGCCGCCACGGTCCCGCGCGCCCTGAACGACGTGGACGCCGCCGTCATCAACGGCAACTACGCCATCGAGGCCAAGCTCAAGCCGGCCGACGACGCCCTCGTCCTGGAGAAGGCCGACGGCAACCCGTACGCCAACATCATCGCCGTGAAGAAGGGCAACGAGAAGGACGCCCGCGTCCAGAAGCTCGTGAAGCTCCTCCACTCCGACGAGGTCAAGAAGTTCATCGAGGACAGCTACGAGGGCTCGGTCATCCCGGCCTTCGGCGACGCCAAGTCCTGACCCCCGCACGGCACTTGCCCGACGAGCCCCGCACACCCCGCCCGGGGGGTGCGGGGCTCCGCCGTACCGACCCGGCCATGCGCCCCCTCCCCGTGATGCTGCATGCTGTGCATTTACACGGTCTTCGGCATGGAGCTGCGCATGACTTCCACCTTCCCGGACATCTCCATCAGCACGGACCGGTTGGTGCTGCGCCCGTTCGACATGGCGGACATCCCCGCGTACATCGAGATGATGAACGACGAACTCGTCACGGCCTGGACCGACGCACCCCACCCCTACGCCCAGGTGGACGCCGAGCGGTGGGTGCGCAGGATCGCTCCCGCACACCGCACCAAGGGCGACGGAATCGCCCTGGCCGTCACCGAGTTCCTCACCCAGCGCCTCGTCGGCGCGGTACGGCTGCACCACACCGACTGGCGCACCCTGGCCACCGAGGCCGACTACATCACCGCCCCCTGGGCCCGCGGCGAGGGATACGCCACCGAAGCCATGCTCGCCCTCGCCCAGTGGCTCTTCCGCGACCAGGGCTTCGAGCGCATCGAACTGCGCACCGCCGCCGACAACACCGCCTCCCAGCAGGTCGCGCAGAAGCTCGGCTGCATCAGCGAGGGCGTCCTGCGCAACGCCCGCATAGCGCGCTCACAGACCGAGGACGGAGGATGGACCGACATCAGGACCGACCTGATCGTCTGGGGCCTGCTGCCCGAGGACCTCGAAGGCGTCGCCGAACAGCTCGCCGACGCCGGCGGGTACGGCACGTACAACGACTGGAAATGACCGGCCCCGGGCTCCGGCGGGGACCGGGTAACCTCACCCTGCCTGCCTCCGGGCAACCCGCCCCCGCCTGCGACGACTCCAGGAGAATGACACCAAGATGGCCGACCGGGTCACAGTGATCGGCTGGGACGGCTCCCCGCTGACCAGCGCGGCCACCGCCGCACTCTCGGCCGCCACCCTGGTGGCCGGCGCGGCCCACCACCTCGCGCTGCCGGAAGTGCCCCGGGACGCGGAACGCATCCGCCTCGGCTCCGTCGACCTCGCCGCCCGCCGGATCGCCGGCCACCGCGGCAGCGCCGTCGTCCTCGCCGACGGCGACCCCGGCTTCTTCGGCGTCGTCCGCACCCTGCGCGCCCCCGAACACGGCCTGGAGGTCGAGGTGGTCCCCGCCGTCTCCTCCGTCGCCACCGCCTTCGCCCGCGCCGGCATGCCCTGGGAGGACGCCCAGACGGTCGTCGCCCACCCCCGCACCCTGCGCCGCGCCGTGAACGTCTGCCGCGCCCACCACAAGGTCGCCGTCCTCACCTCGCCCGGAGCGGGCCCCGCCGAGCTCGCCCTGCTCCTCGAAGGCGTCCACCGCACCTTCGTCATCTGCGAGGAGCTGGGCACCGACCGCGAACAGGTCACCGTCGTCACCTCCGACACGGCCGCCGACCACGTCTGGCGCGACCCCAACGTCGTCATCGTCATCGGCGGCGGCCCCGAGCAGCGGGCCGACGGAGCCTGGATCGCCGGCCGCCACCCCGCCTACCCCCGGGGCGTACGCGGCTGGGCGCTGCCCGCCGACGCCTACCGGGACACCGGCCCCCGCCCGGCGGGGGAGAGCGGCGAGGGCGACGGCCCGGTCCTGCGCGCCGCCCAGCTCGCCCACCTCGGCCCCCGTACCGGCGACCTGCTCTGGGACATCGGCTCCGGCTCCGGCGCCCTGGCCGTGGAGGCGGCCCGGTTCGGCGCCGCGGTCCTGGCCGTGGACAGCGACCCCGCCGCCTGTGCCCGCACCGCGGCGGCCGCCCGCGCCTTCGGCGTCCAGCTCCAGGTCGTCGAGGGCCGCGCCCCGCACGTGCTGGAACGGCTGCCCGAACCCGACGTCGTACGCATCGGAGGCGGCGGGGTCCCCGTCGTCACCGCTGTGGCCGACCGCCGCCCGGAACGGATCGTCACCCACGCCTCGACCCGCGACGAGGCCGAGGCTTTGGGCGCCGCCCTGACCGGGAACGGCTACACGGTCGACTGCTCGCTCCTCCAGTCCGTCGAACTCGACACGACCGCGTGGTCGGAGCGCGAACGCACGGTCGTGTTTCTGCTCTCCGCACTGCGTTCGGACCTCGCCCCCTGACCCGTCCGCACACGGTGCGGGGTAGGCTGGCCGATCGTCGCACCGCTCCGGGATGTTCGTCGCTTCGTTCGTCAATGTCCGGAAAAGGGGACCGTTTTGGTCCGCACTGTGGTACGGCAGAACCCTGGGACGCGCAACGTGGCGCAGTCCACAGCGAGCCGTGGCGAAATGAGCTGCCGCGGCAACGAACGACCGCGAGAATGCAGGATGTCCGCGACCGATTCGTGCCGCGCGGCGCGCCCGCTCGTTCCACTGGACGAGCACCGGCGTGCCGTGTTCGGGCGTCCCGGGCGAAGGGCCGAAGGAGCACTGACGATGGGCGAGGGGAACGCATGAGTGACACCGGCCGGATCCCGGGCGAGGGACTGCCGGAGAACGCAGGCATGGTGGAGCAGCCGGGAGCCCCCGCCCCCGACTCCTACACCTACCTCGAACCCTCCGCGCACACGCCCGAGGACGACGACCTGCTGCTGATGCCGAGCGCGCAGGGCGCCTGGGGCGAGCCCCAGCCCGCCCCGGCCCCCGGCCACTTCGCCGACGGTACGGCCGTACCGGACGCGTATCAGCAGCCGCACGCCCAGGGTCCCGTGCAGCTCCAGGAGCAGGTCCCGGTCCAGGTCCCGGAGTACGCGATGCAGCAGGCGGCCGCCGAGCCGCTGCCGCAGAACGGCCGGGGCGCCCACGAGACCGGCGGCCGCGACTCCGGCTCGGTCGACCTCGGCGGCGTACGCATTCCCGCGCCCACCCCCGCCGCCGCCCCGCAGCCCCAGACCCCGGCGCGCCGCCCGCTGCACCGCGGCCCGGCCTCGCCCGAGCCGTCCTACGGCGGTACATCGGGTGCCGGCGTGGTCCGCTCGCTCGCCGACCGCGGTCCGGCCGGAGCCCCCCAGACCCAGGCCCCCGCCCCTTCCGCCGCCCGCCACGCGGGCCCGGCGACCGCCGAACCCGAGTACTTCGAGCCCCCGCTCCCGGGCCCCCAGCTCGGCGCGATCCCCCCGCAGGACGGGTACCAGTGGACGGCCCAGCCGACCGCCCCGGAGCCCGTGGCGCAGGCCCCCGCAGCAGAAACGGTCGTCCCGGAGCCGGTCGCGAAGGCAGCCGTTCCGGTGGCCGCACCCGTGGACCAGCCGGTCGTCGTGGCCGAGGCACCCGTGGCCGACGAGGCGGTGCGGGCGGAGGTGGAGCCTGCCCCCGTGGACGGTTACGTGCCGGTGGCCGAGCAGCCGGCCGAGCAGTCGATACAGCCGGAGGCGACGGCCCCGGCTCCGGTCGCCGAGCCCGCGCCGGCCGTCGAGCCCGCACCCGTCCTGGTGTCCGCGCCCGTGGAGCCGGAGCCCGAGCAGGGGCCCGAGGTCATCGAGACCCCGGACCTGAGCGGTGAGGCGGAGCCTGTGGAGAAGGGGGCGCCGGAGCCGGTCCAGGAGCCCGTACAGCCGGAGCAGGCGGCCGGAGCCCCGGGCATCGAGGCGCCGGAGGCGGCGGAGATCCCTGCGGCCGACGAGATCCCTGCGGCCGCTGCCGTCCCGGAGGTTCCTGCGGTCCCTGAGGCCCCCGCGACGGCGGAGGCTGCTGCGGCACCGGAGGCCGCAGTGCTGGCGGAGGCTTCGCAGGCCGCTGGGCCTGCCGAGGCCACGGCGTTGCCCGTGCCTCCGGCAGCCTCCGAGACCCCGGAGACCGCAGAGACTGCGGCGACCGCAGAAAACACTGAGCCCACTGAGCCCACCGAGTCGGCCGAGGCCACCGAGCCCACCGAGTCCCCTGAGGCCGTGGTCGCTGCTGAGCCGGCCGAGGTTCCGCTGCCCGCTGAGGCCCCCGTGGAGGTTCCCGCGGTGGCCGAGGCGTCCGCCGCGGAGGCCCCGGAAGCACCGGAAGCACCGCACACCGACGAGGAGACCGGGCCCGAGTCCGTACAGGCAGAGGTACAGGCCCCCGCCCCGGCACCCGAGGCCGAACCCGGGCCGAAGCCCGAGGGAGAGGCGCCGGAGGAGACCCGCGTCGTCCCGCCGCCCGCTCCGGGGTACGACGACGCCGAGCGGGAGGCCGTTCTGCGGGTCATGCGGGAGCGCCGCGACATCCGTAACGGCTTCCGCAGCGACCCCGTCCCGCACGAGGTGCTGCTGCGCGTCCTGGAAGCGGCGCACACCGCGCCCAGCGTGGGGCACTCGCAGCCGTGGGACTTCGTCGTCATCAGGTCGGCCGAGACGCGCCGCTCGATGCACGAGCTGGCACAGCAGCAGCGGGAGGCGTACGCCAAGTCGCTGCCGAAGGCGCGGGCGAAGCAGTTCAAGGAACTGAAGATCGAGGCGATCCTCGACACGCCGGTCAACATCGTGGTCACCGCGGACCCGACGCGGGGCGGCCGCCACACGCTGGGCCGGCACACGCAGCCGCAGATGGCCCCGTACTCCTCGGCGCTGGCCGTGGAGAACCTGTGGCTGGCGGCACGCGCCGAAGGCCTCGGGGTCGGCTGGGTGAGCTTCTTCGACGAGCGCGAGATGGTGCGGGCGCTGGGGCTGCCGGAGCACCTGGAGGTCGTGGCGTACCTGTGCGTGGGGTACGTGGACGAGTTCCCGGAGGACCCCGAGCTGATGCAGGCGGGCTGGTCGAAGAGGCGTCCGCTGTCGTGGGTGGTGCACGAGGAGACGTACGGCCGCCGCGCCCTGCCCGGCGAGGCTCCGCACGACCTGTTGCAGGAGACGATCTCCAACATCCGGCCCCTGGACGCCAAGGCGCTGGGCGAGGCGTGGGAGCGCCAGAAGCGGATGACCAAGCCGGCCGGTGCGCTGGGCATGCTGGAGATCATCTCGGCGCAGCTCGCCGGGCTGTCCCGGCTGTGCCCGCCGCCGATCCCCGAACCCGCGGCCGTCGCGGTCTTCGCGGGTGACCACGGGGTGCACGCGCAGGGCGTCACGGCGTGGCCGCAGGAGGTCACCGGCCAGATGATCGCCAACATGCTCGGCGGCGGCGCGGTCTGCAACGCCTTCGCCGCGCAGGTGGGCGCCGAGGTGTGCGTGGTCGACGTCGGAGCGGTCGCGGAGCTGCCCGCGACGCCGGGTCTGCTGCCGCGCAAGGTGCGGGCCGGCACGGCGGACTTCACGGCGGGTCCCGCGCTCACCCGCGAGGAGGTCCACGCGGCGATCGAGGTGGGCATCGAGACGGCGCGCGATCTGGTCGCGGCGGGCAACAAGGCCCTCCTGACCGGTGAGATGGGCATCGCCAACACGACGGCGTCGGCGGCACTGATCTGCGTGTACACGGGGATGGACCCGGTCGAGGTGACGGGCCGGGGCACGGGCATCAACGACGAGATGCACGCGCGCAAGATCGACGTGGTGCGCCGCGCCCTCGAACTGCACCAGCCGGACCCGGCGGACCCGATCGGTGTGCTGGCGGCCGTGGGCGGCCTGGAGCACGCGGCGATGGCCGGGTTCCTCCTGGGCGGGGCGTCGCTCCGTACGCCGGTGATCCTCGACGGTGTGAGCGCGGGAGCGGCCGCCCTGGTGGCCCGTGCGATCGCCCCGGAGGCGCTGGCGGCATGCATCGCGGGCCACCGCAGCGCCGAGCCCGGCCACGTGGCCGCCCTCAACAAGCTGGGCCTGCGCCCCCTGGTCGACCTCGACCTCCGCCTAGGCGAGGGCACGGGCGCCCTGCTGGCCCTCCCGATCGTGCAGAGCGCGGCCCGCGCGATGCATGAGGTGGCGACGTTCGACTCGGCGGGCGTGACAGAGAAGTAGCCGACAGCCGCGGGCCGCTCGGGGGCGTTGCCCCCGGGCCTGGGGGCAACCCAGCCCCTCCGGCGTCCGAGAGCGGGGCCGGGGCCGAGCCCCGGAACCCAGTCCCTCCGGCGCTTGAGAGCGGGCCCGGGGCCGAGCCCAGAACCCAGCCCCTCCAGCGTTCGAGAGCGGCCCCGGGGCCGAGCCCCAAGCCCCAGCCCCTCCGGCGTTTGAGGAGCGGGGCCCGGGGCGGAGCCCCGGTTTCGGGAAGGGGCGGGTAGGGGAACAGGCCCGCCGCAGGCGCCCCCACCCGCACCGGCACTCCACCCGCACCCCCACCGCACCCGACCGCCCCACCCCCACCCCGTATCGTGAACCCCGCACATCACAGCCGCTCCACCGCCGCAGCGGCCGCGCACCCCGCATCGCACGAGGAGCCCGCACCGCCATGGCCGAGCACGCCGATCGCCCCGCTTACCCCGTCGGACTGCGCCTGAGCGGGCGCCGCGTAGTCGTCGTCGGCGGCGGCCAGGTCGCGCAGCGCCGCCTGCCCGCCCTCATCGCGGCCGGCGCAGACATCGTCCTCGTGTCCCCCTCCGCCACCGCGTCCGTCGAGGCGATGGCCGACGCGGGCGAGATCCGCTGGGAGCGCCGCCCGTACGCCGACGGCGACCTGACCGACACCTGGTACGCGCTCATCGCCACCGACGACGACGCGGCCAACGAGGCCGCCTCCGCCGAGGCCGAGCGCACCCGCACCTGGTGCGTCCGCAGCGACGACGCCGAGGCCGCCACCGCCTGGACCCCGGCCACCGGCCGCAGCGAGGGCGTGACCGTCGCCGTGCTCACCGCCGGCGCGCACGGCCGCGACCCGCGCCACTCGGCGGCCGTACGCGACGCGATCGTCGAGGGCCTGCGCGACGGCAGCATCGCCGCCCCGCACCACCGCACCCGGACCGCGGGCGTCGCCCTCGTCGGCGGCGGCCCCGGCGACCCCGACCTGATCACCGTCCGCGGCCGCCGCCTCCTCGCCGAGGCGGACGTCGTCATCGCCGACCGGCTCGGCCCGCGCGACCTGCTGGACGAACTCCCGCCGCACGTCGAGGTGATCGACGCCGCGAAGATCCCGTACGGGCGCTTCATGGCGCAGGAGGCCATCAACAACGCCCTGATCGAGCACGCCAAGGCGGGCAAGGCGGTCGTCCGGCTCAAGGGCGGCGACCCGTTCGTCTTCGGCCGGGGCATGGAGGAGGCACAGGCGCTCGCCGCCGAGGGCATCCCGTGCACCGTCGTCCCCGGCATCTCCAGCTCCATCTCGGTGCCCGGCGCGGCCGGCATCCCCGTCACCCACCGGGGCGTCGCCCACGAGTTCACCGTGGTCAGCGGCCACGTCGCCCCCGACGATGAGCGCTCGCTGGTCGACTGGGAGGCCCTCGCCCGGCTGCGCGGCACACTGGTGCTCCTGATGGCCGTCGACAAGATCGGTGCCATCGCGCGTGCGCTCATCGAGCACGGCAGGTCCCCCGAGACCCCGGTCGCCCTCGTCCAGGAAGGGACGACGGCCGCCCAGCGCCGCGTCGACGCGACGCTCGCGACCGTCGCCGAACGCGCGTCCGCCGAGGGCGTCCGCCCGCCCGCCGTCATCGTCATCGGCGACGTCGTCGCGGTCGGCCCGGCCACCGCCCCGACCGCCAGGTAACCAGCGGTAACGGATCTCCTCCAGACCGTTGGCAGCACACACCGGACAAGGCAGTATCAAACCGTGGCTGATCTCATCACCGTCGACGACCCCGAAGACCCCCGCCTGAGCGACTACACCGGCCTGACCGATGTCGAACTCCGGCGTAGACGGGAGCCCGCCGAGGGCCTCTTCATCGCCGAGGGCGAGAAGGTGATCAGACGCGCCCGGCACGCCGGGTACGAGATGCGCTCCATGCTGCTCTCGGCGAAGTGGGTCGACCTGATGCGCGACGTCATCGACGAGGTCCCGGCGCCGGTGTACGCGGTCAGCCCGGAGCTCGCCGAGCGTGTCACCGGCTACCACGTGCACCGCGGCGCCCTCGCGTCCATGCAGCGCAAGCCCCTGCCGGCCGCCGACGAACTGCTGCGCACCGCCCGCCGGGTGGTCGTCATGGAGGCCGTCAACGACCACACCAACATCGGCGCCATCTTCCGCAGCGCCGCCGCCCTCGGCATGGACGCCGTCCTGCTCTCCCCGGACTGCGCCGACCCGCTCTACCGGCGGTCCGTCAAGGTCTCGATGGGCGCGGTCTTCTCCGTCCCGTACGCCCGCCTCGACACCTGGCCCAAGGCCCTGGAGACCGTACGCGAGGCCGGTTTCACGCTGCTCGCGCTGACCCCCGACGAGAAGGCCAGCAGCATCGAGGAGGCGGCGCCGCACCGGATGGACCAGGTGGCCCTGATGCTCGGCGCGGAGGGCGACGGCCTCTCCACCCAGGCCCTCGTCGCCGCCGACGAGTGGGTGCGCATCCCGATGGCCCACGGCGTGGACTCACTGAACGTCGGCGCGGCGGCCGCGGTCGCCTTCTACGCGGTGGCGACGGGCCGCCCGGAGAACTAGACCCGGCCCCGCTACCGTCCCCGGACCTGGCTGTGGCTCCCGCCGTGGCCGAGGTCCGCGCCCAGGCCCCGGGCCGGCCCCTGGCAGCCCTGCGCCGCCGCGATCCCCAGCGCCACCAGCAGCGTCACCACCACGAAGACGACGAGCCGCTGCCGCAGCAGCCGCGGGTTGGCCGGGCGCCGGCCGGCCGAGGTCGTCCGGGTCCCCGGCCGCGTACCAGGCCGGCCGTTCGTCCCGTTGGTGCCCTGCGGACGCCTGCCGGGACGCGTCGCCCCGCGCGGCTGCTGCTGCGCCGGACGGCCGCCACCGGTCCGGGACGGGGCGGGACGTGAGGACGGCCGGTTCTGCGGACGCGACCCGGGCGGGGGCCCGGCGGCCCGGCGGGTCTGCTGCTCCGTGTATGGACCGTCCAGACGGCCGGTCGGCCGGTCCGCCTCCTGCGCCGAACGCTGGACGGGCGGCCGGCTCTCGTGCAGCCCCTGGGCCTCCCGGGCCGCGATCTCCTTGAGCCGCATCGACAGCTGGAGCGTGCTCGGGCGCTCCTCCGGGTCCTTCGCCAGACAGGCGCTCACCAGAGGCGCCAGCGCGTCGTGCACATCGAACAGCTGAGGCTCCTCGTGCACCACGCGGTAGAGCATCACCTCGGAACTGCCGTGTCCGAAGGGCGAGTCGGCCATCGCCGCGTACGCCAGCGTGGCGCCGAGCGAGAAGACGTCCGTCGCGGGGGTCACCGCCGCGCCCCGCACCTGCTCGGGGGCGAGGAAGCCGGGCGAGCCCACCGCCGTACCGACGTGCGTCAGCGTGGAGGCGCCGGTCGCCCAGGCGATGCCGAAGTCGATGATCCGGGGGCCCTTGGGGGAGAGGAGGATGTTCGACGGCTTCAGGTCGCGGTGGACGACACCGGCCTCGTGGACCGCCACCAGGCCCTCGGAGAGCGCGGCGCCGATCGAGGCCACCTCGGCGGCCGACAGCGGGCCCTCCTCGGCCACCTTGTCGTGCAGCGAGGGGCCCGGCACGTACTGCGTGGCGAACCACGGACGGTCCGCCTCCAGATCGGCGGCCACCAGCCGTGCCGTACAGCCGCCGCGAATCCGACGGGCGGCGGAGACCTCGCGCGCGAACCGCGAACGGAACTCCTGATCCTCCGCCAGGTCCGGCCGGATCACCTTCAGCGCCACCCGCTGGCCCCGCCGGTCCGAGCCGAGGTAGACGACACCCATGCCGCCGGCCCCCAGCCGCCGGTGCAGCCTGAACGAGCCGACGACACGCGGGTCCTCGCGCCGGAGCCGCATCATCGCCATGTCTGCCCATCCCCGCTGCCTGGTACGCCTGACGAGGCACAGCTTACGTACCCGTCGCCCGGGGCGCTCAGAGGCCGCGCCCTCGCCGGGGATCGGATTGTCAGTGCCGGGTGGGAGACTTGAGGAGTGGTCAGGGAGCCGCGGATCCAGGCGCCCCGGCCCGTGCGAGATCTCAAAGGTCCGTCGCAGAAGGGGGATTGGATCAGTGAAGGGCGATCGAGTCGAGATAGTCGTGGACGCCGGGGACACCACCCGGACGTACGAGGTAGTGGCCTCCAGAGCAGGCCGCAGGGTGGAGACCGCGGTCCGCCGAGGTGTGGTCGAAGTGAGTGAAGTCACGCGCAACGGTTCCGTGGTCCGCACAGCGCGATTCATGGCGACCAGGGTCCTCGCTCTGGTCGAACAGCCGGTCCCCAGGGAGGATGGCTCCGAGCATCCCCTCCGGGATGACCCCAACCCTGCGTAGCCCCGTCTCCACCCAGGGGAGTACGCCGACGGCGCGGGGCTCATCCTCCGGGAGGCCCGGCAATCGGTACGCGGGCATGACGCCGCCCGCCGCCCGAATCCCTAATGTTGAAGTCAAGCGGCGGGCGTCGCACTCGTCCCCCGAGGTCACACGCCCGCCGCCCCACATCAGGTCAGGAGAGGAATCATGGCGGACACGGCAACGCGGACCATCATCCGCACGCGAGGACGCAGGGCTCACGCCGCGTTCGGCAGCCGCCCGTCGTCCGGCACGCGCCACCCGCTGGTGGCGACGGCCATGGTTCTTCCTCTGGCGGCCCTGCTCGTCGTCGTCTTCGGCGGCTGGGAAGCAGTGGTCACACAAGCGTCGTCCGTGGGCGTGATGCTGGGGCGCTGAGCGGCGCCCCGGGTCCGGAAGAGCGGTCCGGACCGGGACATCCGGCCAACAACCCCGTGGGGACGGGGGTGCGGCGGACGGCAGCGTTTGTCCGGTCAGCTGGGGAGCTGACCGGACATCGCGCTGTCCAGGGCCGTTTCACCCGACCCGCGGGCCCCCGCCCGCCACGTTCGCTGCGCACGGCCCGCAAGCTCCCGCCCTCCGGGTACGTTCCCGCGCTCGCCCGCGCTGCCCGCGCTCGCCCGCGCTGCCCGCGCTCGCCCGCGCTGCCCGCGCTCGCCCGCGCTGCCCGCGCTCGCCCGCGCTGCCCGCGCTCGCCCGCGCTGCCCGCGCTCGCCCGCGCTGCCCGCGCTCGCCCGCGCTGCCCGCGCTCGCCCGCGCTGCCCGCGCTCGCCCGCGCTGCCCGCGCTCGCCCGCGCTGCCCGCGCTGCCCGCGCTGCCCGCGCTGCCCGCGCTGCCCGCGCTGCCCGCGCTGCCCGCGCTGCCCGCGCTGCCCGCGCTGCCCGCGCTGCCCGCGCTGCGCGTACGCTCTGCCGCGGGCGCGCCCGCCCGTCGAGAGCCCGTCCCGCGCCACCGGGGGAGACCGTGACCACCGCATTCGTACGCGCGCTGGGCGACCTCGCCCACCGGGCGGCCCACCCGCCCCCGGGCGCCGCCTGCTCCTGCCCGCCCCCGGCCGTGCTCGCCGACCGCGCGGACGGCACCGTGGTCCGCCGCGGCCCCGTCGTCGCCAAGGCCCACGCCCCCGGCACGGACACCGCCGCCCTGGCCGCACGCCTGCGCCTGGCGACCGACCCCGCCCTGGCAGGCACCCTCCTGGCACCGCTTCTCCTGTGCCGGCCGTCCCCGGACAGCCGGGCCGCGCACCTCACCGAACTGGACGGCCGCCCCGTCACCCTGTGGCCGCACGGCGAGCCGGTCGACCCCGGCGATCCCGACGCCGCCCCCTGGGAGGAGGCCGCCGCGCTCCTCGCGCGCCTGCACCGCACCGCGACCCCCGGGCCCGCACTCCCCGCCATGCGCGGCCCGGCCAAGGCCGCGCTCGCCGTGGCCCGGATGCGTACCGCCCGGCCCGGCGATCCGGCGACCGCCCCCGTGCTCGCCGCCTGGCGCGGGCTGCCGGGCTGGGCCCGCGGCGAGGCACCCCCTCCGGCGGACCGGGGGACCTTCCTCTGCCACGGCGACCTGCACCTGGGCCAGCTCGTCCGCCACCCCGCCCCGCACGGCCCCTGGCTGCTCATCGACATCGACGACGCCGGACGCGGCGACCCCGCCTGGGACCTCGCACGCCCCGCTGCCTGGTACGCGGCCGGGCTGCTGCCTCCCGAGGTCTGGCTCCGCTTCCTGGACGCCTACCGCGCCGAGGGCGGCCCCGCCGTACCGGCCGACGGTGACCCGTGGCCCGAACTCGACGTGCCCGCCCGCGCCCTGACCGTACAGACCGCGGCACTGGCCTGGGTGAAGTCGGCGGCGGAGGACCGGGTTCCGGACGAGGTGGAACAGGTCATGATCGACGCCTGTGCCCGTATCGCCTCGCTCGCACCGGAGTTGGACGTCGAACACTCGTCATAGGGTGAACCGACCGTCGGCGGGCATGCCTTCCGGCGACGGCGAACCGACAGCGAGGAGTGAGCCCGACCATGCAGTGTCCCAAGTGCCACGCACCGATGCACACGTACAACCGCAACGGCATCCAGATCGAGCAGTGCAGCGGCTGCCGGGGGATATTCCTCGACTACGGCGAGCTGGAGACGCTGACCCGCATCGAGTCCCAGTGGGCGCAGCAGGCACCCCCGCCGCCGGCCCCGCCGGCCTACCCGTCCGCTCCGGCGCCCGCCTGGGGTGCCCCGCAGCAGCACGGCGGACACCACGGCCACTACCGGCAGAAGGGCTTCGGCCGCATGCTCTTCTCCTCCTGACCGGGAGGGAACGACGAAGCCCCGGTCGTGGAGACGACCGGGGCTTCGTGACAGTGCGCGATACTGGGATTGAACCAGTGACCTCTTCCGTGTCAGGGAAGCGCTCTCCCGCTGAGCTAATCGCGCAGGTGACCCTGCGTGTACTGCGTGCGCGATACTGGGATTGAACCAGTGACCTCTTCCGTGTCAGGGAAGCGCTCTCCCGCTGAGCTAATCGCGCGGGGATCCTCGCGGACCGATGGTCCTTACGGACCAGTGGACGATACTGGGATTGAACCAGTGACCTCTTCCGTGTCAGGGAAGCGCTCTCCCGCTGAGCTAATCGTCCTTGGAGGTGGAGACGGGATTTGAACCCGTGTAGACGGCTTTGCAGGCCGTTGCCTCGCCTCTCGGCCACTCCACCAGGGATGGGAGCTCGGGAAGATCCCCCACCTACTGCGAGCGGACGACCAGGTTCGAACTGGCGACCTCAACCTTGGCAAGGTTGCGCTCTACCAACTGAGCTACGTCCGCTTGTCGTTTCCGGTTCACTCGCGTGTCCCGGCGACGTGTTGAACTCTAGCGGATTCCGGGGCCAGTACAAAAACGCGTTTGTGCAGCGTGCTGAGGTACACCGCCCCGGCGCAGGTCACCGCGCGCCGACCTAGACTCACCGACGTGCACGACCTCGCTCCCATGGCCCGCTTCGGCGGCCTCGTCGCCTCCGGTCTACGGGATGTGACCAGTGATCCCGCCGCCCTCGGCTCCTCCGGCTTCTGGGCCGTGTGCGCCGGCTTCGAGGGCTCCCTGCTCTGCGCCCGCTTCGACACGGTACGCACCGCGGACGTGCCCGCCCCGGTGCCCGGCGCCTGGCGCGGCCCCGCGGCCGGTGACTGGACCTCCTCGCTCGACCGCGCCGCGTACACGGCGGGCGTGCGGCGCATCCGTTCGTACATCGCGGCAGGCGAGGTCTATCAGGCCAACCTCTGCCGCGTGCTGAGCGCCCCGCTGCCCGACCCGGCGGGGGCGGATGTGGACGCCCTCACCGCCCTGCTGGCGCGAGGCAACCCCGCCCCGTACGCAGGAACGATTCGGCTCCCGGCGCACGGCGTGGAGATCGCCACCGCGTCGCCCGAGCTGTTCCTGCGCAGGGATGGCCGCACGGTCGAGTCGGGACCCATCAAGGGCACCGGCCGCACCGAGGCGGACCTGCTGGAGAAGGACTACGCCGAGAACGTGATGATCGTCGACCTGGTCCGCAACGATCTGGGCCGGGTCTGCGCCACCGGCTCGGTCACCGTCCCCGACCTGTGCGCCGTCGAGAAGCACCCCGGCCTCGTCCACCTCGTCTCCACCGTGCGCGGCCGGCTCGCCGAAGGCGCCGGCTGGCCGGAGATCCTCGCCGCCGCCTTCCCGCCCGGCTCCGTCACCGGCGCCCCCAAGTCCAGCGCGCTGCGGATCATCGGCGAACTGGAGACCGCCCCGCGCGGCCCGTACTGCGGAGGCATCGGCTGGGTGGACGCCGACCGGGCCACCGCCTCGCTCGCCGTCGGTATCCGGACCTTCTGGACCGACCGCAGCGGGCCCACCCCCCTGCTGCGTTTCGGCACCGGGGCCGGCATCACCTGGGGCTCCGATCCGGAACGCGAATGGGCGGAGACCGAACTCAAGGCGTCCAGGCTGCTCGCGGTAGCGTCGGGCACCTACGAAGCGACCGGAAGGACCGCACCATGAGGATCTGGGTCAACGGCGAACTGCGCCCCGCCGACGACGCCCGGCTGTCCGTGCTCGACCACGGGCTCACCGTCGGCGACGGAGTCTTCGAGACGCTCCGGGTCTCCCAGGGCCGGCCCTTCGCCCTGACCCGGCACCTGGACCGTCTGGCCCGCTCCGCCCAGGGCCTCGGCCTCCCCGCCCCCTACCTCGACGAGGTGCGCCGCGCCTGCGCCGCCGTCATCGAGGCCAACCCGGTGGAGCTGGGCCGGCTGCGCGTCACCTTCACCGGCGGCGTCTCGCCTCTCGGCTCCGACCGGGGCACCGATGGCCCCGGCCTCTTCGTCGCCCTCGGCGCCGTGAAGCGCCGCCCCGACACCACGGCGGTCGTCACCGTGCCGTGGACGCGCAACGAACGCGGCGCGCTCACCGGCCTCAAGACCACCTCGTACGCGGAGAACGTCGTCGCCCTCGCCCGCGCCCACGAGCACGGCGCTTCCGAGGCCCTGTTCGCCAACACCGCAGACCGGCTCTGCGAGGGCACCGGGTCGAACGTCTTCGTCGTCCTGGACGGGCAGCTGCACACCCCGCCCGTCGCTTCCGGCTGCCTGGCCGGGATCACCCGGGCGCTGACGGTGGAGTGGACCGGGGCGCAGGAGACCGACCTCCCGTTCGACGTCCTGGACCGGGCCGAGGAGATCTTCCTGACCTCCACGCTGCGCGACGTCCAGGCCGTCCACCGGGTCGACGGCCGCGAGCTGCCGGGCGCGCCGGGTCCGGTGACCGCCAAGGCGATGCGCGTCTTCGCTGAGCGGGCCGCGGACGACATCGACCCGTGACGACGGGCGCCCGCCGACCGGTCCTCGGCCGAAAATGCGGGTGACGGGCCCGCGCGCAGGGGATAGAAACGCATCGATGACGACGACACTGCGGCCGACCGGGCCGATCCAGTCAGGCGCCGACGGCGCACAGCGGCGTGCGTACGACGTGTGCGACAACGGGCGCCCCGTCGGCTCCGTCACGCTCGTCCTCGAACCGGGCGCGGGCGGTGCCACGGGGGTGGTCAAGGACCTCAGGATCGACGAGGCCGTCCGCCGGCGGGGCAGGGGCACCGTCGCCGCGCTGGCGGCGGAGGAGATCCTGCGCGGGTGGGGCTGCTCCCAGGTGTGGACGGAGGCGGCCGCCGGTGACCCCGCCGGGCAACGGCTGGCCGCCGCGCTCGGCTACACCGAGAACAGCCGGCACATGGTCAAGACGCTGCCCGAGCAGCCGGCGGCCCTGGCGGACGGGCTCACCGCGCGCCCGATGAGGCCCGAGGAGTTCGCCGCCTGGAAGGACGGGGCGGTAGCCGCGTACGCGGAGAGCCTGGTCACCCGCCGTGTCCCGCGGGAGGCGGCGCTGGAGGCGGCCCGCGCCTCCTACGCCCGGCACCTGCCGGACGGCCTCGCCACCGAGGGGGCGCGGCTGGAGCACCTGATCCACGAGGGCGGGACGGTGGGCTACGTCTGGGTGGCGCCGTTCGAGATGCACCCCGGCCTGCGGGTCGGCTACGTGTTCGACGTGGAGGTGCGGGAGGAGGCCCGGGGGCGGGGGTACGGGCGGGCGCTGATGCTCCGGGCCGAGCACATCGCCCTGGCGGCGGGCGAGCGGAAGATCGGCCTCCATGTCGTCACGGCCAATACTCCGGCGGTGCGCCTGTACGAGACCCTCGGCTACGCACCCACCAAGTTCCACCTGGTCAAACCCCTGTAACCGGACCCACGGGGCTCAGCCCCGCCCGTCGAGCAGCCGGTCGGCGATCTCCTCGATCCGCTCGCGCAGCCCCTCCTGGCTCTTCCCGCCGTCCAGGCGCTCCCCGCCGATCACGTACGTCGGCGTGCCCGTCACCCCGATCGCCTTGCCCTCGGCCTGGTCCGCGTCCACGATCAGCATGTGCCGGCCGTCGATCAGCGCGGTGTCGAACTCCTCGGCGTCAAGACCCAGTTCCCGGGCCACCTCGACCAGCAGCTTCTCGCCGCCGGCCGCGAGGTCGGCGGTGCGGGCGAGGAGCGCCTCGGTGTAGGGCCGGCCGCTGTCCTGGGCCACGGCCTCCTCGGCGGCCTGGGCCGCCGCGTAGGCGTGCCGGTTCTTGTCCAGGGGGAAGTGCCGCAGCCGGACCTCGATCCGGTCGCCGTACCGGGCCCGCAGGGCGTGCACATCGGTGAGGGCGCGGTGGCAGTCGGGGCACTGGAGGTCGCACCAGATGTCGAGGACGACCGGTGCCGCGGAGGAGGAATCGCTCATGGGACCAGTCTCGCAGGGTGTGCGCCACGGCTGCCGCCCGGCACCTGGGGAGGACTCCGGCCCCTGAGATCTCCCTGATGTGGGCCCGGGGCATGGCCGCCCACCCGGTGGCCGGTGCAGGATGGAAGGGACGTTTCCCCTGCGCCTGGAGGCACGATGCTTGCCGAGACCATTTGTTCCGCGGTGTCCGCGGCGGGCCTGGGCATCGCCGCCGTCACCGCGTACCGCAAGCGGTTCCTCACCGCGACGAGGATCGCCGCGTACTCGCTGGTGCCGGTCGGGCTGGTGCTGACGGGTGTCGTGAAGTGGCTGTCGGACATCGCCTTCAAGCCGAGCGTCTGGCTGGGCTTCGGCGTGCTGGGGCTGGCCTGGCTGCTGTTCATGATCACCCGCGCGATCGAACGCCGGGGTGGTGGCAGCCGCAAGGAACGCAGGGCGGCCGCCCGCGCCGCGCAGGGCGAGGCCGTGGCCCCGGCCGCGTCGGCCCCCTCGCTGGGCGCCGGATCCTCGCCCGACACCGCGCGCCCCCGGCGCAAGCCCGAGAAGCAGTCGGGCTCGGCCGGAGCGGGCGAGGACTTCAGCGACATCGAGGCGATCCTGAAGAAGCACGGCATCTGACACCGGCGGGCCCGCCCGGCCCGCCCGGCCCCCGGTCCCGCCGTACCACGCGGCGGGGCTGGGGGCCGGGCGCGTGCTGAATCGATTCGTCCAAGATCCCTTGCCCCTGCCCCATGAGGCCGCATAACGTCCCGATGGGCTGTGGACCAGTACGTTCAGGCCCTCAGCACCAGGGGGCGGGACGCGTGGCGCGTGCTGCTCCTTTCGCCTGCCCGAAACGGAGAAGCCATGGCCCTGTTCGACCTGCCCCTGGACCAGTTGCGCGGGTACCGCCCGGACCCCGATGAGCCGGCGGACTTCGACGCGTTCTGGGAGCGCTCCCTCGGCGAGGCCGCCGCCCATCCGCTCGACGCCGAGTTCACCCCCTACGACGCCGCGCTGACCGCGGTCGACTCCTACGACGTGTCGTTCGCCGGCTGGGGCGGGCACCGCATATCCGCTTGGCTGAACGTGCCCGCGGGCGCCGAAGGCCCGCTGCCGACCGTCGTCCACTACCTCGGCTACGGCGGCGGGCGCGGACTGCCGCTCGACCACCTGGTGTGGCCCGCCGCAGGCTGGGCCACGCTGGTCGTGGACACCCGCGGCCAGGGCGCCGTCAACCACCACTCGGCCGGGTCCACCCCCGACCCGCACGGTGCCGCCAACCCGCAGTCGCCGGGGTTCATGACCAACGGCATCCTCGACCCCGAGACCTACTTCTACCGCCGGGTCTTCACCGACGCGGTCCGCGCCGTCGAGGCCGCCCGCAGCCACCCGTCCGTCGACCCCGCCCGCATCGTCGTCAACGGCGCCAGCCAGGGCGGCGGCATCGCCCAGGCGGTGGCCGCCCTCAGCCCGCACGTCAAGGCCGCGTTCGTCGACGTACCGTTCCTGACGCACTACCGGCGGGCCGTCGAGATCACCGACAAGGACCCCTACCAGGAGATCGTCCGCTTCCTGGCCACCCAGCACGGCGCCCAGGAGCAGGTGTTCCGGACCCTGTCGTACTTCGACGGCGTCAGCTTCGCCGCCCGCGCCACCGTGCCCGCGCTCTACTCGGTCGCCCTGATGGACCCCATCTGCCCGCCCTCCACGGTCTTCGCCGCCTACAACCACTGGGCGGGGCCCAAGGAGATCGAGGTCTACCCCTGGAACGGCCACGAGGGCGGCACCACGGTCCACCGCCGGGCGCAGCTGCGGAAGCTGCGCGACCTGGCCTGATCCGGCGGCTCGGGCAGGGGGAGCGGGGGAGTGGGGGAAGAGTCCCGAAAATATGCTGGGCGATCGGACGCCGGAGCGATTACGACCGCCCCCATGACGAGTGAACTCCCGTCATGAAGAGGCATGTTGGTACGCGGCATGCCCCGGACTGCGTCATGATCGTCCCGAAATGGTGGACACCTCTCGGGGCGATGCCCCCGCACCCCCTGGCGAAGAGCCGCGCGGCTGCCTCTTCGCGCTTTCCCAGCCCCCTCTGATGATCTTCCTCACGGTCATCGGCAGCCTGCTGCTGATGGCCGCGTTGCACGATCTCTTCGTGCTGTGAGCCGTCAGCCGGCCGCTTCCCTGCGGCGCGCCCGGTACGCGGCCACGTGCAGGCGGTTACCGCAGGTGCGGCTGGAGCAGTAGCGGCGGGAGCGGTTGCGCGAGAGATCGACGAACGCGTGCCGGCAGTCCGGCGCCTCGCACCGCCGCAGCCGCTCCGTCTCGCCCGCCACGATGATGAAGGCGAGGGCCATGCCGCAGTCCGCTGCCAGGTGGTCGGCGAGCGAGGCGTCCGGCGAGAAGTAGTGCACGTGCCAGTCGTAGCCGTCGTGGTCGCTGAGCTGCGGCGTGGTGCCCGCGGCAGCCACCAGGGCGTTCACGAGGGCGGCCGCGGTCCGGGCGTCGGGTGCGGCGAAGACCTGGGCGAAGCGGGCACGTACGTCGTGCACGGCCCGCAGGTCCTTCTCGTCCAGCTCGCCGACCCCGCTCACCCGGTGGCGCGCGGCGAACGTGTGGAGCGCCGCGATGTCGCCGAGCCCGTCGGCCGGTGCCCCGTCCCCTTCCGGTTCGCTCTCCGGCGCGGTGTTCACCAGATCGACCACTACGTCGAGGGCGATCCGGGTGTCGTGGGGGATCAGCACGCTTTCGCTCCCTGGCCTCCGGCGGGCGGGCGCCCGCCGATGCCGCCCGACTCTACTGGCTCGGCCGGTGCGGACCGGGGCGTACGGGGGAGTACGGGGCCCGTGCGGGCTCACCGGGCCCCACGACGCGCACCGGCGCCGGTCACCACGGTGGATTCCGTGATCACCGGCGCCGGTGTCCGCCGTATGAGGTTGTCCGCGCGACGCCGTCTCCCCGAGTCGGACGGCGTCGTGCAGCTCTCGGCCTGGCTCAGCTCTCGGCCAGGATGTGTGAGAGCTCCGTATCGAGGTCGAAGTGACGGTGTTCGGTACCCGGCGGAACCGCGGCGTCGGTCCTCTTCAGGAACGACTCCAGGGCCCTTGCCGGGGCTTCGAGCAGTGCTTCGCCCTCTGGGGAGCTCAGCGCGATACAGACGACGCCCTGGCCGTGACTACGGGATGGCCAGACGCGGACGTCTCCGGTGCCGGTGGGCCGGTGCAGCCCCTCGGCAAGGAGGTCACGGGCGAAAACCCACTCGACCGTCTCCTCCGCTCCGGTGTGGAAGGTGGCGTGCACGGCATAGGGATCGGCCGTGTCATACCGCAGGCCCGCGGGTACAGGCAGTGAGGACTCGCTCGACACAACGAGGCGCAGGTGCAGCTCGCAGCTGACCGTGGTGTTCATAAGCGCCAGGGCCTTTCGCTCAGTGTGCGCTCGGGGATTCGCACGTCGGCGAAATCGACATGCCACCTACGGTGGCGTTGTAAACCCCTCTGACCGTTTTGCGATCCTTCAGATAGCTCGTACAGCGGTGTGTAACTTTGAGTCATGCGGCCATTCCAGTGACGGAAGGCGGTCCGGTAGGTTGACGCCATGAATGCGGAGAGTGACGGGCGGGACCCGGGTGGCGCGACGGCGCAACCGGCTCCCGCGGCGGGGGAAGCACCCCGCGAGGCGACGGGGGACGTCATCCCGGGAGTGACCAAGGAGGACCCGGCGCTCGGGTCCAGGGCGCCCGGCTTCATCAAGGCGTCCAGAGCGCTGCACCTGAGCTGGCAGGTCGGCGTCTTCGTGGTCGGCCTGGCCGTGGTGGTGGCCGGCATCATCATGCTGCCGCTGCCGGGCCCCGGCTGGCTGGTGATCTTCGGCGGCATGGCGATCTGGGCGACCGAGTTCGTCTGGGCCCAGCTGGTGCTGCGCTGGACCCGGCGCAAGGTCACCGAGGCCGCCCAGCGGGCGCTCGATCCCAAGGTCCGGCGGCGCAACATCATCCTCACGGTGACCGGCCTCGTGATCATCGCGGTGCTGGTCGGGATCTACGTGTGGAAGTTCGGGATCGTCATGCCGTGGAAGATCCACGAGTGACCCGGTGATGGTCGAAGGGCGCCGCTGACATGGGGTAATGTTTGCCGTGCGTCCGGGCGATTAGCTCAGTGGGAGAGCGCTTCGTTCACACCGAAGAGGTCACTGGTTCGAACCCAGTATCGCCCACCCGGACCGACGGCCCGGAAGCTTCCAGAGCTTCCGGGCCGTCGGCGTTCCCGAGGTCACCTCACCGCATCCGCCCCAGCGCGTCCCTCAGCCGCCGGGCATCGCGCAGCCGCTTCTCGTACGTCGCCCCCACCGCCAGCAGCAGCACCCCGGCCAGCGCCGGCGCCACCCACCGCGGCAGCGCGCCCGCCACCTGCACCACGTACGGCGCCAGCTCGTGCAGCGCGTCCAGCGCCAGCACCGCGCCGCCCAGCACCAGCAGTGCCTGGAGCCGCAGCCGCGCGCCCAGCAGCGTGATCACCAGGGCCGCCGCCCCCAGCAGCAGCGGCCGGGGCCAGTCCGGGTCCCCCCACGCCGCGAAGAGCGACGGCACCAGCGTCACCGCCAGCCCCGGCCCGTACGCCGTCCACGACGACGCCGAAGCGTCGCCGCGCCGGCGCAGCACCCCGATCACGAGCGCCGGCACCGTCACCGGCAGGGTGTACGCCTCCGGGGCGGACACCCCCGACACCGAGAGCCGTACCCAGGCCGCCAGCACGAACAGCCCCGTCGCCAGGTACCCGGCGAGCGGGCGCCGCTCCGGGCGCAGCGCCGTCCCCGAGGCCACCACCGCGCACAGCGCCAGCACCAGGGCCAGGGACCGGGCATCGCCCAGCGCCATGGCCACGGCCACCGCGCCCGCCGCCGCACCGGTCAGCTCGACCGGGAGCGCCACGGGATGCCCCCCGAGCCGGGCGCCGAGCAGGGCCGTGACCGCGGGGACGGCCAGCAGCAGCGCAGCGCTCTCGTGCACCGCGAGGCCCAGCGAAGCGCCCAGCGCGGCCGCAGGCACCGCCGCACACACCACGGCCGCGCACGCCGACGCCGCCCGCACCGCGACCGGCGCGGAGGCACGCTCCCCGGCCGGCTCCAGGGCGACCGCGACGGCCGTGAACACCGCCACCAGCAGACCGAACGCCGTGTACGTGGCCGCCTCCGTCGCCAGCGACAGCAGCCCCGCCCCGGCCGCACCCGCCGACCCGGTCACCCCGGCCGTCAGCGCCACGGCCGGCGCCCCGCCCCGCAGCCCGCCCACCGCGACGGCGAACGCCGCCACCACCAGCACCAGCTGCCCCGCGAGAGCCGTCGCGAAGGACAGGTCCAGCGCGGCCGGCAGCACCGTGAGCCCCGACCAGGCCAGCGCCACCGCCGCCGCGCCCGCCGCATCCCGCCACGCGGGCCGGGCACCGGCCGCGGGCCCGGCCCACCGCACCACGCCCTCCCACCACCGGTACGCCGCTCCGAGCGCCACGGCCACCAGCAGCAGCACCACAGGGGCGGCGGCCATCTCCCGCCACGGCAGTTCCCGCGCGCCCACCGCGTCCCGGGCGCTGTCGGGCAGGCCGGACCACACACCGCCCAGCCGCGTCACCGGACCCGTCGCCACCACCATCACCGCCGGCAGCGAGATCAGCACCGCACCCGCCGTCACCGCCCCGGACGCCCGCACCAGCCCCCGGGCCGCCGCCCGCCCCAGCGGGGCCCGCACACCGGCGAGCAGCGCCCCGCCGCACAGCAGGTACACCAGCACCGGCCAGCCGTCCGGCACCCCGGCGGCAGCGACCCCGCCCACCCCCGCCACGGCCGCCAGACCGGCCACCGCCCCACCGGCCACCGCGAACGGCCCGGGAGCCCGGTGGGCCCCGGCCAGCGCCAGACCCGCACCGGCCAGCAGCAGCGCCCCGGGCGCCACCGCCCCCGCGGGCCCGCCCGCCGTCAGCGACTCCACCAGAGCCACCAGCAGCCCGGTCCCACCCGTCACACACAGACCGACGCACGCCGGGACCCGTACCGAGGCCCGCGTGAGCCGCAGGGCGAGCACGCCGTCCAGCGCCGCCGTCACCAGCAGCGCCCCGGCGAACCACAGCGCCCCCGCGCCCCCGGCCCACGCCCACAGGACCAGCGGCAGCTGTGCGGCGCACACCGCCAGCGGCAGCGGCAGCCGCAGCCGGTCCAGGAGCAGACCGTAGGCCGCCCACAGCACCGCCAGCACCGCCGAGGCGGTCGCCGCGTAACCGGCCCCGTCCGCGTCCGGCACCGCCACCTCGTACAGCGCGTACGCGTCGAGCACCATCAGCACCGAGGCCAGAGCCGCGAGCGCCTCGGCCGTCGAGGACAGCCCCCGGCGCAGCAGCGCCGCCGGTGCGATCAGCGCTCCGGCCGTCACCGCGGTCAGCACCGCGCTGCGACCGCCGATCCCCATGTCCCCCCAGCTCACCAGGGTGAACGCGAGCGCGGCGACCGTCAGCAGCAGGCCGCCGAGCACGAGCAGCACGTTCTGCGCGCTGTGCGCGCGGGCGGCGGGAGCCGGCGGACCGAAAGCCGGAGCCGAGTGGGCCCGGGCCGGACCCCAGGGCGCGACCGGGCCCCGGGCCGGGGGCGGACCCCACGGGGCGGGTCCGGGGGCCTGGGCCGGACCGTTGGCCGCCAGCACACTCAGCAGCCAGGTGCGACGCGTCAGCAGCTGGGACCGGCGGGCGTCCAGCCGGACCAGTTCACGGTCGAGGAGCACCAATTCCTCGGCGGGTGGCGGCACATGTTCCATGGACGCGAGTGTGCTGCGCGCCACGCCGGCGGACATGCGCGCGCGTACTCAGATACCCGACTGAGTACGCCTGCCCCGCCGTTCGCCGCCGGGCGCCCGCCAACGCACCGCAAGCGGTTTGAACCACAGCCGCCGAGCCCTGTATGGTTCAACCCGTTCCCGGGCGATTAGCTCAGTGGGAGAGCGCTTCGTTCACACCGAAGAGGTCACTGGTTCGAACCCAGTATCGCCCACCCCGGGAGAGGCCGGTCCGTCAGCACCACCGACGGACCGGCCTTCGCGTGTCCGGCCGTCACGCGGCGGTGCGCAGCTCCGGGCGCAGCGGCCAGGCCGGGTCCACGGTCTCCGGCGTCCCGCTCCTGGTGAACCAGGCCTGAAGTCCCCGCGCCTGGGCGGCATGCCACACCGCCTGGAGCGTGTGCAGCTCCGCCGGGGTCAGCCGCTCCAGCCGGGGCGCGAACCGGCGCCCCACCGCCCGGACCAGCTCCAGCGCCGCCATGGCGTCCGCCGCCGCGTCGTGTGCTCCGGCCAGCTCCACCCCGTACAGCTCGCACAGATCCGTGAGCGTGCGCCGGCCCTTGCGGTAGCGGTCCATCTGCTTGTCCAGCACCCGTGGGTCCAGTACGCACAGCGAGGTGTTCTCCAGGTGGGTGCCCAGCGACGAGGCGCGGTGCCGCTTCAGCTCCCGGTCCAGCAGTGTCAGGTCGAACGGCGCGTTCATCACGACCAGCGGCCGGCCCGCCGCGCTCTGCTCGGCCAGCGCCCTGGCCATCTCGTCCACCGCGGGCGCCGGCCACCGGCCGTTGCGCTGGAGATGGCCGTCGGTCAGCCCGTGGATCTCGGTCGCCCCCGGGGGCACCGGCACCCCCGGGTTCACCAGCCAGCGGGTGACCCGCACCGGGCCGCCCGCGCTGTCCTGGACGGCGAGGGCGGCCGACACGATCCGGTCCTCCTCGACGTCCACACCCGTCGTCTCCGTGTCGAAAGCGGCCAGCGGCCCGTCGAACCAGTGAGTCATCCCCGAACTCCTCGCTCCCGCACGGCAGATGGAGTGATTTCCCTGCCCGGTCCGGTGATACCCGCACCCCGTGCCTGATACGCCGTTCGCGGACGCCCCGGTGCGGTGACCACACGGGTACCGGAGCCGGAAGCCGACTGCCCGGCACCCGGGAGAGCCCAGCGGAACGGCCCGGAAGGCTCAGGGAGCGGCGGGGGCGGGGGCGGCCGGGACGCGGCCCTTTCGCAATGGGGGCCCTCGGCTCGGTACGATTCCTCCTGCACGCGCTAGAGGAATGCGGTGCGCCCCCTGAGTCAGGAGAGACCGGTGTCAGACGTCCGTGTGACCATCCAACGCGATTCCGAGCGGGAAGAGCGCGTGGTGACGACGGGCACTACGGCAGCCGAGCTCTTCCCCGGCGAGCGCACCGTCGTCGCCGCCCGCGTCGGCGGTGAGCTGAAGGACCTCGCCCACGAGCTCAAGGACGGCGAGACCGTCGAGCCCGTGGAGATCTCCTCCGAGGACGGCCTCAACATCCTGCGGCACTCCACCGCGCACGTCATGGCCCAGGCCGTACAGGAGCTGCACCCCGAGGCCAAGCTCGGCATCGGCCCGCCGGTCAAGGACGGCTTCTACTACGACTTCGACGTCGAGAAGCCGTTCACGCCCGAGGACCTCAAGGCCATCGAGAAGCGGATGCAGGAGATCCAGAAGCGGGGCCAGAAGTTCTCCCGCCGGGTGGTCTCCGACGAGGAAGCCCGCGAGGAGCTGGCCGACGAGCCGTACAAGCTGGAGCTCATCGGCATCAAGGGCTCCGCGTCCTCCGACGACGGCGCGGACGTCGAGGTGGGCGGCGGCGAGCTGACCATCTACGACAACCTGGACCCGAAGACCGGCGAGCTGTGCTGGAAGGACCTCTGCCGGGGCCCGCACCTGCCCACCACCCGGTTCATCCCCGCGTTCAAGCTGATGCGGAACGCCGCCGCGTACTGGCGGGGCAGCGAGAAGAACCCGATGCTCCAGCGCATCTACGGGACCGCCTGGCCCACCAAGGACGAGCTCAAGGCGCACCTGACGTTCCTGGAGGAGGCCGCCAAGCGCGACCACCGCAAGCTCGGCAACGAGCTGGACCTCTTCTCCTTCCCCGACGAGATCGGCCCCGGTCTCGCGGTCTTCCACCCCAAGGGTGGCGTCATCCGCCGGGCCATGGAGGACTACTCGCGCCGCCGCCACGAGGAGGAGGGCTACGAGTTCGTCTACTCGCCGCACGCCACCAAGGGCAAGCTCTTCGAGAAGTCGGGCCACCTGGACTGGTACGCCGACGGCATGTACCCCCCCATGCAGCTCGACGACGGGGTGGACTACTACCTCAAGCCGATGAACTGCCCGATGCACAACCTGATCTTCGACGCGCGCGGCCGCTCCTACCGTGAACTGCCCCTGCGTCTCTTCGAGTTCGGCACGGTGTACCGGTACGAGAAGTCGGGCGTCGTGCACGGTCTGACCCGCTCGCGCGGCTTCACGCAGGACGACGCGCACATCTACTGCACCCGTGAGCAGATGGCGGAGGAGCTGGACCGGACGCTCACCTTCGTCCTGAACCTGCTCCGCGACTACGGGCTCACCGACTTCTACCTGGAGCTCTCCACCAAGGACGAGACCAAGTTCGTCGGGTCGGACGAGACCTGGGAAGAGGCCACCGAGACGCTGCGTCAGGTGGCCGAGAAGCAGGGGCTGCCGCTGGTCCCGGACCCGGGCGGCGCCGCGTTCTACGGCCCGAAGATCTCGGTGCAGGCGCGGGACGCCATCGGGCGGACCTGGCAGATGTCGACCATTCAGCTCGACTTCAACCTGCCGGAGCGGTTCGACCTGGAGTACACCGGTCCGGACGGCTCCAAGCAGCGCCCGGTCATGATCCACCGCGCGCTGTTCGGCTCCATCGAGCGTTTCTTCGCGGTGCTGCTCGAGCACTACGCGGGTGCGTTCCCGGTGTGGCTGGCCCCGGTCCAGGCGGTCGGCATCCCGATCGGCGACACCCACATCCCGTACCTCCAGGAGTTCGCGGCGGAGGCCCGGAAGAAGGGCCTGCGCGTCGACGTGGACGCGTCGTCGGACCGGATGCAGAAGAAGATCCGCAATCATCAGCGCGCCAAGGTGCCGTTCATGATCATCGTCGGCGACGACGACATGAACGCGGGCACGGTGTCGTTCCGGTACCGCGACGGTTCGCAGGAGAACGGCATCGCCCGTGACGAAGCGATCGCCAAGCTCGTCGACGTGGTGGAGCGTCGCGTGCAGGTGTGAGGTGCTCCCCGCGCGAGCGGGGACGGGCCCCCGGTGAGCTACCCGCTCCCCGGGGGCCCCTTCTCGTCCTCCCGCCGGAACACCTGGATCAGCCACGACGAGAACGAGCCCGTCACCGCCCCCAGCAGCCCGAGGCCGCCCACCATCAGGCCCGCCGCGATGACCCGGCCGCCCGGCGTGACCGGCACGGCGTCCCCGTACCCCACCGTCGTCAGCGTCGCGCACGCCCACCAGACCGCGTCCCCGAACGTCCGGATCGAGGCGCCCGGGGCGTCGTGCTCCCAGTGGTACACGCTGAGCGCGGCCGAGAAGCCGAGGAGCACGGCCGTCATCCCCGCGTACGAGATCACCCGCGCGTACAGGCCCAGCCGGGGCTGGTCGTGCCGTTCCTGGACGGCCGTGTAGACCTGGACCATGCGCAGCGGGCGCAGCAGCGGCAGGACGAGCACCAGCGTGTCGAGCCAGTGGACGCGGACGAAGCGGGGGCCGAGGCGGCTGAGCCGGAGGCGGACCGCGTAGTCGAGGACGAAGAGCAGCCAGGTGGCGCCGACGAGGACGAGGGAGATGTCGTGCCAGGGCTGTGCGTCGTGCGGGGCGAGGACGCGGAACGCGTAGCCGGCCAGGAAGACGAGTGAAGCGGCGAGGAGGGGGACCTCGGTCTGGTGCTCCCAGCGGGTGAGAGCGGGAGGGGGCGGGGCCGGGGTGCGCGCGCTCATGGGCTCAGCATCGCGGTGCGTGAACGGGATCGGCCCCGGCGACACGCTCCGCACAGGTGAAGCAATATGCTGATCGGCATGACGAGTGAGCCGGAGCAGCAGATCGGAGTGGGGACGCCCGACGCGTTCCAGCGCCTGTGGACGCCCCACCGGATGGCGTACATCCAGGGCGAGAACAAGCCGACCGGCCCGGAGGCCGGGGACGGCTGTCCGTTCTGTGGCATTCCGGCGCTGTCGGACGAGGACGGGCTCCTCGTGGCACGCGGTGAGAAGGTCTACGCCGTGCTGAATCTGTATCCGTACAACGGCGGCCACCTGATGGTGGTGCCCTACCGGCACGTCGCGGACTACACCGAGCTGGACGGTCCGGAGACCCTGGAGCTGGCCGATTTCACCAAGCGGGCGATGACCGCGCTGCGGGCCGCCTCGGGGGCGCACGGATTCAACATCGGCATGAACCAGGGCGCGGTGGCGGGGGCCGGGATCGCCGCGCACCTGCATCAGCACCTGGTGCCCCGGTGGGGCGGCGACGCCAACTTCATGCCGGTGGTCGGGCACACCCGGGTGCTGCCGCAGCTGCTGGCGGACACGCGCAAGATGCTGGCCGACGCCTGGCCGGGCGCCGCCTGATCCCAGGACTCACCGTGTGGGGCGCTCCGGAGCTTTCCGGGGCGCCCCACACGCGTGGGCGCTCGGTTACGCGTCGTACAGGTCGGCCTTGCGGGGAGAGGGGTCCTGGACGAGGCCGCTCAGTATCGAGGAGCGGTTGGTGAAGCGTTCGGTGTCGACGCCGTTCTCGTCCAGGACCTTCACGGCGGCGTTGTGCACGACGCGCAGGACGGGGGTGGCGGCGCGCATCGCGTCGTCGGCCATGAAGCGGTGGCGCCACGGCTTCTCGGCCCAGGCGTGCCGGAGACCGAAGGGCTCGGGGAGAGCGATCTTGCCGCCGAGGTAGTCCAGGAGCGGCGGATACCAGGTGAAGGGGGCGCGGAGGGCGAGGCGGGTGACCTCGTGGGCGTCGACCAGGGCCAGGGTGATGTCGCGGGTCTCCCAGAACCTGACGGTCTTGTTGACCGTCTTGGTCTTGGCGGACGGCTTGCTGGTGAAGAGGGAGTGGACGGGGCCGAGGGCGTGTCCGGTGACCTCGATCCGCAGGGTCTCGAAGAGGACGGTGACGGTGATCATCATGGTGATGACGAGCTGGCCGTCCCAGAGGGTGAACTGCACGCCGAGGTAGTGCCGGTTTCCGCCGCCGAACTGCTGGTGGTTGCAGATCCGCTGTATCTCGTGGGGCTTGATCTGGAAGGTGGCGACGTCCTCGCCCTCGGGGCGGGTGACGGAGCCGGCGTTCTCACCGACGGGCGAGACGATCCAGTGGGTGACCGAGGGGGTGGGGAATCCGCCCGTGTTCAGCGGGCCGCGCTCCAGCATCTTGAGCTGGTCGTGGATGACGCGGATCAGGTCCCAGCTGCGGAACTGGTGGAATTCCTTGCCCGGGTCCTTGGAGACGAGGTCCTCGGCGAGCTGCCAGCTGCCCCAGCGGGTGCCCATGCCGAGGATGCCCTTGGGGCCGGCGTAGAACACGGAGTTGGACTGCTGCTCGGCGGAGAGCTTCTCCAGGCCCTGGCGCAGCGCCTCGCGGGACGTCTCGCTGGGGTTCTTGGGGACCGCTTCGGGGATTTTGGCGGTGACGCCGCCTCCGGAGAGCACCCCTTCCCAGCGGCCGCGCAGGTCCTGGGCGGACTTCTCCGCGATCCGTTTGGCGAGATACCAGCCGATGACAGGGGCGACGACCATCGCGCGCAGGTACAGCCCGAGGATTCCGGTCACCGGCAGCTTGACCATGAGGAAGACGAGCCCGATGCCGAAGATCGGCAGCAGGCTGTTGCCGAGGGCGGTCAGGGCCTTGTCCGTGGTCTTGGCGAGACCGTCGCGCAGCCGGAAGACGATGACCCACAGCAGCATGCCGGGCAGGAACACGAACCCGAACAGGGCGGTGATGGCCGTGAGTTTGGTGTCGCGGGCCTTGCGCAGGCGGGACGCGGAGAGGCAGTGTTCCACGACGGTCTGCGGGTCGCTGCCGAAGGACTGGATGAGGGCGCCGCGCGCCCCGCCCAGCATGCGTTCCTGGACGGCGCGGGAGAAGGCCTCACCGAGGTTGGGCTTGAAGTAGTCCGACTTGAGGAAGGTGGAACGGCCCGCCTTCACCTCGGACTTGTGCCACTCGCTGTTGGCTTTGAGGATGTCCTCCACCGGGCTGTCGCGGTACGCGGCGGAGGCGAGGGCGTTGGTCGCCACCGCCGCGCCTGCCGACCCCTGGAGCGGAATCTGCGCTCCGGGAGAGAAATCGAATCCGTTGCTGGCCACTGTCGCCCCCACTCACCACCGAGGAACCGCTCCTGCGGCTGTTTCCCAACTGCCGTGCCCGGCACACTTTCTGAGCTGGGGTCCCAGCGTATCGTCCGGATACGTACGCCGTCCGGCCCTGTGGACAACGGGTGGCGCAGCGGCGTATTCCGGCTCACCCGTCCTGGGCGCGGACGCGGTCGGCGAGCTGTGCGGGCATGGGTGCGTGGCGGGCGTACGAGCGGCTGAACCGGCCGGTTCCGTGGGTCAGCGAGCGCAGGTCGACCGCGTACCGGTCGATCTCCAGCTCGGGCACGTCGGCGCGTACGAGGGTGCGGCCGGAGCCCGACTGCTCGGTGCCGGTGACCCGGCCGCGGCGGCCCGAGAGGTCGCTCATGACCGGGCCGACGTAGTCGTCGGGTATGAGGACGCGGACCTCGGCGACGGGTTCCAGGAACCGGACGTGCGCGTCGGCCGCGGCCTCGCGCAGGGCCAGCGCGCCGGCCGTCTGGAAGGCGCCGTCGGAGGAGTCCACGGAGTGCGCCTTTCCGTCGCGCAGGACGACCCGTATGTCGACCAGGGGGTGGCCGGCCGCGATACCCCGGGCGGCCTGGGCGCGGACGCCCTTCTCGACGGACGCGATGAACTGGCGGGGCACCGATCCGCCGACGACCCGGTCGACGAACGTGATGCCGGAGCCGGCCGGCAGCGGTTCGACGTCGATCTCGCAGACCGCGTACTGGCCGTGGCCGCCGGACTGCTTGACGTGGCGGCCGAGCCCGCTCGCCGGCCCGGCGAACGTCTCGCGCAGCGCGACGCGGTGCGGGACCGTGTCGACCTGTACGCCGTGTTGGTCGCGCAGCCGGTCGAGGGCGACGTCGAGGTGGGCTTCGCCGACGCACCACAGGACGAGCTGGCCGGTGTCCCGGTTCTGTTCGAGGCGCATGGCCGGGTCCTCGGCGACGAGGCGGGCCAGGCTGTGCGAGAGCTTGTCCTCGTCGGCCTTGCTGTGTGCCCGGACGGCCACCGGCAGCAGCGGGTCCGGCATGGTCCAGGGCTCCATCAGGAGCGGGTGGGCGGTGGCGGAGAGCGTGTCCCCGGTCTCGGCGGACTCCAGCCGGGCGACCCGGGCGAGGTCCCCGGCGACGCACGCGTCGATGGGGCGCTGCTGATTCCCGAAGGGGGAGGTCAGGGCGCCGACGCGGGTGCGCGCCTCGTGGCAGGGGCGGTCCTCGCGCCCGGGGTCGTCGAGCCCGTGCCCGTGGACGTGCACGGTGTCGTCGGGGCGCAGGGTGCCGGAGAAGACCCGGACGAGCGAGAGGCGGCCGGCGTACGGGTCCCAGGACGTCTTGACGACCTCGGCGACCAGGGGGCCCAGCGGGTCGCAGCCGAGGGCGGGGAGCGGGGCGCCGTCCGGGGTGGTGACGGCGGGCAGCGGGTGTTCGAGCGGGGTCGGGAAGCCGTCGGTGATCAGGTCGAGGAGTTCGACGGTGCCGATGCCCCGGCGGGCACCCTCGGCGGCCGGTGCGGCGGCCAGGACGGGGTGGAAGGTGCCGCGTGCCACGGCGCGTTCGAGGTCGTCGGTGAGTGTCTTGAGGTCGAGGCTCTCGCCGCCGAGGTAGCGGTCCATCAAGGTCTCGTCCTCGCTCTCGGCGATGATCCCCTCGATCAGCCGGGCGCGGGCCGCGGCCAGTGGCGCCTGCTGGTCCCCGGCCGGCGGGAGTCCGGTCCGTTCGCCGTCCGAGTAGTCGAAGACCCGCTGGGAGAGCAGGCCGGTGAGTCCGGTCAGCGGGGCGTGCCCGTCGGCGGCCTCGGGGCCGAACACCGGCAGGTGGAGGGGCAGTACGGCGTCGGGGTCGTCGGCGCCGAAGAGTTCGCCGCAGAGCCGGGTCATCGCGTCGAAGGGGGTGCGCGCGGTGTCGAGATGGGTGACCACGATGGCGCGGGGCATGCCGACCGCGGCGCACTCCTCCCACACGGCACGGGTGGTGCCCGCCACGGTCTCGGCCTCCTGGGCCGCCGAGACGACGAAGAGGGCGGCGTCCGCCGCCCGCCGCCCCGCCCTGAGCTCCCCGACGAAGTCGGCGTAACCGGGGGTGTCCAGCAGGTTGATCCTGCACCCGCCCCACTCCACGGGGACCAGGGACAGCTGTACGGACCGGTTCCGGCGGTGCTCGGTCTCCTCGTGGTCGGACACCGTGGTGCCGTCCTCGACCCGGCCGGGCCGGCTGACGGCGCCCGCGGTCTGCGCGAGCGCCTCGACGAGGGTGGTCTTGCCGGATTCGCTGTGGCCGACCAGCACCACGTTGCGCAGGGTGCGGGGGTGGCCGGCCGCCGGTGTCCCTCCGGCGGCTCCGGTGTGTGCGTGTGCCTTGTCGCCCATGGTTCGTGCCTTCCGTCGGCTGGCGCACGGGCACGGGGGAGCCGCCGCGGCGGCTGCGGCGACGCCCGCGGTAGTTCGAGCTTTGCACTCCCTCACGGCCGCGTCCACATCTCACGCCCGGGGCCCGGGCGCCGGGGTCCGGGGTGCCCGGACGGTGCGGGGCCCCGGGCGTGACTACGATGGGCGCGGAGGGTGCTGAAGGCCCCGGCCGGGCTCGCGGCGCCCGGGACGTACGTCTGCGCGTTGCCGAATCGCCTCAATGGTTCCGCCATGGAGGCGCTCCGGCGCCTCGCAGCCGCCCGCACCGGACGCCGCTCCCTGATCCGGCCAGGACCTTCAGCACCCTCCAGCCGGTGGCCGACGGGGCCACGCGGCCCACCGACCCCTCGGGAAGGCCATGCTGAACAAGTACGCGCGTGCCTTTTTCACGCGTGTCCTCACGCCGTTCGCCGCACTGCTCCTCCGCCTCGGCGTGAGCCCCGACGCGGTCACCCTGATCGGGACGGCCGGGGTGATGGCCGGTGCGCTGGTCTTCTTCCCGATGGGGGAGTTCTTCTGGGGCACGATCGTTATCACGATCTTCGTGTTCTCCGACCTCGTCGACGGGAACATGGCGCGCCAGGCCGGTATCTCCAGCCGGTGGGGGGCGTTCCTCGACTCCACGCTCGACCGGGTGGCCGACGGGGCGATCTTCGCGGGCTTCGCCCTCTGGTACGCGGGCAGCGGCGACGACAACGTCCTGTGCGCGGTCGCGATCTTCTGCCTGGCGAGCGGTCAGGTGGTCTCGTACACGAAGGCGCGCGGTGAGTCGATCGGGCTGCCGGTGGCGGTCAACGGGCTCGTGGAGCGTGCCGAGCGCCTGGTGATCTCGCTGGTGGCCGCCGGTCTCGCGGGTCTGCACAAGTTCGGTGTGCCGGGCATCCAGGTGCTGCTGCCGATCGCGCTGTGGATCGTGGCGGCCGGCAGCCTCGTGACGCTGGTGCAGCGGGTCGTCACCGTGCGCCGCGAGTCCGCCGAGGCCGACGCGGCCGCGCGGTGAGCGGCGCCGGCGGGGAGGCGAAGCCCGGTCCGCAGGCGAGGCCCGGTCCGGGCGAGCGGCTGAGCGACGCGCTGTACGGGCTGGGCTGGTCCGCGGTCAAGACGCTCCCCGAACCGGCCGCCCGAGCCCTGTTCCGTACCCTCGCCGACCAGGTCTGGAAGCGGCGCGGCAAGAGCGTGCTGCGGCTGGAGGCCAACCTGGCCCGGGTCGTGCCGGACGCCGGCCCGGACCGGCTCGCCGCCCTGTCGCGGGCCGGGATGCGCTCGTACATGCGCTACTGGATGGAGTCGTTCCGGCTGCCCACGTGGAGCCCGGAGCGGATCAAGGCGTCCATCGACGTGACGGACGCGCACCGGCTGACGGAAGGGCTCGACGCCGGGCAGGGCGTCATCCTCGCCCTGCCGCACCTGGGGAACTGGGACCTGGCGGGGGCCTGGGTCACCACGGACCTGAAGGTGCCGTTCACGACGGTCGCCGAGCGGCTGAAGCCCGAATCGCTGTACGACCGGTTCGTCGCCTACCGCGAGGGGCTGGGCATGGAGGTGCTGCCGCACAACGGCGGGGCCGCCTTCGGGACGCTGGCGCGACGGCTGCGGGCCGGCGGCCTGGTCTGCCTGGTCGCCGACCGCGATCTGTCGTCCTCGGGCGTGGAGGTGTCGTTCTTCGGCGACACGGCCCGGATGCCCGCCGGCCCGGCGCTGCTGGCCCAGCAGACCGGGGCGCTGCTGCTGCCGGTGACCCTCTCGTACGACGACACGCCGGTGATGAAGGCGCGGATCCATCCGCCGGTCGGGGTACCGGAGTCAGGTGACCGGGCCGGGAAGACGTCTGTGATGACACAGGCCCTGGCCGACGCGTTCGCCGTGGGCATCGCCGAGCACCCGGAGGACTGGCACATGCTGCAACGGCTCTGGCTCGCCGACCTGGAACCCCGCGAAGACCAGCAGGGCGGAGACCAGCAGTGAAGATCGGCATCGTCTGCCCGTACTCCTGGGACGTACCGGGCGGTGTGCAGTTCCACATCCGTGACCTGGCCGAGCACCTGATCCGGCTCGGCCACCGGGTGTCCGTACTGGCGCCCGCCGACGACGAGACGCCGCTGCCGCCGTACGTGGTGTCCGCCGGCCGGGCCGTGCCCGTCCCGTACAACGGCTCGGTGGCCCGGCTGAACTTCGGCTTCCTGTCGGCGGCGCGGGTGCGGCGCTGGCTGCACGAGGGCACCTTCGACGTCATCCACATCCACGAGCCGACCTCGCCGTCGCTCGGCCTGCTGACGTGCTGGGCGGCGCAGGGGCCGATCGTCGCCACGTTCCACACGTCCAACCCGCGGTCCCGGGCGATGATCGCCGCGTACCCGATCCTGCAACCCGCCCTGGAGAAGATCAGCGCGCGGATCGCGGTCAGCGAGTACGCCCGCCGGACCCTGGTCGAGCACCTGGGCGGCGACGCCGTGGTCATCCCCAACGGTGTGGACGTCGGGTTCTTCGCCGCCGCCGAGCCCCGGCCCGAGTGGCAGGGCGGCACGATCGGCTTCATCGGACGCATCGACGAGCCCCGCAAGGGTCTGCCCGTCCTGATGCGCGCGCTGCCCGCGATCCTGGCCGCCCGGCCGGAGACCCGGCTGCTCGTGGCCGGCCGGGGCGACGAGGAGGAGGCCGTCGCCTCGCTGCCCGAACCGATGCGCTCGCGCGTCGAGTTCCTGGGAATGGTCAGCGACGAGGACAAGGCGCGGCTGCTGCGCAGCGTCGATGTGTACGTGGCGCCCAACACCGGGGGCGAGAGCTTCGGCATCATCCTGGTCGAGGCGATGTCGGCGGGCGCCCCGGTCCTCGCCAGCGATCTGGACGCCTTCGCACAGGTCCTGGACCAGGGCTCGGCGGGCGAGCTGTTCGCCAACGAGAACGCGCAGGCGCTGGCCGCCGCGGCGGTGCGGCTGCTGGGCGACCCGGAGCGGCGGGCCCAGCTGCGCGAGCGCGGCAGCGCCCATGTCCGGCGCTTCGACTGGTCGACGGTCGGCGCGGACATCCTCGCGGTGTACGAGACGGTCACGGACGGCGCCGCCTCGGTCGCGGCGGACGAACGCACGGGGCTGCGCGCCCGGTTCGGGCCGGCCGGCCGGGACTGAGCCCGTCCCGCGCGGGCCCCCGGGCCCGGCGCGGCCGGGCGGCGCGCGCTCACCGGTAGCCTTGCCGCCCGTGACCGAAACCCTCATCTGGACCGCCGTCGGCCTCGTCGTCCTTGTCGCGATCGGCCTGTACCTCAGTTGGACCGCCGGCCGCCTCGACCGGCTGCACACCCGTATCGACGCGGCCCGCGCCGCCCTCGACGCCCAACTGCTGCGCCGCGCCTCGGTCACCCAGGAGCTGGCCACCTCCGGGGTCCTCGACCCGGCCGCGTCCATCGTGCTGTACGAGGCCGCGCACGCCGCGCGGCAGTCGCCCCAGGACCACCGCGAGGTCGCCGAGAGCGAGTTGAGCACGGCCCTGCGCGCGGTGTTCGGCGAGAGCGCGCAGGTGGAGGCGGTGAAGGAGATCCCGGGCGGTCAGGAGGCGGCGTCCGAACTCGCGGCGGCCGTACGGCGGGTGCCGATGGCGCGGAGGTTCCACAACGACGCGGTGCGGGCCGCGCGGGCCCTGCGCCGCCACCGCACGGTGCGCTGGTTCCGGCTGGCCGGGCACGCCCCGTTCCCGCTGGCCTTCGAGATGGACGACGAGCCGCCGGTGGCCCTGGCGGACCGCCCCGGCAGCTGAGACGGCCGGTGGGGGCGGGGGTGCGGCCCGCCCGCGCCGCGGCCCGGTGTTCGCGGCGCTGCCCGACGTGGCCCCCGGCGGACGCGGACCGCCCGTGCGGCCGTCCGCTGCCGGCCAGAACGATCCACCGGCCTCCTATTGGCCCTTGCTGTGGACTGGTGTCGGGGAGTTTGCTCGGCAGTGCGCCACCGAGCACGTTCCGCATCCGTTTCCCGCAGTGAGGTCGATCCGTGTCCACGCTTCCCACCACCCCGCAGTCCGCCGACACCCCCGCCACCGGCACCGCCCGCGTCAAGCGCGGCATGGCCGAGCAGCTCAAGGGCGGCGTGATCATGGACGTCGTCGACGCCGAGCAGGCGAAGATCGCCGAGGAAGCGGGCGCCGTGGCCGTCATGGCCCTGGAGCGCGTACCGGCCGACATCCGCAAGGACGGCGGCGTGGCCCGGATGTCCGACCCGAACATGATCGAGGAGATCATCGAGTCGGTGTCCATCCCGGTGATGGCCAAGTCCCGCATCGGCCACTTCGTCGAGGCGCAGGTCCTCCAGTCCCTCGGCGTCGACTACATCGACGAGTCCGAGGTCCTCACCCCGGCCGACGAGGTCAACCACAGCGACAAGTTCGCCTTCACCACGCCGTTCGTCTGCGGCGCCACCAACCTGGGCGAGGCCCTGCGCCGCATCGCCGAGGGCGCGGCCATGATCCGCTCCAAGGGCGAGGCCGGCACGGGCAACGTGGTCGAGGCCGTCCGCCACCTGCGTCAGATCAAGAACGAGATCGCCCGGCTGCGCGGCTACGACAACAACGAGCTGTACGCCGCCGCCAAGGACCTGCGCGCCCCCTACGAGCTGGTCAAGGAGGTCGCCGAGCTCGGCAAGCTGCCCGTCGTGCTGTTCTCCGCGGGCGGCGTGGCCACCCCGGCGGACGCCGCGCTGATGCGCCAGCTCGGCGCCGAGGGCGTCTTCGTCGGCTCCGGCATCTTCAAGTCGGGCGACCCGGCCAAGCGCGCCGCCGCCATCGTGAAGGCGACCACCTTCTACGACGACCCGAAGATCATCGCGGACGCCTCCCGCAACCTGGGCGAGGCCATGGTCGGCATCAACTGCGACACCCTGCCCGAGACCGAGCGCTACGCCAACCGCGGCTGGTAGTCCACCGATGAGCGACACCCCCGTGATCGGCGTCCTGGCTCTCCAGGGCGATGTACGGGAGCACCTGATCGCCCTGGCCTCGGCGGACGCCCTGGCCAGGCCGGTCCGGCGCCCCGAGGAACTCGCCGAGGTGGACGGCCTGGTCGTCCCCGGCGGCGAGTCCACGACCATCTCCAAGCTGGCCGCGCTGTTCGGCCTGCTGGAACCCCTGCGCGAGCGGATCGGGGCCGGGATGCCGGTCTACGGCACCTGCGCCGGGATGATCCTGCTCGCCGACAAGATCCTCGACCCCCGTTCGGGCCAGGAGACGCTCGGCGGCATCGACATGATCGTGCGCCGTAACGCTTTCGGGCGGCAGAACGAGTCGTTCGAGGCGGCCGTCGAGGTCGCCGGGATCGACGGCGGACCGGTGGAGGGCGTCTTCATCCGGGCCCCGTGGGTCGAGTCGGTGGGCGCCGGCACCCAGGTGATCGCCGAGCACGGCGGCCACATCGTGGCGGTACGCCAGCAAAACGCCCTTGCCACGTCATTCCACCCGGAACTGACCGGAGACCACCGGATCCACGCCTACTTCACCGAGATGGTGCGCGCCGTGGGGTGACTCGATCCCGGTAGGATCTCTCGGGTTCGTACGGAATTTGGTGACGCGAAGGAGAAGGCAGATGTCCGGCCACTCTAAATGGGCTACGACGAAGCACAAGAAGGCCGTGATTGACGCCAAGCGCGGCAAGCTCTTCGCGAAGCTGATCAAGAACATCGAGGTCGCGGCCCGCACCGGTGGTGTGGACCCCGAGGGCAACCCGACCCTCGTGGACGCGATTCAGAAGGCGAAGAAGAGTTCGGTCCCGAACAAGAACATCGACTCCGCGGTCAAGCGCGGTGGCGGTCTCGAAGCGGGCGGCGTCGATTACCAGACGATCATGTACGAGGGTTACGGCCCCAATGGTGTCGCGGTGCTCATCGAGTGCCTCACCGACAACCGCAACCGCGCCGCGTCCGACGTACGGGTCGCCATGACCCGCAACGGCGGTTCGATGGCCGACCCGGGCTCGGTCTCGTACCTCTTCCACCGCAAGGGCGTCGTCATCGTCCCCAAGGGCGAACTGTCCGAGGACGATGTGCTCGGTGCGGTCCTGGAAGCGGGCGCCGAGGAGGTCAACGACCTCGGCGACAGCTACGAGGTCGTCAGCGAGGCCACCGACATGGTCGCGGTCCGCACCGCGCTCCAGGAGGCGGGCATCGACTACGACTCGGCCGAGGCCAACTTCCTGCCCACCATGCAGGTGGACCTCGACGAGGAGGGCGCGCGCAAGATCTTCAAGCTGATCGACGCGCTGGAGGACAGCGACGACGTGCAGAACGTCTTCGCCAACTTCGACGTCTCCGACGAGGTCATGGAGAAGGTCGACGCCTGAGCCGCGCCCCGCGCGCAGCTGTCGTGGACGGGCCGACGGGGACACACCCCGTCGGCCCGCCGCATTGTCGGTGCCGCCCGATAGCCTGCTGGAACAGTTGACCGATCGGCAGGGAGGGGCGGACCGTGCGGGTACTCGGCGTGGACCCGGGACTGACCAGGTGCGGGGTCGGCGTCGTCGAAGGCGTCGCGGGCCGGCCGCTCACCATGCTCGGCGTGGGCGTCGTGCGCACCCCGGCCGACGCGGAGCTCGGCCACCGCCTGGTGGCCATCGAGCGCGGCATCGAGGAATGGCTCGACACGCACAGCCCCGACTGCGTCGCCGTGGAGCGGGTCTTCGCCCAGCACAACGTGCGTACGGTCATGGGCACCGCCCAGGCCAGCGCGGTCGCGATGCTCTGCGCGTCCCGGCGCGGCATCCCGGTCGCCCTGCACACGCCCAGCGAGGTCAAGGCCGCCGTGTCCGGCAGCGGACGCGCCGACAAGGCTCAGGTGGGCGCCATGGTGACCAGGCTGCTCAGGCTCGACGCCCCGCCGAAACCGGCCGACGCCGCCGACGCGCTGGCGCTCGCCATCTGCCACATCTGGCGTGCCCCCGCGCTCAACCGTCTCCAGCAGGCGCACGCGGCGGCCGCCGCCCGCACCCCGCGCGTCCCGCGCACCGCAGCCGTTCCCGTCCGGAAGGTCCCCCGATGATCGCCTTCGTCAGCGGCCCCGTCGCCGCGCTCGCCCCGACCACGGCCGTGATCGAGGTCGGCGGCATCGGCATGGCCGTCCAGTGCGCGCCGGGCACCCTGGCCGCCCTGCGCATCGGCCAGGAGGCCAGGCTCGCCACCTCCCTCGTCGTTCGCGAGGACTCGCTGACGCTCTACGGCTTCGCCGACGACGACGAACGCCAGATCTTCGAGCTGCTCCAGACCGCCAGCGGCGTCGGCCCCCGGCTCGCCCAGGCGATGCTGGCCACCCACAGCCCCGACGCCCTGCGCGTCGCCGTGGCCACCGGCGACGAGAAGGCGCTCACCGCCGTCTCAGGCATCGGCAAGAAGGGCGCCCAGAAGCTCCTGCTCGAACTGAAGGACCGGCTCGGCGAACCGGTCGGCGCGCACGCCGCGGGACAAGGCATCGGCGCCCCCGTCTCCGCCTCCTGGCGGGACCAGCTCCAGGCCGCCCTGATCGGCCTCGGCTACGCCACCCGCGAGGCGGACGAGGCGGTCGCCGCCGTGGCACCGCAGGCCGAGGAAGCCCTCGCGGCCGGCGGCCGGCCGCCCGTGCCGCAGCTGCTGCGCGCCGCCCTGCAGACCCTCAACCGCGCGCGCTGAGCGGACCCGGGGCCACCCTTCACGCCCGGCCGGGCACCGTACGGCCGCGCACCGAAACATCCGAGGCGGGACAGACGAGATGAACTGGGACGACACCGGAACCGACACCGGCGAGCGGTTCGACGACCGGCTGGTCGACGCCGGCGCGGACGGCGAGGACACCGCGGTCGAGGCGGCGCTGCGCCCCAAGGACCTGGACGAGTTCGTCGGCCAGGAGAAGGTCCGCGAACAGCTCGACCTGGTCCTCAAGGCCGCCCGCGCCCGCGGCGCCACCGCCGACCACGTGCTGCTCTCCGGCGCGCCCGGCCTCGGCAAGACCACCCTCTCCATGATCATCGCGGCGGAGATGAACGCGCCGATCCGGATCACCTCGGGCCCCGCCATCCAGCACGCGGGCGACCTCGCGGCGATCCTGTCCTCGCTCCAGGAGGGCGAGGTCCTCTTCCTCGACGAGATCCACCGCATGTCCCGGCCCGCCGAGGAAATGCTCTACATGGCCATGGAGGACTTCCGGGTCGACGTGATCGTCGGCAAGGGCCCCGGTGCCACCGCCATCCCGCTGGAGCTGCCGCCCTTCACCCTGGTCGGCGCCACCACCCGGGCCGGTCTGCTGCCGCCCCCGCTGCGCGACCGCTTCGGCTTCACCGGACACATGGAGTTCTACGCCCCCGCCGAACTGGAACGGGTGATTCACCGCTCGGCCCGCCTGCTCGACGTCGAGCTGGACGCCGAAGGCGGCGCGGAGATCGCCGGACGCTCCCGCGGCACCCCCCGCATCGCCAACCGGCTGCTGCGCCGGGTCCGGGACTACGCCCAGGTCAAGGCCGACGGCAGGATCGACCGCGAGATCGCGGCGGCGGCCCTCGGGGTGTACGAGGTGGACGCCAGGGGCCTGGACCGGCTGGACCGGGCGGTGCTCGGCGCCCTGCTGAAGCTCTTCGGCGGCGGACCGGTCGGCCTGTCCACCCTCGCGGTCGCCGTGGGGGAGGAGCGCGAGACGGTCGAGGAGGTCGCCGAGCCCTTCCTCGTACGGGAGGGACTGCTGGCCAGGACACCGCGCGGGCGGGTGGCCACGCCTGCCGCCTGGGCCCATCTGGGACTCGTTCCTCCCCAGCAAGGCGGAAAGGGACAACAGGGCCTGTTCGGGGCGTGATGCGTCACAGGTTGACCGGAAGCGGAACCACGGTGCCATGCTGGGCGTTGTTCCATCGATGCGGACTCGCTTAGACTCCGCCGATGCCGCCCTTAACGGTCGGTGTACCCACCCCCGTATACCAGGCCGCTTTCCAATGCGGTCGTGCGAAGGAAAATCGTCCCGTGAATCCCGTGACTCTCCTCCCCTTCATCGTGCTCATCGGGGCCATGTTCCTGATGACGCGGTCCGCCAAGAAGAAGCAGGCGGCGGCTGCGGCCATGCGCAATGAAATGCAGCCCGGCACCGGCGTCCGGACGATCGGGGGCATGTACGCCACCGTCAAGGAGCTTCACGACGACACGGTCACCCTCGAAGTCGCTCCCGGCGTCCACGCCATCTACGCCAAGAACGCCATCGGCGCGGTCCTGGACGACGCGGAGTACAACCGCATCGTCCACGGCGAAGAGGAGGAGGAGCTCGACGTCGACGGCGCCATCGTGCCCGACGACGCCTCCTCGCTGACCGAGCTCGACACCGCCGACGACGCCGACGAGGCGAAGACCGACCTGGTCAAGAAGACCGGCTCGGACGAGGGCGACGAGCCGGCCGAGGCCAAGGACGACAAGAAGTCCGAGGGCAAGGCCGACGGCGAGACCGACGCGAAGTAGCACACGACCCGGGGAGGCCGTGAGCCGGCAGGCATCCGGCCGTCCCCGGTCCGTGCGCTCCTTCACGGGGGCGGGTCCCCACTAAACTTCGTGGCCGCTTGGGCGCACACCCGGCGCGGGGCGGTTGGACTAGGGAGAAACGACAAGGTGGCAGCACCGAAGAAGGGCCGGGGAGCATCCGGCGGTCAGGGGAAGCCGGGGCGTTCCCTGGCTCTGATCCTGATCGCCATGGTCGCCCTCACCGGCGGGATGTTCCTGGCCCACCAGCCGACGCCGCGACTCGGCATCGACCTGGCCGGCGGCACCTCCATCACGCTGGAGGCGAAAGCCGAACCGGGCCAGGAAAAGGCGATCAACAAGACCAACATGGACACCGCGGTCCAGATCATGGAACGCCGCGTCAACGGTCTTGGTGTCTCCGAGGCAGAGGTCCAGACCCAGGGCGATCGCAACATCATCGTCAACATCCCCAAGGGCACGAACTCCGCCCAGGCCCGTGAGCAGGTCGGTACCACCGCCAAGCTCTACTTCCGGCCGGTGCTGACCGTCGCCCAGGGGTCGCCCACCCCTGAGCCCAGCGCCTCGCCCTCCGGCAAGGCCAGCTCCTCCCCGTCGCCGAGCGCCACGGCCTCCGAGAAGGCGGACGACGGCGACAAGGCCACCGGCTCCTCGTCGTCGCCGAGTGCGAGCGCCACCACCCAGGGCCGCGCGGTCACCGGCGCCCTGAAGACCGACGCCTCGCCGGAGGCCAGCGCCTCCGCGTCCGCCGAGGACGAGGCCGCCGCCGCGAAGCTGCAGAAGCAGTTCGAGGAGCTCGACTGCTCCAACGAGGCCTCACGCTCCAAGGCCGCCCAGGGCGGCAAGTCCACCGACACGGTCCTGGCGTGCAGCTCCGAGGGCGACGCGAAGTACGTGCTCGGCCCGGCCGAGGTGTCCGGCACCGAGGTCGACAGCGCCAAGGCCAACTTCGACCAGCAGCGCGGCATGTGGATCGTCCAGATGGAGTTCTCCGGCAAGGGCTCCAAGCAGTTCCAGACGATCACCAAGAAGCTCTCCGCGCAGCAGGAGCCGCAGAACCAGTTCGCCATCGCGCTGGACGGCGAGGTCGTCTCCGCCCCCCGCGTCAACGAGACCCTCAGCGGCAGCGCCGAGATCTCCGGCAGCTTCACCCAGCAGTCCGCCGAGGACCTGGCCAACGTGCTCTCCTACGGTGCGCTGCCGCTCTCCTTCAAAGAGCAGAGCGTCACCACCGTCACCGCCGCGCTCGGTGGCGAGCAGCTGAAGGCCGGCCTCATCGCCGGCGCCATCGGCCTGGCCCTCGTGATCATCTACCTGGTGGCCTACTACCGCGGGCTGGCGTTCATCGCCCTGCTCAGCCTCCTGGTCTCCGGCATCCTGAGCTACACGATCATGGCGCTGCTCGGCCCCGCCATCGGCTTCGCGCTGAACCTGCCGGCCGTATGCGGTGCCATCGTGGCCATCGGTATCACCGCGGACTCCTTCATCGTGTACTTCGAACGCGTACGGGACGAGATCCGCGAGGGCCGCACGCTGCGCCCCGCCGTCGAGCGGGGCTGGCCGCGGGCCCGGCGCACCATCCTGGTCTCCGACTTCGTGTCGTTCCTGGCCGCCGCCGTGCTCTTCGTGGTCACCGTCGGCAAGGTCCAGGGCTTCGCGTTCACGCTGGGTCTCACCACCCTGCTCGACGTCGTCGTGGTGTTCCTCTTCACCAAGCCGCTCCTGACGCTCATGGCCCGCAAGAAGTTCTTCGCCAGCGGTCACCCCTGGTCCGGACTCGACCCGAAACGGCTCGGCGCCAAGCCGCCGCTGCGCCGCTCCCGCCGTGTCAACGCCCCCACCGACCCGAAGGAGGCGTGAGATGTCGCGACTCGGCAATTTCGGCGCCCGTCTCTACCGCGGCGAGGTCGGCTACGACTTCATGGGCAACCGCAGGATCTGGTACGGCGTCTCGGTCCTGATCACCATCACGGCCATCGTCGCCCTGGCGGTCAGCGGCCTGAACATGGGCATCGAGTTCAAGGGCGGTGCCGTCTTCACCACCCCGAAGACGAGCGTGTCCGTCTCCGAGGCGGAGGACCTGGCGACGGAGGCATCCGGCCACCAGGCCATCGTCCAGAAGCTCGGCAACGGCGGTCTGCGCGTTCAGATCACCGAGGTCGACACCGCCAAGTCCGACGAGATCCAGGACAAGCTCGCCGCCGACCTCGACGTCCCGCGCGAGAAGATCGCGGCTGACCTGGTCGGTCCCAGCTGGGGCGAGCAGATCGCCAACAAGGCATGGACCGGTCTCGGGATCTTCATGATCCTTGTGGTCATCTATCTGGCCATCGCCTTCGAGTGGCGGATGGCCATCGCGGCCCTCGTCGCGCTGATCCACGACATCACCATCACGGTCGGCGTCTACGCCCTGGTCGGCTTCGAGGTCACCCCGGGCACCGTGATCGGTCTGCTGACCATCCTCGGTTACTCCCTCTACGACACGGTCGTCGTCTTCGACAGCCTCAAGGAGGGCACGAAGGGGATCACCAAGCAGACCCGGTGGACCTACAGCGAGATCGCCAACCGCTCCATCAACGGCACGCTGATCCGCTCGATCAACACCACCGTCGTCGCCCTGCTCCCGGTCGCCGGTCTGCTGTTCATCGGCGGCGGCGTCCTCGGCGCCGGCATGCTGAACGACATCTCGCTCGCCCTCTTCGTCGGCCTCGCGGCCGGTGCCTACTCCTCGATCTTCATCGCCACCCCGCTGGTCGCCGACCTCAAGGAACGGGACCCGCAGATGAAGGCCCTGAAGAAGCGGGTCCTCGCCAAGCGCGCGGCGGCCGCCGCCAAGGGCGAGGCCACCGAGGCCGAACAGGCCGAGCAGGGCGACCAGGACCAGGACCCCGAGGACGCCGCACCCGCCGGCGCGGTCGTCGGACAGCGCCAGCAGCCCCCCAGGGGCCACGGCCGCACCCCGGGAAGGCGCTGATGACCAGCACCACGGAGAGCACGAGAGAACTGCTGCTCAGCCGCATCCGTGACGTCGCGGACTACCCGAAGCCGGGCGTGATGTTCAAGGACATCACCCCGCTGCTCGCGGACCCGGTCGCGTTCACGGCCCTCACCGACAGCCTCGCGGAGCTGTGCCTGCGGCACGGCGCCACGAAGATCGTCGGCCTGGAGGCCCGCGGGTTCATCCTGGCCGCGCCCGTCGCGATCCGGGCCGGCCTCGGCTTCGTACCCGTCCGCAAGGCCGGCAAGCTGCCGGGCGCCACGCTCAGCCAGGCGTACGAGCTGGAGTACGGCACCGCGGAGATCGAGATCCACGCGGAGGACCTGTCCGCCGACGACCGGATCATGGTCATCGACGACGTCCTGGCCACCGGCGGCACCGCCGGTGCCTCCCTGGAGCTGATCCGCAGGGCCGGTGCCCAGGTCGCCGGGGTCGCCGTCCTCATGGAGCTGGGCTTCCTGGCCGGACGGGCCCGTCTGGAGGAGAACCTGCGGGGCGCTCCGCTGGAGGCCCTGATCACGGTCTGAGCGCCCGCCGTGCCGTAGCCGGCACAGCGACACGTGCACCGAAGAGGGCACCCGGGAACAACCGGGTGCCCTCCGGCGTTGTCAGGGCTCTCACGGTCCCCGGGGGAGGACTGGCCGTCGGGTCGATACGATGGCCCTTCCGGGTGTCCGGATCCGCACGAGGAGCGCTCTTGCCAGACGAGGCCCAGCCAGTCGCCGCCCCGCAGCCCGACAAGCCCGAGGCGGCCCCAGCCACGCCCGCGAAGCAGCAGCCCGCGGAGAAGCCGAAGCCCCCGGCCCCCGAGCCCGGCACGGGCCCGGCGTCCGCCGAGGCCAACGGCCCCGCGCCCGCTTCCCCCACCCAGCCGGCCGCACCCACCCCGACCGCCCCGAAGCCGCCGGCCAAGCCCTCGGCCGGAGCCCTCGTGCCCGCCACCGGCTCGGTGTCCCGCTCCGGCGGCTCCTCCAACCGGGTCCGGGCCAGGCTCGCCCGCCTCGGCGTCCAGCGCTCCAGCCCGTACAACCCGGTCCTCGAACCACTGCTGCGCACCGTGCGGAGCAACGACGCCAAGATCGAGACCTCCACGCTGCGCCAGATCGAGCGCGCCTACCAGGTCGCCGAGCGCTGGCACCGCGGCCAGAAGCGCAAGAGCGGCGACCCGTACATCACGCACCCGCTCGCCGTGACGACGATCCTCGCCGAACTGGGCATGGATCCGGCCACCCTGATGGCGGGGCTCCTGCACGACACCGTCGAGGACACCGAATACGGCCTGGACACCCTGCGCCGCGACTTCGGCGACCAGGTCGCCCTGCTGGTCGACGGCGTCACCAAGCTGGACAAGGTGAAGTTCGGCGAGGCCGCGCAGGCCGAGACCGTGCGCAAGATGGTCGTCGCCATGGCCAAGGACCCGCGCGTCCTGGTCATCAAGCTCGCCGACCGGCTGCACAACATGCGCACCATGCGCTACCTCAAGCGGGAGAAGCAGGAGAAGAAGGCCCGCGAGACGCTGGAGATCTACGCCCCGCTCGCCCACCGCCTGGGCATGAACACCATCAAGTGGGAGCTGGAGGACCTCGCCTTCGCGATCCTCTACCCGAAGATGTACGACGAGATCGTCCGCCTCGTCGCCGAGCGGGCGCCCAAGCGTGACGAATACCTCGCCATAGTGACCGACGAGGTCCAGTCCGACCTGCGCGCCGCCCGCATCAAGGCCACCGTCACCGGCAGGCCGAAGCACTACTACAGCGTCTACCAGAAGATGATCGTGCGCGGCCGCGACTTCGCCGAGATCTACGACCTGGTGGGCATCCGCGTCCTCGTCGACACCGTCCGCGACTGCTACGCGGCGCTCGGCACCGTGCACGCGCGATGGAATCCGGTCCCGGGCCGGTTCAAGGACTACATCGCGATGCCCAAGTTCAACATGTACCAGTCACTGCACACCACGGTGATCGGCCCCAGCGGCAAGCCCGTCGAGCTCCAGATCCGTACGTTCGACATGCACCGCCGCGCCGAGTACGGCATCGCCGCGCACTGGAAGTACAAGCAGGAGGCCGTCGCCGGCGCCTCCAAGGTGCGTACCGACGTCCCCAAGAACACCGGCCGCGGCCAGGACACCGTCAACGACATGGCGTGGCTGCGCCAGCTCCTGGACTGGCAGAAGGAGACCGAGGACCCCAGCGAGTTCCTGGAGTCGCTGCGCTTCGACCTCTCGCGCAACGAGGTCTTCGTCTTCACGCCCAAGGGCGACGTGATAGCGCTTCCGGCCGGGGCCACCCCGGTCGACTTCGCCTACGCCGTCCACACGGAGGTCGGCCACCGGACCATAGGGGCACGGGTCAACGGCCGGCTCGTACCGCTGGAGTCGACGCTCGACAACGGCGACCTGGTGGAGGTCTTCACCTCCAAGGCGGCCGGTGCCGGGCCCTCCCGCGACTGGCTTGGCTTCGTCAAGTCGCCCCGGGCCCGCAACAAGATCCGCGCCTGGTTCTCCAAGGAGCGCCGCGACGAGGCGATCGAACAGGGCAAGGACGCCATCGCGCGGGCCATGCGCAAGCAGAACCTGCCGATCCAGCGCATCCTGACCGGCGACTCGCTGGTCACCCTCGCCCACGAGATGCGCTACCCCGACATCTCGTCCCTGTACGCCGCGATCGGCGAGGGCCATGTCGCCGCCGCGGGCGTCGTCCAGAAGCTGGTCCAGGCGCTCGGCGGCGAGGACGCGGCCAACGAGGACCTGGAGGAGAGCACCCCGCCCTCCCGCAGCCGCAACAAGCGCCGCTCCAACGCCGACCCCGGGGTCGTCGTCAAGGGCGTCGAGGACGTCTGGGTCAAGCTCGCCCGCTGTTGTACGCCCGTGCCCGGAGACCCCATCATCGGGTTCGTCACCCGCGGCAGCGGGGTCTCCGTGCACCGGGCCGACTGCGTCAACGTCGACTCGCTCTCGCAGCAGCCGGAACGCATCCTGGAGGTCGAGTGGGCGCCCACCCAGTCCTCGGTCTTCCTGGTCGCCATCCAGGTCGAGGCACTGGACCGCTCCCGGCTCCTGTCGGATGTCACCCGCGTCCTGTCCGACCAGCACGTCAACATCCTGTCGGCCGCCGTGCAGACGTCCCGGGACCGGGTCGCCACCTCGCGCTTCACCTTCGAGATGGGCGACCCCAAGCACCTCGGGCACGTCCTGAAGGCGGTACGGGGCGTGGAGGGCGTCTACGACGTCTACCGGGTGACCTCGGCCCGCCGGCCGTAGAGGGCCTACGCGTCGACCTCGTACTGGCCGTGCTCCAGGAAGTACCGCATCTCCTCGGGCGTGCCCTGGATGGCCTCGATGACGGCGGCGCGCATCGCGTCGCTGATGTCCGGCTCGCCGAGCATGCGGAAGAGGGCGACGCTGTCGTCCTCGGCCTGGGCGAGGCGGTAGCCGTTGTCCAGCCACTCGCGGATCTCCTGGGCGGTGCCGTTGTCGAGGAGCGCGTTGATCTCCTTGATGACGCGCTTGCCGGAGGCCGGACTGCCGAGGATGCGGAAGAGGGCGACGCTGTCGTCCTCGGCCTGGGCGAGCGGGTAGCCCGTCTTCAGCCACTCGCGCATCTGCGCCGGGTCGTTGGCGTCGAGGAGCGCGTTGACCTCCTTCACGACCCGCTTCCCGGAGGCCGGGTCGGCGAGCAGGCGGACGACCGCGACGCGGACGTCGTCGTCGGACATGTCGTCCACCGGGAGGTCGGAGCCGTGGCCCGCCGGCGTCGAGGCGGCGGCGTTGGCGGCCGGCGGGGACGCCGTCCCGGCGGCGAAGGCCGGGCCGGACAGAAGAAGGGCCGGGGCGAGGGCGGTGGCCGCCGCGGTCAGGGCGACGCGGGTCAGTCTCATCGGTGAACCTGCCTCAGATGCGTAAGTGAACTCGGCGAAGCCGGCGAGAGCGCGAAGCACGCCGGTGCGAAGATCATCGCTTCCGGGCCCGCCCCGGATCACTGCTGCGTTCCGGCAGTTGTCACGGCCTTCTCATTGCCGTCCACGCCGCCCCACGGGGAAGGGGCCTTCCCGCGCGAACGCGGAAAGGCCCCCGGGACATGCGTGCGACGTCAGCCGCCGAACTCCTCCAGGCCCTTGAGCGCCTGGTCCAGCAGCGCCTGCCGGCCCTCCAGCTCGCGGGCCAGCTTGTCCGCGCGGGCGTTGTTGCCCGAGGCGCGGGCCGTGTCGATCTGCGTACGCAGCTTGTCCACGGCCGCCTGGAGCTGACCGGTCAGACCCGCGGCACGGGCACGCGCCTCCGGGTTCGTCCGGCGCCACTCGGACTCCTCGGCCTCCTGGAGCGCCCGCTCCACCGCCTGCATCCGCCCCTCGACCTTCGGACGGGCGTCACGCGGCACGTGGCCGATGGCCTCCCAGCGCTCGTTGAGACCCCGGAACGCGGCCCTGGCCGCCTTCAGGTCCTTCACCGGCACCAGCTTCTCGGCCTCGTCGGCGAGCTCCTCCTTCAACTTGAGGTTCTCGCCCTGCTCCGCGTCACGCTCCGCGAAGACCTCGCCGCGGGCGGCGAAGAAGACGTCCTGCGCACCGCGGAAACGGTTCCACAGTTCGTCCTCCGCCTCGCGCTGGGCGCGGCCGGCCGCCTTCCACTGCGTCATCAGGTCGCGGTAGCGGGCGGCCGTGGCCCCCCAGTCCGTGGACCCGGACAGCGCCTCGGCCTCGGCGACCAGCTTCTCCTTGGCCTTGCGGGCCTCCTCGCGCTGGGCGTCCAGCGAGGCGAAGTGCGCCTTGCGGCGCTTGGAGAACGCCGAGCGGGCGTGCGAGAAGCGGTGCCACAGCTCGTCGTCGGACTTGCGGTCGAGCCGCGGCAGGCCCTTCCACGTGTCCACGAGAGCACGGAGCCGCTCGCCCGCGGAGCGCCACTGCTCGCTCTGCGCCAGCTCCTCGGCCTCGGCGACCAGGGCCTCCTTGGAGTGCTTCGCCTCGTCGGCCTGCTTCGCCTTCTGCGCCTTGCGCTCCTCACGCCGCGACTCGACCGTCGCGACCAGCGCGTCCAGCCGCTTGCGCAGCGCGTCCAGGTCGCCGACGGCGTGGTGCTCGTCGACCTGGCCACGCAGATGCTCGATGGCGGTCGTCGCGTCCTTCGCGGACAGATCGGTGGTCTTCACCCGCCGTTCGAGGAGGCCGATCTCGACCACAATGCCCTCGTACTTGCGCTCGAAGTAGGCCAGGGCCTCCTCCGGTGAACCGGCCTGCCACGATCCGACGACCTGCTCGCCGTCGGCTGTACGCACGTACACGGTGCCCGTCTCATCGACTCGGCCCCACGGGTCGCTGCTCACAGCGCCTCCTCCACCTGATGCCCGCGAGAGGATCACCCCCCTGGCATCGTCCACAGTTTCCTGGGGCGGGCAGCGCCCGCCCTGCACCACGCCAATCTAGGCGACGGGCCGCCCGGCTGTCCGCACTCAGCGCGGCCGGATTTATTCGACCGCGCCACGTGCCCGCCCCGGACATCGCCCCTGGCCCGCCGGGCTCACACCTTGTCGACGGTCAGCTTCGAGATGTTCACGGCCTTCTTCGGCGCACCGTCGGCGCCGCCGTCGTCCACCCCGGCCTTGCCGATGGCCTCGACGGCCTTCAGCGACTTCTCGTCCATCGTGCCGAACGGCGTGTAGGTGGGCGGCAGCTTGCTGTCCTTGTAGACGAGGAAGAACTGGCTGCCGCCGGTGTGCTCCTGGCCGGTGTTGGCCATGGCCACCGTGCCCGCCGGGTACGTCACCATGCCGTCCTCGCCCGCCTTGCCCAGCGCGGTCAGGTTCTCGTCGGGGATCGTGTACTCGGGGCCGCCGGTGCCGTCGCCGTTGGGGTCGCCGCACTGCAGGACGTAGATGCCGTCCGTGGTCAGCCGGTGGCACTTCGTCCCGTCGAAGAACTTCTTGTCGGCCAGCGACTTGAAGGAGTTCGTGGTGTGCGGGGTCTTCGACGCGTCCATCGTGAACGCGATGTCGCCCTGGCTCGTCGTGAGCGACATCGTGTACTCGGCCTTCTTGTCGATCTTCATCGCCGGCTCGGGCTTCTCGCTCTTCGCCGGAGTGGGCGAGGCCTCGGCGGACGGACTCTGGCTCGCCGCCGCGTCCGTCTTGTCCTTGTCCCCGTCCCCCTTGGTGGCGAGGTACGTGCCACCGCCGATGACGGCCACCACGGCCACCGCGGACGTGATGACGAGCGTCAGCCGCCGTGTACGGCGCCGGGCCTCCTCCCGCCGCTGCTGCTGCCGCTCGTACTTCTCCCTGGCGAGCTGCCGCCGCCGCTGATCGCTGCTGACCACCGGGTGATCTCCTTGTACGTCGTGTGATCGGGCCTGGGTTGCCCCGTACGGTATATGGGTTAGCTGTGGAATGAGGAGCGCCGGTAGGCTCTGAACTGCTGCGACCTCGCAGCCGCCTTCCCCGTAGGACGACCATTAAGGACGATCGTGCTGATTGCCGGGTTCCCCGCCGGGGCCTGGGGGACCAACTGCTACCTGGTCGCCCCCGCCGCAGGTGAGGAGTGCGTGATCATCGACCCGGGCCATCAGGCGGCCCCCGGCGTCGAGGAAGCGCTGAAGAAGCATCGGCTCAAGCCCGTCGCCGTCGTCCTCACCCACGGCCACATCGACCACGTCGCCTCGGTCGTCCCGGTGTGCGGCGCGCACGACGTCCCCGCCTGGATCCACCCCGAGGACCGCTACATGATGAGCGACCCGGAGAAGGCCCTCGGCCGCTCCATCGGGATGCCGCTCATGGGCGAACTGACGGTGGGGGAGCCGGACGACGTCAAGGAGCTGAGCGACGGCGCACGGCTGCTGCTCGCGGGCATGGAATTCGGCGTCTCGCATGCGCCCGGCCATACCAAGGGGTCGGTGACGTTCAGGATGCCCGAGACGCATGAGGTCCCCCAGGTCCTCTTCTCGGGCGACCTGCTCTTCGCCGGCTCCGTCGGACGCACCGACCTGCCCGGCGGCGACCACGCCGAGCTCCTCGAGTCGCTGGCCCGTGTGTGCCTGCCGCTCGACGACTCGACCGTGGTGCTGTCCGGTCACGGCCCCCAGACGACCATCGGCCGCGAGCGCGCCACCAACCCGTACCTGAGCGGTACGGCCGGTACGGACGCGCCCCGACGAGGAATGTGACGAGAGCGGAATCGTGAGCACCTTCAAGGCCCCCAAGGGCACGTACGACCTGACCCCGCCGGACTCCGCCAAGTACCTGGCGGTGCGCGAGGCGATCGCCGCCCCGCTGCGGAACTCCGGCTACGGCTACATCGAGACCCCCGGTTTCGAGGACGTGGCCCTCTTCGCCCGCGGCGTCGGCGAGTCCACCGACATCGTGACCAAGGAGATGTACACCCTCACCACCAAGGGCGGCTCCGAGCTGGCCCTGCGCCCCGAGGGCACCGCGTCCGTGCTGCGCGCCGCCCTGGAGGCCAACCTCCACAAGCTCGGCAACCTGCCGGTCAAGCTCTGGTACTCCGGCTCGTACTACCGCTACGAGCGCCCGCAGAAGGGCCGCTACCGCCACTTCTCGCAGGTCGGGGCCGAGGCCATCGGCGCCGAGGACCCGGTGCTCGACGCCGAGCTGATCATCCTGGCCGACCAGGCGTACCGCGCGCTGGGCCTGCGCGAGTTCCGCATCCTGCTGAACTCGCTGGGCGACAAGGAGTGCCGCCCGGTCTACCGCGACGCGCTCCAGGGCTTCCTGCGCGAACTCGACCTGGACGAGGAGACCCGCCGCCGCATCGACATCAACCCGCTGCGGGTCCTCGACGACAAGCGGCCCGAGGTCCAGAAGCAGCTGGCCGGGGCCCCCGTGCTGCGCGACTACCTCTGCGACGCCTGCAAGGCGTACCACGAGCAGGTCCGCGACCTGCTCAACGAGGCGGGTGTGATCTTCGAGGACGACGAGAAGCTCGTCCGCGGCCTCGACTACTACACGCGCACCACCTTCGAGTTCGTCCACGACGGCCTCGGCTCGCAGTCCGCGGTGGGCGGCGGCGGCCGCTACGACGGCCTCTCCGAGATGATCGGCGGCCCGGCGCTCCCGTCGGTCGGCTGGGCGCTCGGCGTGGACCGCACCGTCCTGGCCCTGGAGGCGGAGGGCATCGACCTCGAACTGCCCGCCACCACCAGCGTCTTCGCCGTCCCGCTCGGCGAGGAGGCGCGCCGGGTCCTGTTCGGCGTCGTCACGCGGCTGCGCCGCGAAGGGGTGGCGGCGGACTTCGCGTTCGGCGGCCGGGGGCTGAAGGGCGCGATGAAGAGCGCCAACCGCTCGGGCGCCCGGTTCACGATCGTGGCCGGCGAGCGCGACCTGACCGACGGGCACGTCCAGCTCAAGGACATGGAGTCCGGCGAGCAGACGCCCGTACCCGTGTCCGACATCGTGGAGACGATCACCGCACGGCTCGTCTGAGGCGTGCCGGGGCGGCGGGCCGAGCGCCCGCCGCCCCCGGTGTCCCGCGTCAACCCGGTGATCGCCGGTTCATCCCGGACGGTGATTCCGCCCGGGAGGGCCGGTCACGCGCGGAGGGCCGCCGGGACGGCGCGATGCCCCTCGTCGCGGCTGCGGGGCCGTGTTCCGCTCCCTCACGGGCACCTCTCGGCGCACGCGTCTTTATGTGCATCGAACGGAGGAGCGGCCCGCCCGTACGGCACAATGACCGTGCCCCAGCAGGCTACTCAGTGACGGAAACGGCGATATGACGACTGCAGCGGTTGACCATCCCTCCTCCGACCAGGACGAGAGCAGCGGGACGCGCACCTTCGGGGGCAGCCGGGCGCTGGCCATCCTGCTGATGATCACTGGTGCCGCAGGAACCCTCGCCGCATGGGTCATCACGCACGACAAGCTCAAGATGATGGAGGACCCGTCCTTCGTCCCGGGCTGCAGTCTCAACCCGGTCGTGGCCTGCGGCAACATCATGAAGAGCGAGCAGGCCTCCGCCTTCGGCTTCCCGAACCCCTGGCTCGGGATGGTCACCTACCCCGTGATCATCGGGATCGGTCTGGCCCTGCTCGCGGGAGCCCGCTTCCGCAACTGGTACTGGCTCGGCATGAACGCGGGCACGCTGTTCGGCGTCGGCTTCTGCACCTGGCTCCAGTACCAGTCGCTGTACAACATCAACTCGCTGTGCCTGTGGTGCTGCCTGGCCTGGGTCGCCACCATCTTCATGTTCTGCTACGTCACCACCCACAACATCCGGCACGGGATCATCCCCGCGCCCGCCTGGCTGCGCAACGGGCTCACCGAGTTCCACTGGGTGCCCCCGGTGCTGTGGATCGGCATCATCGGCATGCTGATCCTGACCCGCTGGTGGGACTTCTGGACCAGCTGACCGGCCCCGTCCCGCACTGACGGCCCGGCCGGGTTGTCAGTGCGGTGACATAGGCTTCAAAACGTGGAGCCCGACCTCTTTACCGCAGCTGCCGAAGACCGCCAGGAGAAGGACCCGTCCAGCAGCCCCCTTGCTGTCCGGATGCGTCCGCGTACGCTCGACGAGGTCGTGGGCCAGCAGCATCTGCTCAAGCCGGGCTCGCCCCTGCGCCGCCTCGTCGGCGAGGCGAGCGGGGGACCGGCCGGCCCCTCGTCGGTGATCCTCTGGGGTCCGCCCGGCATCGGCAAGACGACCCTCGCCTACGTGGTCAGCAAGGCCACGAACAAGCGATTCGTCGAGCTGTCCGCGATCACCGCCGGCGTCAAGGAGGTCCGGGCCGTCATCGAGGGCGCCCGCCGGGCCACGGGTGGCTACGGCAAGGAGACCGTCCTCTTCCTGGACGAGATCCACCGCTTCTCCAAGGCCCAGCAGGACTCGCTCCTGCCCGCCGTCGAGAACCGCTGGGTCACCCTGATCGCCGCGACCACCGAGAACCCCTACTTCTCGGTCATCTCACCGCTGCTCTCCCGTTCGCTGCTGCTGACGCTGGAGTCCCTGACCGACGACGACCTGCGCGGCCTGCTGCGCCGGGCACTGACCGACGAGCGCGGGCTCGGCGCAGCGGTGACGCTGCCGGAGGACGCCGAGGAGCACCTGCTGCGCATCGCGGGGGGCGACGCGCGCCGTGCGCTGACGGCCCTGGAGGCCGCGGCCGGGGCCGCGCTGTCCAAGCAGGAGGCGGAGATCAGCCTCCTCACCCTGGAGGAGACCGTCGACCGGGCGGCCGTGACGTACGACCGGGACGGCGATCAGCACTACGACGTGGCGAGCGCCCTGATCAAGTCGATCCGCGGCTCGGACGTCGACGCGGCGCTGCATTACCTGGCCCGCATGATCGAGGCGGGGGAGGACCCGCGGTTCATCGCCCGGCGTCTGATGATCTCGGCCAGCGAGGACATCGGCCTCGCCGATCCGACGGCGCTGCCGACCGCGGTGGCGGCGGCGCAGGCGGTGGCCCTGATCGGTTTCCCGGAGGCGGCCCTCACCCTCAGCCACGCCACCATCGCCCTCGCGCTCGCCCCGAAGTCCAACGCGGCCACACTGGCGATCTCCGCCGCCCGGGAGGACGTGCGCAAGGGGCTGGCCGGCCCGGTCCCGGCCCATCTGCGCGACGGCCACTACAAGGGCGCGGCCAAGCTGGGCCACGCCCGGGGCTACGTCTACCCGCACGATGTGCCCGGCGGCATCGCCGCCCAGCAGTACGCCCCGGACGCTGTGCGCGACAAGCACTACTACCGCCCCACCCGCTACGGCGCCGAGGCGCGTTACGCGGACGTGGTGGACCGGGTCAGGGAGCGGCTCGGCCGGACGGCCGCCGAGGACGGTGCGGACCGGGCCTGATCCGGACCGCCGCCCCGGCCACGGCGGCGGCCGTCCGTATCCCGGCCCCGCCCCTCAGCGCGCGGCCGCCTCGAACAGCGTGTGCATGGCGTGGCTCAGCTCCGCCACGTCGCGCACCGGCTCGGGGAACTCGAAGCGCGCGTCGAAGCAGCCGCCGTCCCGCTCGCAGAAGCGCACCCGCAGCCCCAGCCGGTCCAGCGCCAGGGGCACCACGGCCGGCCGGTGCGCCGCGCAGGTGCAGGCCGCCCGCTCGCCGAGCAGCCCGCACAGCGTCGCCAGCTGCTCGCCGTGTGCCGAGTACAGGTGCTGGAGCAGGTCCGTCTCATGGACGGCGAGAGGATCGGGGACCGCGTCGCGGAAGTCCTCCGCGTCGACGCACTCCTCGCCCCACAGGTCGTCGATGTGGGCCTCGCCCGTCTCCAGCCGCAGCAGCATCCGGCCGGGGCCCGCCATGCCGGGCACGGAGGTCAGCCAGCCGCCGACCCGGGCGCGGCCGCGGATACGGTGGGGTACGGAGACGGGGGCGACGTCCGTGATCTCCAGCACGGCCGAGAGCTCGTCGTCCTGGGCGTGCGTCGCGGCCCGCACGGCCGGGGAATCGGCGGGGAGTTCCAGGAACAGGTCACCGTCGGGTCCCACACTGCGGGACAGCGGCATGAGCTGGTCCGAGGCGGACCGGTCGAGCCCGGGAACGAGCAGTACCGCCGAGCAGGTACTCTGTACGAGAGTTCGTGTGCGCTCGGCTGCTGACGGCATCCGTGTGTTTTCAAGCCCGCTGGGACGCGGCTGACCACGATCTGATCGGTCCTCCGTCGTTTCGACGCCTTCAGGCGCGTCGATGCTGTCTGTGCTGTCCGTGACGTGTGTGGTGTTCCCAGGGCGAGACATGCGATCTCCTTGAGTAAGGTGAGCCTAACCTAACCTACAACGGAGGTCTGGAGAACGTGCCTAATCAGTCGCGTCCCAAGGTCAAGAAGAGCCGTGCGCTCGGCATCGCGCTGACGCCGAAGGCGGTCAAGTACTTCGAGGCCCGCCCCTACCCGCCGGGCGAGCACGGCCGCGGCCGCAAGCAGAACTCGGACTACAAGGTCCGTCTGCTGGAGAAGCAGCGTCTGCGTGCGCAGTACGACATCAGCGAGCGCCAGATGGCGCGTGCCTACGACCGCGCCAAGAAGGCCGAGGGCAAGACGGGCGAGGCGCTCGTCGTCGAGCTCGAGCGCCGCCTCGACGCGCTGGTCCTGCGTTCCGGTATCGCCAAGACGATCTACCAGGCGCGCCAGATGGTCGTCCACGGCCACATCGAGGTCAACGGCGGCAAGGTCGACAAGCCGTCGTTCCGCGTCCGCCCGGACGACATCGTCATGGTCCGTGAGCGCAGCCGCGACAAGCACCCCTTCCAGGTTGCTCGCGAGGGTGGTTACGACACCGACGGTGAGACCCCGCGCTACCTGCAGGTGAACCTGAAGGCCCTGGCCTTCCGCCTTGACCGGGACCCGAACCGCAAGGAAATCCCCGTGATCTGCGACGAGCAGCTCGTCGTCGAGTACTACGCCCGCTGATCCAGGCGTAGCCGCTCGTCACCGGCGCTCAGGCCCGCCCCTTCCCGATGCCGGGGAGGCGGCGGGCCTTCGCGTTCCGCCGGGCGCGGGCGGGGCGCTCCCGGCCGGCTCGTCGGTGCCCGCCCGAGCCCGCTCCCGCCCGCCCGCCCGGCCCAGGAGTGCCCGGCCGACCACCGCGTCGGGCCCCAGCTCACCGCCCGCCCGCAGGGCGCTCGCGTACCGCCCCCCGCCCAGCTCGCGCAGGGCCAGCTCCTCGCAACGGGCCCGGGGCACCCCGTAGTGCGCCGAGCCGAACAGCGGCAGCCCCACCGATGGCCAGATCCGGTCGGCGGCTCCCTGGAGCAGCGCCGCCTCGGCCGCGTCGCCCTCGGTCACCGTGACGAGCGCCAGCAGCTCCAGGGACAGGACGGTGCCGAGCAGGTCGTTGAAGGCGTGGCTGATGGACAGCGACTTCTCGAGCAGTTCCCGCGCCCGCTCCGGGCGCCCGCGCTGCAAGGTGGCGTAGGCCAGGACGTACAGCGCGTAGCTCAGGGCCCACTGCTCGCCGTGGTCCTCGCAGATGTCCCGGACCTCCTCGCAGATCACCGCCGCCCGCTCCAGATCGCCCAGGAAGCCGGTGGACATGGCCAGTTCGACCTGGGCCATCAGGACGTTGCTGTTCAGCTCGCCCAGTTCGCGGTAGCGGCCGAGCGCGTCGTCCAGCAGGTCCCGGGCGCGCTCCAGGTCGTCGGTGACGAGGGCCAGGCAGCCGGTGCGGTGCACGGCGTACGCGGCGGCCGTGGCGTCTCCAGCCTCTTCCGCCTCCTCCCGGCACTCGGTGAGGGCGGAGATCGCGCCGACCGGGTCGCCCTGGAGCACCGCGACGTACCCCAGCACCCACAGGGCCTTCAGCCGCGAGGCGTCGTACGGGGTCTCCTCCTCCAGGACGTGGTCCAGCCAGTGCCGGCCCTCGGACAGCCGCCCGCAGCCGACCCACAGGAACCAGAGCGTGCCCGCCAGGTACTGGGCGAGATGCGCCTCCTGCGGCGATTCCAGCGAACACTCCATGGCCCGGCGCAGATTGGGCAGCTCGCTCTCCACCCGGGCCGCGACCTCCGCCTGCCGGGGGCTGAACCAGTCCAGCTCGCACCAGGTCGCGAGCCCCAGGAACCAGTCCCGGTGCCGCCTGCGCAGCCGGTCGGTGTCCCCGGTGGCCGCCAGCCACTCGGCGCCGTACTCGCGCACGGTGTCCAGCATCCGGTAGCGGGTGCCCGCGGGGGAGTCCTCGCGCAGCACCACGGACTGGGCGAGCAGCCCGGAGAGTACGTCGAGCACGGAGTCGGCGGGCAGGTCGGGGCCGCTGCAGATGTACTCGACCGCCTCCAGGTCGAACTGCCCGGCGAAGACCGAGAGCCGGGCCCACAACAGCCGTTGCGGCGGGGCGCAGAGTTCATGGCTCCAGCCGATCGCCGTACGCAGCGTCTGGTGCCGGTCCAGCGCGCTGCGGCTGCCGCCGGTCAGCAGCCGGAACCGGTCGTCGAGCCGTTGCAGCACCTGCTCGGTCGACAACGCGCGCAGCCGCCCGGCCGCGAGTTCCAGAGCGAGCGGGATCCCGTCCAGCCGGCGGCACAGGTCCTGGGCCGGGCCGCGGCTGTGCTCGGTCAGCCGGAAGTCCGGCCGCACCCCGGCGGCCCGCTCGGCGAAGAGCCGCAGGGCGTCCTCGTCGGTCATGGTGGCGAGCGGGTAGACGGCCTCGCCGGCCAGTTCCAGCGGTAGCCGGCCGGCCGCGAGCACCCGCAGCCCGGGGGCGCGGCGCAGCAGGTCCCGTACCAGCGCGGCGCAGTCGTCCACCAGGTGTTCGAAGCCGTCGAGGACCAGCAGGAGGTCACGGTCGGCGCAGTGTTCGATCAGCGCCGCGCGGGGCGGCCGGGGGGTGTGATCGGTGAGGCCCAGCGCGTCGGCGACGGCGTGTTCCAGCAGCCCGGCGTCGTGGACGGCGGACAGTTCCACCAGCCACACGCCGTCGCAGTACCGTTTCTCCAGAAGCGCCGCCGCCCGCGTGGCCAGCCGGGTCTTGCCCACGCCGCCCACCCCGATGACGGTGACGAGCCGGGATTCCTCCAGCATCCGGGCGACATCGGCCAGCTCGTTCTCCCGGCCCACGAAGTGGTTCAGCTCGGCCGGAAGGTTGCCCGGCAGCGGGTGCGCGCCATCGTCTCCGGCGGCGGCCGGGGAAGCGGAATCGTCGGCGGGCGGCAGTGGGCGCTGAGGGCGTCGCATGAAACACGCAGAGTACTGGCTTGAAAGCTCTCCGTACAATCTCGTCGCCCGAACTCCTGCGGCCCGGCCGGTCATGCGGTACGGGGCGTGAGCCCTGGCGCGATAGGCTCGGGGGACGGCGACCGGCCGCCAGGGCCTGTCGTCCCGTTCCCGTCCGCCGGCCGGGCGAACGACGGGAATGTGACGACAAGCCCTCCGGCGGCCCTCGCCGAGGAGCAGGAGAACAAGACAGACGACAAGCCAGAGAGCGCGGGTGCACTGTGTCCGGTGGTGAGGTGGCCGGGATCCTGGTGGCCGTCTTCTGGGCGATCCTGGTTTCGTTCCTCGCCGTCGTGCTGGTGAGGCTCGCCCAGACGCTCAGAGCGACCACCAAACTCGTGGCGGACGTGACCGAACAGGCCGTCCCCCTGCTCGCGGACGCCTCCGCGACCGTACGCTCGGCGCAGACCCAGCTCGACAAGGTCGACGCGATCGCGACGGACGTGCAGGAGGTCACCTCCAACGCCTCGGCGCTCTCGACCACCGTCGCCTCCGCCTTCGGCGGCCCGCTGGTCAAGGTCGCGGCGTTCGGCTACGGGGTGCGGCAGGCCATCGGCCGCAAGTCCGCTCCCGAACCGGAGGCGCGTTCGAGGCGCTCGGTGATCGTCGGCCGGACCGTGCCGTCGGCGCGCGGCAGGAAGCGCGACGGCAGAAATTCCCGCGGATCGAAGGACTGACGCAGCGATGTTCCGCCGTACGTTCTGGTTCACCGCCGGCGCAGCCGCCGGGGTGTGGGCCACCACCAAGGTCAACCGGAAGATCAAGCAGCTGACCCCCGAGAGCCTCGCGGCGCAGGCCGCCGACAAGGCTCTCGTCGCAGGTCACAAGCTCAAGGACTTCGCGCTGGACGTCCGCGACGGCATGGTCAGGCGCGAGGCCGAACTGGGCGAGGCGCTGGGCCTGGAGGCACCGGCCGGCCCCGAACTCCCGGTGCGGCGCAACCTCGCCGTCGAGGCCGCCGAGCCCGAGGCGCCCGCGGCCCACCGCAAGCTTCCCTACCACTCGTACAACCGGAATGAGGACCACTGATGGAGTCGGCAGAAATTCGCCGCCGCTGGCTGAGCTTCTACGAGGAGCGCGGTCACACCGTTGTCCCTTCGGCGTCGCTCATCGCGGACGACCCGACTCTGCTGCTGGTCCCCGCGGGCATGGTGCCCTTCAAGCCGTACTTCCTCGGTGAGGTCAAGCCGCCCGCCCCGCGCGTCACCAGCGTGCAGAAGTGCGTGCGCACGCCGGACATCGAAGAGGTCGGCAAGACCACCCGGCACGGCACGTTCTTCCAGATGTGCGGCAACTTCTCCTTCGGCGACTACTTCAAGGAAGGCGCCATCGAGTACGCCTGGGAGCTGCTGACCGGCTCCGTGGCGGACGGCTGCTTCGGGCTCGACCCCGAGCGCCTGTGGATCACCGTCTACCTGGACGACGACGAGGCCGAGGCCATCTGGCGCGACAGGATCGGCGTCCCCGCCGAGCGCATCCAGCGCCTCGGCAAGAAGGACAACTTCTGGTCCATGGGCGTCCCCGGCCCCTGCGGCCCCTGTTCCGAGATCAACTACGACCGCGGCCCCGAGTTCGGCGCCGAGGGCGGCCCGGCCGTCAACGACGAGCGGTACGTGGAGATCTGGAACCTGGTCTTCATGCAGTACGAGCGCGGCGCGGGCGAGGGCAAGGACGACTTCCCGATCCTCGGCGACCTGCCGTCCAAGAACATCGACACCGGCCTCGGCCTCGAACGCCTCGCGATGATCCTGCAGGGCGTGCAGAACATGTACGAGACGGACACCCTGCGCGTCGTCATGGACCGGGCCACCGGGCTGACCGGTGTGCGCTACGGCGCGGCCCACACCACCGACGTCTCGCTCCGCGTGGTCGCCGACCACATCCGCACCTCCGTCATGCTCATCGGCGACGGAGTGACCCCCGGCAACGAGGGCCGCGGCTATGTGCTGCGCCGCATCATGCGCCGCGCCATCCGCAACATGCGGCTGATGGGCGCCACCGGCTCCGTCGTGAACGAGCTGGTCGACGTCGTGATCGAGACGATGGGCCAGCAGTACCCGGAGCTGATCACCGACCGCAAGCGCATCGAGACCGTCGCGCTCGCCGAGGAAGCCGCCTTCCTCAAGGCACTCAAGGGCGGCACCAACATCCTGGAGACCGCTGTCACCGAGACCAAGGCCGCCGGCGGCCGGGTGCTCCCGGGTGACAAGGCGTTCCTGCTCCACGACACCTGGGGCTTCCCGATCGACCTCACCCTGGAGATGGCCGCCGAACAGGGCCTGTCCGTGGACGAGGACGGGTTCCGCCGCCTCATGCAGGAGCAGCGCGCCAAGGCCAAGGCCGACGCCAAGGCCAAGAAGACCGGCCACGCCGACCTGTCCGCGTACCGCCAGGTCGCCGACAACTCCGGCGTCACCGAGTTCACCGGCTACACCATGACCGAGGGCGAGTCGACGATCGTCGGCCTCCTCGTCGACGGTGTCCCCTCGCCCGCGGCCACCGAGGGCGACGAGGTCGAGGTCGTCCTCGACCGCACCCCGTTCTACGCCGAGGGCGGCGGCCAGCTCGCCGACCAGGGCCGCATCCGGCTCGACAGCGGCGCCGTCATCGTGGTGCGCGACGTCCAGCAGCCGGTCCCCGGCGTCTCCGTCCACAAGGGCTCCGTCCAGGTCGGCGAGGTGACGGTCGGTTCCTCCGCCTACGCGGCCATCGACTCCACCCGCCGCCGCGCCATCGCCCGCGCCCACAGCGCGACGCACCTCACGCACCAGGCGCTGCGCGACGCGCTCGGCCCGACGGCCGCCCAGGCCGGTTCGGAGAACTCCCCGGGCCGCTTCCGCTTCGACTTCGGCTCGCCCGCCGCCGTACCCGGCACGGTCCTCACCGACGTCGAGCAGAAGATCAACGAGGTCCTGGCCCGCGAGCTCGACGTGCAGGCCGAGGTCATGTCCATCGACGACGCCAAGAAGCAGGGCGCCATCGCGGAGTTCGGTGAGAAGTACGGCGAGCGGGTCCGCGTCGTCACCATCGGCGACTTCTCCAAGGAGCTGTGCGGCGGCACGCATGTGCACAACACCGCTCAGCTCGGCCTGGTCAAGCTGCTCGGCGAGTCGTCCATCGGCTCCGGCGTGCGCCGCATCGAGGCCCTCGTCGGCGTCGACGCCTACAACTTCCTCGCCAAGGAGCACACGGTCGTCGCCCAGCTCCAGGAGCTGGTCAAGGGCCGCTCCGAGGAGCTGCCGGAGAAGATCGCGGGCATGCTCGGCAAGCTGAAGGACGCCGAGAAGGAGATCGAGAGGTTCCGCGCGGAGAAGGTCCTCGCGGCCGCCGCCGGCCTCGCCGGCTCCGCGAAGGACGTCCGGGGCATCGCCCTGGTCACCGGCCAGGTCCCGGACGGCACATCCGCCGACGACCTGCGCAGGCTCGTCCTGGACGTGCGCGGCCGTATCCAGGGCGGTCGCCCCGCCGTGGTCGCCCTGTTCACGACGGCCAACGGGCGCCCGCTGACCGTCATCGCGACCAACGAGGCGGCCCGCGAGCGCGGCCTCAAGGCCGGCGACCTCGTCCGCACGGCCGCCAAGACCCTCGGCGGCGGGGGCGGCGGCAAGCCGGACGTCGCCCAGGGCGGCGGCCAGAACCCGGACGCGATCGGTGACGCCGTCGCCGCCGTCGAACGCCTCGTCACCGAGACGGCGTGACGCCGGACATGCCGCGGATGCGCCGCGGTCGCCGGCTGGCGATCGATGTCGGGGACGCCCGGATCGGGGTGGCCTCCTGCGACCCCGACGGCATCCTCGCGACGCCGGTGGAGACCGTGCCGGGACGCGACGTCCCGGCCGCCCACCGGCGGCTCGGCCAGATCGTCGCGGAGTACGAGCCGATCGAGGTCGTCGTGGGCCTCCCGCGCTCCCTGGGCGGCGGGGAGGGGCCGGCCGCCGTCAAGGTCCGCGCCTTCGCCGACGTGCTCGCTCGCGCGGTTGCACCCATTCCGGTGCGCTTGGTGGACGAGAGGATGACCACAGTGACGGCGAGTCAGGGGCTGCGCGCCTCGGGCGTGAAGTCCAAAAAGGGCCGTTCCGTCATCGATCAGGCTGCCGCTGTGGTGATCCTTCAGAACGCTCTGGAGTCCGAGCGGGCGTCGGGCAATCCTCCCGGCGAGGGCGTCGAAGTGGTTGTCTGATCGCATTACGGTAACGTTCCGCGCGATGCGGCGGTGGTCGGACGGACACCGCACAGCAAAGAGACGGGACATCGTCTCGCGGCCCTAGGGGATCGATGACTGAGTATGGCCGGGGCCCCGGCTCCGAACCGTGGCATCCCGAGGACCCCTTGTACGGGGACCAGGGATGGGGCGGCCAGCAGCCTGCCCACGGCCAGGGTCAGTACGACGGCCAGGGCCAGTACGACGGCGGCCAGGACCAGTACGGCGGACAGCAGCAGCAGTCCTACCCGCAGGGCCAGTACGACGGCGGCCAGAACCAGTACGGCGGACAGCAGCAGCCCTACCCGCAGGGCCAGTACGACCCGTACCAGCAGCAGCCGCACGATCCCTACGCGCAGCAGCAGCCGCAGCAGCAGGACCCGTACGCCCAGCAGCAATACCAGCAGCAGCAGGCGTACGGGAACCAGCAGGACCCGTACAACCAGCAGCAGCCCTACGATCCCTCCTGGGACACGGGCCAGCAGGCGGCCGCGATGCCGCCGTACGAGGGCCAGCCCGTCGCCACGTACGGCTACGGCGAGACGAACGACTACTACGGCACCCCTGACGCCTACCCGCCCCCGCAGCCGCCGGGCCGCCGCGAGGCCGCCCCCGCCGAGGCGTCCGAGCCGCACCCGGACTGGGACCCCGAGCAGCAGCCGGAGGAGACCCACCCGTTCTTCACGGGCGTGGACGAGAAGGACGGCAAAGGCGCCAAGGACGACGACTACGACGACGAGGACGACGACCCCCGCGAGTCCCGCCGCGGGGACGGCGGCGAGCGCCGGGGCAAGGGCAAGAAGAAAAAGGGCCGCAGCGGCTGCGCCTGTCTGGTCGTCTCCCTCGTCCTGGTCGGCGGCGTCGCCGGCGCGGGCTACTACGGCTACTCCTTCTACAAGGACAGGTTCGGCGCGGCCCCGGACTACTCGGGCAGCGGCTCGGGCTCGGTCGAGGTGGAGATCCCGAAGGGCGCGTACGGCTACGACATCGGCAACATCCTGAAGAAGGCGGGCGTCGTCAAGAGCGTCGACGCCTTCGTCTCCGCACAGAACGAGAACCCCAAGGGGAAGTCGATCCAGGCCGGGGTCTATCTCCTTCATTCGGAGATGTCGGCGTCCGAGGCCGTGAAGATGATGGTCGACCCGAAGAGCCAGAATCTTCTGGTGATTCCCGAGGGAACCCGCAATGTGGCCGTCTACGCGATGGTCGACAAGAAGCTGGACCTCAAGAAGGGCACGACCCAGGGAATTGCCAAGTCCATGAAGTCCGATCTGGGTCTGCCTGGCTGGGCGAGCAAGAACAAGGACATCAAGGACCCGCTGGAAGGATTCCTTTACCCGGCCGCGTATCCGGTGACGAAGGAAACCAAGCCGGAGGCGATTCTCAAGAAGATGGTCTCCCGGTCGAACGAGGAATACGAGAAGCTCGACCTAGAGGGAGCGGCCAAGAAGTACAAGCTGGACGACCCGTGGCAGGTTCTCACCGTCGCCAGCCTGGTCCAGGCGGAAGGCCTTACGCACGACGACTTCCGCAAGATGGCCGAGGTCGTCTACAACCGGCTGAAGCCGGACAACACGATCACGAATCGTAAGCTTGAATTCGACTCCGCCTACAACTACCTCACCAATCAGAGCAAGATCAAAATCAAGTTGAGTGAGATCCGGAACGACCCGGACCCCTACAACACCTATTATCACGCCGGCCTTCCTCCAGGCCCTATCGGCAACCCGGGCGACGAAGCCCTGCGCGCGACTCTCAATCCGACCGCCGGTGGGTGGATGTTCTTCATCTCGCTCGACGGAAAGAAGACCGATTTCACCAAGACGGTCGCAGAGCATGCCAGACTCACTGAGAAATTCAATGAACTCCATAATTCCGACTGACGGCCCCCGCCGCGCAGCCGTCCTCGGCTCGCCCATCGCCCACTCGCTCTCCCCGGTCCTGCACCGGGCCGCCTACGCCGAGCTGGGGCTCGACGGCTGGTCGTACGACCGGTTCGAGGTCGACGAGCAGGCACTGGCGGGGTTCATCGAGGGGCTGGACGGGAGCTGGGCGGGGCTCTCGCTCACCATGCCGCTCAAGCGGGCGATCATCCCGTTGCTGGACGGGATCAGCGCGACCGCTGCCTCCGTCGAGGCCGTGAACACCGTCGTCCTCGGCGAGGACGGGCGCCGCACGGGGGACAACACCGACATCCCCGGCATGATCGCCGCACTGCGTGAACGCGGCGTCGGGACGGTGGAGTCCGCCGCGATCCTCGGCGCCGGGGCGACCGCCTCCTCCGCGCTGGCCGCGCTGTCCGGGATCTGCGCCGGACCCGTCACGGCCTATGTGCGCAGCGCGGCCCGAGCCGACGAGATGCGCGGCTGGGGTGAACGCCTCGGCGTCGACGTCCGGATCGCCGACTGGGCACAGGCCGACCGGGCGCTGACCGCGCCCCTCGTCATCGCGACCACCCCCGCCGGGGCGGCCGACGCGCTGGCCGGTGCCGTGCCGGAGCGTCCCGGCACGCTGTTCGACGTGCTGTACGAGCCGTGGCCCACCCGGCTCGCCTCCGCCTGGGCCGAGCGCGGGGGCACAGTCCTCGGAGGTCTCGACCTTCTGGTGCATCAGGCCGTCCTCCAGGTCGAGCAGATGACCGGCCGCTCACCCGCGCCCCTGGCCGCCATGCGGAAGGCCGGAGAACAGGCGCTGGCCGCCCGCTGAAGCCTGCCCGGTCCTTGTCCTTCCGTCCGTCTGCTGGACCGGCGGCCGTTCCGGAGCCGTGGCCGTGGGAGGATCGGGGGCGGCGGGCCAGGGCCGCGCACCCGGTCGCGCCGTTGGATTTCAGGCGCGAGCATGAGGAGCACCGTTGAGCAGGTTGCGCTGGCTGACCGCGGGGGAGTCGCACGGCCCCGCACTGGTGGCGACGCTGGAGGGTCTTCCCGCCGGTGTCCCGGTCACCACGGAGATGGTTGCGGACGCGCTCGCCCGGCGGCGGCTCGGTTACGGCCGCGGCGCGCGGATGAAGTTCGAGCGGGACGAGGTCACCTTCCTCGGCGGCGTGCGGCACGGGCTCACCATGGGCTCCCCGGTCGCCGTGATGGTGGGCAACACCGAGTGGCCCAAGTGGGAGCAGGTCATGTCGGCCGACCCGGTCGACCCCGAGGTGCTGGCCGAGCTGGCCCGTAACGCTCCGCTGACCCGCCCCCGGCCCGGCCACGCCGACCTCGCCGGGATGCAGAAGTACGGCTTCGACGAGGCCCGGCCGGTCCTGGAGCGCGCCAGCGCCCGGGAGACCGCGGCCCGTGTCGCCCTCGGCGCCGTCGCCCGGTCCTACCTCAAGGAGACCGCCGGCATCGAGATCGTCTCCCACGTCGTGGAGCTGGCCGCCGCCAAGGCGCCGTACGGGGTCTACCCGGTCCCCGCCGACGTGGACAGGCTCGACGCCGACCCGGTGCGCTGCCTCGACGCCGACGCGAGCAAGCGGATGGTCGCCGAGATCGACCAGGCCCACAAGGACGGCGACACCCTCGGCGGCGTCGTCGAGGTGCTGGCGTACGGCGTGCCGGTCGGCCTCGGCTCGCACGTGCACTGGGACCGCCGGCTCGACGCCCGCCTCGCCGGTGCGCTCATGGGCATCCAGGCCATCAAGGGCGTCGAGGTCGGCGACGGCTTCGACCTCGCCCGGGTGCCCGGCTCCAAGGCGCACGACGAGATCCTGGTGACCGAGGACGGCATCAAGCGCGCCTCCGGCCGGGCCGGCGGCACCGAGGGCGGGCTCACCACCGGTGAACTGCTCCGCGTCCGCGCCGCGATGAAGCCGATCGCGACCGTGCCGCGCGCCCTGGCCACCATCGACGTGGTGACCGGCGAGCCCGCCAAGGCCCACCACCAGCGCTCCGACGTCTGTGCCGTTCCCGCGGCCGGCATCGTCGCGGAGGCGATGGTCGCCCTGGTCCTGGCGGACGCCGTCGCGGAGAAGTTCGGCGGCGACAGCGTGCCCGAGACCCACCGCAACGTGCAGTCGTACCTCGACCACCTCCAGATCCGATGAGCGCTCCGCTGATCGTCCTGGTCGGACCGATGGGTGTCGGCAAATCGACCGTCGGTGAACTGCTCGCCGCCCGGCTGGGCACGGGCTACCGGGACACCGACGCCGATGTCGTCGCCACGGCCGGCAAGCCCATCGCGGAGATCTTCTACGACGAGGGCGAGGACCACTTCCGCGCGCTGGAGCGGGAGGCCGTCCGGGCCGCCGTCGCCGAGCACGCGGGCGTCCTCTCGCTCGGCGGCGGGGCCGTCCTGGACGAACGGACGCGCGCCCTGCTCGCCGGCCACCCGGTCGTCTATCTCTCGATGGACGTGGACGAGGCCGTCAAGCGGGTCGGCCTCAACACCGCGCGCCCGCTGCTCGCGGTCAACCCGCGCCGGCAGTGGCGCGAGCTGATGGAGGCCCGCCGCCACCTCTACACGGAGGTCGCCCGCACGGTCGTCGCCACCGACGAGCGCACACCCGAAGAGGTCGCACAGGCGGTCCTCGACGCACTGGAACTGCCGGACGCACCCCCGTCCGGCCGGGAGAACACACCCATGACGGAGCAGGCACCCACCCGCGTCCAGATCGCCGGCAGCGCGGGCACCGACCCGTACGAGGTGCTGATCGGCCGGCAGCTCCTCGGCGAGCTGCCCAAGCTCATCGGCGAGCGCGCCAAGCGCGTCGCGGTCCTCCACCCCGAGGCACTCGCCGAGACCGGCGAGGCGGTCCGCCAGGACCTCGCGGGCCAGGGCTACGAGGCCATCGCGATCCAGTTGCCCAACGCCGAGGAGGCCAAGACCGTCGAGGTCGCCGCCTACTGCTGGAAGGCGCTCGGCCAGACCGGCTTCACCCGTACCGACGTCATCGTCGGCATCGGCGGCGGCGCCACCACCGACGTCGCCGGCTTCGTCGCCGCCTCCTGGCTGCGCGGGGTGCGCTGGATTGCCGTACCGACGACCGTGCTCGGCATGGTCGACGCGGCCGTCGGCGGCAAGACCGGCATCAACACCGCCGAGGGCAAGAACCTCGTCGGCGCCTTCCACCCGCCGGCCGGCGTGCTCTGCGACCTGGCCGCCCTGGACTCGCTGCCGGTCAACGACTACGTCTCCGGCATGGCCGAGATCATCAAGGCCGGATTCATCGCCGACCCGGCGATCCTCGACCTCATCGAGGCCGACCCGCAGGCCGCGCGCGGCCCCGAGGGGCCGCACACCGCCGAGCTGATCGAGCGTTCCATCCGGGTCAAGGCCGAGGTCGTCTCCAGCGACCTCAAGGAGTCCGGGCTGCGCGAGATCCTCAACTACGGCCACACCCTGGGCCACGCGATCGAGAAGAATGAGCGCTACAAGTGGCGCCACGGCGCCGCCGTCTCGGTCGGCATGGTCTTCGCCGCCGAACTCGGCCGCCTCGCCGGCCGGCTCGACGACGCCACCGCCGACCGGCACCGCGCCATCCTGGAATCCGTCGGCCTGCCGCTCACCTACCGGGGCGACCAGTGGCCCAAGCTGCTGGAGAACATGAAGGTCGACAAGAAGTCCCGCGGCGACCTGCTGCGCTTCATCGTCCTGGACGGCCTTGGCAAGCCCACCGTCCTGGAGGGCCCCGACCCGGCCGTGCTGCTCGCCGCCTACGGGGAGGTCTCGGCATGACCCGCAGGGTCCTCGTGCTCAACGGCCCCAACCTCGGCCGCCTCGGCTCCCGCGAACCCGACGTCTACGGCTCCACCTCGTACGCCGGACTCGTCGAGGCCTGCCGCACCCTCGGCAAGGAGCTCGGCTTCGACGTGGACGTCCGCGAGACCAACGACGAGGGCGAGCTGATCCGCTGGCTGCACGAGGCCGCGGACGGTTCAATTCCGGTCGTTCTCAACCCGGGCGCCTTCACGCACTACTCGTACGGGATGCGGGACGCGGCAGCTCAGCGCACCGCCCCGCTGATCGAGGTGCACATCTCGAACCCGTACGCGCGTGAGGAATTCCGCCATCACTCGGTGGTCGCACCGGTCGCCACCGGGACCGTCGCGGGATTCGGCATCGGCTCCTACCGGCTCGCCCTGCGCGCGCTCGCGGACGAGTCGACGGACTGATCCACCGCCCCGCACGGGAAGGCCGACCGGCCGGCGGGGCACTGTGGACCCTCCCCGGCCGTTGTCCGTGTGGCGGCCGGGGAAGGTACGGTTGCCGTTCCACCAGCGCCAGTTGCCTGTACGAGACGGAGTTGCACCGGATGCAGCACGCAGTGGGGGCCCCGCTGCCTCCGCCCCAGGGACCCGGACCCGGCCCTCTCGGCTGGTCACCCGGGGCCCAGCACCCCGGCCCGCCGGTCCCGCCCCCGGCAGGCCCGCCGTCCCGGCCCCCGGCCGGGCACCCGGGTCCGCCGCCCGCCGCACCGCCCGCCCCGCAGGGCCAGGGCTGGTCCGGGCCCGCCCCGCAGCACGCCCCGGCCCCCGCCACCCGCGAGACCACCGGGCACGTCCAGCTGCCGCCCGGCAGACCGGTGCCGCTGCCCGCGCCGCCCGCCGAGCCGGGCACCGGCAACGCGACCCTCGCTGTGCTCCTGATCGGCCCGGCCGGCGCCGGCAAGACCACGGTGGCCAGGCTCTGGGCGGCCCGCCGCCGGGTGCCCACCGCCCACGTCAGCCTGGACGACGTCCGCGAGTGGGTCTGCTCCGGTTTCGCCGACCCGCAGGCCGGGTGGAACGACCAGTCAGAGGCCCAGTACCGGCTGGCCCGCCGCACCTGCGGCTTCGCCGCCCGCAACTTCCTGGCCAACGGGATCTCCTGCATCCTGGACGACGCCGTCTTCCCCGACCGGCCGGTCGTCGGCCTCGGCGGCTGGAAGCGCCACGTCGGCCCCGGGCTCCTGCCCGTCGTCCTGCTGCCCGGCCTGGAGATCGTCCTGGAGCGCAACGCCGCGCGCAGCGGCAACCGCCGGCTCTCCGACGAGGAGGTCGCCCGTATCCACGGCCGGATGGCCGGCTGGTACGGCTCGGGGCTGCCCATCATCGACAACTCCACGTACGACGTGGAGACCACCGCCCGGGTTCTGGACGACATACTCGCCCGGTCCCTGGCCAGCCCCCCGGCCTGGTGAGACCGCGGACCCACCGGCCCGCCCACGGCCGCCCGACCCCCGGTCGGATGCGCTGACCGGGCGGGCCGCGCCCCGCGCTCGTACGCTCGACGCATGTCAGAGGTGTACGCCGTCCGACGCGGACTGCTCCGCGACCGGTGCGCCGCAGTCGGATCCGCGGCCGCCCTGGTCTCCCGCCCCGCCAACGTCCGTTACCTGGCCGGCGGGGCGCCCCCGGGCGCCGTGCTGCTGCTCGGCCCCGGCGAGGACGTCCTGCTCTGCCCCCGCCCCCCGACCGGCGACCCGGCCGACGGGCGCCCCGACGAACACCTGCGGGTGGACCTGCTGCCGGTGGCCGGCGGCGATCCGGTGGTCGCCGCGGCGGACCTGGCCGCGGCGGGCAGCGCGGAGTCCCTGGCCGTCGAGGAGCACGATCTGACGGTCTCGCGGCACCGGGCCATGGCCTCGGTCGCGCCCAGGCTCCGGCTGGCCGATCTCGGCGTCACCGTCGAGCAGTTGCGCATCGTCAAGGACGAGGAGGAGATCGGCTGCCTGCGGATCGCCGCCGAGATCACCGACCAGGCACTCGGTGAACTCCTCGAATCGATCCTCGTCGGCCGCACCGAACGGCACCTGGCGCTGGAACTGGAGCGCCGGCTGGTGGACCACGGCGCCGACGGCCCCGCCTTCGCGACCTCCGTCGCCACCGGCCCGCACTCCGGTCTGGGCCGTCACAGGCCCTCGGACCGGCGTGTGGAGGAAGGAGATTTCCTCTCCGTCCGACTCGGCGCGAACTACCGCGGCTACCGCTGCGAGATCGGCCGCACCTTCGTCATCGGAACGGCCCCGGCCGACTGGCAGATCGAGCTCTACGACCTGGTTTTCGCCGCTCAGAGGGCCGGCCGCGAGGCTCTGGTGCCCGGAGCCGAGTACCGCGACGTGGACCGCGCGGCCCGCCATCTCCTGGACTCGGCGGGGCACGGTGAGGGCCTCGCACCCTGGACGGGCCATGGGGTGGGGCTCGAAATCGACGAGGACCCGCAGCTGGCACCCGATGCCATGGGTAAACTGGACGCTTGTGTGCCGGTCACCGTCGAACCGGGGGTCCACCTCCCGGGCCGGGGCGGAGTCCGGATCGATGACACGCTCGTCGTGCGCCCCGAGGCGGACGGCGGACCCGAGCTACTCACCATTACGACCAAGGAGCTGCTCGCGCTCTAGCGCGCGTCCTCGGTCGTTCCACCAGCTTCAGTCCAGGAGATTCCGCAACCGTGGCTTCCACGAACGACCTCAAGAACGGCATGGTGCTCAAGCTCGACGGAGGCCAGCTCTGGTCCGTCGTCGAGTTCCAGCACGTCAAGCCCGGCAAGGGCCCGGCTTTCGTGCGCACCAAGCTCAAGAACGTGCTGTCCGGCAAGGTCGTCGACAAGACGTTCAACGCCGGCGTGAAGGTCGAGACGGCCACCGTCGACCGGCGCGACATGCAGTTCTCGTACATGGACGGCGAGTACTTCGTCTTCATGGACATGGACACGTACGACCAGCTCATGGTCGACCGCAAGGCTGTCGGCAACGCCGCCAACTTCCTGATCGAGGGCTTCACCGCCTCCGTCGCCCAGCACGAGGGCGAGGTGCTCTACGTCGAGCTGCCGGCCGCCGTCGAGCTGACCATCCAGCACACGGACCCGGGCGTCCAGGGCGACCGCTCCACCGGTGGCACCAAGCCCGCCACCCTGGAGACCGGTTACGAGATCGGCGTCCCGCTGTTCATCAGCACGGGCGAGAAGATCAAGGTCGACACCCGCTCCGGCGACTACCTCGGCCGGGTGAACAGCTAACCGTGGCTGCCCGGAACACGGCCCGCAAGCGCGCCTTCCAGATCCTCTTCGAGGCCGACCAGCGCGGCGAGTCCGTGCAGACGGTCCTCGCGGACTGGGTACGGCACTCGCGGTCCGACACCCGTCAGCCTCCGGTCACCGAGTACACGATGGAGCTCGTCGAGGGGTACGCGCAGTACGCGGACCGGATCGACGACCTCATCGTCACCTACGCCGTGGACTGGGAGCTCGACCGCATGCCGGTCGTCGACCGGAACATCCTGCGGCTCGGTGCGTACGAGCTGATCTGGGTGGATGCGACCCCGGACGCGGTGGTGATCGACGAGGCGGTGCAGATCGCCAAGGAGTTCTCGACCGACGACTCCCCGTCCTTCGTGAACGGCCTGCTGGCCCGTTTCAAGGACCTCAAGCCGAACCTCCGCCGGGAGAGCTGAGCCCCCGGCGGCGTTCCGCCGACGAAGGGCCCATGGCCGCAGAGCCGTGGGCCCTTCGGCATGTCCGGGCCCATCCGCCCACACGGCTCCGGGCATACGAACGCCGGGCCCGGAGGGGCGCCCCGAGGGGAACCCCGCCGGACCCGGCGGCACGTTTCTGCGGGGGCCGGTCAGCCCTCGTCGTGGGCGACGGCGCGGCGCGCGTCCGCGTCCAGCACGCCCCAGCTGATCAGCTGCTCCGTGAGCACGGACGGCGACTGGTCGTAGATCACGGCAAGCGTGCGCAGGTCGTCCTGGCGGATCGAGAGCACCTTGCCGTTGTAGTCGCCGCGCTGGCTCTGGATCGTCGCCGCGTAACGCTGGAGAGGACCGGCCTTCTCCGGCGGCACGTGGGCCAGGCGCTCCAACTGCAGGACGAGCTTCGGCGGCGGCTCGGCGGCACCGCCGGGCGTCGTGCCCGGCAGGAGCTCCTGGACCGGGACGCCGTAGAAGTCCGCCAGCTCGGCAAGGCGCTGCACGGTCACGGCACGGTCGCCGCGCTCGTACGAACCGACCACGACGGCCTTCCAGCGGCCCTGGGACTTCTCCTCCACGCCGTGGAGGGAGAGGCCCTGCTGGGTGCGGATGGCACGGAGCTTGGCCCCGAGCTGTTTTGCGTATTCGCTGGACATAAGGCTCCCCGGACGCTGGAACGTTCGCGGCTGGGCCGCGTGGCTGGTAACTCACTGTGAGGTTACGCAGCGTTACTTGGGTGCGTCAAGCTGAGATGGTCCGTACCGGCTTCTCCCGGGGCGGGGAGAGGGACCGGCGCGGGCCCTGGTAATGTCGGTAGTGCAATTTCGACGTCCTTTAAGGTCCGTCCCGTGAGGCGGAGAAGGAGGTCCGTTTCTTATGGACGCACAGCACGACGCCACCGGCAACGCGGCACGCCCCGTTCTGGAGGCTCCCGACATCGCCCGGGTCCTGACCCGCATCGCCCACGAGATCGTCGAACGCGCCAAGGGCGCCGACGACGTGGTGCTCCTCGGCATTCCGACCCGAGGTGTCTTTCTCGCCCGCCGGCTCGCCGACAAGCTCGAAGAGATCACCGGCCGCACGATCCCGGTCGGCTCCCTCGACATCACCATGTACCGCGACGACCTGAGGCTGCGCCCCGCGCGCGCCCTGGCCCGCACCGAGATCCCCGGCGAGGGCATCGAGGGCCGCCTGGTCGTCCTGGTGGACGATGTCCTCTTCTCCGGCCGCACGATCCGCGCCGCCCTCGACGCGCTCGGCGACATCGGCCGGCCCCGGGCGGTGCAGCTCGCGGTCCTCGTCGACCGCGGCCACCGCGAACTCCCGATCCGCGCCGACTACGTCGGCAAGAACCTCCCCACGTCGCTGCGGGAGACGGTCAAGGTCCAGCTCGCCGAGGAGGACGGCCGCGACGCCGTGCTGCTCGGGGTCGAGCAGGCCGCCCACGCGGTCGAGCGTTAGCTTCCCGCCCGTACGGCCAGTCCGCCGTACGGCGGCTTCCGCGCGCCCGCATGCCTGAAAACTCCAGCCACCCGGAGAACACCCAGATGAAGCGTCACCTCATCTCGGCCGCCGACCTCACCCGCGACGACGCCGTCCTGATCCTCGACACCGCCGAGGAGATGGCCAGGGTCGCGGACCGGCCGATCAAGAAGCTCCCGACCCTGCGCGGCCGTACCGTCGTCAACCTCTTCTTCGAGGACTCGACGCGCACCCGCATCTCCTTCGAGGCGGCCGCCAAGCGGCTCTCCGCCGACGTCATCAACTTCTCCGCGAAGGGCTCGTCCGTCTCCAAGGGCGAGTCGCTCAAGGACACCGCGCTGACCCTGGAGGCAATGGGCGCCGACGCCGTCGTCATCCGCCACGGCGCCTCCGGAGCCCCCTACCGGCTGGCCACCTCGGGCTGGATCGACGGCGCCGTCGTCAACGCGGGCGACGGCACCCACGAGCACCCCACCCAGGCCCTCCTGGACGCCTTCACGATGCGCCGCAGGCTCGTCGGGCCGGACGCCGGACTCGGCAAGGACCTCGAAGGGCGCCGCATCACCATCGTCGGCGACATCCTGCACAGCCGGGTCGCCCGCTCCAACGTCCACCTGCTGAACACGCTCGGCGCCCACGTCACCCTGGTCGCCCCGCCCACCCTGGTCCCGGTCGGCGTCGAGCGGTGGCCCTGCGACATCAGCTACAGCCTGGACGACGTGCTGCCGGACTCCGACGCTGTGATGATGCTGCGTGTGCAGCGCGAGCGGATGAACGCCGCCTACTTCCCGACCGAGCGCGAGTACTCCCGCCGCTACGGCCTGGACGGCGAGCGCATGGCGAAGATGCCCGAGCACGCCGTCGTCATGCACCCCGGCCCGATGGTCCGCGGCATGGAGATCACCGCCGAGGTCGCCGACTCCGACCGCTGCACGGTCGTGGAGCAGGTCGCCAACGGCGTCTCCATCCGCATGGCCGTGCTCTACCTGCTGCTCGGCGGCTACGAGTCGGCCGCCCCCTCCACCCCCGCCGCCCGTACCGAGGAGAACAAGTAACCATGAGCAAGATCCTTATCCGCGGTGCGAAGGTGCTCGGCGGCGACCCGCAGGACGTCCTCATCGACGGCGAGACCATCGCCGCGGTCGGTACCGGGCTGGACGCGGGAGACGCCACCGTGATCGAGGCGGCGGGCCAGGTCCTGCTGCCCGGCCTGGTCGACCTCCACACCCACCTGCGCGAGCCCGGCCGCGAGGACTCCGAGACCGTCCTCACCGGCACCAAGGCCGCCGCGGTCGGTGGCTTCACCGCCGTGCACGCCATGGCCAACACCTTCCCGGTCGCCGACACCGCCGGCGTCGTGGAGCAGGTCTGGCGGCTCGGCAAGGAGTCCGGCTACTGCGACGTGCAGCCCATCGGCGCCGTCACCGTCGGCCTGGAGGGCAAGCAGCTCGCCGAGCTGGGCGCCATGCACGACTCCGCGGCCGGCGTGCGGGTCTTCTCCGACGACGGCAAGTGCGTGGACGACGCGGTCATCATGCGCCGCGCCCTGGAGTACGTGAAGGCGTTCGACGGGGTCGTCGCCCAGCACGCCCAGGAACCCCGCCTCACCGAGGGCGCCCAGATGAACGAGGGCATCGTCTCGGCCGAGCTGGGCCTCGGCGGCTGGCCCGCCGTCGCCGAGGAGTCGATCATCGCCCGCGACGTGCTGCTCGCCGCCCACGTCGGCTCCCGGGTGCACATCTGCCACCTGTCGACCGCCGGCTCCGTCGAGATCGTGCGCTGGGCCAAGTCCAAGGGGTGGAACGTCACCGCCGAGGTCACCCCGCACCACCTCCTGCTCACCGACGAGCTGGTCCGCTCCTACAACCCCGTCTACAAGGTGAACCCGCCGCTGCGCACCGAGGCCGACGTACAGGCCCTGCGCGAGGCACTCGCCGACGGCACCATCGACTGCGTCGCCACCGACCACGCCCCGCACCCGCACGAGGACAAGGACTGCGAGTGGGCCGCGGCCGCCATGGGCATGGTGGGCCTGGAGACCGCGCTCTCCGTCGTCCAGCAGACGATGGTCGAGACCGGGCTGCTCGACTGGGCCGGCGTCGCCGACCGCATGTCGTCGCGGCCCGCGGCCATCGGACGGCTCGAAGGACACGGCCGCCCCGTCTCGGCGGGTGAGCCTGCCAACCTCACCCTGGTCGATCCGGCATACCGTGGAGCCGTGGACCCCGCGGGATTCGCCTCCCGCAGCCGCAACACCCCGTACGAGGGGCGCGAGCTGCCGGGCCGAGTGACCCACACCTTCCTGCGGGGCCGTGCCACGGTCGTCGACGGGAAGCTCGCGTGACTACACAGACCCTGTACCAACTGGCCGCCGAGCAGAAGTCGGCGGAGGTGACCGACTGGTCCGCCCGCATCAGCTGGGTGATCGGACTCGTCGTCCTCGTCGTGTTCGTCTACTGGCTGATGCGCCAGGGATGGAAGTGGCGCGGGAACCTCCAGTCGGACCTGCCCCCTCTCGCGACCACCCCCGAGGGCTACGCGGACGGCGAGAAGCTGCTCGGTCTCACCGGCCGCTACCACGCGTCGACCACGGCCGGGCAGTGGCTCGACCGGATCGTCGCCCACGGCCTCGGCACCCGCAGCCGCGTCGAGCTGACCCTGACCGCCGAGGGCCTCGACGTCGTACGGCCCGGCGCGGCGGACTTCTTCGTCCCGGCCGCCGACCTGCGCGGCGCCCGCACCGACAAGGCACTGGCGGGCAAGGTCCTGCCCGAGGGCGGCCTCCTCGTCATCACCTGGGCGCTCGGCGACCAGCTGATCGACTCCGGATTCCGCTCCGACCACTCGGCCGAGCACCCCGCCTGGGTCGAAGCCGTCAACCACCTCACCAGCACTACGGAAGGCATCGCACGATGACGACCTCCACCCGGGGAGCCCAGGTTCCCGCCGTACTCGTCCTGGAGGACGGCCGCGCCTTCCGCGGCCGCGCCTACGGGGCTGTGGGGGAGACCTTCGGCGAGGCGGTCTTCTCCACCGGCATGACCGGCTACCAGGAGACGCTGACCGACCCCTCGTACCACCGCCAGGTCGTCGTGATGACCGCCCCGCACGTCGGCAACACCGGCGTCAACGACGAGGACCCCGAGTCCCGGCGCATCTGGGTCGCCGGCTACGTCGTGCGCGACCCCGCCCGTACCCCCTCCAACTGGCGCTCCCGGCGCTCGCTGGACGAGGAGCTCGCGAACCAGGGCGTCGTCGGCATCAGCGGCGTCGACACCCGCGCCCTCACCCGCCACCTGCGCGAGCGCGGCGCCATGCGCGTCGGCATCTTCTCCGGCGACGCGGTCACCGACGACGCCACGATGCTCGCCCGCGTCCAGCAGGCCCCCGAGATGACGGGCGCCGACCTGTCCGCCGAGGTCGCCACCAAGGAGCCCTACGTCGTCCCCGCGATCGGCACCAAGAAGTTCACCGTCGCCGCGATCGACCTCGGCATCAAGGGCATGACCCCGCACCGGATGGCCGAGCGCGGCATCGAGGTGCACGTCCTGCCCGCCACCGCGACGCTGGAGGAGGTGTACGCGGTCCGGCCCGACGGCGTCTTCTTCTCCAACGGCCCCGGCGACCCCTCCACCGCCGACCACCCCGTCTCCGTCATGCGGGGCGTCCTGGAACGCGGGACCCCGCTCTTCGGCATCTGCTTCGGTAACCAGATCCTGGGCCGCGCGCTCGGCTTCGGCACGTACAAGCTGAAGTACGGCCACCGCGGCATCAACCAGCCCGTGCAGGACCGCTCGACCGGCAAGGTCGAGGTCACCGCGCACAACCACGGCTTCGCCGTCGACGCCCCCCTCGACAAGGTCTCCGACACCGCCTACGGCCGCGCCGAGGTCTCCCACGTCTGCCTGAACGACCAGGTGGTGGAGGGTCTCCAGCTGCTCGACCGGCCGGCCTTCAGCGTCCAGTACCACCCCGAGGCCGCCGCCGGCCCGCACGACGCCGCGTACCTCTTCGACCGCTTCGTTTCCCTGATGGAGGGCCAGCGTGCCTAAGCGCTCCGATATCCAGTCCGTCCTGGTCATCGGCTCCGGCCCGATCGTCATCGGGCAGGCCGCCGAGTTCGACTACTCCGGCACCCAGGCCTGCCGCGTCCTCAAGGCCGAGGGCCTGCGCGTCATCCTGGTGAACTCCAACCCGGCGACGATCATGACCGACCCGGAGATCGCCGACGCCACCTACGTCGAGCCGATCACCCCCGAGTTCGTCGAGAAGATCATCGCCAAGGAGCGCCCCGACGCGCTGCTGCCCACCCTCGGCGGCCAGACCGCGCTGAACACCGCGATCTCCATGCACGACAACGGCGTCCTGGAGAAGTACGGCGTCGAGCTCATCGGCGCCAACGTCGAGGCCATCAACAAGGGCGAGGACCGCGACCTGTTCAAGGGCGTCGTCGCGGCCGTCAAGGAGAAGATCGGATACGGCGAGTCCGCCCGCTCCGTCATCTGCCACTCCATGGACGACGTCCTCGCCGGCGTCGACACCCTCGGCGGCTACCCCGTCGTCGTCCGCCCCTCCTTCACCATGGGCGGCGCCGGCTCCGGCTTCGCCCACGACGAGGACGAGCTGCGCCGCATCGCCGGCCAGGGCCTCACGCTCTCCCCGACCACCGAGGTGCTCCTGGAGGAGTCCATCCTCGGCTGGAAGGAGTACGAGCTGGAGCTGATGCGCGACCGCAACGACAACGTCGTGGTCGTCTGCTCCATCGAGAACTTCGACCCGATGGGCGTCCACACCGGTGACTCGATCACCGTCGCCCCCGCGATGACCCTCACCGACCGCGAGTACCAGCGGCTGCGCGACATCGGCATCGCGATCATCCGCGAGGTCGGCGTCGACACCGGCGGCTGCAACATCCAGTTCGCCATCGACCCGGCCGACGGCCGCGTCATCGTGATCGAGATGAACCCCCGCGTCTCCCGCTCCTCGGCCCTCGCCTCCAAGGCGACCGGCTTCCCGATCGCCAAGATCGCCGCCAAGCTGGCCGTCGGCTACACGCTGGACGAGATCCCCAACGACATCACCGAGAAGACCCCGGCCTCCTTCGAGCCGACCCTCGACTACGTCGTCGTCAAGGCCCCGCGCTTCGCCTTCGAGAAGTTCCCCTCCGCCGACTCCACCCTCACCACCACCATGAAGTCGGTGGGCGAGGCCATGGCGATCGGCCGGAACTTCACCGAGGCCCTCCAGAAGGCGCTGCGCTCCCTGGAGAAGAAGGGCTCGCAGTTCACCTTCACCGGCGACCCCGGCGACAAGGCCGAACTGCTGGCCGAGGCGGTCCGCCCGACCGACGGCCGGATCAACGCCGTCATGCAGGCGATCCGGGCCGGCGCCACCCAGGAGGAGGTCTTCGACGCCACGAAGATCGACCCCTGGTTCGTCGACCAGCTCTTCCTGATCAAGGAGATCGCCGACGAGCTGGCCGCCGCCGACAAGCTCGGCCCCGAGCTGCTCGCCGAGGCCAAGCGGCACGGCTTCTCGGATCTCCAGATCGCCGACATCCGCGATCTGCGCGAGGACGTCGTCCGCGAGGTGCGGCACGCGCTCGGCGTCCGCCCGGTCTACAAGACGGTCGACACCTGCGCCGCCGAGTTCGCCGCGAAGACGCCATACTTCTACTCCTCCTACGACGAGGAGAGCGAGGTCGCGCCCCGCACCAAGCCCGCGGTGATCATCCTGGGCTCCGGCCCCAACCGCATCGGCCAGGGCATCGAGTTCGACTACTCCTGCGTCCACGCCTCCTTCGCGCTCAGCGACGCCGGCTACGAGACCGTGATGGTCAACTGCAACCCGGAGACGGTCTCCACCGACTACGACACCTCCGACCGCCTGTACTTCGAGCCGCTGACGCTGGAGGACGTGCTGGAGATCGTGCACGCCGAGACCCTCGCGGGCCCGGTCGCCGGTGTCGTCGTCCAGCTCGGCGGCCAGACCCCGCTGGGCCTGTCGCAGGCGCTCAAGGACAACGGCGTGCCCGTCGTCGGCACCCCGCCGGAGGCGATCCACGCCGCCGAGGACCGCGGCGCCTTCGGCCGCGTCCTGGCCGAGGCCGGCCTGCCCGCCCCCAAGCACGGAACCGCCACCACCTTCGCCGAGGCCAAGCAGATCGCCGACGAGATCGGCTACCCCGTCCTCGTACGCCCCTCGTACGTGCTCGGCGGGCGCGGCATGGAGATCGTCTACGACGAGACCCGGCTCTCCTCGTACATCTCCGAGTCCACCGAGATCAGCCCCACCCGGCCGGTCCTGGTCGACCGCTTCCTCGACGACGCCATCGAGATCGACGTGGACGCCCTCTACGACGGCACCGAGCTCTACCTCGGCGGCGTCATGGAGCACATCGAGGAGGCCGGCATCCACTCCGGCGACTCCGCCTGCGCCCTGCCCCCGATCACGCTCGGCGGCCACGACATCAAGCGGCTGCGCGCCTCCACCGAGGCCATCGCCAAGGGCGTCGGGGTACGCGGGCTGATCAACATCCAGTTCGCGCTGTCCGGCGACATCCTCTACGTCCTGGAGGCCAACCCGCGCGCCTCGCGGACCGTGCCCTTCACCTCCAAGGCGACCGCGGTCCCGCTCGCCAAGGCCGCCGCCCGGATCTCGCTGGGCGCGACCGTGGCCGGGCTGCGCGAGGAGGGACTGCTGCCGAAGAGCGGCGACGGCGGCACCCTGCCGCTGGACGCGCCGATCTCCGTCAAGGAGGCCGTCATGCCGTGGTCGCGCTTCCGCGATATCCACGGCCGCGGCGTCGACACCATCCTCGGCCCGGAGATGCGCTCCACCGGCGAGGTCATGGGCATCGACTCGGTCTTCGGCACCGCGTACGCCAAGTCGCAGGCCGGCGCCTACGGGCCGCTGCCCACCAAGGGCCGCGCCTTCATCTCGGTGGCCAACCGCGACAAGCGCTCGATGATCTTCCCGGCCCGCGAGCTGGTCGCCCACGGCTTCGAGCTGCTGGCCACCTCCGGCACCGCCGAGGTCCTCAAGCGCAACGGCATCAACGCCACGGTCGTACGCAAGCTCTCCGAGGGCGAGGGCCCGAACGGCGAGCGGACCATCGTCCAGCTGATCCACGAGGGCGGTGTCGACCTCATCGTCAACACGCCCTACGGGACCGGCGGCCGCCTCGACGGCTACGAGATCCGCACCGCGGCCGTCGCCCGCTCGGTGCCGTGCCTGACCACGGTCCAGGCGCTCGCTGCGGCCGTCCAGGGCATCGACGCCCTCAACAACGGAGACGTCGGCGTCCGTTCCCTCCAGGAACACGCGGAACATCTGACCGCGGCCCGCGACTAGCCCGCTCCCAGGGGGACACCGGAAACGGTGTCCCCCTCTTCATGAGGACACCGTGATGTACAAGTTCTTCTTCCGTCTCGTCTTCAAGCGGATGGACCCGGAGCAGGCCCACCACCTGGCCTTCCGCTGGATCCGCCTCGCCGCCCGCGTCCCCGTGCTGCGCACCTTCGTGGCCGCCGCCCTCGCCCCCCGCCACCGGGAGCTGCGCACCGAGGCCTTCGGCCTGCGGATGCACGGCCCCTTCGGCCTCGCCGCCGGCTTCGACAAGAACGCGGTGGCGATCGACGGCATGGCGATGCTCGGGTTCGATCATGTCGAGATCGGTACCGTGACGGGCGAGGCACAGCCCGGCAACCCGAAGCAGCGGCTGTTCCGCCTGGTGGCGGACCGCGCGCTCATCAACCGCATGGGCTTCAACAACGAGGGCTCCGCGGCCGTGGCCGAGCGCCTCGCCGCCCGCAACCCGGTCTTCCGCACCACCGTCGGCGTCAACATCGGCAAGACCAAGGCCGTCGCCGAGGCCGACGCCGCCGCCGACTACGTGAAGTCCACCGAGCGGCTCGCCGCCCACGCCGACTACCTCGTCGTCAACGTCTCCTCGCCCAACACCCCCGGCCTGCGCAACCTCCAGGCCACCGAGTCGCTGCGCCCCCTGCTCACCGCCGTGCGCGAGGCGGCCGACCGCACCGTCACCGGCCGCCGGGTCCCGCTGCTCGTCAAGATCGCCCCGGACCTCGCGGACGAGGACGTCGACGCCGTCGCCGACCTCGCCGTCGAACTGGGCCTGGACGGCATCATCGCCACCAACACCACCATCGCCCGCGAGGGCCTGGGCCTGAGGTCCCCGGCCGCCCTGGTGAAGGAGACCGGCGGCCTGTCCGGCGCGCCCCTCAAGGAACGCTCCCTGGAGGTCCTGAGCCGCCTGTACGGGCGCGTGGGGGACCGGATCACCCTGGTGGGCGTCGGAGGCGTCGAGAACGCCGAGGACGCCTGGCAGCGCGTCCTCGCCGGCGCCACCCTCGTCCAGGGCTACAGCGCCTTCATCTACGAGGGCCCGTTCTACGCCCGCGCCATCCACAAGGGCCTGGCCGCGCGCCTGGCCGCCTCCCCGTACGCCACCCTCGCCGACGCCGTCGGCGCGGAAACCCGGAAGGCAGCGAAATGACCCCGGAACCCTTCGGCGCCCGGCTGCGCCATGCCATGGACACCCGTGGCCCGCTCTGCGTCGGCATCGACCCGCACGCCTCCCTGCTCACCTCCTGGGGGCTGAACGACGACGTCGCGGGGCTGGAGCGCTTCACCCGGACCGTCGTCGAGGCGCTGGCCGGCCGGGTCGCCGTGCTCAAGCCGCAGTCCGCGTTCTTCGAGCGCTTCGGCTCGCAGGGCATCGCCGTCCTGGAGAAGACCGTCGAGGAAGCCAGGGCGGCCGGAGCGCTGGTCCTGATGGACGCCAAGCGCGGCGACATCGGCTCCACCATGGGCGCCTACGCCGCGACCTACCTCGACAAGGACTCGCCGCTCTTCTCGGACGCGGTCACCGTCTCGCCGTACCTGGGCTTCGGCTCGCTGCGCCCGGCGCTGGACGCGGCGGCGGTCTCCGGCGCGGGTGTCTTCGTACTCGCCCTGACCTCCAACCCGGAGGGCGCCGAGGTGCAGCGCGCCACGGCGGCCGACGGCCGGCCGCTGGCCCAGCTGATGCTGGACCACATGGCCGCCGAGAACGCGGGCGCCGCCCCGCTCGGCTCGGTCGGCGCGGTGGTCGGGGCCACGCTCGGCGACGCGGGCGTCGATCTCGCGATCAACGGTCCGCTGCTCGCCCCCGGCATCGGCGCCCAGGGGGCGACGCCGGCGGATCTGCCGGGCGTCTTCGGCGACGCCGTGCGCAATGTGGTGCCCAGCGTCAGCCGGGGTGTGCTGAGCCACGGACCGGCCGTATCCGGGCTGCGCGAAGCCGCCGGACGGTTCGCGGACGAGGTCCGCGCGGCCGTCTCGGACCGCTGACCCTGCCACGTAACTGCGTGTTGACGGAATTCTGACCAGAAAACTCAGGTGTTATGACGGAAATGTCCCGGTCGGCTGAGGCTGACCAGGACTTTTCGTCCGTTCTCGCTGACTCCGGCGGCCTTGGCCGCTAGTCTCCGTCGAGAGCCGACGAGCACGGGTTGTTCGCGGCTCAGCAGGTGAGGGGCGATTCAGCGGCCTCACCGGTCCGTATCCGACAGATCGACATCCGAGGTGACGTAGGCGTGGCTCTTCCGCCCCTTACCCCTGAACAGCGCGCAGCCGCGCTCGAAAAGGCCGCCGCGGCTCGCCGGGAGCGGGCCGAGGTCAAGAATCGACTCAAGCACTCCGGCGCCTCCCTCCACGAGGTCATCAAGTCGGGCCAGGAGAACGACGTCATCGGCAAGATGAAGGTCTCCGCCCTGCTGGAGTCCCTGCCCGGTGTGGGCAAGGTCCGTGCCAAGCAGATCATGGAGCGGCTCGGCATCTCCGAGAGCCGCCGCGTCCGGGGTCTTGGCTCCAACCAGATCGCATCCCTGGAGCGCGAGTTCGGCGGCAGCGCCGCCTGACGTTCTCGGGCACCCCTGAGAACCTGGATAATCGCTCCATGGCTGCAACATCCCGGGGGACGTCCCCCGTACCCCCGGACGTACGTCCGCGGCTGACCGTGCTCTCCGGCCCCTCGGGGGTCGGCAAGAGCACGGTCGTCGCGCATATGCGCAAGGTCCACCCCGAGGTGTGGCTCTCGGTGTCGGCGACGACCCGCAAGCCCCGCCCCGGTGAACGCAACGGCGTCCACTACTTCTTCGTGGACGACGAGGAGTTCGACAAGCTCATCGCCAACGGCGAGCTGCTGGAGTGGGCCGAATTCGCCGGCAACCGCTACGGCACCCCGCGCCGCGCCGTGCAGGAGCGGCTGGAGGCGGGTGAGCCGGTGCTCCTGGAGATCGACCTCCAGGGCGCCCGGCTGGTCCGCCAGTCCATGGCCGACGCCCAGCTGGTCTTCCTCGCGCCGCCGAGCTGGGAGGAGCTGGTACGCCGGCTCACCGGCCGGGGGACCGAGGCGCCCGAGGTGATCGAACGCCGGCTCGGGGCCGCCAAGGTCGAGCTGGCCGCCGAATCCGAGTTCGATACGACGCTCGTCAACACCTCCGTCGAGGATGTGGCGCGTGAGCTGCTAGCCTTGATGCTGGAGGCTTCCGGCCACCGTGCCGGCGGCGAGTGATCCACCGACACTGACCCACCGACACGGGGGCACCGGCAAACGAGCCCCTGACTGTCAAAGATTTCTTTGATCTTCATCCCCTTCGGAAGGCAGAGCGTGTCCTCTTCCATCACCACGCCCGAGGGCATCATCAACCCGCCGATTGATGAGCTCCTCGAAGCAACCGACTCGAAGTACAGCCTCGTGATCTACGCCGCCAAGCGCGCGCGCCAGATCAACGCGTACTACTCGCAGCTCGGTGAGGGCCTCCTCGAGTACGTCGGTCCGCTCGTCGACACCCACGTGCACGAGAAGCCGCTCTCGATCGCGCTCCGCGAGATCAACGCGGGCCTGCTCACGTCCGAGGCCATCGAGGGCCCCGCACAGTAAGCGGCGAACGCAACCTCACCTCGGGCCCGGCGGGCATTCCGCCGGGCCCGAGGCGTGTCCGGGCCGACGGACCGGCGCCCGCGCCCGTGAGGCAGCATGGGGGCGTACGTATGCCGGGTACGTACGCAGCCGAGTGCGGGGAGACGCAGTGGACAAGCCGAAGGTCGTTCTGGGGGTCAGCGGCGGCATCGCCGCGTACAAGGCGTGCGAGCTGCTGCGCCGGCTGACCGAGTCCGGCCACGACGTACGGGTCGTTCCCACCGGGTCCGCCCTGCACTTCGTCGGCGCCGCCACCTGGTCCGCGCTCTCCGGCCACCCGGTCTCCACCGAGGTCTGGAACGACGTCCACGAGGTACCCCACGTACGGATCGGACAGCACGCCGACCTCGTCGTGGTCGCCCCCGCCACCGCCGACATGCTGGCCAAGGCCGCGCACGGGCTCGCCGACGACCTCCTCACCAACACCCTGCTCACCGCCCGCTGTCCGGTCGTCTTCGCCCCCGCCATGCACACCGAGATGTGGGAGCACCCCGCCACCCGGGAGAACGTGGCCACGCTGCGCCGCCGGGGCGCTGTCGTCATCGAGCCCGCCGTCGGCCGCCTCACCGGCGTCGACACCGGCAAGGGACGGCTGCCCGACCCGGGCGAGATCTTCGAGGTCTGCCGCCGGGTGCTGGCCCGCGGCGCGGCGGCACCCGACCTGGCGGGCCGGCACGTGGTGATCAGCGCCGGCGGCACGAGGGAACCGCTCGACCCCGTCCGCTACCTCGGCAACCGTTCATCCGGCAAGCAGGGCTACGCGCTGGCCCGCACCGCCGTCGCCCGCGGCGCCCGGGTCACGCTCGTCGAGGCCAACACCGGACTGCCCGACCCGTCCGGCGCCGACGTCGTGCACACCGGTACGGCCGTGCAGCTGCGCGAGGCCGTGCTCAAGGCCGCGGCGGAGGCCGATGTCGTGGTGATGGCCGCCGCGGTCGCCGACTTCCGGCCCGCCCGGTACGTGACCGGGAAGATCAAGAAGAAGGACGGCCAGGAGCCCGCCCCCATCGCGCTCGTCCGCAACCCCGACATCCTCGCCGAGGTGGCCGCCGAGCGCGCCACGCCCGGACAGATCGTCGTCGGGTTCGCCGCCGAGACCGACGACGTCCTGGCCAACGGCCGCGAGAAGCTCCGCCGCAAGGGCTGCGACCTGCTGGTGGTCAACGAGGTGGGGGAGCGCAAGACCTTCGGCTCCGAGGAGAACGAAGCGGTGGTGCTCGGCGCGGACGGAACCGAGACGCCGGTGCCGTACGGACCCAAGGAAGCGCTCGCCGACACGGTGTGGGACCTCGTGTCGGCCCGGCTCGTATGAATTCCCTGTGACACGCCGGTGAGGCCACAACCCTTGGGGCGCCCGGCCGGACCCCGCCGGCAGCGGTCTCCCCAGGGGTTCCGGGCGCCAGTGGGGCAGGTCACATATCTCCCAAAGGGCGAGACACGTTGTCCGCGGGACGGAGCCGACCGATAAACTGCCCCCGGACCGTACCGGGCGCAGCTCCCGGACCCGTCCGCCCAATGATCAGCCAGCAGCCGCTGCAACCCCAGGGAGCGATGTGTCCCGCCGTCTCTTCACCTCGGAGTCCGTAACCGAGGGTCACCCCGACAAGATCGCTGACCAGATCAGCGACACCATTCTCGACGCCCTCCTGCGCGAGGACCCGTCCTCCCGCGTCGCCGTCGAGACCCTGATCACGACCGGTCTGGTGCACGTTGCGGGTGAGGTCACGACCAAGGCCTACGCCGACATTCCGACGCTGGTCCGCAACAAGGTCCTGGAGATCGGCTACGACTCCTCGAAGAAGGGCTTCGACGGCGCCTCCTGCGGCGTCTCGGTGTCCATCGGCGCGCAGTCCCCGGACATCGCGCAGGGCGTCGACACCGCGTACGAGAAGCGGGTCGAGGGCGATGAGGACGAGCTGGACAAGCAGGGCGCGGGCGACCAGGGTCTGATGTTCGGCTACGCCTGCGACGAGACCCCCGAGCTGATGCCGCTCCCGGTCAACCTCGCGCACCGGCTCTCGCGCCGGCTGTCCGAGGTCCGCAAGAACGGGACCATCCCGTACCTGCGCCCCGACGGCAAGACGCAGGTCACCATCGAGTACGACGGTGACAAGGCCGTCCGGCTCGACACGGTCGTCGTCTCCTCGCAGCACGCCAGTGACATCGACCTCGACTCGCTGCTCGCGCCCGACATCCGCGAGTTCGTCGTCGAGCACGTCCTGTCGCAGCTGATCGAGGACGGCATCAAGCTGGACACCGAGGGCTACCGCCTGCTGGTGAACCCGACCGGGCGCTTCGAGATCGGCGGCCCGATGGGCGACGCCGGCCTCACCGGCCGCAAGATCATCATCGACACCTACGGCGGCATGGCCCGCCACGGCGGTGGCGCCTTCTCGGGCAAGGACCCGTCGAAGGTGGACCGCTCCGCCGCGTACGCGATGCGCTGGGTCGCCAAGAACGTCGTCGCCGCCGGGCTCGCCGCCCGCTGCGAGGTCCAGGTCGCCTACGCGATCGGCAAGGCCGAGCCGGTCGGCCTGTTCGTGGAGACCTTCGGCACCGCCGCGATCGAGACCGAGAAGATCGAGCACGCCATCGGTGAGGTCTTCGACCTCCGCCCGGCCGCGATCATCCGCGACCTCGACCTGCTCCGCCCGATCTACGCGCAGACCGCCGCGTACGGCCACTTCGGCCGCGAGCTGCCCGACTTCACGTGGGAGCGCACCGACCGGGTCGAGGCGCTGCGCGCCGCCGCGGGCCTGTAAGGGCGCCCGAGGCTGTCTTCCGCCGGAGCCCGGACGCCGTCACGGTGTCCGGGCTCCGGCCTGTCGCGGGCCCGGTCGGGGGCGGGCGCCGCTGTCAGAGGTGTCTGGTAGGACTGTGGCTGTGAGCAGCGACGACGAGCGATCCGACGAGCCCGGGGCCGGGGCGCCGGAGCAGCTTGCGCTGATCCGGGAGACCGTGCGCCGGGCCAAGGTGCCGCGCGCCAAGCCGCGCACCTGGCGCGGTGCGGCGCTCGCCGAGGAGCTGCCCGTCGCCCGCGTCCTCGTCAACAAGGGCGCGCTCCACCTCGACCAGTACTTCGACTACGCGGTCCCCGAGGAGCTGGACGCCGACGCCCGGCCGGGTGTCCGGGTCCGGGTCCGGTTCGGGGCCGGAGGGCGCAATGTGCGGGGCGGCCGGCGCGAGGGCGGCGGACTGATCGACGGCTTCCTGATCGAGCGGCTGGCCGAGTCCGACTACAACGGCGCGCTGGCGGCGCTCGCCTCCGTCGTCTCCCCCGAACCGGTGCTCGGACCGGAGCTGCTCGCCCTGGCCCGCGCCGTCGCCGACCGGTACGCGGGCAGCCTCGCGGACGTCCTGCAGCTCGCCGTCCCTCCGAGGAACGCCCAGGCCGAGGCCAAGCCGTCCCCCGCCCCGCTGCCTCCCCCCGCGCCCCCCGCCCCCGGTACCTGGGAGCGGTACGAGCAGGGGCCCGCGTTCCTCACCGCGCTGGCCACCGGCGGCGCCCCCCGGGCCGTGTGGACCGCGCTGCCGGGTCCGCACTGGCCCGCGGAGATCGCGGCGGCCGTCGCCGCGACCCTCGCCTCCGGGCGCGGCGCCCTCGTCGTCGTCCCCGACGGGCGGACCGCCGGACGGGTCGACGCCGCCCTCACCGCCCTGCTCGGCGAGGGCCGGCACGCACTGCTCACGGCCGGCTCCGGGCCCCAGAAGCGCTACCGGGAGTGGCTCGCCGTGCGGCGCGGGTCCGTCCGGGCGGTGGTGGGGACCCGGGCCGCGATGTTCGCCCCCGTCGCCGGCCTCGGCCTCGTCGTCGTCTGGGACGACGGGGACTCCAGCCACAGCGACGACCGCGCCCCCTTCCCCCATGTGCGGGAGGTCCTGGAGCTGCGGGCCACGCACGGCCGGTGCGCCTTCCTGCTCGGCGCCACCAGCTGCACCGTGGAGGCCGCGCAGCTGGTCGAGAGCGGCTGGGCCCTCCCACTGCGCGCCGACCGGTCACAGCTGCGGTCGGCGGCGCCCATGATCCGTACCGTGGGCGACGGCGAGCTGGCGAGGGACGGTGCGGCTCGGGCCGCCCGGCTGCCCAGCCTCGCCTGGCAGACCGTCCGGGACGGGCTGCGCACCGGACCGGTGCTGGTGCAGGTGCCCCGCCGCGGCTACGCTCCCCGGCTGGCCTGCGAGCGCTGCCGGGAACCCGCCCGGTGCCTGCACTGTGCCGGGCCGCTGGAGGCGCCCGACCAGCAGGACCTGAACTGCGCCTGGTGCGGCCGGGCCGAGACCTCCTGGCACTGCGTCGCCTGCGGCTCCCGCCGGCTGCGCGCGCAGATCGTCGGCGCCCGCCGGACGGCGGAGGAGCTGGGCCGCGCGTTTCCCGCCGTGCCGGTGCGGACGTCCGGCCGCGATCACATCCTGGACTCGGTGCCGGACCAGCCCGCGCTGGTGGTCAGCACGCCCGGCGCCGAGCCGGTCGCCGAGGGCGGGTACGCGGCGGCGCTCCTGCTGGACGGCTGGGCGATGGTCGGCCGCCCCGACCTGCGCGCCGGGGAGGAGGCGCTGCGCCGCTGGACGGCGGCCGCCGCGCTGGTACGGGGCCGGCCCGAGGGCGGCACGGTGGTGATCGTCGCCGAGCCGACGCTGCGGCCCGTGCAGGCCCTGGTGCGCTGGGACCCGGTGGGTCACGCCCGGCGGGAGCTGGCGGAGCGGGCCGAGCTGGGCTTTCCGCCGGTGTCCCGGATGGCGTCGGTGGCGGGGGAACAGGAGGCGCTGGCCGGATTCCTGGCCGGGGCGCGGCTGCCGTCGGACGCCGAGGTGCTGGGCCCGGTCCCGGTGCCCACGGCCGAGCAGGGGCGGCCCCGCAGGCCGTTCGAGGCGCCGCCGGGGGAGACCTGGGAGCGGGCGCTGATCCGGGTGCCGCCGGGGAGCGGGGCGGCGCTGGCGGCCGCGCTGAAGGAGGCGCGGGTGGCGCGGGGGCCGCGTGCGGGGGCGGTGCGGATTCGGGTGGACCCGGCGGATATCGGGTGAGGTGGTGGGGGCGGGTGCGGGTCTGTTTCGGCGCGCGCCTTGTCCTCAATCGCCGGACGGGCTTGGTTGGAGCGGGCGGGCTTGATCGGGGCGGTGGGTGGGCTCGATGCGCCGGGTCCGCTCGGTCGTACCCGGCGGGCGCGACGTGTGAGTGGGGCCGCCCCGTGGCGTTGGCCTCGGGGCGGCCCCTGTCTCATGGGCGGTCAGCCGTTGCGGGGGCCCGGGAAGGCTCCCGGGCGTACGTCCTCGCGCGGTGCGGGCCGCTCCGCCGACGGCTGCGGCGGCATCGAGCGTGCGGCCGGGACGGCGGCGCCCGGGGGCACCGGCGACGGGCGCTGCGCCACGACCTCGGCGCCGGTCTCGTCCGACGCGGGCTGCGGTGCGGCACGCCGTGCGCCGTAGCGGCGGTGGACGGCCTGCTTGGTGACCCCGAGCGCGGAGCCCACCGCGTCCCAGGAGAAGCCCAGCGAACGGTCGAAGTCCACGGCCGCCGTGACCAGGGTCTCGACGCTGTCCCGCAATTCCTGGGCCAGTCTGACCGTGGGGGCCGGGGCCCTGCCGTAGACGACGAAGCCCGCGGAGGGGCCGGAGCGGCGTGGACGGTAGACGTTGCCCAGTTGGGCGGTGAGCGTGCGCAGTGCGTCCACCTGCCGCCGGACCCGCTCGATGTCCCGCACCAGAAGATGCAGGCTGGCCCGCGCTTGGGCGTCGTGGGTTGCGTGGTCGGCCATGAAGAAGCCTCTCGAACCGGCGTTGAAAGGGATCGGGCCGCACCAGGGCGGCTCGCTTCGGTCAATCTCTCTTGACCAACGCGGCACCCGGGGATCTGGTCACGCTCGGGGGGCGTATGAGCACGTGCAAGGGGCGCGCAACTGTGCGTACGCCCCCCGGGTCCGGGGCCCATAGACTTGTGCGTTGCTCGTCACCGTAACGTTTCGGCCTGAGAGGCAGTCAGCCACCCATGAAGCTCGTCTTCGCAGGCACCCCCGAGGTAGCCGTTCCCGCCCTGGACGCCCTGATCGCCTCCGGCCGCCATGAGGTGGCCGCCGTCGTGACCAGGCCCGACGCGCCCGCGGGGCGTGGCCGGCGGCTGGTGGCCAGCCCGGTCGCCCAGCGCGCCGAGGAGGCCGGGATCGAGGTCCTCAAGCCCGCCCGGCCCCGGGACGAGGACTTCCTCGCGCGGCTGCGGGAGATCGCGCCGGACTGCTGCCCGGTCGTCGCCTACGGCGCGCTGCTGCCCAAGGTGGCGCTCGGCGTGCCGGCCCGCGGCTGGGTCAACCTCCACTTCTCGCTGCTGCCCGCCTGGCGCGGCGCGGCCCCCGTGCAGCACGCGGTCATGGCCGGCGACGAGGTGACCGGGGCCTCCACCTTCCTCATCGAGGAGGGGCTCGACTCCGGACCGGTGTACGGCGTCCTCACCGAGGAGGTCCGCCCGACCGACACCAGCGGCGACCTGCTGACCCGGCTCGCGTTCGCCGGTGCCGGGCTGCTCGCCGCGACCATGGACGGCATCGAGGACGGCACCCTGCACGCCGTGCCGCAGCCCGCCGACGGGGTCACCCTCGCACCCAAGATCACCGTCGAGGACGCCCAGGTCCAGTGGTCGGCGCCCGCCCTGCGCGTGGACCGCGTCGTCCGTGCCTGCACCCCGGCCCCCGGCGCCTGGACGCTGTTCCGGGGCGAGCGCCTGAAGCTGGTCCAGGCGACCCCGGCCGTGGACCGGTCCGAGCTCGCGCCCGGCGAGCTGTCGGTGGGCAAGAACAACGTGTTCGTCGGCACCGGATCGCACGCCGTCGAGCTGCTCTGGGTCCAGCCGCAGGGCAAGAAGCCGATGCGCGCCGCGGACTGGGCGCGCGGGGTGCGCATCGCCCCGGGCGAACTGCTCGGCAGCTGACGGACGGGCGGGCCGGGACGGGGACGTAGGCTGGGAGGGTTCGTCCTCTCACCTTCAGCGGAGCACCTTTCACGTGAACGACCAGCCGCGTCGCCGTCCCGCCAAGCCGCACCGCCGTCCCAAGAAGGACCCGGTCCGCTTCCTCGCCTTCGAAGTCCTCAGGGCCGTCGACGAGCGCGACGCGTACGCGAACCTCGTCCTGCCCCCGCTGCTGAAGAAGGCGCGGGCCAAGGGCGACTTCGACCAGCGGGACGCGGCCCTGGCGACCGAGCTGGTCTACGGGACGCTGCGCCGGCAGGGCACGTACGACGCGATCGTCGCCGCCTGCATCGACCGCCCGCTGCGCGAGGTCGACCCGCCCGTCCTGGACGTGCTGAACATGGGCGTGCACCAGTTGCTCGGCACCCGCATCCCCACCCACGCCGCGGTCTCCGCGAGCGTCGAGCTGGCCCGGGTGGTGCTGGGGGAGGGACGCGCCAAATTCGTCAACGCCGTGCTGCGCAAGGTCTCGGCCGACGATCTCGACGGCTGGGTGGAGCGGGTCGCCCCCTCCTACGAGGAGGACGCCGAGGACCACCTCTCCGTCGTGCACTCGCACCCCCGCTGGATCGTCTCGGCCCTCTGGGACGCGCTCGGCGGCGGCCGGGCCGGCATCGAGGACCTGCTCGAAGCGGACAACGAACGGCCCGAGGTCACACTCGTCGCCCGCCCCGGCCGCTCCACCACCGACGAACTGGCCGAGGCGCTCGGCGAGGAGAACTCCCTCCCCGGCCGCTGGTCGCCCTACGCCGTGCGGATGGCCGAGGGCGGCGAGCCCGGCGCCCTGACCGCCGTCGGCGAGGGCCGGGCCGGTGTCCAGGACGAGGGCAGCCAGCTCGTCGCCGCCGCCCTCGCGAACGCCCCGCTGGAGGGCGGCGACACCCGTTGGCTCGACGGCTGCGCGGGCCCCGGCGGGAAGGCCGCCCTGCTCGCCGCACTCGCCGCCGGACGCGGCGCCGCCCTGCTGGCCGCCGAGAAGCAGCCGCACCGGGCCCGCCTCGTGGAACGCGCGCTGGCCGGCAACCCCGGCCCCTACCAGGTGATCACCGCCGACGGCACCCGCCCGCCGTGGCAGCCCGGCACCTTCGACCGCGTCCTCATGGACGTGCCCTGCTCCGGCCTCGGCGCGCTGCGCCGCCGCCCGGAGGCCCGCTGGCGCCGCCGCAAGGAGGACCTGGAGAGCTTCGCGCCCCTCCAGCGCGGTCTGCTGCGCGAGGCGCTGAAGGCCGTACGGGTCGGCGGCGTCGTCGGATACGCGACCTGCTCGCCCCACCTCGCGGAGACCCGGGTGGTGGTCGAGGACGTGCTCAAGGGGCGTGGCGGGGCACCCGTCGAGGCGGAGTGGGTCGACGCCCGCCCCCTGATGCCGGGTGTGCCCGCGCTGGGCGACGGACCCGATGTCCAGCTCTGGCCGCATCTGCACGGCACGGACGCGATGTACCTCGCCCTGCTGCGGCGTACCGCCTGATCGGCCCGTTCCGCCCCCGGACCGGGGGCGAAAACAACGGGAATGCGCGAACCGTAATGATCCCGTGAGGCTTTGGAGCGCACCGAGGCGGGGAAGTGACGCAGAACATGGCAGGCTTGGCCCATGGCCCAGATCAACCCCAGTATTCTCTCCGCCGACTTCGCGCGCCTCGCCGAGGAGGCGAAGGCCGTCGAAGGCGCCGACTGGCTCCATGTCGATGTCATGGACAACCACTTCGTGCCCAATCTGACCCTCGGCGTCCCGATCGTGGAATCGCTCAGCCGGGCCACGGACACGCCGCTGGACTGCCATCTGATGATCGAGGACGCGGACCGCTGGGCCCCGCAGTACGTGGAGGCGGGCGCGGGATCGGTCACCTTCCACGCGGAGGCGGCGGCCGCCCCCGTACGGCTGGCGCGGGAGATCCGTGCCAAGGGAGCCCGCGCCTCCATGGCGCTCAAGCCGGCGACGCCCATCGAGCCGTACGAGGACCTGCTCCCCGAGCTCGACATGCTGCTGATCATGACGGTGGAGCCGGGCTTCGGCGGCCAGGCGTTCCTGGACATCATGCTGCCGAAGATCCGCCGCACCCGTGAGCTGATCTCCAAGCACGGGCTCGATCTGTGGCTCCAGGTCGACGGCGGGGTCTCCGAGTCCACCATCGAGCGGTGCGCCGAGGCGGGGGCCGATGTCTTCGTCGCCGGCTCCGCCGTGTACGGCGCCCAGGACCCGGCCGCCGCGGTACGGGCCCTGCGGGCCAAGGCGGACGGGGCCATCGGGTCGGCCGGCTGGGCCTGCGCCCACTGAGGCCGTGCCGCTGCGGGCCCGTGAGCGCGGGTCGCCCCGGCCAAGGGCAGATGAACGGGGTCCGACGGGACCGGTCAGGGATCGCCGTATCTGACAGGATGAACGGCGTATCAAGAGCGTGAACAGCAGTGAGGAGAACGCGGTGTCTGCAATGTCGGCGGGCCGGTCCGCCCTGCGGATGGGGCCCGCGGAGCTGGTGCAGGCGGCGGCCATGGCCCGCCGCTTCTACCTTGAGGGCAAGTCCAAGATCCAGATCGCCGAGGAGTTCGGCGTCAGCCGCTTCAAGGTGGCCCGGGTCCTGGAGACGGCCCTGGAACGCGACCTGGTACGGATCGAGATCCGGGTCCCCGCCGAGCTGGACGCCGAGCGCTCCGACGCGCTCCGCGCCCGCTACGGGCTGCGCCACGCGGTCGTGGTCGAGTCGCCGGCGGAGGAGCAGGACGACGCGGCGGACCCGGAGAACCTGGGTGAGGTCGCGGCCGACCTGCTGGGCGAACTGGTGAACGAGGGCGATGTCCTCGGGCTCGCCTGGGGCCGCTCCACCATCCACATGGCGGCCGCGCTCGACCGGCTGCCGCCGTGCACCGTCGTGCAGCTCACCGGGGTGTACGACGCGGGCACCGCCGAACGCGGTTCGGTCGAGGCTGTACGGCGCGCAGCCCAGGTCTCCGGCGGCGAGGCCCACCCGATCTACGCGCCGATGCTGCTGCCCGACCCGGCCACGGCCGCCGCGCTGCGCCACCAGACGGGGATCGCCCGCGCCTTCGAGTACTTCGACAAGGTGACGGTCGCGGCCGTCTCCATCGGCTCCTGGGAGCCGGGCATCTCGACCGTCCACGACATGCTCTCCGACGAGGAGCGCGGGCACTACGCCTCGCTCGGCGTCGCCGCCGAGATGTCGGCCCACCTGTTCGACGCGGACGGCCGCCGGGTCGGCCGCGACCTCGGCGAGCGCTGCATCACCGTCGAGGCGGACCGGCTGCGCCGCATCCCCGAGGTGGTGGCCATCGCGGGCGGCCAGCGCAAGGCCGCGGCGATCGGCGCGGTCCTCCGCTCCGGCCTGGTCACGAGCCTCGTCACGGACACGGCGGCGGCCGATTATCTGCTGACGGAGTCCACTGCCCCGCTGCGGCCGGCCCTGGAGCGGGCCGACCCGGACGGCGACTGACGCACCGGACGACGTGAAGGGGCGGGCGGCCACCGGGCCGCCCGCCCCTTCACGTCGTCGGGCTCAGTCCTGCGCGACGCCCAGGACCCTGGCCTCCAGGTACTGCTCCGGTTCCTTGTACTGGCTGACGTCCGCCGGGTTGTAGCGGGGTGTCTGCCGGGACCAGTCGAGATTCCCGCGCATCCAGCTCCGCATCCCGTCGAGATACGGCTCCAGCATCCGCGCCAGCTGCGGATAGGCGGCCAGCAGCTCGGCCTCCGCCGTCAGGAAGCGCTCCGTCTCGGTGGCGATCTCCGCGCAGACGTGCTCCAGCGCCTGCTGCTTGCCGTAGCCGCGGTGGTGGCGGACCAGGTGGACGAGGTTGTGGATCTCGCCGAGCACCTGCTCCTTCTCGTAGGAATAGACGTCATTGGCCCAGCACACGACGTTGCACGAGGCCTCCAGCGCGGTGATGAACCGCGGGTCGTTGTGGATCGACTGGGGAGCCTCGATGCCCGCGACGATCTCTATGAGGTCCATGCAGACATGGATCGCTCCGGTGTGGCGGCGCTTCTCGATGTACAGGGCCTCCGACGGCACGATGTCCGCCGCCCGGTTCCCGGCCTCCCAGGTGGTGGCCGTGGTGAGGTACGTCATCAGGTGCCAGGCGAAGCGGCGCCGCCAGTGCACCGCGGTGGTCGGTGTCGTGCGGTGCCACAGGTCGATGAGGGCGACCACGGCGGCGGGCAGCTCCTCGTTCTCCAGGACGCCCGTGCGGGTGCCGTCGACCACGGCCTGCATCTGGGCGACCACGTCCCGGACCCGGTCGGGGCTGCGGCCGAGGTGGCCGTCGTCGAGCTGGTCGTCGACGAGGAAGAGCCAGACGAACCAGTCGGCGACGAGGTCCAGATTGTCACTGTCGGCGGTCGGGTACACCATCCCGACGAATGCGCCGAAGTCCGCCTGCTCGAAGCGCTCCCTGGCCGAATCCCGGTGCACCAGACCGGTGTTGCGGGTCCAGGTGTCGAGATGGCCCCGTACGTGAGCGACGTACGGATTCGTCCGTTGGGGGAACGGGCAGTAAATGTCCGGCAGTTCGTTCTCCACGGGCGGGTCGTGATCCTCTCCGGTCGTACGGGTGACGGCAGTTGTACATGATCCGTCCGTTCCTCCGGGGGCGTTGGGTGACCCACGGGACCTGCGGGTTTGAAGCTACCTGACCCCCTGTCACCAGGTCCAGGGCAGGCGTTCGAGAATGGTTGAAAGCTGTGCGGGTAGGGTCTGCGGGTAAGGCAGGTTCCACTTGCCCGGGACTCCCGCGATGGTTCCTTGGAGGAACGTACGAGAGCGGGAGTCATTCGCTGTGTCTTCGTGGAAGCGACCTGCGCCATTTCGTATGAAAAAATGAGTGTTATGCGTTTTCTTGAGCCCGGCACCGGTCGCTACACAGAGTCCCCCTCGGTCCCGTACGACCTCACGTACGACGACGTCTTCATGGTCCCGGGCCGGTCGGCGGTCGGATCGCGCCAGGGCGTGGACCTGTCCTCGCCCGACGGCAGCGGCACCACCATCCCGCTCGTCGTCGCGAACATGACCGCCATCGCGGGCCGCCGGATGGCCGAGACGGTCGCCCGCCGCGGCGGGATCGTCGTCATCCCGCAGGACATCCCGATCGAGGTCGTCACCGATGTCGTCTCCTGGGTGAAGACGCGCCACCTGGTGCTCGACACGCCCATCGAGCTGGCCCCGGGCCAGACGGTCGCCGACGCCCTGTCCCTGCTGCACAAGCGGGCGCACGGCGCGGGTGTCGTCGTCGACGACGAGCGGCGGCCCGTCGGTGTGGTCACCGACCACGACCTGTCGGGTGTGGACCGCTTCACCCAGCTCTCCGAGGTCATGTCCAAGGACCTGGTCCTGCTGGACGCGGACATCGACCCGCGCGACGCGTTCAACAAGCTCGACGGCGCCAACCGCAAGCTCGCCCCCGCGGTCGACGCGGACGGCCGGCTCGTCGGCATCCTCACCCGCAAGGCCGCCCTGCGCGCCACGCTCTACACCCCGGCCACCGACGCGGCCGGCAAGCTGCGGATCGCCGCCGCCGTCGGCATCAACGGCGATGTGGCGGGCAAGGCCGAGCAGCTCCTCGACGCGGGCGTCGACACCCTGGTCGTGGACACCGCGCACGGTCACCAGGAGTCCATGATCAGCGCGGTCCGCGCGGTCCGGGCTCTGGACCCGCGGGTGCCGATCGTGGCGGGCAACATCGTCGCCGCGGAGGGCGTGCGCGACCTCATCGAGGCCGGTGCCGACATCATCAAGGTCGGTGTCGGACCGGGCGCCATGTGCACCACCCGCATGATGACCGGTGTGGGCAGGCCCCAGTTCTCCGCCGTGCTGGAGTGCGCGGCCGAGGCGAAGAAGTACGGCAAGCACGTCTGGGCGGACGGCGGGGTCCGCCACCCCCGCGATGTCGCCATGGCGCTCGCGGCCGGCGCGTCCAACGTGATGATCGGCTCCTGGTTCGCCGGTACGTACGAGTCCCCGGGCGACCTCCAGCAGTCCGCCGACGGGCGCTTCTACAAGGAGTCCTTCGGCATGGCCTCCGCGCGCGCCGTGAAGAACCGCACCTCCGAGGAGTCCGCGTACGACCGGGCCCGCAAGGCGCTGTTCGAGGAGGGCATCTCCACCTCGCGGATGTTCCTGGACCCGACGCGCCCCGGCGTCGAGGACCTGATCGACTCGATCATCGCGGGTGTCCGCTCGTCCTGCACGTACGCCGGCGCGGCCTCGCTCGCGGAGTTCGCCGAGAAGGCGGTCGTCGGGGTGCAGAGCGCCGCCGGATACGCCGAGGGCAAGCCGCTGCACGCCAGCTGGATGTGATCCACCGCCCTGTGGCCACCGTGCCCCTCCCGGCCGTCCGCGCCGGGAGGGGCACCGGCGTGTCCGGGGGCGCGTGGGGGTGGTGAGTTGGCCGGATACCGCGCCAGGACCGGCCTGGAATGCCCGCCAACTCAAGTCGCCGATAAGTAGTATGAATTCCCGTCAGCCGTCCTCCGTCTCTCTGCTGCAAGGGATCTCATGTCCTTCTTCACCGACCTGGCCCATCAGTACATCGACGGAGAGTGGAGGCCGGGCAAGGGCTCCTGGGACATCGTCGACTTCAACCCCTTCGACGGGACGAAGCTCGCCGCGATCACGGTCGCCACGGCCGACGAGGTGGACCAGGCCTACCGCGCGGCCGAGAACGCCCAGCAGGCGTGGGCCGACACCAACCCGTACGCGCGGCGGGCCGTGCTGGAGAAGGCGCTGCGGATCGTCGAGGAGCGCGAGGGCGAGATCGGTGACGCGATCGTCGCCGAACTCGGCGGGACCCGGGTGAAGGCGGCCTTCGAGCTGTACCTGGCCAAGGAGTTCCTGCGCGAGGCCGCCGGGCTGGCGATGCGGTCCACCGGGCAGATCCTGCCCTCGCCGACCGAGGGCAAGGAGAACCGGGTCTACCGGGTCCCGGTGGGCGTGGTCGGCGTCATCAGCCCGTTCAACTTCCCCTTCCTGCTGTCGCTGAAGTCGGTCGCCCCGGCCCTGGCGCTCGGCAACGCCGTCGTCCTCAAGCCGCACCAGAACACACCGGTCTGCGGCGGCACCCTGGTGGCCAAGGTGTTCGAGGACGCCGGGCTCCCGGCCGGGCTGCTGAACGTCGTCGTCACCGACATCGCGGAGATCGGTGACGCCCTGCTGGAGCACCCCGTCCCGCAGGTCATCTCCTTCACCGGGTCCGACAAGGTCGGCCGGCACGTCGCCACCGTCTGCGCCGCGCTCCTGAAACGCTCCGTGCTCGAACTCGGCGGCAACAGCGCCCTCATCGTGCTGGACGACGCCGATGTGGACTACGCCGTCGACGCGGCGGTCTTCAGCCGCTACGTGCACCAGGGCCAGGTCTGCATGGCCGCCAACCGCATCCTGGTCGACCGCGCGGTGGAGGAGGAGTTCACCGGGAAGTTCGTCGCCAAGGTCGCCTCGCTGACCGTCGGCGACCCCGCCGACCCGGCGACCCTGATCGGCCCGCTGATCAACTCCACCCAGGCCGAGGCGATCAGCACCCTCGTGGACCGGACCGTCGAGGCGGGCGCCACCGCACTGCTGCACGGCCGGGCCGACGGCAACCTCGTCAGCCCCTCCGTCCTGACCGGGCTCCCGGCCGACTCCCCGGTGCTCTCGCAGGAGATATTCGGCCCTGTCGCGCTCCTCATCCCCTTCGACGGGGAGGACGAGGCGGTCCGGATCGCCAACGACACCCCGTACGGCCTGAGCGGCGCCGTCCACACCTCCGACATCGAGCGCGGCGTCCGCGTCGGGCAGCGCATCCGCACCGGCATGATCCACATCAACGACGGCACCATCCACGACGAGCCCGTCGTCCCCTTCGGCGGCGAGAAGAACTCCGGGCTCGGACGGCTCAACGGCGACGCGATGCTGGAGGCCTTCACCACCCAGAAGTGGATCTCCGTGCAGCACGGCCGCTCGCGCTTCCCCTTCTGACCCGGGTCGATACACCTGGCACCCCCCCCGGTGAGCGCGCCCGGAGGGGCGGGCCCATGGTCTACTGCCGGGGGCGGCACGCGCCGCCCCCGGCACAGCCGTGCCCGCCCGCGCCACCGCAGAGAAGTGACCCGTACGACGTGCGACTGAACGACCTCGACGAACGCATCGTCCACGCCCTGGCCGAGGACGCCCGCCGTTCCTACGCCGACATCGGCTCCATCATCGGCCTGTCCGCGCCCGCCGTGAAACGCCGGGTGGACCGGCTGCGCGCCGAGGGCGCCATCACCGGGTTCACCGTGCGGGTCGACCCGGCGGCGCTCGGGTGGGAGACCGAGGGCTACATCGAGATCTACTGCAGCCGCAACACCTCGCCGGAGTCGATCAAGCAGGGGCTCGCCCGCTATCCGGAAGTGGCGTCGGCGTCCACGGTCACCGGGGACGCGGACGCGCTCGTCCAGGTCTTCGCGGCGGACATGCGCCACTTCGAGCAGGTCCTGGAGCGGATCGCGGGCGAGCCGTACGTCGAGCGGACGAAGTCCGTGCTGGTGCTGTCGCCCCTGCTCAGGCGGTATTCGTCGGGGTCGCCGGGCTGACCCCGGCCCCCCGCGCAACGAATCGTCGCATCCCGCCCGAACAGCGCAACGGATCGGCGGTCGGTGCGCAACGGTCGCGCCTTGTCCGGGCCGAATCGCGGAACGTACGGTCAATACGTCCCCGTTCCGCCCGCACCGCCCGAGGTCAGCCATGCCGCCGTTGCGCACCGCCCTGCTCCAGAGCTCCGGACGCCCCGGCTCGGTCGCCGGCACCGTCGAGCTGCTGGAGGACGCCGCGCGACGGGCCGCGGACACCGGCGCCCGGCTGCTGGTCTGCCCCGAGATGTACCTGACCGGGTACGCGATCGGGGATGACGTGCCCCGGCTGGCCGAGGCCGCCGACGGGCCCGCCGCCCGCGCCGTCGCCGAGATCGCCGCACGGCACCGGATCGCCGTCCACTACGGCTACCCGGAGCGCGACGGCGACACCCTGTACAACTCCGCGCAGCTCATCGGACCCGACGGCACCGCGCTCGCCCACTACCGCAAGACCCACCTCTTCGGCGACTTCGAACAGCACTGGTTCACCCCCGGCGACGAGCCGGTCATCCAGGCCGTGCTGGACGGCGTCCGCATCGGCCTGCTGACCTGCTACGACGTCGAGTTCCCGGAGAACGTCCGCGCGCACGCCCTGGCCGGCGCCGATCTGCTGCTGGTGCCGACCGCGCTGATGCACCCCTTCTCGTTCGTCGCCGAATCCGTCGTCCCGGTCCGTGCCTTCGAGAACCAGCTCTACATCGCCTACGTCAACCGGACCGGCCAGGAAGGCCCGTTCGACTTCACCGGACTGAGCTGCCTGGCCGGCCCCGACGGCACGGTCCGCGCCCGTGCGGGGCGCGGCGAGGAACTCGTCACCGCCGACATCGACCCCGCCCTGCTGGCCGCGTCCCGGGCCGCCAACCCGTATCTGCGCGACCGCCGCCCCGGCCTGTACGGCTCCCTCGTCTGAGCCCGCCGCCCGCCCCTGCCTGCTGCCTCTCCCGCCTTCCCGCAAGGAGTCCGTACCCCATGACGTCCGTGCCCCCCGCCGTCCAGCACACCGAGGAAGCGGCCCCTGCGATCACCATGTTCGGGCCGGACTTCCCCTACGCGTACGACGACTTCCTCGCGCACCCCGCGGGCATCGGCCAGATACCGGCCACCGAGCACGGCACCGAGGTGGCCGTCATCGGCGGCGGGCTCTCCGGCATCATCACCGCCTACGAGCTGATGAAGATGGGCCTGCGGCCCGTGGTGTACGAGGCCGACCGCATCGGCGGCCGGCTGCGCACCGTGGAGTTCGAGGGCTGTGCCACGGACGGCGAGCCGCTCACCGCCGAGATGGGCGCGATGCGCTTCCCGCCGTCGTCGACCGCCCTCCAGCACTACATCGACCTGGTCGGCCTGGAGACGAAGGAGTTCCCCAACCCGCTCTCCCCGGCCACCCCCTCGACCGTCGTGGACCTCAAGGGCGAGTCGCACTACGCGCGGACCATCGATGAACTCCCGCAGGTCTACCGCGATGTGATGGACGCCTGGAACGCCTGCCTGGAGGAGGGCGCCGACTTCTCCGACATGAACCGGGCGATGCGCGAGCGCGATGTCCCGCGGATCAGGGAGATCTGGGCCCGCCTGGTCGAGAAGCTGGACAACCAGACCTTCTACGGCTTCCTCTGCGAGTCCGACGCCTTCAAGTCCTTCCGCCACCGCGAGATCTTCGGGCAGGTCGGCTTCGGGACCGGGGGCTGGGACACCGACTTCCCCAACTCCATCCTGGAGATCCTGCGCGTCGTCTACACCGAGGCGGACGACCACCACCGCTCCATCGTCGGCGGCAGCCAGCAGCTCCCGCTGCGCCTGTGGGAACGCGAACCGCAGAAGACCGTCCACTGGCCGCTGGGCACCTCGCTCGCCTCGCTGCACGACGGCGAGCCGCGCGGGGCCGTCACCCGGCTGCACCGCACCGCCGGCAACCGGATCACCGTCACCGACGCGTCCGGCGACATCCGCACCTACCGGGCGGCCGTCTTCACCGGCCAGTCCTGGCTGCTGCTCTCCAAGATCGCCTGCGACGACGCGCTCTTCCCGATCGACCACTGGACGGCGATGGAGCGCACCCACTACATGGAGTCGTCCAAGCTGTTCGTGCCCGTCGACCGGCCGTTCTGGCTGGACAAGGACGAGACCACCGGCCGCGACACCATGTCGATGACGCTGACCGACCGGATGACCCGGGGCACGTACCTCCTGGACGACGGCCCGGACCGGCCGGCCAGCATCTGCCTCTCGTACACCTGGTGCGACGACAGCCTGAAGTGGCTGCCGCTGTCGGCGGCCGAGCGGATGGACGTCATGCTGAAGTCGCTCGGCGAGATCTACCCGAACGTCGACATCCGGGGCCACATCATCGGCAACCCGGTGACGGTGTCCTGGGAGAACGAGCCGTACTTCATGGGCGCGTTCAAGGCCAACCTGCCCGGCCACTACCGCTACCAGCGGCGCCTGTTCACCCACTTCATGCAGGACCGGCTGCCCGCCGACAAGCGGGGCCTGTTCCTGGCCGGCGACGACATCTCCTGGACGGCGGGCTGGGCCGAGGGCGCCGTGCAGACCGCGCTCAACGCGGTCTGGGGCGTGATGACCCACTTCGGCGGCGCGAGCGACGCGACCAACCCCGGCCCCGGCGATCTCTTCGAGGAACTGGCCCCGGTCGAACTCCCGGAGGACTGAACACCCCCTAAGCTCCCCGTAACGCGGGGAAGGGAGCGGGGAGTGTCGGGGGCAGGTACACAACACCGGGGCGCGCGGCGGGAGTCCAGGCGGCGCAGGGTGCGGGCGCGTCGGCAGGCGATGGCCGTCGTCGCGTCCGCGGTGGTCGTCGCCGGCGTGGCGACCGGCGTGATGTCCGCCCTCGGCGGCCAGGACAAGGACACCCGCGCCGCCCCCGCCGTCTCGGCGTCACCCACGGCGGCGCCGCTGCCCGCGGTGCCGAGCGCCACGGCCGCCCCGCGCACCCCGTCCGCGCCGGCCTCCAGCGCCTCGCGTGCGCCCCGGCCGTTGAAACCCGCGCCCTCCGCGACCAGGACCACCGCACCGCCCGCCGACGGGCTCTACCGCCACCCCGGATCGCAGGTGCTGGACTGGGTCGCGGCGCACCGCACCGACCCCCGGCGCCCGCTGATCGAGACGCGGATAGCGGCGCGGCCCGCCGCCGTCTGGTTCGCCTCCTACAACCCCGGGGAGGTCACCGGCCAGGTCCGGGCGGTCACATCGGCGGCGACCCGGACCGGCCGGACCCCGGTCCTGGTGCCGTACGCCATCCCCGGCAGGGACTGCGGCGGGGCCTCCGAGGGCGGCGCGCCGGACCTCGTCGCGTACGACGCGTGGATACGGGAGTTCGCCGCCGGGCTCGGCGGCGGGCCGGTGATCGTGATCCTGGAACCCGACTCCGTCGCGCAGTCCGACTGTCTGCCGGCGGGTGACCTGGCGGCCCGCAACGCCTCGCTGGCCCGGGCCGGTGACGCCCTGCACGCGGCGAATCCGAAGGCCAAGGTGTATTTCGACGGCGGGCACTCGGGCTGGCACCCCGCCGCGAAGCAGGCCGCGGCGCTGCGGGCGGCCGGGGCGGCGAGCAGCGGCGACGGCATCTTCACCAATGTGTCGAACTTCCACCGCACCGCCGACGAGGCCGCCTACGCCCGGCAGGTGCTGGCCGCGCTCGGCGGACCCGCGCGGCTGGGCGCCGTCATCGACACCAGCCGCAACGGGAACGGGGCGCCCCGGGGCGACGAGTGGTGCGATCCGGCGGGCCGGGCGCTGGGGCGGGCCCCCACCACGCGGACGGGGGAGGCCCGGATCGACGCCTATCTGTGGGTGAAGCTGCCGGGCGAGTCCGACGGCTGCCAGGGCCCGGCGGGTTCGTTCTCGCCCGACTACGCCTACGCGCTCGCGACCGGCTGACCCGGTCAGGAACCGGCGGCCGGCGGCTCCTTGTCGTACGTGGAGGTGCCCTCGTCGAGGAGTGGCTCCTGCGTCTTGAGGTGGGCCGGGGCGAAGGCGCGCAGCACGTGGTAGCCGGTGATCACGACGATGGTGCCGAGGGCGATGCCGCCGAGTTCGAAGTTGTCGGTGATCTTCAGGCTGACCCCGCCGACGCCGATGATGATGCCCGCGGCGGCCGGCACCAGGTTCAGCGGGTTGCGCAGATCGACCTTGCCGTTCAGCCAGATCTGCGCGCCGAGCAGGCCGATCATGCCGTACAGGATGACGGTGATGCCGCCGAGCACCCCGCCCGGGATGGCGGCGACGACCGCGCCGAACTTCGGGCAGAGACCGAACAGCAGAGCGAAGCAGGCCGCGGCCCAGTAGGCGGCGGTGGAGTAGACCCGGGTCGCGGCCATCACCCCGATGTTCTCGGAGTACGTGGTGTTCGGCGGGCCGCCCACCGCCGTCGACAGCATCGAGGCGGCGCCGTCCGCGGCGATCGCCGTGCCCAGCTTGCCGTCCAGCGAACGACCGGTCATCTCGCCCACCGCCTTCACATGCCCGGCGTTCTCGGCGATCAGCGCGATGACCACCGGCAGCGCGACGAGGATCGCCGACCACTGGAAGCTCGGCGCGTGGAACGACGGCAGCCCGACCCAGTCGGCCTTCCCCACCCCCGAGAGGTCCAGCCGCCAGTGGTCGACGGCCTCGGCACCGCCGGCGGGGGAGTGGATCTTCCCGAGGACGCGGTCCAGCACCCAGGACAGGACGTAGCCGAAGACGAGCCCGAGGAAGATCGCGATCCGGGAGAAGAAGCCGCGCAGGCACACCACGGCCAGGCCGGTGAACAGCATCACCAGAAGCGCGGTCCACTGGTCCTGCGGCCAGTACGTCGACGCGGTCACCGGTGCCAGGTTGAACCCGATGAGCATGACGACCGCGCCCGTCACCACCGGCGGCATCGCCGCGTGGATGATCCGCGCGCCGAACCGCTGCACCGCGAGCCCGGCCAGGAAGAGCACCGCCCCGACCACGAACACCGCGCCCGTGACCACGGCGCTGTCGCCGCCGCTCGCCCGGATCGTCGCGGCGACCCCGACGAAGGAGAGCGAGCAGCCCAGGTAGCTGGGCACCTGGCCGCGCGTGGCCAGCAGGAAGATGGCCGTCGCGACGCCCGACATCATGATCGCCAGGTTCGGGTCGAGCCCCATCAGAACCGGCGAGACGAACGAAGCGCCGAACATGGCGACCACGTGCTGCGCGCCGAGCCCGAAGGTCCGGGGCCAGGAGAGCCGTTCGTCGGGACGGACCACCGCTCCGGGTGCCGGCGTCTTCCCGTCGCCGTGCAAGGTCCAGCGCACGCCGAGGCCCATGGTTGCTCCCTGTGTATAGGTGCGTGAGCCCGGCACCTCGCCCGGTTCGGCGCTCATCGCGGAAAAGATCAGCGCCATGGTAGTTCCGGCCGGTGCGCGCCTCCCGGCCGGACCCACCCGCTCCGGTTCGCCCGGCCGCGTCAGGGGCGGGGCTCGGCCGCCGGCACGTCCCGCGTACCGGCCCCGGTTCCGGCCCCGGACACCTTGCGGTCACCGGCCCGCAGCACCCCGGCACCCAGCACCAGACCGAACGCCAGCACGGACACCAGCCCGAACGACACCACCAGCGAGGTCGCCTCGGCCAGTGAACCGATCGCCGACGGGGCGATCAGCCCGGAGGTGTACGTGATCGTCGCGACGCCCGCGATGGCCTGGGCCGGCTTGGGGCCGCTGCGCCCCGCCGCGGCGAAGGCGAGCGGGACCACCACGGCGATCCCGAGCCCCATCAGACCGAAGCCGCACATCGCCAGGGCCGGGTGCGGGGCGACGACGACCAGCACCCCGCCGGCCGTGGCCAGGACGCCACCGGACCGTACGGTGCGCACCGCGCCGAAGCGGTCGACGACCCGGTCGCCGGCGATCCGGGCGACCGCCATCGTCAGTGCGAACGCGGTCGTGGAAGCCGCCGCGAGACCGGCCGAACTGTCGAGCGTGTCGCGGAGGTAGACCGCCGACCAGTCCAGGCTGGCGCCCTCCGCGAACACCGCGCAGAAGCCCACCGCACCGATGACCAGGGCCGACTTCGGCGGCAGCGCGAAGCGCGGCGGCGGCTCCTCGTCCGGCTCGCTGCGCAGGTCGAGCACCCACTGGCAGGCGATCAGCCCCAGGGCGGTCAGGACCAGGGCGGCTATGAGGTGGTGCAGCCGGGCGTCGGCCCCCAGATGAGCGGCCACCGTGCCCGCCGCCGAGCCGATCAGGGCGCCCACGCTCCACATCCCGTGCAGCCCCGACATGATCGACTTGTCGAGACGGTTCTCCACCTCGACCCCGAGCGCGTTCATCGCCACGTCGGACATGCCGGCCGACGCCCCGTAGAAGAACAGCGCCGTGCACAGTGTGAGCAGTCCGGGCGCCAGCGAGGGCAGGATCAGCGCCAGCGTCCACAGGGCCAGCAGTCCGCGCAGGGCGGTCCGGGCGCCGAAGCGGTGGCTGACCGCGCCGGCCAGCGGCATCGCGACCGAGGCGCCGATCGCGGGGAACGCCAGGGCGAGGCCGAGCTGACCGGCGCTGACTCCGGCGTGGTCCTGGATCCAGGGCACCCGGGTGGCGAAGCTGCCCGTCACCGCGCCGTGGACGGTGAAGACCGCCGCGACGGCATACCTGGCCCGCCTCACCTCGTGTGAGCCGAAGACCGCTGCCGTGGAATCCGATGTCATACCGCCGTGCCCTCCCCTGAGTCCGTCGCCTCGATGTGCGGCCCGTAAACTATCAGGAACCCTGCCTGATAAATAGACCGCCCGGTCCTCCACCGCGGCGGTGATCTGGAAGGATCCCGGCATGCCCGCATCACCGAGCACCGCTCGGGCCATCAACGACCGGCTCGCCCTGCGGCTCCTCCAGCAGGACGGCCCGTTGACGGCCACGCAGTTGAAGACCCTCACCGGGCTCTCCCGGCCCACCGTCGCCGACCTGGTCGAGCGCCTCCAGGGCGCGGGTCTGATCCATGTGGTCGGCGAGAGCGGCGCCGTGCGCCGGGGGCCCAACGCCCGGCTCTACGGGATCGTCGCGGACCGCGCCCTGCTGGCCGGCCTCGACGTGCGCACCGACAGCGTCGCCGTCGTGGTCACCGATCTGCTGGGCGCGACGCTGGCCGAGGCGACCCTGCCGATCGGGAGCGACACGGAGGGGGACGACGCCGTCGAGCAGGCCGCCGCACTCCTGGCGACCACCGCCCGCAGCGCGGGGAGCGCGCCCCTGCACAGCGTCGGCATCGGGGCGCCCGGACTCGTCGATCCCGTCACGGGGGAGCTGCGGGACACCACCGGGCTGCCCTCGTGGCACCGCAGCCTGGTCCGGGTGCTCCAGGAGCGGTTGCCGGCGACCGTGCTCGTCGAGAACGAGACCAATCTCGCCGCGGTCGCCGAGCACCGGGCCGGTGCCGCGCACGACTCCGACACCTTCGTCCTGCTCTGGCTGGGGCACGGGGTGGGCGCGGCACTCATGCTGGACGGGAAGCTGCGGCGGGGCGCGTCGGGCGGTGCGGGGGAGATCGGGTTCCTGCCGGTCCCCGGCACGGTCGGGACGCCGTCGGCCGTCAACTGCGAGGGGGGCTTCCACTCCCTGGCCGGTTCGGTGCCGCTCTGCGAACTCGCCGCCACGCACGGGATCGTCGCCCCGGCGGTGGGTCAGGAGCCGGGGGCGGCGGCTGCCGTACGGGCGGCGCTCGCGGGGGAGGGTGACGGCGAGGCGTACCTCGGCGCCCTCGCCGACCGCCTCGCGCTGGGTGTCGCCGCCGTCGCCTCGGTCCTGGACCCGGGGCTCGTGCTCCTGTCGGGCGAGGTGGGCCATGCGGGGGGCGACGCGTTGGCCGCTCGGGTGTCGGAGCGGCTGGAATCGATGTCCCCGCTGCGGACGGGGGTACGGGCGGGACGGCTCGGGGGGACGGCGGTCCTGCGGGGGGCGCTGCTGGTGGCGCGGGAGGCGGCCCAGGACGCGTTGTTCGCCCCGGCGGGGGTGGGGGGTCCGTCCTCAATCGCCGGACGGGCTGGGGGTGGCCCTCCTCCGTAGGGTGCGGGCCGCCCACCGTCCGGTGGGTGGGGGCGGGGTCCCTCCGGGCAGACTCCTCAAAAATGGCGTGTTCACCCGACGACGCGGAGGACCCGGGTCGTACGCCATTTTCTGCGGGGACTGCCCTGCACGCCCCCACCCGGACGCGTATGCGTCTGCGACAGTCGTTCCACCGGCGTCCAGACGCGTGGCGGCCGGTTCGGGGGCGTGCAGGGGAGTCCCCGCAGGACGACGAACAGATACCCGGGCACGGCTGCGTACCCGCCGAACGTTCGTCGTCTGAGGAGACGCCCCGGAGGGACCCCGGACCCCACCCGGGAGGCGCAGGCGTGCTCTTCAGCCCGTCCGGCGATTGAGGACGGAACCGGTCGGCCCGGGACGGGGCAAACTCCGTGGGGGCCGGCGCCCCACTCAAGCCCGTCCGGCGCTTGAGGACGGAACCCTCTGCCCCGGACCCGGGCGGGCCCCCGGGGATGCCGCCCGCCCAAGGGCCCCGCCCCGGAGGGGGATCAGCAGGCGCCCAGGTCCTGCCAGACGCCCCATTCGCCCGTGGACCCGGGCGTCTCGCCCTTCGTCCACCACTTCGCCTTCCACTGGTGCGACCCGTGGCTGACCGTCGTACCCGTGCCGTACTCCGCGCTCGCGTTCCACTCCGCCGCCGTGCACGCGCCGCCCGACGGGTCGGGGCTCGGGCCGGTGGAGCCGGACGGGTCGGGCGTCGGAGTCGAGCCCGTGTCCGGCTCGACGAGCGTCGTGCCGCGGGCCAGGTCCGCCGCGAGGGCGTACGACGTGCCGCCGAAGGTCACGGTCCAGTTGGACGGCGTGGAGGTCGGCAGGTAGTAGACGAAGTCGACCTGGACCGACGCGCCGGGCTCCAGGCTCTGCCAGGACGGCAGCTTCAGGGAGACGCGGTTGTAGTCGCCCTTCAGCCCGCCGATGTTGTTCGCCGCGGTGTGGTCGCTGCGCACGATCGTGGTGCCGAAGCCCGACTGGTCCTTGGCGTTGGCGGGCGCCGAGGTGGAGTAGTCGAACTGGAACTCCGTGCCGCCGGGCAGCGCCGTCTTCGTGTTGTTGGTGATCGTCAGCTTGGGGCTGATCGGGTAGTTGGAGTCGCCCAGCGGGAACTGGCCGAAGGAGACGTCGATGTCCAGCGCCCGCGTCGGCAGGTCGATGGTGGAGCGCGTGGCCCCGTACGGCGCGGCGTTCTTGAAGGTGTCGTACATCGTGGAGGTGAGCGTCGAGCCGGGCTCGTACTGCCCCTTGGCGGCGTCCCAGCCGTAGTCGCCGGCCAGCTCCCAGATCATCGTGCCGCCGATGCCCTTGTCGGCCACGTAGTCCGCCTTGGCCTGCACGGACTGCTCGTCCTCGGTGGAGAGGAAGACCTTCTTCTCGGCGTTCCACAGCCAGGGCGCGACCAGGGTGGAGTCGTAGTTGCGGACGTAGGTGCCGGTCAGCTTCGTGTCCGCGGGGAACCCGTAGTCCGTGACGTAGTCGCCGACGATGCCCTTCTCCAGGTTCTTGGCGTGCCACATCGGGTTGGAGCCGGCGGGCGACTCCTTGCCGGCGGTGTCCTCGTCGTGCCAGAGGTTGTCGATGCCGACGGCGCCGTCACCGCACTTGGTCAGGCCCGCGCCCGCCGGGCAGTCGGTCGAAGCCGCCTTGCCCCAGAGGCCGTTGGTGCCGCCCTGCACGTTCTTGAAGCCGCGGGTGTAGTACGGCAGGCCGATGTTGATCCGGCCGGACGGCATCGAACCGCGGAAGTAGTGGTAGGCCCAGTCGGTGTTGAGGTAGCCGGTCCCGCCGTACTGCGACGTCGAGTAGACGCTCGCCTGGGCGAGTTCCGCGTCCTTGCCGTCGTCGAAGAGCGCGGCGTTCGGGCCGACGTACTCGTTCCAGGCGCCGTGCAGGTCGTACGACATGATGTTGACGTAGTCCAGGTACTTCTGGACCTGGAAGGTCTCCATGCCGCGCAGCAGGTAGCCCGACGAGGGGGCGGCGACGCTGAGCAGGTAGTGGGTGCCGTCGGCGGCGGACGCCCGGTCGAGCTTCTCGCGCAGCGTCTTCATCAGCGCGGCGTAGCCCTTGACCAGACCGGCCCGGCGGGCGTTGGACAGCGTCCAGTCCAGCGGGTTGCCGGCGTCCTTCATGGTGGTCGGGTACTCGTAGTCGATGTCGACGCCGTTGAAGCCGTACTTCTGGATGAAGGCGACCGCCGAGTCCGCGAAGGTGTCGATCCCGGCCTGGTTGACCGAGCCGTCGGCGTTGGTGGCCATCGAGTAGAAGCCGCCGGAGTCGACGCGCTCGCCGCTGTCGTCGAAGTAGCCGCCGGTCTCGGCCCAGCCGCCGACGGAGACCATCGTCTTCACGTTCGGATACTGCTTCTTGAACTTGTTGAGCAGGTTGAAATGGCCCTTGTAGGGGAGATCGGGGTCCATTTCGGCACCGGCGACTCCCGGCCACGTCATGCCGGTCGACGCGTTCTCCGGTCCGTCGGTCCCGACCGAGAGCTTGTTCGCGCCGTCGACGTGTGCGAAGGCGTAGTTGAGGTGGGTGACCTTGTCCCAGGGGATGTCGGAGGCGAGGTAGGCGGGCTTGCCGTCCTTGCCGGTCCGCCAGTTCGTGAAGTAGCCGATGACGCGCCGCGGGTGGTCGGCGCCCATCTTCTCGCGGCCCTCGGAGTCGTACACGGAGCAGTAGGGGACCGAGACGCCCGGCGTCTCGTAGAGCCCGTCGGGGCGACAGGACTCCTGGTCGGCGGCTTGCGAGGGGGTCGCGGCGAGCGAGCCGAGCAGCAGCGCGGCGACACTGGCGCCGGCGGCGAGGAGCGTGGCTCTCGCGCGGGTGGGGGACAGCACGTTCGGTTCCTCCTGGGGAGGTCGGCAGAACACAACTGACAAGGGGGTGGGTCGTGTTGGGTCCCGGGCGTGCGCACGCCGGGGAACCGTTCCTCGGAGGTGACGCAGAGATTAAGAGGACTAGACCAGTGCGTCAATAGGTCTGGACCATTCGTGGTTCATTCCTGTGCGGGTGTCCGAAAAGAGCCCTTGTCACGCGGTGTCTGTGAGCCACTCCACAGCGTTCGCCCGTATGGGTCATGCCCGGTCGTGGCACACTGATCGTGTACCAGCAGCAGCGCACTCCGGGGTCGGTGCAATTCCGAACCGGCGGTTATAGTCCGCGACCCGTCCGCATCCAGCGGCCGGTTGACCAGGTGGGATTCCTGGACCGACGGTTAAAGTCCGGATGGGAGGCAGTGCGCGGCGGGCCGTTTCGCGGGTACGCCGCCGTCGGCGGATGGTTTTCGGGCAACCGGACCATCCGTGTTTTCCGGCATCCGGCGTCCCTGTCGTGCGTTCCGCTTCATCTGTCGTCATCGACAGGCCCCGGAGTCCGTGCCCGAAGAGGCAGGAGGACCCGGTGGACACCGCAGCCGACACCACCGCCATGCGCCGAGCCATCACGCTCGCCGCCCGCGGCCTCGGCTCCACCAGCCCCAACCCGGTCGTCGGATGCGTCGTCCTCGACGCGTCCGGGCAGACCGTCGGCGAGGGCTTCCACCAGCGCGCCGGCGGCCCGCACGCCGAGATCCACGCCCTGCGCGCGGCCGGCGGCACGGCCCGCGGCGGCACCGCCTACGTCACCCTCGAACCCTGTAACCACACCGGTCGCACCGGCCCCTGCGCCCAGGCGCTCATCGAGGCCGGCATCGCCCGTGTGGTGTACGCCGTCGGCGACCCGAACGCGCAGGCCGCCGGGGGTGCGGAGACTCTGCGCGCCGCCGGGATCAAGGCCGAGGCGGGCCTTCTCGCCGAAGAGGCCGAAGCGGTCAACGCCGCCTGGCTGACCTCGGTGCGCCTCGGCCGCCCGCACGTCACCTGGAAGTACGCGGCGAGCCTGGACGGCCGGGTCGCCGCCGCCGACGCCACCAGCCGCTGGATCAGCTCCGCCGAGTCCCGCGCCGACGTCCACCGGCTCCGTGCCGAGGCCGACGCGGTCGTCGTCGGCTCCGGCACCGCCCGCGCCGACGACCCCCAGCTCGGGGTGCGGGGCATCGACGGCGCCGTCCAGCCCCTGCGCGTCGTCGTCGACACCCGGGCCACCGCCGTACGGCCCGGCGCCCGGGTCCTCGACGCCGGCGCCCCCACCCTGATCGCGGTCGCCGACGACGCCGACAGCCGCCACCTCCCCGGCGAGGCCGTCCTGCGCCTGCCCCGCGCGGCCACCGGACCCGGCCTCGACCTGCCCGCACTGCTCGCCGCCCTCCACGCGCGCGGCGTGCGCTCCGTACTCCTCGAAGGCGGCCCGGTCCTGGCCGGCGCCTTCATCGCCGCGGGACTGGTCGACAAGGTCGTCGGCTACCTCGCTCCCGTACTCCTCGGCGCAGGCCCCGCGGCCCTCGCCGACGCCGGAATCTCCACCCTCACCGAGGCGTTGCGCCTCGATGTGACGGAGACCGTCCGCATCGGCCCCGATCTGCGCGTCACCGCCGTACCCGGCTCCGCCGCCCGGAAGGAAAACTGAGTGTTCACCGGAATTGTCGAAGAACTGGGTGAGGTCGTCGCCGTCGAGAAGCTGGAGGACGCCTCCCGCTTCCGTCTGCGCGGCCCCGTCGTCACCGAGGGCGCCGGGCACGGGGACTCCATCGCCGTGAACGGCGTCTGCCTGACCGTCGTGGACCTCGGCGAGCACGAGTTCACGGCCGATGTGATGGCCGAGACGCTGAACCGCTCCAGCCTCGGCGCCCTGACGACCGGCTCCCGCGTCAACCTGGAACGCCCCATGGCGCTCGGCGGACGGCTCGGCGGACACATCGTCCAGGGCCATGTCGACGGCACCGGCCGCGTCCTGGAGCGCCGGCCGTCCGAGAACTGGGAGATCGTGAAGGTCTCCCTGCCGGACGGCCTGTCCCGCTACGTGGTGGAGAAGGGCTCGATCACCGTCGACGGCGTGAGCCTCACCGTCGTGGACGCCGGACCCGACTTCTTCACCATCAGCCTCATTCCCACCACCCTCGCGCTGACCACGCTCGGCATCAAACAGCCCGGCGACCCGGTCAACCTCGAAGTGGACGTCATCGCCAAGTACGTCGAGCGGCTGCTCGGCGACTCCGCGCCCGGGAACCAGAAGCGGGAGCCGGTCGAATGAGCGCCCTGCACTGGCTGAACTCCGAGGCCTTCACCGTCCTCGGGCAGCACATCATCTGGTCCGACATGATCGGCAACACCATCGGGCTGATCGCCCTGACGCTGGGCTGGCTGCGCTCGATCTGGACCTGGCCCGCGCAGCTCCTGTCCGGCGCCGTGCTGGTCGCCGCCAACGTCTCCGTCCACCAGGCGGGCAGCGTCGGCAAGCAGGTCATCGTCATCGCCGTCGCCGTCTGGGGCTGGCAGCAGTGGACCCGGGGCCGGCAGCAGGCGCAGGACGGCTCCATCGCCGTACGGTTCGCCACCTGGCGCGAGCGCGGCTACCTGGCCGGCGGGGCCGCCCTCGGCACCCTCGCGGTCGGCGGGCTGTTCACCGCCTTCCCCTCGCTCTCCTGGAGCCCGTGGGCGGACGCCTACATCTTCGCCGGGACGCTCGTGGCGATGCTCGCCCAGGCCCGCGGCATGGTCGAGTTCTGGTTCGCCTGGCTCCTGGTCGACCTGGTCGGCGTCCCGCTGAACTTCCACAGCGGACTCGCCTTCTCCGGTCTCATCTACGTCGTCTACGGGGCCCTCGTCCTGTGGGGCATGCGCGACTGGTGGCTGCGTACGCGGACACCCGCTCTGGAAGGAGCCACGGCATGACAGCCCAGCCCACCTGGCTGCACCGGGAACACGAAGCAGCCGCCGACGACCTCTCGCTCGACCCCGTCGAGCAGGCCGTCCGGGACATCGCCGCCGGCCGGCCCGTCGTGGTCGTCGACGACGAGGACCGGGAGAACGAGGGCGACCTCGTCATCGCCGCCGAGAAGGCCACCCCCGAGATCGTCGCCTTCATGATGAGCGAGTGCCGCGGCCTCATCTGCGCCCCCATGGAGAGCGACGAACTGGAGCGGCTCGAACTGCCGCAGATGGTCGACCACAACACCGAGTCGATGAAGACCGCTTTCACCGTCTCCGTCGACGCCTCCGCGGACCACGGCGTGTCCACCGGCATCTCCGCCGCCGACCGCGCCACCACCCTGCGCCTGCTCGCGGGCGGCACCGCGGGCCCCGGCGACTTCGTGCGCCCCGGCCACGTCTTCCCGCTGCGCGCCCGCTCCGGCGGGGTGCTCGCCCGCAACGGCCACACCGAGGCGGCCGTCGACCTCGCCCGGCTCGCCGGGCTGCGGCCCGCCGGGGCGATCGTGGAGATCGCGGGCGAGGACGGCGTCATGCTGCGCCTGCCCCAGCTGGTGCCCTTCGCCCGCAAGCACGGACTGACGATCATCTCCATCGAGGACCTGATCGCCTACCGGCGCACCAGCGAGCCGACCGTCCGCCGCGAGGCCGAGGTCCGGCTGCCGACCCGCTTCGGCGCGTTCACCGCGTACGGCTACCGCTCCACCGTGGACGGCGTCGAGCACGTCGCACTGGTCCACGGCGACATCGGGGACGGCGAGGACGTCCTGGTCCGGGTCCACTCCGAGTGCCTGACCGGTGACATCTTCCAGTCCGAACGCTGCGACTGCGGCCCCCAGCTGCACGCCTCGATGCGCCGCATCACGGACGAGGGCCGCGGCGTCGTCGTCTATCTGCGCGGCCACGAGGGCCGCGGCATCGGCCTGCTGTCCAAGCTGCGCGCCTACGAACTCCAGGAGCGGGGCGTCGACACGCTCGACGCCAACCTGGAGCTCGGTCTGCCCGCCGACGCCAGGGACTACGCGGCGGGCGCCCAGATCCTCAAGGACCTCGGCGTGCGCAGCCTGCGCCTGATGACGAACAACCCGGACAAGACCGCCGCGGTCGTGCGGCACGGGCTGGCCGTCACCGGCCGCGAGCCGATGCCCGTCCAGGCCGGCGAGCACAACCTGCGGTACCTGCGCACCAAGCGCGACCGCATGGGACACGACCTGCCCTGGCTCGACGCCGCCGCCGCGGCGACCTGCGGCAATCAGTAGCACCACCAGCACTCACCCGTACACAGAAGCAGGAGAGACATGAGCGGCAAGGGCGCACCCGAACTGTCCGTACGCAACTGCGGCGACCTCCGCGTGGCGGTCGTCGCCGCGCAGTGGCACGAGAAGGTCATGGACGGACTCGTCAACGGCGCCCTGCGCGCGCTGCACGAGCTGGGCATCGACGAGCCGACCCTGCTGCGGGTCCCGGGCAGCTTCGAGCTTCCGGTCGTCGCGAAGGTGCTGGCCGGGCGCGGATACGACGCGGTCGTCGCCCTCGGCGTGATCATCCGCGGCGGCACCCCGCACTTCGAATACGTGTCCCACGGGGTCACCAACGGTCTCACCCAGGTCGCCGTCGACACCGGCGTCCCGGTCGGCTTCGGCGTCCTCACCTGCGACACCGAGGAGCAGGCACTCGACCGCGCCGGCCTGGAAGGGTCCAACGAGGACAAGGGGCACGAAGCGGTCACCGCCGCCGTCGCCACCGCCGCCACACTGCGCTCGGTCAGCGAACCCTGGCGCTGAGTGCGGGCCCGGCACCCCGTATTCTGAGCACATCATGGCGAACAAAACCTTCGAAGAGCTCTTCGCCGAGCTGAAGCTCAAGGCCGCCAACGGCGACCCCTCCACCTCCCGCACCGCCGAACTGGTGGACAAGGGGGTCCATGCCATCGGCAAGAAGGTCGTCGAGGAGGCCGCCGAAGTCTGGATGGCCGCCGAGTACGAGAGCAAGGACGCCGCCGCCGAGGAGATCTCGCAGCTGCTCTACCACGTCCAGGTGATGATGGTCGCGCGCGGGATCTCCCTGGACGACGTCTACGCCCACCTCTGAGCACGGCTCCCGCACCTCCCGTACGTATCCCGCCACCCCTTCGCAAAGGAAACCCGACCTCATGCTGCGCATCGCCGTCCCCAACAAGGGTGCTATCTCCGGGCCTGCGATGGCGATGCTCCATGAGGCGGGCTACCAGCAGCGCAAGGAGTCCAAGGAACTCGTCCTGGTGGACCCGGCCAACCAGGTCGAGTTCTTCTACCTGCGCCCCCGCGACATCGCGATCTACGTCAGCTCGGGCCGCCTCGACATCGGCATCACCGGCCGCGACCTGCTGCTGGACTCCGGCGCCGAGGCCGAGGAGATCCTCCAGCTCGGCTTCGCCCGCTCCACCTTCCGCTACGCCGCCAAGCCGGGCACCGTCGCGGGCCCGCAGGACTTCGACGGTCTGACGATCGCCACCTCCTACGAGGGCGTCGTCGCGAAGCACCTCGCCGACTCCGGGGTCAACGCCTCCGTCGTCCACCTCGACGGAGCCGTCGAGACCGCCATCGAACTCGGTGTCGCCCAGGTCATCGCCGACGTGGTCGAGACCGGGACCAGCCTGCGCAACGCCGGCCTCGAAGTCGTCGGCGAGCCCATCATGACGTCCGAGGCGGTCGTCATCCGCCGTACCGGCGCCCCGGCCGACGAGCCCAAGGTCCAGCAGTTCCTGCGGCGCCTCCAGGGCGTCCTGGTCGCCCGCAGCTACGTGATGATGGACTACGACTGCCGCGTCGAGCACCTGGAGCGCGCCGTCGCCCTCACCCCGGGCCTGGAGTCGCCGACCATCTCCCCGCTGCACCACGAGGGCTGGGTCGCCGTCCGCTCCATGGTCGCCGCCAGGGAGGCGCAGCGGATCATGGACGACCTCTACGACCTCGGCGCCCGCGCCATCCTCACCACGGCCATCCACGCCTGCCGCCTCTGACGGCGGGAGACAGAAGAAGCACATGTCAGACGCCACACCCCCGCCCGGCGCCCCGGCCCTGCCGGTCACCTTCCGGCCCACCCGCACCCGGGTGGTCCTGCTGACGGTCGGGGCGGCGATGTTCGCCGTCATCACCGTCGTCGCCTTCACCCTCGAACAGCTCAGCGGGGGCGAACGGGTCAGCTTCGTCTTCACCGCGCTGCTCTTCTTCGGCGTCCTGGCGCTGCTCAGCCGCCCCAAGGTCGTCGCGGACGACGAAGGGGTGACCGTGGTCAATCTCACGCGCACCCGGCGGCTCTCGTGGGCGGAAATCGTCCGGGTCAACCTGCGGGCCGGCGATCCGTGGGTCTTCCTGGACCTCAGCGACGGCACCAGCATGCCCGCCCTCGGCATCCAGCCCGGAATCGCCAAGCAGCAGGCCATCCGCGACGCCCGCGCCCTCCGGGACCTCGCCGAGACACGCGGCACCGGCACGGACAACGGCTGAGCCCCCTGCCCCGCAGGGGCTCTTGTTGATTACTCTGGAAGACGGCGGCGCCCTGTGCGCGCCCCGCCCCGCACCAAAGGCCCATGAGGCCGGCGGGGCTTTCCTGCGACCCGAGGAGTGACTCCCTCCAGCAATGGACGGATCGTCCGGTAGTACCTGCGCCGCCCCCTCAGCGGAGGCGGCGGCATGACAACCCCCTTGTTGCTGCTCTGCGCGGCATTCCTTCTCATCCTCGCCAACGGATTCTTCGTGGCGGCCGAATTCGGGCTCGTCACCGTGGAACGGGCGGACGCCGAGCGCGCCGCCGCCGAGGGCGACCGACGGGCCCGCACCGTCGTCGGCGCCCTGCGCGAACTCTCCTTCCAGCTCTCCGGCACCCAGCTCGGCATCACCATCACCTCCCTGGTGGTCGGCATGCTCGCCGAGCCGGCGCTCGCCCGGCTGCTGAACGGCCCCTTCACCCTGACCGGCCTGCCCGACGGAGCCGTCCCCACCATCAGCGTGGTGACCGGCATGCTGCTCGCGGCCGCCGTCCAGATGGTCATCGGCGAACTCGTCCCGAAGAACTGGGCGGTCTCCAAGCCGCTTCAGGTCGCCCGGTTCGTCGCCGGACCGCAGGACCGCTTCACGCGCGTCTTCCGGCCGGTCATCGGCGCCCTGAACACCGCGGCCAACCGGCTGGTGCGCCTCCTGGGCGTCGAGCCGACCGACGAGCTGGCCTCCGCCCGTACCCCCGGTGAGCTGGTCTCACTCGCCCGGCACTCGGCCGAGGCGGGCACCCTCGAACAGGACACCGCGGACCTCTTCGTACGGACCCTGTCGCTCGCCGGGCTCACCGCCCAGCACGTCATGACCCCGCGCGTGAAGGTCAGCGCCCTCCAGACCTCCGCCACCGCGGCGGACGTCCTCAACCTCACCCGCGCCACCGGTCTCTCCCGCTTCCCCGTCTACCGGGAGCGCATCGACGAGGTCGTCGGCATGATCCACCTCAAGGACGCCCTCGCCGTCCCGGCAGCGGAGCGCCTGCGCACCCCGGCCGGCCGGATCGCCGTGCCGCCGCTGCTGGTGCCCGAGACGCTGCCCGTCGAGCAGCTGCTCCAGCGGCTGCGCGAGGAGCAGCCGATCGCCGTCGTCGTCGACGAGTACGGCGGCACCGCCGGGGTCGTCACCCTGGAGGACATCATCGAGGAGCTCGTCGGCGAGGTCCGCGACGAGCACGACGCCGAGGGCGCCGACCGGCCCGAGCTGGCCCCCGCACCGCCCGAGGACGGCAGGCCCGCCTGGGACGCCGAGGGCAGCTGCCGGGTCCTCACCCTGCGCCGGATAGGACTCGACGTGCCCGACGGCCCGTACGAGACGGTGGCGGGGCTCGTCGCCGACCTGCTGGGCCGCATTCCCGCGCCCGGCGACCGGGCCGAGCTGCCCGGCTGGCGGATCGCGGTCCGCCAGGTCGGCCACTACCGGGCCGAGAAGGTCCGCTTCGTCCGCACGGCCGGCGTTCTCGGGGCGGACGTCCCGCAGCGGTCCGTCCTGGAGGCGGCGCGATGAGCCTGCTCCAACTGCTGTTCGCCGGACTCCTCGTCCTCGCGAACGGCTTCTTCGTCGGCGCGGAGTTCGCTCTCGTCTCCGTACGCCGCAGCCAGATCGAACCCCTCGCCGCGGCCGGTTCCGGCCGGGCCCGCCAGGTCCTGTACGGCCTGGAGCACCTGCCGCAGATGATGGCGGCCGCCCAGTTCGGCATCACCGTCTGCTCCCTGACCCTGGGAGCCGTCGCCGAACCCACCGTCGCCCACATCCTGGAGCCGGTCTTCGCCGCGGTGCACCTGCCCGAGGGACTGATCCACCCGCTCGGCTACGTGCTGGCGCTCGTCCTCGTCGTCTTCCTCCACCTCGTCATCGGCGAGATGGTCCCGAAGAACCTGGCGATGGCCGCGCCGGAGAAGACCGCGCTGTGGTTCAGCCCCGGCCTCGTCGGCTTCGCCCGGCTGTGCCGCCCGGTCACCGCGGCGCTCGGCGCCTGCGCCCGGCTGGTGCTCAGGCTCTTCGGCGTCGAACCGAAGGACGAGGTGGAGGCCGTCTTCACCAGCGAACAGCTCAACCGCCTCGTGGAGGACTCCGGTCAGGCCGGGCTCCTCGAACCCGAGGCCCAGGAGCGGCTGGAGGACGCGTTGGAGCTGGGCAGCAGGCCCGTCACCGACGTGCTGCTGCACCGCGCCACGCTGGTGACGGTGGACCCCTCCGTCACCCCGCGCCGGATCGAGGAGCTGACCGTACGCACGGGCTTCTCGCGCTTCCCGGTCTGCGCCGGGGGCGGCGGCCCGTTCATGGGCTACCTGCACGTCAAGGACGTCCTGGACCTGGAGGACGGCGACCGGGCGGTGCCGCAGCAGCTGTGGCGCCCGATGGCGACCGTACGGGCCGAACTCCCGCTGGACGACGCCCTCACCGTGATGCGCCGCGCCGCGACGCACCTCGCCCAGGTCGCCGACGCCTCCGGCCGGGTGCTCGGCCTGGTCGCCATGGAGGACGTCCTCGAAATGCTGGTCGGCGAGGTGCGCGACCCGGCGCACCGGGTCACCGAGCCCCGCCGCACCGAGGAGCGCACCGTGGACCCGGACGGGATCACGGCCCTGGTCGGCTGACCGCACCCGCACATCCGCCACATCCGCGCCCCCGGCCGCCGGAACGTCCCGGCGGCCGGGGGCGCGGCGCGTGGTTCACAGCACGGGCGGTTCCTGAGGCCCCCGGCCCACCGGACCGCGCCCCGACAGCACCTCGCCGTACGCCTGCATCAGGTCCGGCAGCCGCAGCGTCGCCAGGTCGTCCCGGGTCGGCACCGTCGTACAGCCCGAGAGCCGCAGATCGCGGTAGGCGCAGCTCTTCTCGTACAGCGTCCGCAGGAAGCGGCCGTTGCCCAGCTCGTCGAGCCAGCCCTGGTCGACCACATGGCCGCTGATCGAGCGCAGCTCGTCCAGCGACTCCTCGTCCCACACGTCGCCGTTCTCCGCGGCCAGCACCTCGCCGATCGCGGTGAGCTCCAGCGGCCGGTAGCTGGGGAAGTCGACCCGGGTGGTGAAGCGCGAGGAGAGCCCGGGGTTGGTGGACAGCAGCCGGTCCATGCCCTCGGGATAGCCGGCCAGGATGACGACCAGATGGTCCCGGTTGTCCTCCGCCCGCTTGAGCAGCACCTGAAGGGCCTCGTCGCCGTACGCGTCGCCCTTGCTGTACCCGGTGTTGGAGAGGCTGTACGCCTCGTCCACGAAGAGCACCCCGCCCAGCGCCGAATCGATCAGCTCATTGGCCTTCACCGCGGTCTGGCCCAGGAACTCGCCCACCAGATCCGCCCGTTGGGCCTCCACCAGATGGTCCCCGCCGAGCAGGCCCAGCGCGTAGAACACCCGGCCCAGGATGCGGGCCACCGTCGTCTTGCCGGTGCCGGAAGGACCGGAGAAGACGAAGTGCCGCTTCGGCGGCTGTACGGGCAGCCCCTGGCCGGCCCGCAGCCGCGCCATGTTCAGCTGCGCGGAGAGCGCCTTGACCTGACGCTTCACCGGCTCCAGGCCGACCATCCGCTCCAACTCGGCCAGCGCCTCGGCCAGCAGGGCCGGGTCGCTGGGCCCGGCGGGGAAGGGCTGCGGCGCCGGCTGCCCCGGGACGGAGGTCTTCGCCCGCGCCCCGCCGGGCAGTGGGGAGACCACGGACCCGGACAGATCCTGCGCCTCACCGCCGGGCGGCAGGTCCCGGCCGTCCAGCAGGTCGGCGCCCGGCGAGGAGTCGCCGTCCGTCCTGCTCTCCGCGAAGGCCACGTCCGCCTCCAGACCGGTCAGCGACACGGTGGCCAGACCCGGTACGTCCTCGGAACCGTCGAGCCCGTCGTAGTCCGCGATGGCCGCCAGCCGCGCCGAGGTGTCCATGAAGGCGGGGTCGATCCGGTGCACGGCCCGGTAGAGCGGCAGGGCGGCGGCGCTGCGGCCGGTGCCCTCGTGCGCGCGGGCCAGCCAGTAGCGCAGCTCCTTGCGCTGCGGCTGCTCGCTGCGGCAGCGCATCAGGGCCGTCGCGAGCATCGGTTCGGCCTGCCCGTACATCTCCAGCCGCACCCGCGCCATGCCGCCGAAGAGCCCCGCCTCGATGCCGAGCATCGGGTCGTCCACCAGCCGCTCGGTGTGGCGTACGAGCTGCTCCCAGTCCTTGACCAGGTAGGAGCGGCAGGCGTGCAGGAAGCGGACCTGCGGGTCGGTGTCCACCGGCGCCAGGGCGGCGAGCGCCCGGTCGAGCTCGGGCACATGGCGGCCGTCGAGCCAGTGGGAGGCGTGCGCCAGCAGCAGGTCGCGCGGACTCTCCAGCACCGGCTGCACCCACCAGCCGAGCCAGTACCAGGAGTTGAGAGTGCGCCGGTAGCGGCTGCGCTGCTCGCCGAAGCGGTCGCGGTGGCGGTGCATGTGCAGCAGCGCGGACGCCGTGTCGACCCGTAGCGCGTGCAGCCCGAGCCAGGCGTCCGCCATGCCGGGATCGTGGCGGACCGCGGCCCGGAATTCCTCCTCGGCCTGCGGATAGGCGCCCATCGTGTAGGCGTCCACGCCCCGCAGCCAGGCGAGGTCGGCGGGGGCCTGTGCGCCCTGCGTGCCGATGTCCATCAGGTCCCCCACAAACGTGCCCCCAGGATGTCCCGCCGCCCGAAAGCCCGCCGAGGCGCGCCGAAACACTGTGCCGTGGACGGGAATTGACCGCACCGAGAGGCATCGTACCTGTGCGGGGAGTATCCGACTAAGGGTGCCGCAGGCCGAAGACGCGTCGTGACCCAGGGTGAGGGAGAGGGGTCCGGTGGCGGCCGGGGAGGTGCGGGGAGCACAGGACGAAGCCCCCGATCACGGGGGAACAACCGGGGGCTTCGCGTCTGTGGGGGCTCCGAAAAGCCGCACATTGAGAACGTAAGACCTGTACCGCCCCCGGGTCAAGCGGAGTTGAGGTACTTCCCGGGCGATTTCCGACTGCCCGGTACGGCGCCGGGAAACGGTCACGCCATGTGACGGAACGGTTCAGCAGTGCGCCCGTACGGGCCCTTCCAGCCACTCGTACCCCACGGGCAACTGCCGTACCAGAGCGTCCGCATGGGGGCGCGAGGGGTCGGCCGAGAAGTGTGCCGTCTCGGCGGCGGTCCAGCCGTCCCAGAACGCGCTCAGCGCGGGCCCGTCCCGCCGCCGCCCGCGCTCCCAGGACTCCTCGGCCGCCAGGTCCATCCACAGCAGCCGGGCCAGCAGCGGGCGCAGGGCGCGCCGGCCCGCGCCGACCCCCTCGATGAGGATCACGGGCGCGGGCTCCAGGGTCCGCGGCGGCCCGAAGGCCCGGGCCGTCCAGTCGTACGGCGCGTAGCGCGCGGGCTCGCCGCGCGAGAGCGGTTCGGTCACCTGTTCGCGCAGCCGGTCCGTCCAGGCGAACAGCTCCTGGTGCGTCGCCAGGTCGTCCAGGTGCAGCACGGGGGCGCCGCCGAGCGCCTCGGCGAGGCGGGCGGCGAAGGTGCTCTTGCCCGATCCGGCGTGGCCGTCGACGGCCACGAGCCGCACCGGTCCGCAGGACGGCGCGAGGGCGCGCAGTCGCGCGGCGTGGTGCGGAAGGTCGTTCATGCGCCCAGCCTACGAGCCGGGCGCCTCGCGGGCGCTCCCGCGCAGCCGCAGGTCACGCCAGTGGTCGAGACCAATATTGATTGACCGGCGCGGGCCGAATCGCTGGCCGAACCGGGACGCGACCCGCGATAGTTGGCGCACTGTTGTGCACCGCAGCCCCATTCCGCCGACGACCGGGGGTCTCGCCCATGCCCAGTCCGACCTCACGCCGAACCGTGCTCACCGCCGCCATCGCGGCCGCGGCCGGCGCCGGAACGCTCTCCACCGCCGCCGTGGCGGACGCCACCCCGCACCACCGCCCCACGGCCCCGCCGCCCTCGGTGGACAACCACGCCTGGACCACGTACACCGACTGGCGCTGCGGCCACGGCGCCGGGACCCGCGCGGTCGCCGGCCGCCGCGCCGGGCTCGTCATCGGCCATGCGCTGGGCCGCACGGACTACACCGACCCGCACACCGGCACCACCGCCGCGTGGGACTACGCGACCTGGACCTCACCCGTCCACCGCTCGTCCGTCCCCGCGACCGAGGTGATCGCCTCCTGGAACGCGGACACCCCGGCCGGCACCTGGATCCGGATCGAACTGCGCGGCCGCTACTCGGACGGCACCGAGTCCCCCTGGTACGTCATGGGCCGCTGGGCGGCCGGCGACGGCGACATCCGCCGCACCTCCGTGGACGACCAGAGCGACGGCAAGAGCTCCGTCTGGACCGACACCTTCTCGGTGGACGACGCGGCGAGCGGCCTGCGCCTGCTCTCCTACCGGCTGCGGCTCACGCTGTACCGCACCCCGGGCAGCCGGCTCACCCCGACCGTGTGGCGGATCGGCGCGATGGCCTCGGACATCCCCGACCGCTTCACCGTCCCCGCCAGCACCCCCGGACTCGTCCGCGAGCTGCCGGTGCCGCGCTACTCGCAGAACGTCCACGTCGGGCAGTACCCCGAGTACGACAACGGCGGCGAGGCGTGGTGCAGCCCCACCTCCTCGCAGATGATCATCGAGTACTGGGGCCGCACCCCCTCCGCCGATGACCTCGCCTGGGTCGAGCCCGGACTCCAGGACCCCCAGGTCTGCCACGCCGCGCGCTTCACGTACGACAACCAGTACGAGGGCTGCGGCAACTGGCCGTTCAACGCCGCCTACGCGGCGACCTACCGCGACATGAGCGCCGCGGTGACCCGGCTCGGCTCCCTCAAGGACGTGGAGACCCTGGTCCGGACAGGCATCCCGGTCATCACCTCGCAGTCCTTCCTCAAGGAGGAACTGATCGGCGCGGGCTACGGCACCTCCGGCCACCTGATGACCGTCATCGGCTTCACCCCCGACGGCGACGTCGTCGCCAACGACCCCGCGTCACCGGACGACGAGGCGGTGCGCCACGTCTACCGCCGCCACGAGTGGGAGACCATCTGGCTGCGCACGAAGCGCTACGACGCGGAGGGCAAGGTCAAGAGCGGGACGGGCGGGGTCTGTTACGTCTACTGGCCCTCCCACCCCTCGCCGGCCCAGCGCCGGGCCCTGCGGTCGTTCGGGCTGCTGTGAGCACGTAGGTCCCCACGGTCCCCAAGGCCACGGCCGCTCGACGGCAACGCGCGTGGCCGCCCGTGCCCCGGAGAGCGCGCCTTCGCGACCGCCGGCCGGTTCCGCACCGATGTGGAGATGATCCGCACCGAGCAACGGACGAGAAGACAGATCGCCGGGTCCGGCGACAGACTCGTTCCGCCGCGTCGGCCGGCCTGGTCAGGAGCCCGTTCTCCGGGGAGGGACCCCTTTGACGAAACCACTGCACGCATGCGCGGATCCGGTGGCCGAGGGGGAGGGGACCGGCCCGCCGCCCGCTCCGGACGACGAGCGGCGGCAGCCGCCCGCACCGGCCCGCCCGCGGTACCCCGCCGAGAAGCCGGGCGCGGGCCGGGGCAGTCCGCACGTGAGGACGGGACCCGGCGCTCCGGCGGCACCGCCGCGGACGGGCGGGGCCCCATGACGTTGGCGGAACTCAGCAGCCTCAGCGGGACGCCGGCCGCGACGATCAAGTACTACCTCCGGGAAGGGCTGCTGTCCCCGGGCCGGCGTGTCAGCGCGACCCGCGCCGACTACGGCGAGGAGCACCTGCACCGACTGCGGTTGATCCGGGCGCTGATTGGTGTGCGCCGGCTGTCGGTCGGTGTGGCCGGGAGGGTTCTCGGCACCATGGCGCGGCAGCCGGATCCGTACCGGATCCTCGGACTGCCGATCGACGGCGGGCCGGCCTCGCCGGACGGGGACCGCGAGCGGGCGGAGGCGCCGGGCGTCGCGGGCGCGTGGAGCCTGATCGCCGAGATGGGCTGGGACGTCGGCTCCGGTACCGCCGCCGCCCGGAGCCTCGGCGAGATTCTGCACGCCTTGTCGGAGCTGGGTACGGAGATCGACTGGCGGACGCTGCTGCCCTACGCGCGATTGGCGGACCGTGCGTCGGAGCTGGACATCGAGCAGCTGGACGGCGCGTGGGGGCCGAGGGAGGCCGCCGAACGCGCGGTGCTGGTGTGTCTCCTTCTGGAACCGGCGCTGCTCGCCCTGCGCCGCCTCGCCGGGGAGGACAAGTCGGTCCGTCACTTCCAGGGCGTCGAAGGCGGCGCGCAGAGCACGTGCGAAGAAGCGGCGGTCCGTCCGCGCCCGGAAGATGGACCCGGTTCGCCCGCTGCGTTCTCCGGCGCGTCGAAAGGAATGGACACGTGACCGCAATGCAGGACGTGTACGCAGATCTGGCGGTGGAGGGCACCGAACTCGGTGATCTCGTGGCAGGACTCAGCCCCGAGGAGTGGGCGGCGGCGACCCCCGCCGCCTCCTGGACGGTCCGTCACCAGGTGGCTCACCTGGCGTACGTCTCCCGTCTGGTCCGGCTCGCGGTGAGCGACGCGGAGGCCTTCGCGGCCGAGACCGCGCCGGTCCGGGAGGACTTCCAGTCCGGGATGGACGCCGCGCTCGCCGAGTACGTCGCGGAGCCGGTCCCCGGTCTGCTGCGTCGCTGGGCCGAGGAACGGGCTGCCGCCGAGAAGGGGCTGGCCGCACTGGAACGGCGTGACCTGGTGCCGTGGCCGGCCGGGCCGCTGCCGGCCAGTGTGCTCGCCGCGGTTGCGTTGGCGGAGCTGTTCGCGCACGGCCAGGACATCCGCGACGGCCTCGGGCGTCCGCGCGTGCTCACCGACCGGATCGGCCACATCGTCTTCCTCGGGACCCGCACCCGGGACCTGGCCTACCGCGCCCGCGGTCTGCGGGCTCCGGCCGAGCCGTTCCGTTTCGAGCTGACGGCCCCGTCCGGGGAGCTGTGGGCCTTCGGACCGCCGGAGGCCGGGCAGCGGATCGCCGGCCCGGCCGAGGACTTCTGTCTGCTCGTCACCCGTCGCCGACACCGCGACGACCTCGCGCTGACCGCTGTCGGGACGGAGGCCGGCCAGTGGCTGGACATCGCGCAGTCCTACGTCGGACCGCCCGGCACGGGCCGGGCACCGCAGTGAGCAATATGGCGTATAGATCACCGGCCCGGGGGCTGCTTTCCTAGCTGGCGGGCCGTCTTCGGTCCGCCCGACACGAGGGATCTGGGGTTGCCGTGCGAGAAGAACGGACCAGCTGGTGGCTGCTGCCGAAGCGCGCCTGTGCCACCGCCCTGATCGTCACCGGACATCTGATCGCCGCCCTGCCGCACACGATGACCCGCGGCGGCCGGGCCGGGCTGGCGCACCGCGCTCCCCGGCTGCTGACCGCGCTGGGGCCGTTCTTCGTCAAGGCGGGGCAGCTGCTCAGCACGCGCCGCGACCTGGTCCCCGAACGCTGGTGCGACGCGTTGGGTGAACTGGCCGACGAGGTGCGGCAGCCGAGGCGGGCGGCGGTGGCCCGCACCCTCGCCGAGGCCGGATTCTCCGATGCCTTCGCCGAGTTCGACTGGGAGCCGGTGGCCTGCGGCAGTATCGCCAGCGTGCACCGCGCACGGCTCGCCGACGGTACCGAGGTCGCCGTCAAGGTGCAGCGGCACGGCATCCGCCCGGTGCTGGAGGCCGATCTGCGCCTCGCCCTGCTCGGCGCGCGGGCCGGCCGGCTGCTGCCGAGCATGCGGGACCTGCCCGCCGAGGAGATGATCGGCCAGCTCGGCGGCGCCGTCCTGCGCCAACTCGACTTCACCGCCGAACACGACTCCCTGCTCGCGCTGCGCGGCAACCTCTCCGACCACACCGAACTGCGTATCCCGGCGCCCGTCGAGGGACTGTGCGGGCCGACGGTGCTCACCATGGAGTTCGTCCCGGACATCGGCCGGTTCCGGCCCCACGGCATGTCGATGGCCCGCCGCCAGGAGGTGGTCCGCGACGTGCTCCGGGCGGTCTACCGGATGCTCTTCGTGGACGGCGTGGTGCACTGCGACCTGCATCCGGGCAACCTCTGCCTGGACGGTGAGGGGCGGGTCGTGGTGCTCGACGCCGGCTTCGTGGTGCAGCTGCCCGACGCGGTGCGGCGCTCCTTCGCCGGCTTCTTCCTCAACATGGCCCAGGGCAACGGCCCGAAGTGTGCGGACATCGTGCTCGACAGCGCCGCGCGGCTCCCCGCCGACATGGACCGGGAGGGATTCCGCAATGCGGTGACGGAGCTGGTGGACGAGGTGGCCGGGGCGCTGTCGAAGGACTTCGACCTCGGGGCGTTCGCACCGCGGCTGTTCAAGCTCCAGAAGGATTTCGGCGTCTTCGCCGCGGCCGAGTTCGCCTTTCCGCTGCTGTCGCTGCTGGTGCTGGAAGGAATGATCAAGGAGTTCGACTCCGAGGTCGACTTCCAGGCCGAGGCGGTTCCCGTACTCATGGCCTCCTTCGCCAAGGACGTCCAAGTGGACTCCGAGCGCCGCGAGAACGGCCCCTCCGGCGGGTGGGCCGCCTGAGAACCGCGCCGGCCCCGCCGCACCCCGTACGGTCCGCGGTCGCCCGTCTTCGCCTTCGTGCGGACCGGGCCGGCGGACGGTACGAGCCGCCGCACGGCGGACATCACCCGACAGCTCCTGCCGGACCGACACGCCTGCGGACGGGCCGCGACGGCGGCCGACGCGACACGTCGAGCAGGGGACGGAAAAGGAGGAACGACATGTTGGTCTGTGTGACAGGAGGCACCGGCTTCCTCGGCTCGCACACGGTCGCCGCCCTCGCGGCCGGTGGAGCACGGATCCGGCTGCTGGTGCGCGACCCGTTACGGCTGGCGCCCGCGCTCGGCCCGCTCGGCGTCGACCCGGACACGGTGGAGACCGTCACCGGCGACGTCGCCGACGAGGCGGCGGCGGCCCGCGCGGTCCGTGGCGCCGACGCCGTGATCCACCTGGGGTCGGTCTACTCCTTCGACCGCAGACGCCGTGACGACATCACCCGCACCAACGTGGCGGGCACCGAGGCGGTCCTGGACGCGGCGGTCCGGTCCGGGGCCGGCACGGTGCTGTACGTCTCGACCGTCGGGGCGCTGATTCCCACCACCGATTCCGAGCTGCGCGCCGAAAGCCCGGTGGGCGACCCCGACGAGCCCTATCTGGCGAGCAAGGCGGCCTGCGAGACGCTTGCCCGGCGGCACCAGGACGACGGGGCGCCGGTCCACATCGTCTACCCCCCGGCCCTGCTGGGCCCGGACGACCCGGGGCTCGGTGACCAGACCGGCCGGCTGCGCGACGCGCTGCGCGGCCTGATGCCGCTCTGGCCCACCGGCGGCTTCCCGCTGGGCGACGTGCGTGACACCGCCGCCGTACTCGGGGAGCTGGCCCTCGGCCCGCCGCCGGACAAGCCGGTACGCGTCTTCGGGCCCAACCGGTACGTGACGACGGCCGACTACCTGGCCCAGCTCCGCGCGGCGACGGGCCGCCGGCTCACGACGCTGCGGCTGCCGGGGCGGGCCATGCTTCCCGCCGCCCGGGTCACCGACGCGGTCCAGCGGTGGTGGCCGTGGCACATCCCCGCCGAGTTCGGCGCCGCCTACACCTGCGTGCACGCGGTACCGGTGTCCCGGGCCGCGACGGCCGACGCCCCCGCGGCGCGGCCCGTCGCGACGACGATGGCCGACACCGCCAACTGGCTGCACCGCACCGGGCTGCTGACGCGGCGCCAGGCCGGCACCGCGGGCGAGCGGAGCGGGTCATGACGGCGGCGGGGACCGGACACGATCCGGCCGAGCAGTACCGCGCCTACCGGCGGACCAGGCAGAACATCACCGGTCTGGTCACCCGGACGCCGGACACGGCCTTTGCCGGTGTGCCCGCCTGCCCCGACTGGAGCGTGCGCGACCTGATCGGACACCTGGTCCACATATGCGAGTCGTTCGTCGCCCTGGAGGACAACCAGATCGATCTGCGCCCGTCGGAGGGCGTCGGCCTGCCCGGTCTGCTGGACCGGTGGGACGCCCTGGACGGCGAGCTGCGCGAGGCGCTGGACCGCACCCCCGAACTGCGGCGGCGCATCCTGCTGCTCGACGTGTTCTCGCACGAGATCGACCTGCGCGTCGGCCTCGGGGAGACGGTCGCGCCACACCGCCATCCGGCGTTCCCCGGCGCGCTGGACCTGGCCACCATGGGCTTCGGCCTCGCCCTGCACGGCGGGAATCTGCCCGCGTTGCGGATCGACACCCCGGAGCGGGACTGGGTGGTGGGGGAGGGGGCTCCCGTCGCCACCGTTCACGGCCCGGCCTTCGACGTGTTCCGGTCGCTGACCGGCCGCCGCACCTGGCACCAGATCGAGGACCTGCGCTGGTCCGGGGACCCGTCGGTGACCTGGATGCCGGCCTTCGCCTGGGGGCCGTTCGCGCCGCCCGCGAAGGAAGTGGAGCCGGTCCGCGGGTTCTGACCCACACCCGGGCCCCGCGAGGGGCGCGGCAGGACCGCACCGGCCGGGGCCGGCGTACGGACGGGCCGCACCGCTCTCCAGCGGTGCGGCCCGTCCGTACGCCGGCCTGTGCGTCTCCTTCGCACCTACGGTCAGGTGCCGGTGATGGCGGGCAGTTCGAAGGGAGCGCCGCCCGCCTTCGGCAGACCCGAGAAGTCCAGCTCCGGCAGCGCCAGCAGGATCGGCAGGTCCAGGGGGGTCAGCGGACGCCCGGTCAGGTCGACCCGGGTGTCCTGGTCCCGCCGTACGTTCAGTAGCTGGCTCGAAGCCACCAGCAGCGGGCGCCGCTGACCGAGCGGCGAGGGCGGGTCGTCCATGGCGAGCACGGCCGCCCGGATGTACCAGGCGCCCTCCGGCAGGCGCAGCGAGAACGATCCGGGCCCGTCCAGGATCGCGCAGGCGGTCGGACGGCCCTGCACGATGGACTCACGGAACGCGCCGACGTAGATCCGTACCGGCTGTGCGGTGCCGGGGAGACGGATGGTGCCTTCGAGCACGCTGGTGGGCCGGCCGCCGTCGAGGAGCTGCTGCGGCCCCGTGGCGGACCCGCCGCTGGGTGCGAGCAGCCCGGCACGGGCCAGTGCCCGGTAGCGGGCCGGGGAGTGGCTCACACTGCGGGTGAAACGACTGGTGAAGGTGCCGAGACTGTTGTAACCGACCCGGTAGGAGATCTCGGTGACGCTGAGATCGGTCTCCAACAACAGGCTCTTCGCCTGGTGCAGCCGGACCACGGAAAGGAATCGTCCCGGAGAGGTCCCGGTGAGATTGCGGAACACCCGGGAGAAGTAGAACTTGCTGAGAATCGCGGTATTGGCGATCTCGTCGAGCGAGAGTGGTTCCTCGTATCGGTCCCACATCGTCGCTATCGCGCGCTCAACGGCGACCTGCATGGCAGTGCTCCAAGCTTGTCGATGAATCGAATGCGTCCTGACGGAAATGGCCGAGCAACATCTCAGAACTGACGCTCTGTCGGTGCGATAATGTGTACCGCAAAGATTTGCACGGTATTTCTCCGAGCGTGCCGATGAAGCGAGTGCGTCCTGACCGGACGCGCAGGGCAGCGCCTGCCGGCCGCCGGTCGGCGGTAATGGGACCCGCTTTCGGGCGACGGCATGGAAGTGTTGGATTCCGCTGCGCTGCATCGGTATCCACACCTGGAGAATTCAGGGCGCACGGACCCTATGTCGGAACACCACCGCAGGGCGGTGGTTGGAACAACTGCCTCCGGCCCGAGGGGAGCCGGGTATTCAGTTGTCGCGGAGCAGTTGGGAACCGCGCCGCCGGGCCGCCCGCAGGGCGGCCCATGAGGTGACCGCGAGGATCTCCCGGTCACCCGCGCCGTTCTGCCGGAAGGCCGCGATGACCTTGTCGTCCACCCGGTAGGAGGCCAGAGCGGTGAGCAGCGCGAGATTGCCCGCCGGCCGGTCGGGCGGCGGCAGTTCCCGCAGCGGTGCGTCCAGCCAGGCCCGGCCGAGGCCGGGGTCGCCGCCGTCCCAGCGGGCCAGTTCGGCGGCCACCAGCTCCCGGACCGGCTCCGGCACCAGTTCGGCCGCTGTCAGTTCGACGGCCGCCGTGCTGCGGGCCAGCGCCGCGGCGATCCGAGGATCGGCCGCCGCCCAGCCCAGGTCCTTCGGCAGTGGTGCCTCGGGCAGCAGCGACAGCGACGTACCCGGCCGGGCCCTGGCCCGGACCGAGCTGCGCATCAGGCCGGTCAGCACCCGCAGCACCGGGCCCACCGCCCGGTCCGGGGCGTGCGGCGGCAGCGGCTGCGCGCCCAGGAAGACGTTGACCATCCGGTTGAGGTACTGGAGACATAACGCGGTCCCGGCCAGCTCCGGTATCAGCTCGGGTGCGAACGGCGGCCTGCCCGCCGAGCCGATCCACGCCGTCAACTGGTCCGGCGCCGTCCCGGCGCCGCCGTCCGGTGCCGCCTTTGTGCCCCGCCCGGATGAAGTGGGCCGGGCGGTAAGGGAGTTGTGCATCGTGGAGTGCATGGTGGTGCAGAACGGGCACTGGTTGCCCCGTGACACAGCGGCGGCCACCGCTTCCTTCGAGGCCCGCGGTACCAGCCCGTCGACCAGCATGGTCTCGCGCAGCGTCATCCAGGAGGCAGCGAGCAGTTCCGGCACCGGGGCGTGCAGGGCGATGGGCGGGGCCAGCACCCCGAAGTCCCGTTCGAGCTCCCGGTAGACCCGGGCGGTGTCGCCGGCCGCCTCACCGAACTGCACGGTCGCGATGTGCCGGACCTGGAGCAGGGACAGCCTCCTGAGCGGCGACTGGACGAGCAGTCTCGGGTCCTTCATGCGTCCGCTCCGGGATCCGGACCGGTGACGTCGCGCCGCGGTGGCTCCGCGTGGCCTTCAAACATCGGTGGCACTTCCCTCAGCTCCTCAGCGGATGTCCTTCGGTGCGCCAGTCAATCGTCACACCGATGCGGTGTTCCTCCTTCTTCATTCTTGCGGTCTGACGGCCGGTGCCAAACGAGTTGGCGGCGCGGTCTGTCATCGGGTTCCGCCTCCGTGCGGCCGCACCACCGGGCCCCGCCGATGTTCCGGGCGGAGCCACGGTGACGGTACGTCCTAGGGGATGGGGAAGAACGCCCGGACAAAGCGTTCGAACATCCTGTCCCCGATGGTCCACCGCATCCGCGGCAGCAGCCGGGACGGCATGCCGATCCGGTACCTGATCTTCGGGTTGTCGCTGGTCACCGCCTTCTCGATGACCTTCGCCACGGTCTCGGCGCGCACCGCCATCCGGCCGCGGCCGCTCGGCTTCTCCGTCTCCCGGTAGGCGCCGTGCCAGTCGACGAAGTACCGCCAGAAGTCGTCGTACACACCGCCCCGCTCCTGCCCGGACATCCCGAGGTCGGCGACCGACATCGGTACGAACCCGCCGAGCACCGGCGACGGTTCGACCAGCACCACCTTGATGCCGAACGTGTCCACCTCCAGCCGCAGCGAATCGCTGATGGCTTCCAGGGCGTGCTTGGTGGCCTGGTAGTAGCCGCGGCCCGGGGTGGCGAACTGTCCGAAGATGGACGACATCATGACCACCCGGCCGCTGCCCTGGGCCCGCATGCCGGGCAGCACGAGCTGGGTGAGCCGGCACAGTCCGAAGATGTTCGTCTCGAACTGGCTGCGCACCTCGTCCATCGGGGTCTCGCCGATGGTGCCGTTGAGGCTGTAGGCGGCGTTGTTGATCAGAGTGCCGACCGAGCCGTGCTCGGCGGTGATCTTGTCGACGACGGCCGTCATCGATTCCTCGTCGTTGACATCCAGTTGGAGGACCCGGATGCCCTCGGCCTCCAGCTCGGCCAGCGCTTCGGGCTGCCGCGCGGTCGCGTAGACCGGCCAGCCGGCCCGGTGCAGCCGCAGTGCCACGGCCTTTCCGGTGCCGGAGGATCTGCCGGTGCTCGACGACGCCCCGGTCAGCAGGATCGCGCGCGAGGGGCTGCTCACCGGGGTTCTGCCAGCCGCTGCTCGGACACCGTGGCGTCCTCCGGCTGCGAGGCGATCCGGCTGCGGGCCACCGAGTCGCCCAGGCCCAGACCGTCCACCAGACGGTTGATGAAGGCGAACAGGGAAGCGGTGAACACCGCTTCCAGCATCTCCGCGTTGGTCCAGCCGGCGGCCTCGGTCCTGGCCCAGTCCTCGTCGGTGACCCGGAACGCACCCGTGCAGATCTGGGTGACCAGGCGCATGAGTTCCTTGGTGCGCTCGTCGATCGGCAGGTCCTCCACCGAGGCGGAGCCGGCGATCGCGTCGGTGAGTTCCTGGTCGCCGCCGAACTGGGCCAGGAACCAGTTGTGGGTGCCCACGCAGTACGGGCAGCCGTTGACCTTGGAGCTCCAGGCGGAGATCATCTCGCGGGTCGCACGCGGCAGCACGCCGTCGTTGAACACGCCGCCGTAGCCGGCGATCACGACCTCCAGCAGATCGGGCCGGCTGGACACCAGGCGGAACATGTCCGGCACGAAGGGAATGCCCATCCGGGACTTGATCGCCTCGTACAGCTCCGCGGTCCTGCCCTGGGCTTCGTCCTCTCCCACCAGGGGGACGCGGACCGTGCTCAGCACATTCGGATCGGTCATGGATGATCGCCTTTTCTTCCGATTGTGGGAGCCGCCCCGCGAACCAATTCAGAAAAACGGGAATAAATCCGGGTCTGCTGTCCGGCGGGTAATTGCGGCGTTGTTTTCTCTCATGGTGGCAGGAATGGTGACGGCGTCTCGTCTTTCAAATTGCCCTGCGTGCGCCTGCCGGCGGGTCCTGGACCCGGACATACGGACGGCCGTTCCGGCGCGGCAGGCGCCGGAACGGCCGTCGGAGGAGGAGGCCGGGCGGGTTCAGTTCACTCGGCGCGCAGCCAGTCCGCCAGCCGCTCGCCGATCATGATCGAGGTGAGGTTGGTGTTGCAGTTGACGATGCTCGGCATCACCGAGGCGTCGGCCACGTACAGGTTCTCCACCCCGTGCACCCGCAGTTGTTCGTCCACCACGGCGCCCGCGTCGTCAGCGGTGCCCATGCGGGCCGTGCCCACCGGGTGATAGCCGCTGTCCAGGCTCACCTTCACGTACTGCTCGACCATCGCGTCCTTCTCGACGAGCTTGTCGTTCAGCACGATGAAGCCGTCGCCCCGCGACGCGATCCCCGGGTGGTTGGCCAGCTCCCAGCAGGTCCGGACGCCCTGGACCATCTTCTCCAGGTCCCGTTCGGTGGAGAGGAAGTCGAGCTGGATGTCCGGCCCCGCCGCCGGGTCGGCCGAGGCCAGCCGCAGCCGGCCGACCGACTCCGGCTGCTGGTCCACCACCATCACGCCGAAGATCATCGAAGCGCCGGCCAGCATCTGGAGCTCCGGGAAGAGCTCCAGGTCGAAGTGGTTGACCATGTAGTACTGCATGTCGTTGAAGTCGGTCGACCCCTTGGCCGTGGTCCGCACCATGGACTGCAGGAACGGCACGTTCTCGTCCAGGGCCCCCTCCTTGGGCCGCATGAACACGCCGGTCCGCGGGTGGTCCATCAGATGGGCGCCGACCCCGGGCCGGTCCAGCCGGACATCGATCCCGAGCCTGGTCAGGTCGTCGGCCGGGCCGATTCCCGAACGCATCAGCAGCGTCGGGGTGTTGACCGCGCCGGCCGACAGGACGACCTTGTGCGCCCGCAGTTCCTCCGGCTCGCCGGCACCGGCCGAGACCAGGACGCCGACCGCGCGGTCGCCCTCGAAGAGCACCTCGTGCACCAGCGTCCCGCTGCGGATGGTCAGGTTCCCCCGTGCCCGTACCTCGCCCGTCAGGTACGCCATCGCCGTCGAGACCCGGAAGCGGGGGTCGCGCCGGTTGGACGGGATCGGGCCGATACCGGTCGCCTCGGGGTGGTTGTGGTCGGAGACCTCGGGGAATCCGGCCGCCAGGCTCGCTTCGGTGAACGCGCGCTGCATGGTGGTCATCTCGTCCGGCTGGAACCTGCGGATCGGCACCGGGCCGCCCTTGCCGTGGTACCGGCCCTCGAAGTTCAGGTCGTCCTCCAGCCGGCGGAAGTACGGCAGCACCTGCTCGTACGCCCACGCCGGGTTGCCCGCCGCCGCCCACTTGTCGTAGTTCTCGGGCACCCCCCGCAGCGCGATGGTGGCACCGACCGCGGACGAGCCGCCGGTGATCTTTCCTCGGGGGAAGAGGATGCGCCGGCCGTCCATGATCTCCGCGCGGTAGTGCCAGTCGTGCTTGCTCATCGACATGGCATTGCCGTTGGTGATGTCGTGCGGGATGTCGGCCGGATCGGGAAAGTCCGGGCCCGCTTCGATGAGGAGTACCGAACGGCCCGGGTCCTCGCTCAGCCGGGCTGCGAGCGCCGCACCCGCGGAGCCCGACCCGACGATGATCGCGTCATACGTGTGCGTCATGGATTTAAACCTCGCCAGACTGTGATTCGACAGGGTCCGATCTCACCCGAGTTTTACAGGCCGCCCGCATCCGGTCTTCTCCGAGACTGCTCAATGACCGGGGCCGTGGATATTCCCCGCACTGAAGGCAAGTGCTCCCTTCGAACCGTGGCAACGTCAGAGAAGCAGCGCTTGCCGGGGTGGTAGATCCTCAAGTGCCAGGTACTGCGACAGTAATTTCGGAATTACATTCGCAATGACCTCGGCCAGCCGTTCATTTCTCGTTCACGGGAGGGAATTGGGATGTCGTACCGACAGCGATTCCGCAGGCTCATACCAGGGGTGGTCACGATATTGGTGGCGACCTCGCTGTTCTTCGTCGTCCGTACATCGGTGTCCGTCGCGGGCGGTGACGAGGCTGCTGCGGCGTACAAGTTCAAGGAAATGCCGATCGCGATGCCGCCCGGATACGACTCGCAGCCGAAGAAGACGATCCGTGAGGTGAACCCGGCTTACGAGAAGATCCGCGCCTGGATCTCCTCGGTCGGCGCCAGCATCGCGGTCAACGATGTCACCGGCCACGGACTCGCCAACGGCATGTGCATCGTCGACACCCGTACCGACTCGGTCGTGGTCACCTACACCCCGACCGCTCGTGCCGCCGACCGGTTCACCCCGTTCGTGCTGGACGGCAAGCCGCTGCCGATGGACGACGCCATGGCGCCCACCGGCTGCACCCCCGGCGACTTCAACGGCGACGGCCGCAACGACTTCCTGGTCACCTACTGGGGACGCACCCCGGTGCTGTTCCTGGCGAAGTCCGACGCCAAGACCCCGTCCGAGTCCGCGTACGTCCCGCGCGAGGTCGTCGCCTCGCAGAGTCTCGACGGCAAGTACCACGGACCGCGGTGGAACACCGACGCCGTCTACGTCGCCGACCTCGACGGCAGCGGCCACCCGTCGATGATCGTCGGGAACTACTTCCCGGACTCCGACGTGCTCGACCCGAACGGCCTCAGCAACGTCGAGATGAACGACTCGCTGTCCAGCGCGAAGAACGCGGGCGGTGACCACGTGCTGCGCTGGTACAAGGGCTCGGCCGGCCCCGACCCCGACGTCTCCTTCGTCGAGGAGAAGGACGCCATCCCGTACGAGAACTCCACCGGCTGGACGCTGGCCATCTCCGGCGCCGACCTGACCGGCTCCGGGCTGCCCGACGTCTACATCGCCAACGACTTCGGCCACGGGCACCTGCTGCACAACCGTTCCACCCCCGGCAACATCCGCTTCACGGAGGCCAAGGGCGAGCGCACCGCGACGACCCCGAAGTCGTTCGTGCTCGGCAACGGCTCCTTCAAGGGCATGGGGGTCGACTTCGGTGACGTCGACGGCAACGGCAGCTTCGACATGATGGTCAGCAACATCACCGTCGCCTGGGGCCTGGAGGAGAGCAACTTCCTCTGGATCAACAAGGCCGACAGCCCGGCCGCCGCGAAGGCCAAACTGCAGGACGGCATCGCCCCGTTCAAGCAGGAGGCGCAGAAGAACGGCGTCGCCTGGACCGGCTGGGGCTGGGACGCCAAGATGGGCGACTTCCTCAACAACGGCCAGCAGAACATCCTGCAGGCCGACGGCTTCGTCAAGGGCGACATCGACCGCTGGCCGTGGCTCCAGGAACTGGCCATGACCAACGACAACCTGCTCTCCAACCCCGCGATGTGGCCGCATGTCGGCCCCGGTGACGACCTGGCCGGCGACGAGGTGATGGCGTTCTACGCCCGGACCAGCAGCGGCAAGTACGCGAACGTGAGCGAGCAGCTCGGCCTCGACGTCCCGATCCCGACCCGTGCGATCGCCACCGCCGACACCACCGGCAGCGGCGCGCTGGACTTCGCGATAGCCCGCCAGTGGGGCCCGCCCGCGTTCTACGCCAACCAGGCCCCGAAGCTGGGCAACGACCTGACACTGCGGCTGTACCGGCCCGCGCCGGACGCCACCGCCGGAGAGGGGCTGGCCGCCCCCGGCTCGCCCGCGTACGGCACCACGGTGAGCATCACCACGCCGCAGGGACGGCAGATCGCCCAGCTCGACGGCGGCGGCGGGCACGGAGGCTTCCGCAGCTTCGACGTGCGCTTCGGCCTCGACACCTACAGCGGCCCGGTGAAAGCGCACTTCACATGGCACGACAGCGAGGGCGGCCTGCACACCAAGACCCAGCAGCTCACCGCGGGCAGCCACACCCTCATGCTGACCGACGACATCCAGGAGGTGACGAGCCGATGACCGACAACCGTTCCCAGACAGTCAAGGCGGCTCCGCACGCCGCCCAGCCCCCCACCGAGAAGAAGAAACCCAACCGGGATCCCCGCTACCTGGCACTGCGCAACTTCGCCATCTCCATGAGCGTGTTCAACATCCTGGGCTACACCCTGCTCGGCTTCGAGCAGCCCTGGCTGTGGCCGATCATCTGCGCGCCGTTCGCCTACGCGGTCGAGATGGTGCTGGAGGTGATCAGCGCCTGGGCCCAGAACCGCCGGGCCCGCTTCCTGGGCGGTGGGTTCCGCAGGGTGTACGAGTTCCTGCTGCCCGCCCACATCACCGCGCTCGCGGTGAACATGCTGCTCTACGCCAACGACCTGCTGCTGCCCATCCTGCTCGGTGTCTTCATCGGCGTGGCCGGCAAGCACGTCCTCCAGGCACCGATCAACGGGCGCATGCGGCACTACATGAACCCGTCCAACTTCGGTATCACCGTCTCACTGCTCATGTTCGGCTCCTGGATCAGCATCGCCCCGCCGTACGAGTTCACCGAGAACGCGAACACGTTCTTCCGGGTCGGCATCCCGCTGGTCATCGCCACCGCCGGCACGGTCATCAACGCCATGCTGACCAAGCGGATACCGCTGATCGTCGGCTGGCTCGGCGGCTTCGTCATCCAAGCGGTGCTGCGCCACTTCATCTGGGACGTGGCCATCTGGTCCGCGCTCGGACCGATGAGCGGTGTCGCCTTCGTGCTCTTCACCAACTACATGATCACCGACCCCGGCACCACCCCGTCGAAGGGCCGCAACCAGTTCATGTTCGGCTCCTCGGTCGCCATGGTCTACGGGCTGCTGATGCTCTTCAACGTCGTATACACACTCTTCTTCGCCACCACGATCGTGTGTGCCGTCCGCGGCATCGGCTGGTGGGTCGCCCACGGCCTGCAACGGCGCCGAGGAAACGATGCGCCGGGCGGCACGGTGGCGCGGCCCGCCGAGCCGCAGCGCCTGGCCGACAACGAGGCGGTGGCGGCATGACCGCAAGCGAACCGAGGCCCGTCACCACGGCCGAGAACGACGAGCGGGAACCCTCCGGCCGGATCGCGGTGGTCGGCATCGCCTGCCGCTACCCCGACGCCGAGAACCCCGAACAGCTCTGGCAGAACGTGCTGGCGGGCCGCCGTGCCTTCCGTAAACTGCCCGACCAGCGGATGCGCGCCGAGGACTACTACTCACCCGACCCCACCGCGCCCGACCGCTTCTACAGCGCCAAGGCCGCGGTGATCGAGGGATTCGAGTTCGACCGGGTCCGCTACCGGGTGGCGGGCAGCACCTTCCGCTCCACCGACATGACCCACTGGCTCGCCCTGGACACCGCGGCCCGCGCCCTGGAGGACGCCGGCTTCCCGTTCGGCGAGGGGCTGGCGGACGTCAACACCGGCGTCATCATCGGCAACACCCTCACCGGGGAGTTCAGCCGGGCCAATCTCATGCGGCTGCGCTGGCCGTACGTCCGCCGCACCGTCGGCGCCGCGCTGCGCGAGCAGGGCTGGGACGACGAGGCGCTCACCGCGTTCCTCGACAGCCTCGAACAGCGCTACAAGAGCGCCTTCCCGCCCATCGGCGAGGACACCCTGGCCGGCGGCCTGGCCAACACCATCGCCGGCCGCATCTGCAACCACTTCGACTTCAAGGGCGGCGGTTTCACCGTCGACGGCGCGTGCTCGTCCTCCCTGCTGTCGGTCTCCACCGCGTGCGACGCGCTGGCCCGCGGCACGATGGACGTGGCGGTGGCCGGCGGTGTGGACCTGAGCATCGACCCCTTCGAGGTGATCGGCTTCGCCAAGACCGGCGCGCTCGCCACCGGCGAGATGCGGGTCTACGACAAGGGCGCCAACGGCTTCTGGCCCGGCGAGGGCTGCGGCATGCTCGTCCTGATGCGGGACGAGGACGCCCGCGCGCAGGGCCGGTTCCGCTACGCCACCATCGCGGGCTGGGGCTACTCCTCCGACGGGAAGGGCGGCATCACCCGGCCCGAGGCCAGCGGCCACCGGCTCGCCATCCGACGCGCCTACCGCACGGCCGGCTTCGGCATGGAGACCATCGGCCTCCTGGAGGGCCACGGCACGGGAACGGCCGTCGGTGACGCCACCGAGCTGCGCGCCTTCTCCGAGGCCCGCCGCGCCTCCGGGGCCCTCGCCCCGGCCGCCCTGAGCACCGTCAAGGGCAACTTCGGCCACACCAAGGCGGCGGCCGGCGTCGCCGGGCTCCTCAAGGCGATCCTCGCGGTCCGCCACCAGGTGATCCCGCCCGCCACCAGCCACGTCGACCCGCACCCCGAACTCCTCGGCCCCGAGCCCGCGCTGCGGGTCCCGGACCGCGCCGAGCTGTGGCCCCAGGACATGCCCATCCGGGCCGGGGTCTCCTCCATGGGCTTCGGCGGCATCAACGCCCACGTCGTGGTCGAACACGCCGACGGCCTGCGGCGCAGCGCCGTGCCGAGCGTCACCCGCAAACTGGTCGCCTCCCGGCAGGACGCCGAGCTGTTCCTGCTGGACGGCGCCGACCCGGAGGAACTGCGGGAGAAGGCGACCCGCCTCGCCGAGTTCTGCGCCCAGCTGTCGTACGCCGAACTCGGCGACCTGGCAGCCACGTTGCAGGGCGAGCTGGACGGCCGGCCGTTGCGCGCCGCGGTGCTCGTCGCCTCGCCCGAACAGGCCACCGAGCGGCTCACCGAGCTGGCCGGACAACTGGCCGCCGGAGTCCGCTCGCTGCTGGACACCCCGGGAGGCGTCTTCCTGGGCAGCGCCGGATCGGCCCCCCGGATCGGCTTCCTCTTCCCCGGCCAGGGCGCCGGAAAGCGGGGCGACGGAGGCGCGCTGCGCCGCCGGTTCGCCGCCGTGGACGAGCTGTACGATCGGCTCTCGCTGCCCACCGACGGCGACCTGGTCGCCACCGACGTCGCCCAGCCCCGGATCGTGGCCGCCTCGGTCGCGGGCCTGCGGATCCTGGACATCCTCGGCATCGAGGCGGTCCGGGCCACCGGGCACAGCCTCGGGGAACTGACCGCCCTGCACTGGGCGGGCGCGATGGACGAGCCGACCGTGCTGAGCGCGGCCGGCGCCCGTGGCCGGATCATGGCCGAGGCCAGCGACGGCGACGGCACGATGGCGGCGCTCGCGACGACCCCCGAACTCGCCGAGACCCTGACCGCCGGCGAGCCGGTGGTGATCGCCGGCTACAACAGTCCGCGGCAGACCGTGGTGTCCGGCCCGGTCGCGGCGGTCGAACGGGTCTGCGCACTGGCGGCCGGACAGGGCGTCGGCATGGCGAGGATCAATGTCTCGCACGCCTTCCACTCACCGGCCGTCGCCCCGGCCGCGGCCGGACTCGCCGAGCACCTGGCGACCGAGCGGTTCGGCCCGGTCGGCGAGGGCCTGGTCTCCACCGTCACCGGCGGGCTGCTGCCCGCCGACACCGACGTGGTGGACCTGCTCACCCGCCAGGTACTGCAACCGGTCCGGTTCACCGAGGCGCTCCAGGAGATGGACGGCGAGGTGGACCTGCTGGTCGAGGTCGGACCGGGCCACGTACTGAAGTCGCTGGCCGCCGAGATCCTGCCGGATGTGCCCGCGGTCGCCACCGAGGCGGACGCCCTGTCACTGACCGGGCTGCTCGGCACGGTCGCCGCCGCCTGGACGATGGGCGCGCCGGTCCGGCACAGCCGGCTCTTCGCCGGGCGCTTCACCCGGCCGCTGCCGCTGGACAAGGAGTTCCTGTTCTTCGCCAGCCCCTGCGAGTCCAACGGCGAGGACTTCGTGCTGGAGCAGTCGATGCCGGCCGCGCTGCCCGAGCTGACCGCTCTCGCGGCCACCGCCGGCACCGCGGCAGCCGACGGCGAGGACGCCTCCAGCCTGGAGGTACTGCTCCGGCTGGCCGCCGAGCGTGCCGAACTCCCGGTCGAAACGGTCGATCCGGCGGCCAACCCGCTCGACGAACTGCACCTGAGCTCCATCACCGTCGGCCAGATCATGAACCAGGCCGCCCAGGAGCTGGGCATCTCCGCCCCCATGGTCACCACCGCGTTCGCCACCTCCACGCTGGGGCAGCTCGCCGAACTCCTCGACGAGCTGGCCGAGCAGTCGCCCGACGACCACCAGCCGTCCGCCGCCCCCGGTGTCGCGAGCTGGGTACGCCCGTTCGTGGTCGATCTGACACCGGCCGAGCTGCCCGGCGGCCCCGCTGCCGGGCCCGGTGGCGACTGGGAGGTCTTCGCCTCCGACCGGCACCCGCTGGCCGGCCCGCTGGCCGAGAAGCTGCGCGCGAGCGGGCCCGGCGCGGGCGTCCTGCTCGCCCTGCCCCGCGACTGCGGTCAGGAGCACATCGGCCTGATGCTCGACGCCGCCCGGGCCGCACTCGACCCGGAACGGCGCGCCGCCGGCACCCGGCTGGTCGCCGTCGGCGACCGCAGGGGGGCGGCGGGCCTGGCCAAGACACTGCACCTGGAGGCACCGGACATCCCGGTCACCGTCGTCACTCTGCCGTTGCCCGAGGACATGACGGCCGACGCCGCTGAGCGGATCAGCGCCCGGATCACCGCGGACGTGCTGGCCACCACCGGGTTCAGCGGGGTGCACTACGACTCCGACGGTGTGCGGCGGGAGCCGGTGCTGCGGGCGGTGGAGCTGGCGAGGGACTCCACCCACCAGGCGCTGGACGCCGGCGACGTCCTGCTGATCACCGGTGGCGGCAAGGGCATCACCGCCGAGTGCGCCATCTCGCTGGCCGGGCAGAACGGCGCGGCGATCGGCCTGATGGGCCGCTCCGACCCCGCCGAGGACGCCGAACTCGCGGACAACCTGGCCCGGATGGAGGCGGCGGGTGTCCGGGTGCACTACGCGCGGGCCGACGTCACCGACGTCGACCAGGTCAAGGCCGCGGTCGGCGAGATCACCAAGGCGCTCGGCCCGGTCACCGGCCTGCTGCACGGTGCGGGCCGCAACCAGCCGCAGGCACTCGCCAATCTGGACGAGGACTCGTTCCGTCGCACACTGGCTACCAAGATCGACGGCGTGGAGGCCGTGCTGGCCGCGATCGACCCGGCGGCGCTGCGGCTCTTCGTGACCTTCGGCAGCATCATCGGCCGGGCGGGACTGCGCGGCGAGGCGGACTACGCCACCGCCAACGACTGGCTCACCGAGCTGACCGTCCAGTTCCAGCAGGACTACCCCGACTGCCGCTGCCTGGCACTGGAGTGGTCGGTCTGGTCCGGTGCCGGCATGGGGGAGCGGCTGGGCGTCCTGGAGGGGCTGGTCCGCGAAGGCATCGAGCCGATCCCCGCCGACCAGGGCGTGGAACTGCTCGGCCAACTGCTGGCCGACACCACCGTCCCGCCGGCCCTGGTGGTGATGGGCCGGGCCGGCGGCCTGCCGACGCTCACCCTGGAGCAGCGCGAACCTCCGCTGCTGCGGTTCCTGGAACGGGTCCAGGTGCACTATCCCGGCATCGAACTGGTCGCGGACGCCGAACTCGGCGCCGGCAGCGATCTCTACCTGGCCGACCACCTGCTGGACGGCGACCTGCTCTTCCCCGCCGTCCTCGGCATGGAGGCCATGACTCAGGTGGCCACCGCGCTGACCGGCCACCGGTCCACCCCGGTGCTGGAGGACATGGGGTTCCTGCGGCCCATCGTGGTCCCGGTGAACGGCACGACGACCCTGCGGGTGGCCGCCCTGGTCACCGGACCCGACACGGTCGAGGCGGTGGTGCGCAGCAGTGAGACCGGCTTCCAGGCCGACCACTTCCGGGCCACCCTGCGCTTCGGCGGGCCGGAGCCGGCCAGTGACCCGGCGCCGGTCACCGACGAGGTGCCGCGGGTGCCGCTGGCACCCGGTGAGCTGTACGGGCCGGTGCTCTTCCAGGGCGACCGCTTCCAGCGGCTGCTCGGCTACCGGGACCTGGCCGCCAAGCACTGCCTGGCCGAGATCGACGACACTCCCCGGGCCGACTGGTTCGCCGCCTACCACCCGGGCGAACTGGTACTGGCCGACCCGGGCACCCGTGACGCGCTCATGCACTCCATCCAGGCGTGCGTGCCCGACGCCACGCTGCTGCCGGTGAGCGTGGCACGGCTGCGTCTCGCGGACCGGCCGGCGGACGACACCGGGCGACTGCTGTTCCTCGACGCCCGCGAGCGGTCCCGGGACGGCGACAGCTACCTCTACGACCTGGACGTCCGCGACGAGGCGGGCCGGCTGGTCGAGCGCTGGGAGGGCCTGCTGCTGCAGGCGGTGCGCAAGCAGGACGGAGCCGGACCCTGGCTGCCGGCCCTGCTCGGCCCCTTCCTGGAACGGCGCGCCGAGGCGGCGCTCGGCCACCCGCTGCGGTGCGTCGTGCTGCCCGGCGGCCCGGTGGACGGGTCATCGGTGGACGAGCGCCGGCAGCGCACCGCCCAGGCGGTGAGCTGGGCGCTGGGGCGTACCACCGAGGTGCACCACCGGCCCGACGGGCGGCCCGAACTGACCGACCCGCGCCGGGTGTCGTCCTCGCACGCGGCGGGCGTCACCTTCGCCGTGGTCGCCGACCAGGCCGTCACCTGTGACGTCGAGGTGGCCGCCGAGCGGCCGGCCGACGAGTGGGCGGCGCTGCTCGGCCCCGACGGTCTGGCGCTGGCCCGGCTGCTCGCCGAGGGGCGGGGCGAGGCGCTGAGCCTGGCCGCCACCCGGGTGTGGGGCGCGGTGGAGACGCTGCGCAAGGCGGGCCACGCGGTGGCCGCGCCGAGCCTGGACGGCGACGCGGGACTGCCGGCCGGCTGGGTGGCCTTCCGCGGCGGCGCACACCGCATCACGTCCTTCGCGACCGCCCTGGAGGGTGTCGCCGATCCGGTGTCGTTCACCGTGCTGACCGAGGGGACCCGATGACGCAACCGGCCTACTACGAGTACCGCCACCTGGTCGGCTTCGAGGAGACCAACCTCGTCGGCAACGTCTACTACGTCAACTACCTCCGCTGGCAGGGCCGCTGCCGGGAGATGTTCCTGCGCGACCGGGCACCCGACGTGCTCGCCGACATCCGGGCCGACCTCAAACTGTTCACCCTGAAGGTGGACTGCGAGTTCTTCGCCGAGATCACCGCCTTCGACGAACTGTCCATCCGGATGCGGCTGCTGGACCTCACCCAGACCCAGATCGCGTTCACCTTCGACTACGTGCGGCTCGGGCCGGACGGAAGCGAAACCCTGGTCGCGCGCGGGCAGCAGAGGATCGCCTGCATGCGCGGCCCCAACACCGACACCCGTCCGACCAGGGTCCCCGAGCCGCTGCGGCTCGCCCTGGTCCCTTACAGCGTCTCCGGTACGGCGTCCTCCCGGATGCTCACAACTACTGCGGGGTGATCCATATGTCCATCGTCCCTTCCGCCTCCGTTCCGCTGCCCGGTCCGCTCGACCTGCCGCCACTTCCCGTGGAGGCGCCCGAGGCGGACATCCATGACCGTCGCGCACTGCGCGGGGTGCTGGGGCGCTTCGCCACCGGGGTGACCGTACTGACCGCGGGACGCGACGCTCCGCGCGGCATGACGGCCAACTCCTTCACCTCCGTCTCCCTCGAACCGGCCCAGGTGCTGGTGTGCGTCGTGAAGTCGGCGGCCATCCATCAACTCGTGCTGGCCGAGCAGGCGTTCGCGGTCTCGGTGCTCAGCCGGGACCAGGAGTGGGTGGCCCGTCACTTCGCCGACCACTCGCGCCCGCGCGGTGCGGCGGAGTTCGCCGGCATCGACCACGAACCCGGCCGGCACACCGGAGCCCCCGTGCTGGGCCACGTCCAGGCGTGGCTGGAGTGCCGGCTCAGCGCCATCCACGACGGGGGTGACCACACCATCTTCGTGGGCTCGGTACTGGGCGCGGGCAACGCGTCGGGCGAGGACCCGCTGCTCTTCCTGGGCGGGGCCTTCCGCCGCGTCGCCGCCTGACCCCGGTTCGATCGGGAAGCCCGGCCGGCTGCCCCGGCCGGGCTTCCCGCTTGCCCGCCGCACCTCGGCGGCGGACTCCGGAACACGAACGGCCGCCCCGGGCTACTGCTGCCCGGGGCGGCCGTTGGCGTGACCGTTCCGTCCTCGCCGGCACACCGTCAGTTCCGCGCCTCCACGGTCATCGGCAGGCCGCCCTTGACCCGCAGGGTCAGCATCGGCTCGGCCCGCACCTTGTGGCCCGGGGGGACCGAGAGCCGCAGCCGGCGCAGCAGGACGGCGAGCACCACCGTGGCCTCCATCATCCCCAGGCTGCTGCCGACACAGACCCGCGGTCCCGCACCGAACGGTACGTAGCTGTACCGGTGCCGGCCCGCGGAGCGGCCCGTGGCGAACCGTTCCGGGTCGAACCGGTCCGGGTCCTCCCAGAAGTCCGGGTGCCGGTGCAGTGTGTAGGGGCACAGCACCACATCGGCGCCGGCCGGCACCCGGTAGCCGCCGATCTCGTCCTCCGCCAGCGCCCTGCGCGGCAGCAGCCACACCGCCGGGTACAGCCGCATCACCTCCTGGAGCACCATCGACGTGTACGTGAGCCGGTGGAAGTCCTCGATGGCCGGCAGCCGGTCGCCCAGCACCTCGTCGACCTCGGCGCGTACCCGGTCGCCCGCCTCGGGGTGCCGGTCCAGCAGATACAGCGTCCAGTTGAGGGTGCTGGCGGTGGTGTCGTGCCCGGCGAGCAGCAGGGTGATCAGCTCGTCGCGCATCCGGTTCTGCCGGACCGTCGGATCCCGCTCGTCGGCCGTCGCGTCGATGAGGCGCGAGAGCACGTCGTCGCGAGTGCCGTCGGAAGCCGGGTGCTGTTCCCGCTCCCGGGCGAGCGCGGCCACGATGCGGTTCAGTTCGGCCCGAGCCCTGCGGAACCTCAGCTGCAGGGGCAGCGGTACCCAGGTGGGCACCGAACTCAGGCTCATCATCTCGAAGACGGCCTGGTCCTGGACGATTTCGAAGGCCTCGCCGATGGACTCGTACGCGCCCAGGTCCGCGTCCAGCAGCGAGCGGCCGAGCACCCCGAGGGTGAGCCCGGTCATCTCCTGCCGGATGTCCACCGCTCCCGCGCCCGCCGACTGCCTCAGCCGGTCGGCCAGCAGCAGCGCCTCCTCGCCGATGGCCCCGATCTGCCGGTTGATCCGGCGCGGCTGGAACGCCGGCTGGATCACCTTGCGCTGGGCACGCCACAGCGGGCCCTCACTGGTCAGCAGGCCGTTGCCGAGCGCGCGGCGGGCGTGCACCAGACCGATGCCCTTGTGGTAGTTGGCGCTGTTGTCGGTCAGCACCCGGCGGATGTGGTCGGGGTGGTTGAAGAAGTAGAGGGTCTTGGGGCCGAGCGGCAGCCGTACCGCGTCGCCGTAGGTGGCCGCCGCCTCGGTCATCACCGTCAGCCGGTCGGAGGCCATCCGGGCCAGGAGCACCGGGGTGCCGGCCCGCGACGGCCCCGGTGGCCGACGCGGCCGGCCGCCGCCCGGCGGGGCCGGGGCCGGTACCGAGTCCACGCCGGTCATGCCCGCGCCTCGGGGGCGTCGCTGGAGACCCGCTCGGCTATCTCCCGGCGCCATACCTCGTACGCCGTCAGCCGGCCGTCCACGACGGGATCGGGCCGGGCCTGCGAGCAGACCTCGGTGACCTGCTGCGGGCTCATACCGCAGAGCAGCCGCGCGGCCATTTCGGTGTGCGGTGTCAGCAGTCCGGACTCCACCCGGGTGGTCGAGGCGAAGGCCACGCCCTGGGCGAGCTGCGGCCGGTAGTGGCCGGCCCGTTCGAGCAGGTACAGCAGCTCGCCCTCGCCGGCACCGCCGGCGTAGCAGGCGGCCAGGCCGACCCCGCTGTAGAGATCGGCCCGCCTCTCCGCCGCGAAGCTGTCCACCAGGTCCGCGACCACGGCCGGGTCGGTGCCGCCGATGAACCACAGCGCCCGCCCGATGCCCTGGTCGACGGCGTGCCCGGCGTACCGCCGGGTCTCGTCGCCGGGCCACCGGAAGGACGGGTCCCGGTACTGCTCGCGCACATAGCGCTGGGTACGGAAGTAGGCCTGGTGGAACCCGTATCCGTCCAGGGCCAGCCAGCGCAGCAGTGGGTCGGCGGGCGCGATGGACGCCCACCGGAAGCGGGGCAGCCGGGCCATCGCCCAGCCGACCCCGACGTGCACCATGTAGCCGTGCGGGGCGCCGTGGCCCGCCAGGAAGGCCGATACCCGGCCGTTGCCGGGTATCGGAAGTCCGTCCAGCATGGCCAGTCCCATCGCCGCGCCCTCGTAGGCGAAACCGCGGAACCGCACCGGGATCCGTTCCAGCCGCTGGTGCGCCTCGTCCTGGTCGCGTGCCTCGACGGCGAACGCGTACCCGTCGAGGAAGGTCGCCCCGACCGTTTCGAGCGTCTCCCGCGCCTCGGGGCTCTTCTCGTGGAAGCCCCGGGTCGACAGCTTGGTCTCGTTGTGGCTCGGTGTCATCAGACGGCGCCTGACCGCTCGCCAGCTCGCGCTCATCGTTGCCCTCCAGCCCGCCGCGCGCCCGGACGGCCGCAGCTCTCCGGTTACATGCTCCGGTTCCGCGGCCCGCCGTACTACTTCTGCCGTGCCGGTACCGGGCAATTCAGGAGTAGGCACGGAACGGGTCGGGTCCCGACAATCAGTCGCGTCGCCCGCACGTCCCCACATCCGAGGTCTCGCATGCGGCTGTCCCGAACGGGAGCGGCCGGGATCGCGGACCTCGTGCACCGGTTCCGGCACCGCCCCGCCCCAGAGGAGACCTCACGTGACCGATACCACCTCCGTTCCGGCCCCGACGGCCCCGCCGCAGGCCACGTCGCTCTTCGTCAACGGCCTGTTCCCGCGCCGCCGGGTCCTGCTCCTCGTGCTCAGCCTGCTCGGCGGCTTACTGATCGCCTACGCGTGGTCCTCGAAGCTGGCGGACGACGAGATCGGCTTCCGCACCGCCAGCCAAATGCTCGGTCATGACGCCAAGGACACGCAGTTGTCCGGCATCGGCGCCGGGGTGCTCTTCGCCCTGGTGTCCGGCCTGGCCGGTTCCTTCACGGCCTGCAACGTGGCGGTGTTCGGCGCGGTGGGCCCGCTGGTCGGGCAGATCAGCCTCACCCGCCGTCAGCGGTTGGCACACGCGCTGCGGCCGCTGGGCTGGATGGCGGCCGGCATGCTGCCGGTGTCGGCCGCCTACGGGGTGCTGGTCGGTCTGGTCGGCACCCACATGCCGCAGTTCTCGACGGCCCAGACGCACGGCATCTCACCCCGGATCGCCCAGGCCATGATCGTGTACGGGGTGCTCGGGCTGTTCATGCTGGCGCTCGGGCTCGCCGCGGCCGGTCTGATCCCCGACCCGCTGGCGGCGCTCTCGCGCCGGCACCCGAACGCTCCGCTGGTGCTGATCGGCGTCATGGTCGGAGCCTTCCTGATCGGCCGCCCCTACCCGCTGTTCCGCAACCTGTTCCGGCAGGCGGCCGAGGAGCACAACCCGCTCTTCGGGGCCGTCGCCTTCTCGCTCCAGTCCATCGGCAACTTCCTGGTGATGGCGGTGCTCTTCCTGCTCCTGTCCTACAGCCTCAGCCGGCCCGTCCAGCGCTGGCTGGCCACCAAGCCGGGCCGGGTGGCGACGCTGACCGCTTCCGCGTTCCTCGTGGCCGGCGCTTTCACCGTCATCTACTGGGACATCCGGATGCTGGGCAAGCTCGATTACATATGGTTCCCGACGGCTCCCTGGAACGCGTAGCGGGTTTCCCTCCGCCCCGGCGGAACCACCAACGGCGGCTTCGGACCCTACTGGGTCCGGAGCCGCCGTTGTGCGGCCCTGGCCAGGGACTCCTGGGCCCGCTGCGGATCGTCCCCCGCGCCCAGGATCATTCCGCTCACCTGCGCCTCGAAGCAGACGTCCGCGGTGTTGGGCTCGACCAGGTAGCCGCCGAGGTCCAGGGTGACCAGGCCGTGCAGGGCGATCCACAGCTGATGGGCGACCAGTTCGGGGTCGAAGGGACGGAAACGGCCGGTCGCGGCGCAGCGCTTGACCGCTCCGACGAGGATGTCCAGGGTGTAGCGGCCGTGCTGCCGGTCGGCGTCGGTGAGGGAGAAGCCGCTGAGGCCCGAACCGCCGAACATCACGTTGTACAGGTGCCAGTGCTCCCGGGCGTTGTCCCGGTACGCCCAGCCGAGGGCGAGCACGTCGGCCACCGGGTCGTCGCTCTCCTCGACCGCCCTCATCCTGTCGCCGAGCAGCCTGAACCCCTCGTGGACCATCGCCCGCACCAGATCGTCCATACCACCGAAGTACGTGTAGACGGCCGTGGTCGAGGTGCCCACCATGGCTGCCAGCTTGCGGGTGGACAGTGCGGCCGGCCCCTCCTCGCCGAGCAGCTTCGCCGCAGCGTCGATGAGTTGGGGACGGAGGTTCGGGTCAACTCGGCGTGGGCTCACCCTTGACAGTATGGCGGGCGGCTGTGACGCTATTACGTGACAGCGTTACGTAACGGTGATACTCAACGGAGGAGGCGGCCATGCCTCGCACCACTGACCCGGCCCGCGGCACACTCCCGCACAGCACGGTGCACCTTCTCGGGCGTGGCTACCAGCCGGTGTCGGCCGAGACCGACCACACCGGACTGACGGTGCGCGGCACGCTGCCGCCGCAGCTCGACGGAACCTTCCTGCGGATCGGGCCCAACACCCGGGGCACCCACGACCCCGCCGTCGACCACGCCCTGGGGGGCGACGGCATGGTGCACGCGATCCGGCTGGGCGGCGGCCGCGCGCTGTCGTACCGCAACCGCTGGCTTCGGACCGACGCGATCAGCGGCGCGCTCAACGAACTGCCCACTCCCGGGCCCCGCAACGGACCGGACGACAACGTCAACGCGAACCTGGTCCGGCACGCCGGCCGCACCCTGGCCGTGGCCGCCGCCACCGCCCTGCCGCTCGTCATCGACTCCGGCCTCGCCACCCGCGCCCGCACCGACTTCGACGGCACCCTCCCCGGCGGCTTCTGCGCGCACCCCCTCACCGACCCGGTCACCGGCGAACTCCTCGCGGTCGCGACCGACCACGCGAGGGACGAGGCGGTCCTGCTCACCCTCGACGTCGCGGGCCGGGTCCGCGAAACACTGCCGATCCCGGTCAAGGGCCGCCCCTGGATGCACTCCTTCGCCCTCACCGAACGCCACGCCGTCCTCTTCGACCTGCCGGTGACCCACGACCCCGCCGAGGCGCGGGCCGGCTCGCCCGTGCCCTACTCCTGGCAGCACGACCACGGCGCCCGGATCGGGATCGTGCCCCGCGGCGGCACGGACGCGGCCGCACTCTGGCTCGATGTCGCACCCTGCTTCGTCTTCCACCCGGTCAACGCCTTCGAAGAGGGCGACGGCCGGATCACCGTGGACGTGATCCGCCACGAGCGGGCCTTCGACCGTGACCGGCTGCACGCCAGCGAGTCGGCGCCCACCCTGTGGCGCTGGACCCTCGATCCGCGGGGGAGCGCCGTGACGGAACGGCAACTCGACAGCCGGGTACAGGAGTTCCCGCTGATCGACGAGCGGTACACGGGGCTGCCGTACCGGTACGCCTTCACCGTCGAGCTCGACGCGGGCCAGGGCGCCGCCCTCTGCGGCCCGGCACTGCTGCGGCACGACCTCGCCACCGGCCGTTCGGAACGTCATGTCCTCGCCGGCGGACGGCTGACCGGCGAACCCGTCTTCCTGCCGCGCGAGGCGCGGGCGGCGGAGGCCGACGGCTGGCTGCTGACCCTGGTGTACGACCCCGCCACCGACCGCAGCGAACTGGTGGTCCTGGACACCGCCGACTTCACCGGGCCGCCCGTCGCCGTGGTCCCGCTGCCGGTGCGGGTGCCGCACGGCTTCCACGCGCAGTGGGTGCCGGGGGAGCGGTGAGCGGCGCGGGGGCCACGAGGACCCCCAGGGGCGGCCGCCGGGCAGTCACCCGGGCGCACCGGTCCGGCCCGGAAAACGACGGAGTCGCACTCGGCCGAGTGCGACTCCGGTGGGGCCGGGTGTCAGTCCAGCGGACGGGCCAACGCCTCGTCGGCGTTCCCCGGCAGCGGCACGACCGCCGCCGGAGCCTCCGCGCCGCGGGCGCGCAACCCCAGCCAGACCAGGACCACGCTCGCCAGGGTCACCGCGACGTTCACGATCAGCGCGAGGTGGAGGCCGTCCAGTTCCACCGCCTGGGTCGCGGCGACCGCGCTCAGGACCGGGATGCCGATCGTGACGGCCACCTGCTGGGTCATCGCGGTCATGCCCGTGGCCAGGCCCTGCTCCTCGTTGGGCAGGCCCGAGGTTCCGGTCACGGTGTAGGCCACGATGGAGGTCACGTGCCCGAAGAACGCGATGAACAGCGCGGGGATCACGATCGCGAGCGCCACCCGGTCGGTACCGAGGAAGATCAGCGGAACGATCGCCAGGCCCTGCACGGACATACCCACGGCCAGCACCTTCCGGCTGCCGTGGCGTCCGATGGAGCGCCCGGCGATGACCCCGGCGACCATGGCCGCCAGGCCCGGGACACCGAAGACCAGGCCGGTGATCAGCGGGGAGTAGTGCAGGACGTTCTGAAGGTAGAGGGTCATCAGGAAGATCATGGCGGTCCCCATGGAGAACGTCACGAGGCCCCCGTAGTTGCCCCACTTCACCGTCGGCCGCTTGAGGATGCGCACCGGGGCGAGCGGCGCGGGCGAACGCAGCTCGATCATCCAGAACGAGGCCAGCAGAACCACGCCGATGATGGCCGAGTAGATGTTCGTCTCGATGATCGCGTAGATGACGGCCAGCAGACCGCCGGCCGCGGTCACCGCCCCGGGCACGTCCAGCTTCACCCGGTCGGGGACGCTGCTCTCCCTGATCAGCGAGGGGGTGAACGCCAGGATGACCACCGCCACCGGGACGTTGATGAAGAACGCGGCGCGCCAGCTGAGCAGGCTGACCAGGACTCCGCCGACCAGTGCGCCGACCGTGAAGCCGCCGGAGAGCAGCGCGCCGTTGAGGCCGAGGACCCGGTCCCGCTGCGCGCCTTCCGCGAAGGTGCTGGTGAGCAGGGACAGGGACGCGGGGATCGCCATCGCGGTGGCGAATCCCTGCAGTGCGCGGGCGGCCAGCAGTACCTCGGGATTCTGGGCGAATCCGCCGAGCAGCGAGGCTGCGGCGAGCAGTGCCAGCCCCGTGATGAAGAGCCGGCGACGGCCGAACAGGTCGCCCATCCGTCCGAAGAGGAGGGCGAAGCCCGCCGCCGGGAGGGCGTAGGCCGAGGTGATCCAGGGCAGCCCGGACAGCCCCAGCCCGACGCCCGCGCCGACCTCGGGCAGCGCGACGTTCAGAATCGAGAAGTCGACGGACAACATGAATCCGGACCCGAGCAGGAGGAAAAGGATCATCCGTTCCCTGCTGGTGAAACGTGGAGCTGAGCTCGCTTCGCTCTTACCTGCGTCGGTCGTCATGAGATGGTTCCCTCGATCGAGAGTCCGATTTCGTGAACGGTCACCGCGTCGGCGGACCGTGCCGCCCGGCGGCACGCGTCACCGGACGCCGGGCCGACGCCTGACCGGCCGTCGGTCCGGTTCCCCTGCCGGGGTGACCTGGAGCTGGGGGAGTGCTGGGGGCTGCCGCCCCATTCCCGTCGTTCGCCCGGAGGGCGGGCCGTGCGACGGAGGGGAATGGGACGACAGGGTCTAAGGGGTGTCGTGCCGTTCCGCTGCCTCGGCGATGTGCTTGATCTTCGCCAGACGCCGATCCCAGTCGGCCGCGAGCATGGTCATCCAACGCGCCGTCGCGTCGAGGGTCGCCGGCTTCACCGCGTAGCGGACCTCGCGTCCGACCCGGCTGCCGGAGACCAGTCCGGCGGCGTCCAGGACGGCGAGGTGTTTGGCCACCGCCTGTCGTGATATCGGAAGACTCTCGGCAAGCGTCGTCGCCGTGGCCTCGCCCTGCGCGGCGAGCAGTTGCAACAGCTCACGTCGCGTGTTGTCGGCCAGCGCGACCAGCACGCTGTCGACCACCCCGACGGAGCCCTGGCGTTCGTCCGTCACACGGACGACGCCTCGACGCGCGTCTTGACCGCGTCGAGCACCTGGGGCCAGCCGTCGGCGTTGTCGCTGTGCGCCTTGGCGCGCAGATCCTCGGACCCGGCCAGCGCCGCGAACCCGCTCTCGACGACGCGCAGCCGCGTCTTGTCACCCTCGGCGGTCAGAGTGAACTCCACCAGGGTGCTGTTGTTCTCGCTCAGCTCCTCACCGGGGAACGCGCTGGCCCAGCGGTACGCCACATAGGTCTGCGGCCGCACCTTCTCCACCCGCACGGGGAAGCTGCCGTACTCGGCGTTCTTGGCCACCGTCGATTCGCCCTCGACGGCCGCGGTGCCGGACGGGCTGGACGGGTCGGCCACCCAGAACCCCGGCTCGGTCACCAGCGACCACACCCGGTCCACGGGGGCTGCGATCAGGGTTTCGCGTTCGATCAGCCGTTCGCTCATGAGGGACTCCTTCATTGGTGCTCTTGCCAGCAACCCGATGGTTGCACATCGGGTCGTCAGGCGCAATCGAAAGGTTGCGTTCAGCGGGGACGGGCGGTACTGCCGCGGGGGGCGGCTTTCGTGTGGGATCCGTGTACGCGTGTTGCCGCGTTTCCGGAGGCGTCAGGGTATCGCGCAAGGTTTGGGTTGCGTGAGGGTTGAGTGACGTGCAACACTTTGGTTGCGGAATCCGATGGACCGGCCGCCGGGCAGGTCGGCTGGTCCTCGGCAACCGGGTCGGGCGCGCGGTGAGGCAACCTCCGGCCTCCTGACCGGACGGCACCTTACGGTGGAGGTCTCCGCGGCCGGCCGGTGCCACCGGGCGGTGGTCGTCGAGCGCGCCGCCGAGGCGGATGACTTCACACAGCACCGAGAGGCGTGGCGTGGCGACAGCCGCTGCCGCGACCTGAGATCACACATCAAGGAGATTCGACATGGCGACACTGAAGCCCGGAAGCATGCTGGTCGGCTCGACCCGTCCCGAGGAGCTGAAGGCCTGGTACATCAAGGCGCTGGCCCCGGAGTTCACCGGCGATGGCCCGATCGACCTGGGCGGCTTCCACCTGGTCGTCTGCGAGCGCGACGACATCGACGCGAAGAACGACCAGCCGGGTCGCTCGATCGTCAACTTCCATGTCGACGACTTCGACGCGGTGGAGGCCCAGCTGAGCGCGGCCGGCGCGGAGTGGATCTCGATCGAGGACCGCGAGCCGGGCAAGTTCGGCACGTTCTCCGACCCCGACGGGAACTACCTCCAGATCATCCAGTGGAAGTAGGACGCCTGAGGCCGGGCGTTCTCGCAGCCCCTCTTCCGGTCCGATGCGGACCGGAAGAGGGGCTGCCCGTTCGTGCCGACAGCGGTGGAGGCCGCCGAGGGCGTTCGCTTTCCGGCCGGCCTCAGTCCCGCTCCGCGCCGTAGGCCTGGGCGTAGTTCACGGCCCGCGGTGGCGGGAAGCGGGTGACGAAGTCGCACACGACGACATGGGTGGGGACGATGGTGATCACGGCCATCTCGCTGGTGCTCTCCCGCTTCACCCGCATCCACTCCTCCATCTGCGCCTCGTCGCCGATGTTCCGGCGGGACGCGTCGATGTGTTCCTGGGGGATACCCTGCCGGATCTCGATCGAGGCCGTTCCGCGTACGTTCATGATCAGCGGTGTGTAGGTGGTGGTGTCGACCGTGAAGGCGACCTGCGGGTGCGCCGTGAGCGCCTTGACCTTGTACGCTCCGGTCGGGGTGGCGAAGACGAAGGCCTTGCCGTTCCACATGTAGGAGACCGGCACCGCGCGTGGGTGGCCGTCCAGCCCCACGTATCCGAGCCGCATCGGGATCGGTGCCTCGATCAGCGTCCGGATCACCGGGTCCGTCTCCATCAGGTGCAGGATCTCGGCGTAGTTCATGGATACCGCTCCTTCTCGCCGGGCGGAACTCTTGGTCCGGTCTCTTGGGCGTCGTGGACGCCCGCTTCTCTCGTCGTGCCTGGCCGCAGGGGGTGCGGGGCCGCGGTCACACGGCGGCCTTGGGCTCCGGCACCTGCGGGAGCCAGGACACGGCGTCGTCGCGGAAGTGCTGGTTCCGAGGGACGAACACACGGTCGTCGTCCAGGCTCATGATCGTCACGAACACGGCGTCCGAGCCTTCGTCGAGCGCGCACACCCGGGAGCCGCAGTCGCCGCAGAACCCGCGCCCGGCGCCCGGCGAGGTCGCGTACCAGGCCGGCTCGCCGCCCGGACCGTCCCAGGCGAAGCCGGACAGGGGGAAGCCGACAAAAGCCATCATCGGGCCGCCGGAGAGCTTCCGGCAGTGCGGGCAGCTGCACACATGGGGGTAGAACGGCCGGCTGCTCGCGCTGTACCGGATCTTCCCGCACAGGCAGCCGCCGGTAAGGGTCCGCTGCTGGTCCATCTCGCTCATCGTGGTGTCCCCAGGCTCTCGGTCCGTCGGTTGTGCCCCGCGGGGAAGCCCGCTGTCGCCGGCGGGCTTCCCCGTTTCCCGAGGGCATCGGGCAGGCGTCAGAAGGTGCGGTCCGCCACCCGTACCCTCTCGACGTCCACCAGCGCCGCTCGCAGCGCGGCGGCCGGCAGGGGAGCCCCGAGGGCTTCCGTCCGGTCCTCGAAGGCGGTGTCCTGGTCGGCCATGTAGAGCCAGGTGTAGGCGGAGGTCTCCGGCTCGATGCGCCAGCTGTCCGCCAGTGATCCCACGTCGACGGTGTCGAAGCCGATCGTGTTGATCAGCGCCGACGCCCCGGTCTTCGCGGAGGCGTCGTTGCCGGCGATGCCCACGGCGCTGCGCTCCGGATGGCCGGAGGGCCGGGCGAGCTGGGTGATGTGGTGGGCCAGGATGCCGCTGAACGCCTTGACCAGGTGGACCCCGTCGAAGTGCTGCTGGATCAGCTCGCTGGTGGTCAGCTTCTCCGAGTCCAGCTCCTCGATGCGGCCGTCGCGGATCGGGTAGTAGTTGCTGGTGTCCAGCAGGGTCCGGCCCCGCAGCGGCGCCGCCGGGACGGACCGGTAGTCGGTGACCGGCAGGGCCATCACGACGAACTCGCCGGCCCGGGAGGCCTGTTCGACGGTGCCGGCCGTGGCCAGCGGGCCCAGGTCCGCGACGAGGCCGGCGAGGCTCTCGGGGCCGCGGGAGTTGGACATCACGACCGGAATGCCGTTCCCGACGGCGAGCCGCGCGATCACGGTGCCCATGACTCCGCTGCCGATGATTCCAAGGGTGGACATGACGACTCCTCAGGATTTTTTGGTGGACTCTCTCGTGCCGGGGACGGCTCGGCACCGGTCAGATGTAGTAGGTGTTGGGCTCCAGGCCGCAGAGGATCCGGCCGTAGGTCTCGGCGTTGACATCCGGATTCATCATCGCGTGCAGGCCGAAGGTCTGGAGGTCGTTGGCTATCTGCTGGACCGGCACCTTGGTGTAGGCCGCGGAGCCGCCGCTGGACGAGGCGAGGATCTCCACCGCCTCCCGGGTCAGCCGCACGGCCGAGCCCTCGTCCGCGCGGCTGCGGCCGCGTTCCGCCATCTCCCAGGGCTCGGCCGAGGCGCACTTGGCGTCCAGCTGGGCGGCCAGCCGGGTCGCGTGGAACTCCGCCTCGTCGATCTTCATCACCGCTTCGGCGACCCGCAGATGGGTCACCGGGGCCTCGCTCTGGCTCGGGTACTCGGTGTAGGTGATCTTGCGGCCGGGGAGCCGCTCGAAGAAGAGGTCCCGCACCGCCTTGCCCATGCCGACGGCGACCCCGACCGTGGACGCCGCGCCCACGACGATGAGCGGAGCCCGGTACATCGGCGAGTCGGCGTTCAGCTTGGAGACCGACTGGCCACCGAGGACCATGGGCGCCGGCAGGATGCGTTCCTGCGGGATGAACAGGTCCTTCGCGGTCGTGGTGACGCTCCCGGTTCCGCGCAGGCCGCCGGTGTGCCAGTCGTCGACGATCTCCAGCTCCGACACCGGGACCGGGCCCATCACCGGGTACGGCTGCCCGTCCGGGTCGAGGAAGATCGCCGCCACCTGCTGCCAGGTGCTGCTCAGGGCGCCGCTGATGAACGGCCACGAGCCGTTGACCAGGACGCCGCCGGGAACGGGGACGGCCGTCGCGGTCCCGGCCCCGATGGTGGCGCAGAGCCCTGTGCCGGCCTCCGCGAACACCTCGTCCTGGACCTCGTCCGGGTACAGGCCCACGCCCCAGCCGGCGACCCAGGAGCTGGCCACCACCCAGGCGGCGGACCCGTCGGCCTTGGCTATCTCCTCGGCCACCGCCACCATGGTCTGCGCGTCGCTCTCGTACCCGCCGTAGCGCAGCGGGATCCGCATCCGGAAGACGCCCGCGTCGCGCAGGGCCTCCACCGAGTCCGGGTGCAGCCGGCGGTTCTCCGTCGACCACGCGGTGTTGGCCCGCAGCACGGGCGCGATCGCGGACACCTGCCGCACCAGCTGTTCCCGGGTCGGGATGACGAACGTTGACATGACTTCTCCTCAACGGACTTGTGGGATCAGGGGTCAGACGAAGAACGCGTTGAACGCGTCGATGACGGCCTGCGGCGCCTCCTCGACGAAGTAGTGGCCCGCGTCGGGCACCAGCACGACCCGCACGTCGCTCCCCTGGGTGGGCAGCGTCGCCTCCATCTGCTTGGCGAACATGCCGTCGCCGAGATTGGAGACCAGGCCGAGCATGGGCGCGGTCACCTGCCCGTAGGTTCCGAGGTCGGCGATGTCCTGGCCGAACGTCTGGTACCAGCCGTTCCCGCCGCGGATCCCGTCCGCCGTGTCGTACGCCCGGGTGTAGACGGCCCGGTCCGCCGGGGTCACCGCGCCCTGGTCCAGCAGGAAGTTGTCGAAGACCCAGTCGATGAGGAAGTGGGCGCGTCCGGCCAGCAGTTGTTCGGGCAGGCCGACGACCTGGTTGAAGGCGAACCACCACGGGAAGAAGGGCAGGCCCGGGGCCGGCAGCACGGGGATCTGGTACATCGAGGCGTCCGGGTGGAGCACGTCGAGCAGGGCGACCCTGCGGGTGGCCTCCGGGTGGTTGACCGCGAAGCTGAACGCGACCTGGGCGCCGACGTCGTGGCCGGCGATGTCCACCTGGTCGTAGCCGAGTGAGCGGACGAACCCGTGGACGACCCCGGCCATCGTCTTCTTGTCGTACCCGGTGGCGGGCTTGTCCGAGCCGCCCATGCCGGGGAGGTCGAGCGCGATGACCCTGCGGCCGGCCGCGGCGAGGGCGGGCATCACCTTGTGGAACTCCCACCAGGTCTCCGGCCAGCCGGGCAGCAGGACCAGCGGAGTGCCCTCCCCGCCTGCGACGTAGTGGAGGCGGAGACCGTTCACGGTGGCGTATTCGCTGCGGAAGCCGCCGTCCAGGGAGTTCGCGAGTTCGGCATCGGTCGGGACGCCCGGGGCTTCCCCGCCGGCGTCCGGTGTGTTCGTACGGCTGCTGTTCGTCGTCACTGTTCCCACTCCTCGTGGTCGTGGCCGAAACAGGTATGCGAAGGACCGGCCCACGGGCTCGGTGCTGCTCAGCCATCATCGAAGATGGAAATCCCACCGGCCTCTTCCTACGTGCCCTCCCGCTTTCCCGGGCGGGGCGGACGCCGGCTCCGGGGCATGCGTGCGCGACGGCTCGGCGGGCCGGTTCCCACCGCCTGCCAAGCCGTGTCCGGGAGTCGCGACGACGTACGGGGCAGCGCCGGCCAGCGGCCCTGCCCCGTACTCATGACGTGGACCGTGTCAGGGCAGCTTCTTCAGCCCGGCCCCGGTCAGGAGGTAGCCCGGCGCGACCGAGGCCGCCTCCGCCCGGACCAGCTCGACCATCGCCGAGCCGGCGATCTCCGGGGTGAGCAGCGGCCCCATCTGCTTCAGGTACTCCTCCTCGGACCGGCCGTCGCGGGCCGCGTACGCGCGGGCCGCCGACCGGCCCAGCTCGGTCAGCGGAGTGATCCGGGGCAGCACCGCGGAGAACGTGATGTCCAGTCCGGCGCGATTCGCCTCGTCCTGGGCGTATCCGGTGATGAAGCGCTGGGTGGCCTTGGCGCCGGCGTAGCCCCCGGAGAGCGGCGAACCCGCCATCGCGGCACCGCTGCTGACCACGATCACCCTGCTGCCGGGCCGCAGCGGAGTGAGCAGCGCCTCCCGCAGCCAGTGGAACGCGATCCTGACATCGGTCTGCCAGTTGACCGAGAAGGTCTCCCAGGTCTGGTGTTGCAGCGGACGCATGTGCGGGCTCGCGCCCGCCGCCAGGACGACGACCTCGGGCCGGTACCGGTCGAGGAGGCTGCCCGCCACTGTCGGGTCGCCGGCGTCGGCGAGTTCGGGCACGGTGCTGCCGGCGCCGCCGGCCGGCTCGGGGAACGGCGCCGCGGTGCGCGAGACGGCGACCACCCGGGAACCGGCCCCGGCGAAGGCCGTGGCGATCCCATGGCCCAGGCCGCGGCTCGCGCCGACGACGATGGTGGTCTTGCCGGACAGGTCGCTCATGATGTCCTCCAGGTAACGGGCGTGTCCGGTCGCGGACGGTCAAGAACTCCGGCCCCGGGACCTGTCGCGGGGAGGCAGCAGGTCCCGGAGCCGGAGTCACGGGCCCCCGGCTGTCGCCGGAGGGCGGGGAGGGCAACTCGCTACGACTTGAAGCGTGTGCCATTCCACCAGTTGTTGCCGGGCGCGGCCGCGTCCTTGCTGTCGTAGCTGTCCTTGTAGCGCCACCAGTCCCACGGGTGTTCGAGCTCGTCCTCCTGCCGGCCCAGGGCGGTGATGTCCAGGTAGTTGTAGAAGTTCTTGAAGATGTCCCCGCCCCGGTCGAAGACCGAGTAGGTGTGGAAGACGTCGTCGCCGTCACGGATGAACGAGCTCACCCCGGGCGACTCGCCCATCTCGGTGGCGGCCTCGTAGTCGTAGTTGAAGTCGCTGCCGAACGACGAGTACCAGGGGTACTTCCAGCCCATCCGGGCCTTGAAGGGTTCGAGCTTCGCCAGCGGTGCCCGGGAGACCAGGGCGAAGCTGGTGTCGCGGGCCCACATGTGGGCGAGTTCGCCGACGCTGTCCGTCTGCATGGAGCAGCCGATGCAGCCCTCTTCGTCGTCCGGGCCGAACATGAAGTGCCGGACGATGAGCTGGCGGCGGCCCTCGAACAGGTCGAGCAGCGTCGCTGTGCCGTCCGGCCCTTCGAAGAGGTACTCCTTCTCCGCCTTGACCATCGGCAGCTTCCGGCGCTCCGCGGCAATCATGTCGCGGGCGTTGGTGACCTCCTTCTCCTTCTCCAGGAGCGCCCTGCGGGCCTCCAGCCACTCCGACCGGGAAACTATCTTCGGAAGGTTCATCGGGTTCTCCCTGGGTGGTCTGCTTCGGAGTTGCGATTACCGGCCGGTCTTTTCGCGGGCCAGAAGACTGCGGCGCTCGATCTTGCCGACCGGTGTGCGGGGGATCTGATCGATGAACTCGATCCGCCGGATCTTCTTGTAGGGGGCGACCCGTTCGGCGACGAAAGCCATGATTTCCTCCGGCGTGACCGGCTCGCCGGTCACCACGAATCCCTTGGGGATCTCGCTGGCCTCCTCGTCCGGCACGCCTATGACCGCCGCGTCGGTGACGTTCGGGTGCGACATCAGGACCGCTTCGAGTTCGACCGGGGACACCTGCTGGCCCTTGTACTTGATGAGTTCCTTGATGCGGTCGACGAGGAAGAGTTCTCCGTTCTCGTCCACATGGCCGAGGTCGCCGGTGTGCAGGAAACCGTCCGGTTCGAGCACCTTGGCGGTGGCCTCCGGGGCGTTGAGGTAGCCCTTCATCACGTGCGGGCCGCGGATCAGGACCTCGCCGTCCTGGTTGTGCCCGAGTTCCTCGCCGGTGGTGATGTCGAGGATCTTGCATTCGATGTTGGGGGAGGTGGGGCCGACCGACCCCGGGGCCACCGGGTCGGCGAGCTGCATGAACGAGACCAGTGCCTCGGTGAGGCCGTATCCCTGGCCGATGCTCACCCCCAGGCGCCGCCGGCAGAGCTCGGCGGTACCGGGGTCGAGCGCGGCGCCGCCGGAGACGATCGAGCGGAGCGAGGAGAGGTCGTACCGGTCCACCAGCGGGCTCTTCGCGAGGAGGACGGCGATGGTCGGTACGACGTAGAGGCGCGTGACGCGGTGCTCCTGGATCGCCTTGAGGTAGGCCTCGGGGTCGAAGCGCGGCATCGTCACGAGTGTCGCGCCCTGGAGCAGACTGGCGTTCATCGTCATGATCAGGCCGAAGGCGTGGTGGAAGGGCGGGACGGCGAGCACCGTCTCGGCCTCGTCCAGGGGCGCGACCAGGCTGGTCTGGAGCACGTTGGCGATCATGTTCCGATGGGTCAGCAGCACCCCCTTGGGATAACCGGTGCTGCCGCTGGAGTGGAGCACGGTCACCACGTCCCGCGCCGGGTCGATGGCCGGCTCGGGCGGCGCTCCGTCGGCGAGCAGTGCGGAGAACGACGTAGCGCCCTCCGCCTCACCGAACACGATGATCTCCTCGACCTTCGTCCGCGCGGTCACCGCCGTGGCCTTGGCCACCTCGGACGGCACGGTCACCAGCAGGCGCGCGCCGGTGTCGTTCAGGTGGGCGGTGAGATCGTCCGCCGTGTCGAGGGGATTGAGCACCACCACCGTGCCGCCCGCCAGGGCGGCGGCGTGGTACGCGACCGGGTAGGCGGGCACGTTCGGGGCGAGGAGGGCCAGCACGTCGCCCTTGCCGAAGCCGCGGGCATGGAGTCCGGTGGCGGCGCGGCGCACCGCCGATGCGAGCTGCCCGTACGTGTGACCGTTCTCCCCGTCCACGTCGACCGTCGCCAGCCGGTCCGGGTACTGCTCCGCCTGCCGCAGGATGAAGGAGGTGAACGTGGTCTCGGGAACGTGGACGCGCGGACGTGGGCCGGTGAATATCATGACGCGGCGTCCACCCGGCTGTACGTGCTGAGGCCGGGCTGGTAGTCGCGCTTTTCGAACTGCTTGAGCGCCACGTTGATCCACTCGTTGCCGCTCAGACGGGAGAGCTCCCAGAGCTTCGCCTGGTCGTAGTCGATCGACGCCGGGAGGTCCATGGTCGTGGTGCGCTCATAGACCTGCTTCGCCAGTTCCAGGGTGATCGGGTTCTTGTTGACGATCCTGCCGACGATCCGGTCGGTCTCCGCGTCCAGTTGATCCGCCGGGACGGCCTTGTTCACCAGCCCGTACGTCTCCGCCTGCCGCCCGGTGAGCGTGTCGCCGGTGAGGATGTAGTACAGCGCCTGCTTGCGCGGCAGGTTGTGGGTGGCCGCCCAGGTGGCTCCACCCGCCGGGAAGATGCCGAAGTTGATTTCGGAGAGTCCGAACTTCGCGGTCTCCGACGTGATGGCCAGATCGCAGATCCCCGCCACCAGGAACCCACCGCCGAAGGCGTACCCGTTCACCTTGGCGATGGTCACCGCGGGGAAGGCCTTCAGCCGCTTGAACCAATTGAGCGCCACCAGATTGGTCCGGTAGAACAACTGCGGGTCGTCGAAAGGCCGCAGGAAGCACTCTTCGAGGTCCATCCCGGAGCTGAAACTGTCACCGGAGCCGGTCACGACGACCGCCTTTACGGTTCCGGCCGCCTCGATCGCGTCCAGGGCCTCGTTCATATCCAGGTGCATCTGCGGATTCATCGCGTTCTTCTTGCCCGGCCGGTTCAGGTAAATCGTGGCCTTCGGTCCGTCGATCTCGACGTTCACCGTGTCCAGCGTGATCATTTTTTTGGCCTCTTCTCCAGACGAAGTGCGCACGCGCACAGCAATTCACCAATCCACCGTCCGTGGCTCCGGCCACGGATATGAGCATCACATCGGCTGTATCGGGTCGGCTTCTCCCAATGTGCTTTGCCGGGAATCGGTCCGGAGCGGTCCGCGGCGGTGCCGGCGGCGGGTGCACCTGTCCGGGGTCGCACGCGGTCAAGGGCCTTGCCGCCGGCGAGGTCCGGTCCCACCACGCCGGGATCCGAAGAGAGCAATTTGGAAGAGGCGAACCCGGCGAACCGGGGGCAGTCTGTTGTGCGGGAGGCACGTAGGCAGGCCAGTTCGCCATCGTGAGCAGCGGGAGGGTGCTGGTTCCGCTCGTGCCGGGGGAACCCAGGGATGTGCTTACTCGCTGGTCTCGGAATTCGGTAACCACCTCAGGGGGTGCCGCACTCCGGCAGCTGTTTCTGCGATCTTTCCGCACAGTTGAGAGACAACCAGGGAGGAACTTCGTATGGATCACTCCGGCATGCCTGGGATGGCACCCACCGTTTCGACGGTGGACACCGTGGGCGCTGTTCTCTTCATCGGCTGGGCCGTCGCGATGTGGGCCGCCGTCGCCGTGCTCGCGGTCGGGAACCGGAGGGAGGTGAGGCCGTGGCTGTACAAAGTCGCCGTGGGGCTCGTAGGCGTTGGCGTGGTGGGCCAGATCGGCCACTTCCAGGAACATGTCACGCAGGCCGGCTACTGGATCGCCCATCCCTACGCTCCCGCGTGGATGACTCCGTGGGCCGACAGCTTTGCCCGTGGGATGGGTCAGGTCGACGCCGGCAAGCCCGCCCTCGGGATGGAGATCCTGCACCTGGTGGGCAACTTCATCTTCCTCGCCGGACTGGTCGGCATCGTGCAGATCACGCACCGGGTCGCCGGACAGCTGAAGGCGCGCAAGTGGGCCAGGATGGGCGTCTGGATGCAGGGCATCCACGGCATCGAGCACATCGTGCTGACGGCTTCCGTGGCGCTGGGCGCGAGCCGGGCCATCGGACTGTCCACCTGGTTCGGAGCCATCGAACCGGGCCCGGCACTGGCGACGTACCGGGTCTGGTGGCACTTTGTGGCCAACGCGGTGGGCACGGTCATCCTCGGTATCGCCGTCTACCACCTCTGGAAGGAGAAGCGGGCGGTCAGGGAGAGTTTCGGTCTCCTGGGGGACGTGGAAGTCGCGGCTGCCCCGGCCGGCTCCGAGGAGGGCTCCGCGAGCGCACTCGAACCTCTGGGGCGCCACTGAGGGACATCGGCTCCCTGGCCCGGTCATCGCGCGGAGCGTGTGACCGGGCCTGTTCATTGCCGAGCCCTTCGCGGCGCGATTCGGCCCGGCCCGGGTAGCCGCGCTCCTCGACGGGAGTCCGCCCCTGGGAGCCGAGCGCGTACTTCGGGAACACCATTCCACCCGCGGCCGTCCTCGCGGGTGACGATGAGCACGACGGGGAGCCAATGAGGCGCCCGTGCCGACGAGTTGAGACTTCGAATGTCTCCTCGACGCACGGGCGCCTCATGCGTTGCGCCAACGGCGCCTTCGTCCCCGTCGGTGGCCGCTGCGAATGGCTCACTCACGGGCGCGGTCCGGGTCCTGGCCCGTGAAATCAGCGGCCCTGATGGCTTGAGCACTTCAGTGATCTTCGTGCCGCATATTCTCGGCGTCGTCGCGAGAGCCGTGCCCAAGCGCCACGAAGCCGTGCTCGATGAGCGTGGCGTCGGGCGGAGCGCCGAAATGGCTGTGTCGAACAGCGGCGGAGACAGGCCACCGCACCGTGACGTCCCGGTGCCGGCGGGACCTCCGGTCCCCAAGTTCGGTAGGAACCCCAGACTTGAGGAACTACTTCATCACGGCCACGACGACGAGGTGGTGCTTGGAGTCGGGGACGCGCCGACGTGTCCCGGTTGCGCCGGGCTGCCTCGAACACCGCTTCGGGTCCCCCAGCTCCACCAGCGGGTGAAGCAGATGAAACCCGTTCCGGGGCAGAGATTTAATCCGCATCGCACTGAACGCCTTCAACGGACGCGGTACCGTAAACGCGATTTTCGGCCATCTTCTCTCAACGTCCTGCTCAAACCGCAATTTTGAAGATGCGAACGGTTTCGAACAGTTAAACGATATTCCTCCGCCAGACTCGGCCGCCACGGCATCGGCCGAGTTCGACACGTTCGGGGAAGGTGTACCGCCACATGAGGGAGCCACCGCACGACCGGTACAGAACGATCAGGCAACCCAAGACGGACCCGCCAACCCGCAGGGTAACTCGCTGTAACGAACGCGCCGGTGGGCCGGGCCGCGCTGCGACCGCTCACCGGAACAATTCTGATCGGGGATCCCGAAGTTCCCGACAGGCAATTGGTACTTCCGTGCACATGCAAATGCATTCTCAGCATCCAAAGCCGGGGGATACGGATGGCCACAGAGGCAGCGATCGAGCGCAGTATAAAAGCTATGTGGAATCACCACGCCGACCCGCTCTCCCTGGGACAACTGGCGGACACTGCCTTTTACAGCAAGTTCCACTATTCGCGGATGTTCAACGAGGTGACCGGGACGTCGCCGGGCCGGTTCCTCGCCGCGATCAGACTGTTCATGGCCAAGCGGCACCTGCTGGAGACCGCTGCCAGCGTCTCGGACATCACCTACCGAGTGGGATACAACAGCCTGGGCACGTTCACCAGCCGCTTCACCCGCAGCGTCGGCATCGCGCCGACCAGGTACCGCTTCCTGGCCCGCTGCGGCATGCCCCCGCTCACCCTGCCGGCCGCCCAGGCCGGCCACGGGTTGTCCACCGTGGCCGGAAGGCTGCACTTCCCGGCCGACGTCGGCCCGGTCCGGGTCTATGTGGGTGCTTTCAGCACCCCGATCATGGAGGGACTGCCGCGCTCCTGCGACATTCTTGACGAGTGCCGTCCGTTCCGCCTGAACGTCCCCGACGGGCTGTGGTTCATCCGGGCGGCGGCCGTGATGCTGCACGACGGCGCGCCGGGCCCGCAGGTCCGCCTGCCCAGGCTGATCGGCTCGGGGTGGGCGGTCCGGGCCCGCGGCGGACGTATGTACAACGCCGATGTGCAATTACGGGCGGCCACCCAGCTCGACCTGCCGATCCTGCTGGCCCTTCCGGAACTGGACGGCCCGTACCACCGGCCGCTGCACGCCGTCCCGTCCGGTGAGGCAGGGTTCGCCGACAGCGGGTTCGGGAGGGCTCCCTGTGCGGGCGACTGCCAGGCGGATCCGTGGGGCCGGGCCGGAGCGCATCGGCTGAGGGCCGTGCCGGAGGTGTCACCCTAGGCCCTGTCGGCACATTCCCGTCTGCCGGCCGACGCCATGCGCGCCCTCTCGCCGCACCGGCCCCGGACCCGAGTACGCCCAGTACGAGGGTCCGGGGCCGGCACGTCGAGAGTCACGACCTGAGGATCACCTGCTGGAGCTCGGCCGTGCACATCATGTAGCCGTCCGGGGTCGGCAGCTGCTCCAGGTAGTGGCCGAGGTCCGCCCCCAGCGCGAACACCCTCACCGGGGTGCCCGCCGCGCGCCCGGACTCCACCACCCTCCGTATGCCGTCGATGACGGCCGGGTGCCGGGTCTGATAGGACCCGGCGACCAGGTGGTTGCCCCGGTCCGCCGCGAGGTAGAACTGCACCAGGTCCTTCGTGCCGACGAACAGCTCGCTGGCCCCCGAGGCACAGATCTCCGCGGTGGCGTGCACCGCCGCGGGCGTCTCGATGAACGCGGACACCGGCATGTCGGCCGGCAGTTCCAGGTGCCTGCTCAGCGTGGCGAACTCCTCCGCGTCGTTGACGAAGGGAATCGAGAGGTGCACCCGGCCCACCTCGTCACCGAGCCGCTTGCGCAGGGATCCGAGCACCGCGTGCAGCGCGTCCCGGTAGGCGTCCGAACCCAGCAGCCAGCGGGCGCCGTGCAGGCCCAGTTCGGGGTTGGGTTCGACCGCGACCTGAGCCAGCTCGGTGACCCGGGCAGCGTGGTCGGAGCGGAGGTCGAGCAGCCGCAGGACGAGCCGTTGCTCGGGCAGGAGAGCCTCCACGAACCTGCACAGCCGGTCCGCGACGGCCTGCCCGTACGCCGTGATGTCGGCCGGGCTGCCGCCCACCGCGTCCAGCGGACGCAGGCCCGCCGCCAGGCAGAGGAACTCCTCCCGGATGAAGAAGGAGTCGACCCGCTTCGCGTCCGGACCGCAGGCGTTGATCGTGGCGATGTCCTGGAGATCCGCGATGACCGCGCAGGCCGAGCCCAGATCGTCCAGTGAGGGGTCCGCCGCCGGGCTCGCGGCCCGGGAAACCGTGCCGGACTCCACAACGATCGACTGGCTCTCCAGATGCAGCGTCACCTCGCCGGTGACGCCGGCGAGGTCGCTCTCGTCGACACGGAGCACGGGTATCCCCCTGCCGCGGCAGATGGACTGCATGTGCCCGGTCAGCCCGCCCGCGCCGCAGACGACCGCACGTGACGCCACCATTGCGTCGTAAAGGCCCGCTTCGAGGGAACTGGCGACGAGGATCGATCCCTGAAGTGGACTCCTTGTGCGGTTACAAGTGCCGCGCAGCACCTTCTCTGTTCCGTCGCTCAACAGGAACCCTTGAATTCGTCGCCCGCTCAACTGGTCCTCCGCGTCCTAGGAGTTCGCTATCCCGAGTTGTCTGCGCAGTTCCTTCGGCGTAACTGAGATGTCCGTGAGCCGTTCGACGGCTGCCCGGTTGACGACAACCCTCATCAGGCGGTCGCGCCGGGAGGCATCCACCGAAAGGCCAGGCGGTTCCGCCACGGCCCGAATACAGGAATCCAAACGGGAATCGATGAGTTCCCGCTCACTTCGAGTACGTGTGGCCAGCCTCCTCACCTCCAGAGTCACAGCTTCCTCGAATTCGGCCCGGTCCACTTCCTTGATATTGCTGGAACGGGCATAGTATTTGGCCAAGCTCTCGGCCAAAACGTCGTCGCTCGGTTCCAGCCGCCCGATGACATGTGCGGCAACCGCGATCGAGTGGTTCTTGATGGCCGCGAGATTGAAGGTGAACGCACCGGTCCGGCCGTTCCGGACCATCTCGTCGCCTTCCCTGAGCACACCGACCGCGAAGACGGGCCCGGCCGCCTCCCCGCCGGGCCCCAGCAGCGCCCCCCGTTCGTCGACCTCCAGACCGCGCCCGGTGCGCTCGTGGGGGACCGCCGTCCCCCGGCGCAGGAGGTTCCTCCAGAGCGGCCGGCCGACCCTGGCGTAGTCCGACTCCCTGCTGAAGTTGGAAATCACCAGGTCGGCCTCGATGGACCGGGTCCCGTTCCTGGCGTCGACGGAGACGGCCAGTCGCCCGGACTCCGTCGGCTTGATCCCGGCCACCTTGCCGACCACCAGTCGCACGGTCCCGTCCGCCGGGTGCATCGCGCGCTCGATGATCTCCATCGTGTACTCCACCGCGCCCACCCGGAAGGCGGCGATCGCGGTGCCGAACTCATCGAGCAGCCCCCGTAGTTCCGCGGAGGGAATCAGCTCGATGGCCTTGGGCAGATGCGGCTCCCACGCCTTGGCCACCCGCTCCGCGACCACGGTCGGGTGGATGCCGGGGTGCTCGCGGAGGACCGTCGAGCACGCGGCTTCCCACTCGCTCCGGACCCGGGCCAGGAACTCCTCACGATGGGCATACGGCTCCAGCAGTGTCTTCGGGCAGGGCAGCCGCACCACTTCGTGTTCATGGCCCGCGGGGTACGTACGGAACACCGTCCCGGTCCTGGAGACCAGATGGATCCTCCCCGTGTGGCCCTGGCGCAACAGCAGGCCCGCCGAGTCGTACGCGCTCAGCACGGACCCGACGATCGCCACGGTCGCCCCGGGCGGGAGCGTCGTCAGTTTCCGGACGCCGGCCGCGGAGTACGGGTTGCGCACGAAGGACTCGTGATCGAGCACCTCCGCGGCGAACGGCGGCTCCCTGAGCTCCAGGCCGGTCGCGAGGATGACGCGGTCGGCGAAGAGCACCGTCGTCTCCCGGTCCTGCCCGCCTCCGGAACCCTTCCCCGCGCCGTCCGGGGAGAAGTGGCGCACCGTCACATCGACGCCGGTCGGACGGACCTCCAGGTCGACCGCCTCGCCGTCCGCCTCGACGAGCACGACACCGGGACAGGCTTCCCGCCTGGCCTCGGCCAGCCGGTCGACCAGGTAGTCCTGGAAGATCCGCCGGGGTGCCGGTCCCTCCTCGGCGAATGTCATCCCGGCCCAGGGGGCCGGCCAGTCCCCGCGGTCGGCCTCCGAGTTGGCCCAGCGGATGAAGTCGTGGACGTCCTCACGGAAGGCCGACATCCGGCCCGCCTGGATGTTGAACACATGACCCCAGGGGTTGCCGTCGCGGTGGTAGGCGACACCCGCGCACCGGTAGTCGGAACGCCGCTCCAGCAGAATGACTTCCAGGGGGTCGCGCGCGAAACGGAGCAGTCGCATAGCGGTGGCGGCGCCGGCCAGGCCCGATCCGACAATGAGCACTCTTGGGCATAAACCTGTTCGAAGTATGGTGAAACCTCCCCGAAGAGGATGGGAATGCGGCTCTGCCGACTCACACCAGCCCCGGGCTTTCACGAAGCGGGCTGTCCGGCAGTCGGGCAGAAAAGCAGAAAGTGCCTTGACCAGCAGGAACAGGGACTATCGAGGCCCTTGTTCCGGCCATGGTCCGAGGCGCTTCCCGGGTGAAGCACTCTATCGGGCCCGGCGCCGGGTTCCGAGGGTGCTCGGGCTGCCGCGACGATGCGCCGCCCGGCCGAGGCGGGTGGGATCTGCCGGAGCCGCGCGCCGGTCGATCGCCGGCCGGACGTAAACGTATCGACGTCTCGGGGCTGTCCTCAGGTGTCCGTGAAAGCGACCCGGGAGGCTACCAGTGCTGCCCCTGTTCGAAGAGCCGGCTGTCCTGTCGGCGTGGTTCCCCGTCATCATCGAGGTGCTGCGTCTGCTGCGCTCCGCCCGTACCGTGCCGACCCCGGTCACGGTGATGGTCCTCGTGGACCGGGAGCCGCGTGGCGGGGAGGGAAAGAAGTGATGGGGACCGGTGACGAGGTGCGGCCGCCGCACGAGTTGATGCGGGACTTCGAGGAGTTCTTCGAGCGCATGTCCCCGAAGCTCGTCGCCCGCGCCTACGGGCTGTGCGGGAACATGCAGGACGCCGAGGACGTGGTGCAGGAGGCGTTCGCGGCCATTCTGCCCCAGTGGGAGCGGTACAGCAGGTACGAGACGCCCGAGGCCGTCGTACACCGCGCCATGTGCCAGCGGGTCTGGAAGTTGCGGCGAAGGCACACGCGTTGGCTCAAACGCATCGCGGATGTCCCCCGGCCCTGCCCTCGTCCCGACCCGCAGCTCAGCGTCGAGACCCGTGAAGTGCTCTGGGCGCTGCGGGAACTGCCGCTCCGTCAGCGCACCGTTGTCGACCTGCACGTGGATGAGTTCTCGGCGCAGGAGATCGCGGACAAGCTGGGTATCTCCGTCAAGACGGTGAGGGTCCACCTGTTCAAGGCGCGAGCGAGCCTCAGAGAGATCTGCGGGCAGACGGAGGAGCGGGAGGGTCGTCCCGGCCTCCTGCCCACAGCCGTCGGCCCGGCCCTCGGTGTTCTGCCGCTGAACCTGGACGAGGGTGAGGAGGAGGAGGCGGTGGCCGCTGTCCGCCGTGCCGAGGAAGAACTGCTCCGCCACTTCGAGGCGGACCGTGCCACCAGGAGCCGGATTCTGGCCGCCCTGCGGGAAGTCGCGGTCCGGCAGTCGTGGTCCGTGGAGGGGGCGGCATGACCTCGGCGCCGCCGCGGCTGCGGAAGTACCGGCTGACGAGCGCCCTGCGCAGGGCGGCCGCCCGTCTGGCGCTTCTCTGCCTGCATGCGACCGGCCCCTGTCTCCTGCTGGGCTACATACTGGCCTGGGCCGGACTGATGGTGTTGTGCGTCGAGGCCTCGGGGCCCGCCGGCGCGGGCTTGACGACCGCGGTCACCCACTGCCTGAAGCTGATGCTGTACGTGTCCGTTGCCACGGCGGCCATGGTGGGGCCCGTCGTTGTCCCACTCATCGGCGTGGTCCGTATCGTCCGTGAGGAAGAAGAGCCCCGCCCACCGGGTGCGGTGCCGCTCGAGCGGACGGACGCTCCGGAACTGTGGCGCCTGGTCGCCGATCTCGACCTGCTCCTCGGCACCCCCGGGGACACCAGGATCTGGCTCACGGCCTGCGTGAATGCCGAGATGGGGGTCCGGCCGCTGCTGGGCCGGCCCCGGAGCAAGACCCTCTACCTCGGTGCGCCGCTGCTGGCGGGGGTCGACCGCGAGGAACTGCGCGCGGTCCTGTGCCATGAGCTCGCCCACTGCGCCGGACGGCATCACGGATGCGGCGCCCTGGCCATCCGCACCTCCAGAATCCTGCGCGACGTGGGCCGGAAGCTGCCCGAGGCGATGACGGTCACGACGGACGTGGGCTGGTGCAATTGGCTGCTGAAGCGGAACACCCGCTTGCTGATCGCGCTGTTCGGCAGGTACCGGAAGCTGCATGACCGCCTCAGCCGGTCCGCCCGCCACCGGCAGGAGCTGGAAGCCGACCGGATCGCCGCGCTGTACGTGGGCCGGGCCTCGATGCGACGCGCGCTGTTGCGAGCCGCTGAGACGGCGGTGGCGTGGGAGGCGTTCCGGGGGACGATCCCGAGGACGGCCCGGAGCGGCTGGGGCGGGATCTACCGGTCCCTGGGCGACGCGCTGCCCGCACGCACGGGTCATCCGTCGCACCGGATCATGGGCCGGCGTACGTTCTCGCACCCCGCGCTCGGAGAACGCCTGGCAGCCCTCGGCCCGGAGGAGGACGACCCTCCGCGGGCCGGAGAACCCGGCCTGCGGCTTCTGTCATCGGCCGCCGGAGAAACCGGAGTGCGGTGGCCGAAGCTGCCGCGCCCGGACCCGCACGCCCCGGCCACTGCCGCCCGGACACAGAAGGAGCGGCCGCCGGTACCGGTGCGGGCGGCGCTGATGGTGCTCGTCGGAATCCTGTCCCAGTTCTCCCTCATCGCCCGCATTCTCGGGTGACGCGGCCGCGTGCACCGGGCGTTCCGAGGCGAGGGAGCGGCACTGTGGTCTGCGGCACAGACGGCGCCCCGCGATCCGTGCCGCCCGTGCGCTCCGCCCCAGCTCAGCGCGGGCTCGGGCGACTGCCGGAGCTGCCGTACGGCCCCGGGGGGAGTGACCGGCGTCTCTACCCCGGAGGCCGTTCGGGCTGGCACTGTGGTCGGGTCCCGGCAGGGTGCCGGGTACGTCTACTGCCGGCCGACCGAACGAGATGCCATGAGCGCGACTGCCGCCAACCTCACCGCCGCCCGCCGCCGCAACCGGACGGGCGGCCCCGACGACGGCCCCAAGCTGCTTGAGCACGTCATGGGCTGGACGCTCGTGGTCGTCGTCGCGATGCTCATCACCCAGCTCCATCTGCTCTAGTGCCCCGCCGGGACACGACAGGGGGCGAGGAGCCCGCCCGGCTCCCCGCCCCTTGTGATCCGTGCGTCGGCGTCAGCTGATCGCCTTGATCAGCTCGCCGTCGGTGGTGTCACCGCTGAGCTCCCAGAAGAAGGTGCCGCCCAGCCCCTGCTGGTTCTTGTACTCCATCTTGGTGCCGATGGTGGCCGGGGTGTCGTAGCTCCACCAGTTGCTGCCGCAGTGCGCGTACGCCGTGCCGGCGACCGTGCCGGTGGCGGGGCAGCTGTTCTTCAGGACCTTGTAGTCCTCGATGCCCGCCTCGTACGTGCCCGGGGCCGCGCCCGTCGCCGTACCGCCCGGCTCGTCCTGGGTGACGCCGGTCCAGCCGCGGCCGTAGAAGCCGATGCCGAGCAGCAGCTTCGATGCCGGGACGCCCTGGGCCTTCAGCTTCTCGATGGCCGCCTCGCTGTTGAAGCCCTCCTTGGGGATGCCCGTGTAGGAGGTGAGCGGGGAGTGCGGGGCCGTCGGACCCTGCGCGTCCCAGGCGCCGAAGAAGTCGTACGTCATCGGGTTGTACCAGTCGAGGTACTGCGCCGCGCCGCCGTAGTCGACGGAGTCGAGCTTGCCGCCCTCCGAGCCGTCCGCGCTGATCGCCGCGGTGACCAGGTTGTCCGTGCCGAACTTCGAGCGGAGCGCCGACAGCAGGTTGCCGTAGGCGTCGCGGCCGCTGGTGTCACAGGTCAGGCCGCAGTCGTTGGGGTACTCCCAGTCGATGTCGATGCCGTCGAAGACATCGGCCCAGCGCGGGTCCTCGACCAGGTTGTAGCAGGACTCGGCGAACGCGGCCGGGTTCTGGGCCGCCTCACCGAAGCCGCCCGACCAGGTCCAGCCGCCGAACGACCAGAGCACCTTGAGGTCGGGGTGCAGCTTCTTCAGCTTGCGCAGCTGGTTGAAGTTGCCGGCCAGGTCCTGGTCCCAGGTGTCCGCGACCCCGTCGACGGACTGGTCGGCGGTGTAGGTCTTCTCGTAGTCGGCGTAGGAGTCGCCGACCGTGCACTTGCCGCCCTGGACGTTGCCGAAGGCGTAGTTGATGTGCGTCAGCTTGTCGGCCGAGCCGGAGGTCTCGATGTTCTTGACGTGGTAATTGCGGTCGTAGACACCCCATTCGGTGAAGTATCCGACCACCTTGTCGCCGGCCGCTGTGGGGGCGGCGGGCGCTGCTGCCGGTGCGGCGGCCCGGGGTGCGGCGGGGGCCGCGCCGGCGGAGCCGGTGCCCGCGACGCCCAGCAGGGCGGCGCCCAGGGCAGCGGTGCACGCGGCGGCGGCGACAGCCCGCAGGCGGGCTCCCGGGCGGTGCAGTCCGGTCATTGGTTGCTCCTCGTGGGGGAGGGGACGTGCCGGTGGACGACCGGCTTTCGGCGCTCGCACATACTTGGCATGAACGCGGAAAGCCGGTTCGCTGGGAACCGTAGATGGACTAGACCAGTCGGGTCAATGGTTCGGACCAATCTCCGTGATCGTCGGGCTGTCCGCAGGTGTTGATCCGCACGTGCGGTCAACCGGTGACGGATGCCGTCCGATCGGGCATACTCGACCCGCCACAGCCGCCTGCCTGCACCTCTCGTAATCCGGGAGGGCAACATCGGCTGGGGAACAGTGATTTCGGGCATCGCCCGGAGATCCCCCGGCGGCGCCGCTCACACCCCGCGCGCGCGACCGCCGCAACGCCCGACAGGGAGGAGAGCGCCGTCATGTCCGACCGTGCCCCGCAGTGGGTCGAACGCCGTCTGCCCACCGAGGAGTCCAGCCAGCTCGTCGCACTCGTCCGCGACATCGTCCAGCGGGAGATCATGCCGCGGGCCGCCGAGGAGGAGGAAGCGGGCCGCTTCCCCCGCGAGGTCTTCACCCTGCTCTCCGAGTCCGGGCTGCTCGGCCTGCCCTACGACTCCGCCCACGGCGGCGGCGACCAGCCCTACGAGGTCTACCTCCAGGTCCTCGAAGAGCTCAGCGCCGCCCGGCTCACCGTCGGCCTCGGCGTCAGCGTCCACTCCCTGGCCTGTCACGCCCTCGCCGGCTACGGCACCAAGGACCAGCAGGCCGAACACCTCCCCGCGATGCTCTCCGGCGGCCTGCTGGGCGCCTACTGCCTCTCCGAGCCCGCCTCCGGCTCCGACGCCGCCTCGTTGCGCACCAAGGCCGTACGGGACGGCGACGACTGGGTCATCACCGGTACCAAGGCGTGGATCACGCACGGCGGCGTCGCGGACTTCTACACCGTGCTGGCCCGTACCGGCGTCGAGGGCCCGCGCGGCATCACCGCCTTCCTCGTCCCCGGCGACGCCGCCGGACTGAGCGCCGCCGTCCCCGAGAAGAAGATGGGCATGAAGGGCTCGCCCACCGCCCAGCTCCACTTCGACGGGGTGCGCGTCCCGGACGTGAACCGGATCGGTGAGGAGGGCCAGGGCTTCGCGATCGCCCTGTCCGCCCTCGACTCCGGCCGGCTCGGCATCGCCGCCTGTGCCATCGGCGTGGCCCAGGCCGCGCTGAACGAGGCCCTCGGCTACGCCACCGGGCGCGAACAGTTCGGCCGCCCCATCGCCGACTTCCAGGGGCTGCGGTTCATGCTGGCCGACATGGCCACCCGGATCGAGGCGGGCCGGGCGCTCTATCTGGAGGCCGCCCGGCTGCGGGACGCGGGCCGCCCCTTCTCCCGCCAGGCCGCCATGGCCAAGCTCTTCTGTACGGACGCCGCGATGCAGGTGACCGTCGACGCCGTCCAGGTGCTCGGCGGGTACGGCTACACGCAGGACTTCCCCGTCGAACGCCTCATGCGCGAGGCCAAGGTGCTCCAGATCGTCGAGGGCACCAATCAGATCCAGCGGATGGTCATCGCCCGCCACCTGGCGGGCCCTGAGTCCCGCTGACCCCGAGCGGCCGCTCCGCCCACACGGGCGTCGTCATGATCCGGTTCCAGTCCTGGTCATGACGGCCCGGCAGGGTCCGCCCGGTGCTCTCCCAGTGCCGCAGCAGTGCCCGGTAGATCGGCGGATCGCTCGACTGGGGCACCGGGCGCGGCGCGGAACGGGGCGGCTCGGACCGCGACGCCGGTACGGAACCGGATTGCGGAACCGATTCTTCGGGGGCCGGAACGGAGAGACGACGGCGACCGGGGCCGGCCGTGGAATGCAGCGGGGTCATACCGGGCCAACGCCGCGGGAGGCGGCCGGGTCACTGGCTGTTCGATTCGGGCGCGTGTTCACCCGGTTCTCCGCGGTGGCCGGGCCGCTCGCGCACCCCGGCCGGACGGGCGGCGGCTCAGGCGGCCTCGCGCCGCGGCTGCGCCGGCACCCTGATCGGGCGGGAGCCGGCACCACCGGCGTGCGAGAACGGCTGCATCCTCCAGTCCAGCCCCTGGGGGAGCGTCAACAGCAGGGCCGTCTCCTGCTCCTGGGACCCGGCCGTCTCGTCCGCGGGCCGCGCCCCGGCCGCCGAACGCCCCGTACCGGCGCACACGGTGAGCCCGAACGGATTCCACGGAGACGGGCACAGCGCGTGCTCCGGCAGCACGTCCTCATCGGCCAGCAGCGCGATGGGCTGCGCGCAGTCCGGGCAGAGGACCCGGTACATCTCGAATGTGTCGTACGTGTCGGCGGCGGCGTCCTCGAACGGATCGACGGGCTCCGGTTCGATACGTCCGGTGAGCTTCAGGCTGTGCATGGGAAATCCCCCCTCGGGTGGGCCGACATGGCGCCGTGGCCTCGGCCACAGCAAGCACTTCCCGCCGCCGATCGGCCGTAACCATTCCGTGTCCGACTACCGGTCCGTAAACCTGTGGCGTTGGTCACATGCCCGGCGCAGGTGCCGTCCCAAGGGCTGGGCAGCTGTGCCAGGAAGGACTCCTGGCCATAGATTGATCCATATGGAGGAGCTGGACCGTCACATCGTGGAGTTGCTCGTCAAGGACGGGCGGATGAGCTACACCGACCTGGGCAAGGCCACCGGCCTGTCCACCTCGGCGGTTCATCAGCGCGTCCGCAGGCTGGAGCAGCGCGGGGTGATCCGGGGCTACGCCGCGGTCGTCGACCCCGAGGCGGTCGGCCTGCCCCTGACCGCGTTCATCTCGGTCAAGCCCTTCGACCCGAGCGCACCGGACGACATCGCCGAACGGCTCGCCGGCGTCCCCGAGCTGGAGGCGTGCCACAGCGTCGCGGGTGACGAGAACTACATCCTCAAGGTCCGGGTCGCGACCCCGCTGGAGCTGGAGAACCTGCTGACGCGCATCCGCTCGCTCGCCGGGGTCTCCACCCGCACCACGGTCGTCCTCTCGACCCCCTACGAGGCACGCCCGCCGCAGATCTGAACGGGATGCGCCGGACACCCCCTTCAGGGGGTCGCGCACAGGGCCGGCCCCGGCAGGCGGGAGACTGGTCCCCATGACCGAGAGCACCGCCCCCCAGAGCGAACACCGCACCGTGCTGCTGCGCGGTGGAGACGTCCACAGCCCCGCCGACCCCTTCGCCACCGCCATGGTGGTCGAACGGGGCCATGTCGCCTGGGTCGGCTCGGAGGGGGCGGCCGACGCCTTCGCGAGCGGCGTCGACGAAGTGATCGACCTCGAAGGGGCCCTGGTCACTCCCGCGTTCACCGACGCCCACGTCCACACCACATCCACCGGACTGGCCCTCACCGGCCTCGACCTCTCCGGCGCCCGCACTCTCGGCGAGGCCCTCGCCCTGGTCCGCGCCCACATCGGCTCGCACCCCGCCGACCGGGTCGTCCTGGGGCACGGCTGGGACGCCACCCGCTGGCCCGAGGGGCGCCCGCCCTCGCGCGCCGAACTGGACGAGGCGGCAGGCGGCCGGCCCGTCTACCTGCCCCGCGTCGACGTGCACTCCGCGGCCGTCACCACCGCACTGCTCGACCTCGTCCCCGGCGTCACCGCGATGGCCGGATACCACCCCGAAGGCCCGCTGACCGCAGCCGCCCACCACGCGGTGCGCGCGGCCGCCCACGCCGCCGTGTCGCCGCGGCAGCGCGCCGACGCCCAGCGTGCCGCGCTGCGCCGCGCCGCGTCCCTCGGTATCGGCACGGTCCACGAGTGCGGCGGCCCGGACATCTCCGACGAGGACGACTTCACCGGGCTGCTGAAGCTCGCCGCCGGGCAGCCGGGGCCCCGCGTCTTCGGCTACTGGGCCGAGCAGGTGGGCAACGAGAAGGACGCCCTGCGCGTCCGCGAGCTGGGCGCGGTCGGGGCGGCCGGCGATCTCTTCGTGGACGGGTCGCTCGGCTCGCACACCGCCTGCCTGCACGAGCCGTACGCCGACGCCCCGCACCGCGGCACCGCCCACCTGGACGCCGCGCAGATCGCCGCCCACGTCGCCGCCTGCACCGAGGCGGGACTCCAGGCGGGTTTCCACGCCATCGGGGACGCGGCGCTCTCGGCGGTCGTCGCCGGCGTCAGGGCCGCCGCCGAGCAGATGGGCCTCGGCCGGGTGCGGGCCGCCCGGCACCGCGTCGAACACGCGGAGATGCTGACCCCCGAGACCGTCGCCGCCTTCGCGGAACTGGGGCTGACCGCCTCCGTCCAGCCCGCCTTCGACGCCGCCTGGGGCGGTGAGGAGGGCATGTACGCCCAGCGGCTGGGCGCCGGGCGGGCCGGCACCCTGAACCCGTACGCGGCCCTCCTGCGGGCTGGTGTGCCCCTCGCCTTCGGCTCCGACAGCCCGGTGACCCCGCTGGACCCGTGGGGGACCGTGCGGGCGGCCGCCTTCCACCGCACCCTCGAACACCGCGTCTCCGTGCGGGCCGGGTTCACCGCCCACACCCGGGGCGGCTGGCGGGCCGTCGGCCGCGACGACGCGGGGACCCTGGTGCCCGGCGCCCCGGCCGACTACGCGGTCTGGCGCACCGACGAGCTGGTGGTCCAGGCGCCGGACGACCGGGTCGCGCGCTGGTCGACGGATCCCAGGTCGGGGACGCCGGGGCTGCCGGACCTGAGCCCCGGGGCCGACCTCCCGGTGTGCCTGCGCACGGTGGTGTTCGGACAAACTGTCTACGTAAGGCCGAACGAGTGACGTGCGGACATTTCGTACCGCCGATCGAAGGTGGCTCAGCTCTCCCGCTACCTGGGGATCTTCAGGACTGACCAGGCAAGTTCGGTAAACGACGCAGGTCAGGCAACTATTGACAGAATGCGGCCATCGGCCGGTAGGTTCGGCCGAGTCCACCACAGGACGTCCGACCGGTTAAACCTCCACGCAGTCGTCGAACGCCGCTGGGTCACGGGGTGGTGTGCCGCACCGGCGCACCACCACTGACAGCCAGGTTCAGCGCCCGCGCCTCGGGGGCGAGGGAAGGTTTCAGCCGGACGGAGGGTGCGACCCGGGTGGGGCCCGGACGTTCAGTAGACAACGGCTCTAGGTCGACCCGCAGCCAGCGGGTCCCAGGTCGGCCCGAAGGACACCGGGCCCCGATCCGCACTTCTGTCCCTACTTCCGCTCTTCTGTCCGCCACGACTCCCACGCCACCCCGACCGGGTCGGCGATCCGGGCCGCCGCGCTCGATATGGTGTGCACCTGTGTACGGACGTGAGGGGCAGTAAGTGAACGACGGCGGTCAGCGGCAATTCGGCCCGCTCGGCAGTGTCTTGGTGATCATTCCGACCTACAACGAGGCCGAGAACATCAAGCCGATCGTCAGCCGGGTGCGCGCGGCCGTGCCGGAGGCCGACATCCTGGTCGCCGACGACAACAGCCCCGACGGCACCGGCAAGCTCGCCGACGAGCTGGCCGCCTCCGACGACCAGGTCCACGTCCTGCACCGCAAGGGCAAGGAAGGGCTCGGCGCGGCCTACCTCGCCGGCTTCCGGTGGGGCATGGAACACGAGTACGGCGTCCTGGTCGAGATGGACGCGGACGGCTCCCACCAGCCCGAGGAACTGCCCCGGCTGCTCACCGCGCTCAAGGGCGCGGACCTGGTCCTCGGCTCCCGCTGGGTGCCCGGCGGCCGGGTGGTCAACTGGCCCAAGTCCCGAGAGATCATCTCCCGCGGCGGCAGCACCTACTCCCGGCTGATGCTGGGGCTGCGCACGCGGGACGTCACCGGCGGCTACCGGGCCTTCCGCACCGGGACCCTCAAGGGCATCGGCCTGGACGAGGTCGCCTCGCAGGGCTACTGCTTCCAGGTCGACCTGGCCCGCCGCGCGGTCGAGGCCGGCTTCCATGTGGTCGAGGTGCCGATCACCTTCGTGGACCGCGAGGTCGGCGACTCCAAGATGAGCCGGGACATCCTCGTCGAGGCGCTCTGGCGCGTGACGGCGTGGGGCGTCACCAGCCGCACCAACCGGGCTCTCGGCCGCCGCACACCCTGACCCCCCCCGCCCACCCGTCCCGCGTCCGGCCCCCTTACGGCGTACGGACGCGCGGCCAGGCACACTGGGGGCATGACGACCGGCACACCGCCCCCGACCGCCCGCAGGCGCCCCCGCGCCCGGACCCTCGTACCCCTCGCCGTCGCCGCCTGGGCGGTGCTGGAGATCTGGCTGCTCATCCTGGTGGCGGACGTCGCGGGCGGGCTGACCGTCGTGATCCTGCTGGCCGCCGGGATCGTCCTCGGCGCCGCCGTGATCAAGCGGGCCGGCCGCCGCGCCTTCCGCAATCTCACCGAGACGCTCCAGCAGATGCCGGGGCAGCCGGGCGCCGACGGCTCCTCCTCTCCCGTCCCCCCGAGCGGCCGGGGCAACGGCTTCCTGATGCTCGGCGGACTGCTGATCATGATTCCGGGCATGGTCTCGGACGTGGCCGGGCTGCTGCTGCTCGTCCCGCCCGTCCGCTCGGCGCTCAGCCGGTACGCGGAGAAGTCACTGGAACGGCGCATGCGTGTGGCGGCCCCCGGCGGCTTCTCGGACGCCTTCCAGCAGGCCCGTATCCACCGCCCGGACGGCAAGGTCGTCCAGGGCGAGGTCATCCGCGACGAACCCTCGCCGCAGGACGCCCGCCCGGACGACGAGCCCCGCCCGCCGCTGACGCCGTGATCCCGGGCCGTCCCACGACGGCCCGTCCCACGACAAAGAGCCGCGGGCCGCGACACACGAGGTGTCGCGGCCCGCGGCTCTTTGTCGGCGCGGTGCTACCGGGTCAGGCAGACTTCCTGCTGTCCCGGGGATGCACGGCGATGTTCATCGCTCCGGAGCGCAGGACCGCCAGCCGCTCGGCCAGGACCTCTTCCAGTTCCTCACGCGTGCGCCGCTCCATGAGCATGTCCCAGTGCGTACGCGCAGGCTTGCCCTTCTTCTCCTCGGGGCCATCCCCGTCCACCAGGAGTGCCTGGGCGCCACACGCCTTGCACTCCCACTCCGGCGGAATTTCCGCCTCTACCGAGAACGGCATCTCGAATCGATGTCCGTTCTGGCATGCGTACTCCACCGCCTGGCGCGGGGCCAGATCGATGCCGCGGTCCGTCTCGTAGCTGGTAACCACGAGTCGCGTGCCGCGGAGAGCTCGCTCACTCATGAATCGTGCCTCCCGGGCTTGTCGCCCACAGGACAAGGTGTCGCTGTCGTCGTCAATCGGTCAACGTCCGGTCGATGGCAAAGATTCCCGTTGCCGGTCATGCGTCGCCCGTCGTGCCGCTGATTTTCAGGTTTCCCAGGGTTCAGGTACCCACCCATACCCGGTTTGTCACCTTTGGCGGAAGTTGTCACCCAACGGTGCGGAGACTTCCACTCGTAGTAACGGTCGCCCGGGGCAGGCCAAAGGCGTACACTACCGCCCTTTTACTTCAACGTCTAAATCCGCTCGGGTACGGGGTTTCCCGCAGCCGCCACCGCCTGCCTCACCGGCACCCGCGCGAGCAGCACCGAACCGATGACGAAGAAGATCACCAACGAGCCGATCGCGTCCCGGTAGCTGCCGGTCAGCTGGTACGCGAGGCCGAACACCAGGGGCCCCAGCCAGCTCAGCCCGCGGTCGCTCATCTCGTACGCCGAGAAGTACTCGGCCTCCTTGCCGCGCGGCACCAGATGCGAGAACAGGGAGCGCGACAGCGCCTGGCTGCCGCCGAGCACCAGGCCGATCGCTGCGGCCAGCAGGTAGAAGAAGACGGGCGAACCGGCGGGCAGGAAGTAACCGGCGACCAGGATCAGCGTCCAGATCACCAGCGAGCCGAGAATCGTGCGCTTCGCGCCGTACACCCGGGCCATCCGCCCCATCGCCAGCGCCCCCGCGACCGCCAGCACCTGCACCAGCAGCACCGCCGTGATCAGCGTCGTCTGGCCGAGGCCCAGTTCCTCGGAGCCGTACACCGAAGCCTGCGAGATCACCGTCTGCACGCCGTCGTTGTAGACGAGGTAGGCGAGGAGGAAGGACAGGGTCAGCGGGTGGCGCCGCATGTCGGACAGGGTCGCCCTCAGCTGCCGCCAGCCGGAGCCCGTCGCCCCCCGGCCGGCCCTCGGCACCCCCCGGTCGCGCAGCCGGAGCAGCGGTACGACGGTGAAGACGCCCCACCACACGCCCGCCGACGCCAGGCAGATCCGCACGGCCTCGGACTCGGAGAGGCCGAAGGAGTCGTGGCCCGAGTAAAGGATCAGGTTGAGGACGAGGACCAGCGCCCCGGAGGTGTAGCCGAACGCCCAGCCCCGGGAGGAGACCGCGTCCCGCTCGTCGGGCTCCGCGATCTGCGGCAGAAAGGCGTTGTACAGCATCATCGCGATCGCCGTCGCCGCGTTCGCCACGATGAGCAGGAAGGCGCCGAGCAGATAGCGGTGGCCGTCCAGGAAGAACATCGCGGTCGTCGCGGCCGCCCCGGTGTAGGCCGCGGCCGCGAGCAGCGGCTTCTTGCGGCCCGTACGGTCGGCCGCGGCGCCCACGATCGGCATCAGGACGACCGCGAGAACCAGCGAGGCCGAGACCGAGTACGCGAACAGCGATCCGGCGCGCACCGGGATGCCGAGCGGGTGGACGAAGCCGTCGGCGTCGGCCGCCGCCTTGGCGACCGACGTCAGATACGGCCCGAGGAAGACCGTGATGACGCTCGTGGAGTAGACGGAGCAGGCGAAGTCGTAGAAGTACCAGCCGCGCTGCTCCCGGCGCCGCTCGGCCGGGCCGTCCGGGCCCGTCGCGCCGCCCGCCGGTTCGGCGGTGTCTGCGGTCTCGGCGGTCATGGCGCCCCCTCGAAATCTCCCCGTGGAGACGTCACCCGGCCGGCGGCCGGGCCCAGGCCCCCCGGTCGCTCAGCACCGTGCGCAGCGTCTCGATGTGATCGGTCATGATGCCATCCACACCCAGGTCCAGGAGCGCGGCCATCCGCTCCGGTTCGTTCACCGTCCAGACGTGCACCTGGAGCCCGCGCGCGTGCGCCTCGCGCACGAAGCGCCGGTCGACGACGCGGACGCGGCCCTGGCGCTCGGGGACCTGCGCGCACACCGCGCCCGCCCGCAGCGCCGCCGGGATGCCGTACGAACGCAGCCGCAGCCCCAGGACGCCGCGCACGCCGTACGACGTGGCGAGGCGCGGGCCGCCCAGGCGGTGTGCCCTGGCGACCCGTGCCTCGGAGAACGAACCCACGCACACCCGGTCGTAGGCGTCCGTCGCGCGGATCAGCTCCATGAGCGGCTCCAGTGCGGCCTCCGCCTTGATGTCCACGTTCCACCGGGCCTCGGGGAACGCCTCCAGCAACTCCTCGAACAGCGGCAACGGCTCGCGCCCGGCGACCCGGGCCCGGCCTATCTCGCTCCACGGCAGCTCCGCCAGCCGGCCCGCCGCGTCCGTCACCCGGTCCAGCGTGGCGTCGTGGAAGGCCACCAGGCGGCCGTCCGCCGAGGCGTGCACATCGGTCTCGAAGTAGCGGTAACCGGCGTCGGCGGCCCGGCGGAAGGCGGCAGCGGTGTTCTCGATCCCGTCCGCGGCGCCGCCCCGGTGGGCGAAGGCGAGCGGGCCGGGATGGTCCAGATAGGGGTGGCGTTCGGAAGTCACCGCCGCAGTATGGACCGCCGGGGCGCCGGTGCGTCGGCCGAGGTGCCCTCGCCGCCCGGCAGCGCGAAGACGCGCAGGAAGACCTGGGCGAGCGGACCGATGGCCAGGGCGTACAGGACCGTGCCCACGCCGAGGGAGCCGCCGAGCAGGAACCCGGTGACCACGACCGCGACCTCGATCGCCGTGCGCACCAGCCGGATCGAGCGGCCGGACCGCCGGTGCAGCCCGGTCATCAGACCGTCCCGGGGGCCGGGCCCGAACCGGGCGGTGATGTAGAGACCCGTCGCCACACCGTTGAGCACGATCCCGGCGGCCATCACCCCGGACCGGGCCACCAGCCCGTGCACCTCGGGGACGAACGCGAGCGTGCCGTCCATCGCCAGCCCCACCACGAACACATTCGAGACCGTGCCGAGCCCCGGCCGCTGCCGCAGCGGGATCCACAGCAGCAGCACGATCGCGCCGATGATGATCGAGACCACGCCGATGCTGATCCCGGTGCGCTCGGCGAGCCCCTGGTGCAGCACACCCCACGGCTCCAGGCCGAGCCCGGCGGCGACCAGCAGCGCCGAACTCGCCCCGTACAGCGCGAGCCCCGCGTACAGCTGGACCAGCCGACGGGTGAGGTGCGCCCCTTGCGGGACCGGGGTGATGGACAAGTGGTGCCCCCTGATGTGGTGGTGTGGCTGCTTCGTGTCACTCTGTGGCAGGGGATTGGCCGCCAACCATGGCCAATCCGAGGAAGGTGGACTGATTCTCATGGCGCAGTGGACTTCGGCGGTCGGGGCGGCCCAGCTGGCCCGCCAGCTCCACGCCCAGCAGACCCGCCCGGCCGGCCCCGGCAGCCGCAGGCCGCCGGCCTACCGCGCACTCGCCGACGGCATCCGGCTGCTCGTCCTGGAGGGCAGGGTCGCCGTCGCGGCCCGGCTCCCGGCCGAACGGGAGCTGGCCCTCGCCCTCTCCGTCAGCCGCACCACGGTCGCCGCCGCCTACGAGGCGCTGCGGGCCGAGGGCTTCCTGGAGTCCCGGCGCGGGGCCGGCAGCTGGACGGCGGTGCCCGCGGGCAACCCGCTCCCGGCCCGCGGCCTGGAGCCGCTGCCGCCCGAGGCGCTGGGCTCCATGATCGACCTGGGATGCGCCTCGCTGCCCGCCCCCGAGCCCTGGCTGACCCGGGCCGTCCAGGGCGCGCTGGAGGAACTGCCCCCGTACGCGCACACGCACGGCGACTACCCGGCCGGGCTGCCCGCCCTGCGGCAGATGATCGCCGACCGGTACACCGGCGACGGCATCCCGACCATGCCCGAACAGATCATGGTCACCACCGGCGCGATGGGCGCGATCGACGCCATCTGCCACCTCTTCGCCGGCCGCGGCGAGCGGATCGCGGTGGAATCCCCGAGCTACGCCAACATCCTCCAGCTGATGCGGGAGGCGGGCGCCCGGCTGGTGCCGGTGGCCATGGAGGAGGGGCTCGGCGGCTGGGACCTGAACCGGTGGCGCCAGGTCCTGCGGGACGCGGCGCCCCGGCTCGCGTACGTCGTCGCGGACTTCCACAACCCCACCGGGGCGCTGGCCGGCGAGGACCGGCGCCGGGCGCTGGTGGACGCAGCCCGCTCGGCCGGCACGGTCCTGGTCGTCGACGAGACGATGAGGGAGCTGCACCTCGACGACGACGTGCGGATGCCGCGCCCGGTCTGCGCGTTCGACCCGGCCGGCAGCACCGTCCTGACCGTCGGATCGGCCAGCAAGGCGTTCTGGGCAGGTATGCGGATCGGCTGGGTGCGGGCCGCGCCGGACGTCATCCGCAGCCTGGTCGCCGCCCGCGCCTACGCCGACATGGGGACCCCGGTCCTCGAACAGCTGGCGATCAACTGGCTGATGCGCACCGGGGGCTGGGAGGAGGCCGTGCTGCTGCGCCGGGAGCAGGCCCGGGACAATCGCGACGCGCTCGTCGCGGCCGTGCGCCGCGAGCTGCCGGGGTGGGAGTTCTCCGTACCGGGCGGCGGGCTCACCCTCTGGGTGCGCACCGGCGGCCTGTCCGGCTCCCGGCTCGCGGTGGCCGGCGAAGGGGTCGGTGTACGGGTGCCGTCCGGGCCCAGGTTCGGGGTCGACGGCGCCTTCGAGGGGTACGTGCGGCTGCCGTTCACGGTCGGCGGGCCGGTGGCGGACGAGGCGGCCCAGCGGCTCGCGGCGGCCGCCCGGCTGGTCGGCGCGGGTGCGGGCGCCGGCGCCGAGGCCCCGCGTACCTTCGTGGCCTGAACGGCGAAGGAGGGCCCGCTCCACGGCCGGGCCCTCCTTCATCGGTCGCACGCCTCAGTCGCCGACGGCGATGCTCTCCACCCCGGCGGAGACGGCCATACTCTCCACCGGCATCTCCACCGGCTCCGGCACACCCGCCTCGACCGCCTGGCGCCGCTCCGGCAGCAGGCCGAGCACCGCCCTGCGCTGCGCCTCGCTGGTGGCGTCGTCGTAGGGGTCGGGGGTGGCCGGCACCTGGATGCGCAGGACCGGGCCGGTGCCGAACCGGGCGTAGCCGCGGCCGGGCGGGACGTCCGGGGGCGGGGTGGTGTGCGGCCCCGTGCCGAGCACGGACTCGATCTGGCCGGCGGAGCACTGGCCGAGCACCACCCGGGCCCGGGTGTGGGTGCGGACGGTCTCGCCGAGGCCGTCCAGGCTGTCGAACACCTCCGCGAGCACCACGATCACGTTGGCGGCCCTGCCGTGCCGCAGAGGCACCTGGAGCAGCTCCTGCGGGCCCGGTCCGCTGTCGCCGGGAGGCCGGCGCAGCGCGCTCGGGCGGTCCAGCAGAATCCAGAGCGGTCGCGTCACGTCCTCGGGGACGGGGTCGCCGGCCTGCCGGGCCCGGTTCGCCTCGATCAGCCGGCGTTCCGTCTCGTTGGCCGCCCACTCCAGGGTGGACAGCGCGCCGGCCGGTCCGCACTCCACGGCCAGGACGCCTTCGCGCCCGGTGAAGCACGCGTACTCGCCGGTGCCGCTGCCTTCGATGACCAGGATGTCGCCCTGCTGGAGCGCCTGGAGGGCGATGGACCGCAGCAGTGAGGTGGTGCCGCTGCCGGGCTGTCCCGCGACGAGCAGGTGCGGCTCGGTGGAGCGGGCGCCCGTGCGCCAGACGACGCCGGGGGCGTCACGCGTGGTGGTGCCGTCGTTCACCGGCACCGTGCGCCGCACCGCGTCCTCGTCCGTGAAGCCGAGGACGGTCTCGCCGGGGGCGGTGACGAAGCGCTGCGCGGTCAAGGAGGTGGGCAGGGAGTCGAGCACGCTCATCACGAGGCGGTTGCCCTCCTCGTCCCAGGCGAAGTGGTACTCCCGCCCGCGGCCCGACTTGGCGTGCAGCAGCTGTTCGATCCGGGCCCGGGACTCGGGCTCGGAGTCGGTGAAGTACGCGGGGTAGCTGATGTGGAGCCGTGAGACGCGGCCGTCGCCGTCGAACTCGTAACCGCTGAAGACCTGGTCCCACTCGCCGCCGTGGGTGAACAGCGGGCCGGGGTCCTCGGCCGCGGAGAAGTAGGGGACGAGGGCCTCGTACAGGGCCCGCAGGCGGGCGGTCTCCGCCTCGTCGGGGCCGGTCCTGACGGGGGTGCGGCCCCGTCCCTTCCATGCGGCTGCGCCCATCACCGCGACGAGGGCCAGCAGCGGCCCGTACGGGATGAGCGCGACCACGAGTACGCAGGCCGCGACGAGGAACAGCGTGGGACCACGCCGGTCCTTGGGCGTCGCGGCCCACTTGTGCCGTCCTGCGCCGGCCAGCAGCCGCAGACCGCGCGTGAGCGTGATCAGCGGATGGAGCACGTCGGTGGCGCTGTCGGCGGCCGTGCGCGCGATCTCGCGACTGCGAGTGATCGAAGCGCTGCCGCTGCTCAGAATGCGGGGGAGTGGTCGCCGGGCCACGTCTGTCTCCTGAAGGTCGGTGCGGGGGCGGAGGGTCAGAACTTGATCCCGCCCAGGAGTCCGGCCAGGCTCGCTCCGCCCGCGGTGATGCTCGGTGCGATGGCGGTGCCGGCCAGGTAGAAGCCGAACAGGGCGGTGACGAGGGCGTGCGACGCCTTGAGGCCGTCCTTCCTGAAGAACAGGAAGACGATGATGCCGAGGATGACGACGCCTGACATGGAAAGGATCATGAGTGGTTCTCCTGGTCGGGGGGACAGTCACCATGAGTCCTTCCAGGCTCACCCCAAGTATCCATAGGATAAAAGGCGTAATCGGGTGAAAAGGCGGATTATTCACTTGAACAGCGGACAAGAGGGGTGGGTGGGCGAGGGTCCCGGGGCCGTATCGGTCCGGCGCCACCCGGCGTGATTCCCCGCCCCCGGCGAGGAGGGCCACGGGCCCGTCAGCGGCAGTACCCTGTCGGTTCACTCGCACGGCCCCCGCCGTGTGTGTCCCGGCAGGCCGGCAGCGGCACGAACGGTTATGGAAGGCGGTCCACCCGATGAGCGAAACCCCCGATCCCGAGGTGGTGGAGCTGGCGACCAAGGTCTTCGACCTGGCGCGCGGCGGCGACGCGGACGCGCTGGCGGCCTATGTGGACGCCGGGGTGCCCGCCAACCTCACCAACGACCGGGGCGACACCCTGCTGATGCTCGCCGCCTACCACGGGCACGCCGCGGCCGTCACGGCCCTCGCCGCCCGCGGCGCCGACCCGGACCGGGCGAACGACCGGGGCCAGACCCCGCTCGCCGGAGCCGTCTTCAAGGGCGAGGAAACCGTGGTCCGGGCCCTGCTCGACGCCGGCGCAGATCCGGCCGCCGGAACACCCTCCGCACTGGACACCGCACGCATGTTCGGCAAGGCCGACCTGCTGGAACTCTTCGGCGCCCGCTGAACGGGATCGCCATAAATGTGGTCGCGGTGGCGAAATGGCTGGGTCATCATGACGTCGCGGGTCCGATTCGGGCCACCCGACGAGAGGCAGAGGAAGATGCTCTACACCAGGCAGAAGACGGCGGTCGGCGAATCCTGTTGCTGCGCGGCCTAGTGCTCACCCAGCACGTGGAACTGCACAGTCCCGGTTGCGTCGACAGCTTGATGTGAGGCTTTCCCATGTTTGATCCGTTCATAGCGCCGAGCGGCACCCTGCTCGGCCTGCTGCAGAGAGGTCGCGGCGACGGCACGCTCCACGCGCTCGCCGCACCGCGCTCCGAGGCCCTGGCGGCTCTCAACCACTGCGTACTCAGTGACCCCCGCCACGACTGGCAGGTGGAGAACCGCTCCCTGTACTACGCGCGCCTCTATCTCGATCTCGACGGCGGCATTGAGGAGATCGAGCGGCACCTGTCCGACCCCGAGGACCACCTCGACACGGACGACTCGCGTACCGGCCTGGCCCTGGCCGTCCTCGGCCACCTCGCCTCCTACGGACGGGACGACGCCCTCGTCCTCCTGCGCCGCTACGCCGCGACCGGCTCCAACTGGGCCTGGGCACTCGACGAACTGGCCCTGCGCGACGACGACGCGGGGCTCCGCTCCCTCGCCGTGCCCGTGCTCGCCCGTTTCCCCGACGACGCCGGCGGCCGCGCCGAGCTGGCCGCGACCGTGCGCGACGCCTACGAGCCCCGGCCCTGGCGCCTGTGGGCCGAAGACCCGCGCGAAGCGGTCGGCGCCCGGGTCCGGGCCGCCTCCGAACAGGGCTCCTTCGACCGCTGGCAGCGCCAGATGCGCCCCGGCGGCCCCCGCCCCGGGTGGAGCGTCCAGGCCGTCTTCGACTGGGCCGGGCAAGGGCTCGACCGGGGCAGTGCCCTGCATGTGCCGGCCGCCCGCTGCCTCGCCGCCGTCGCGGGCGCCGAGGACCGGCCCGTGATCGTCGAGGCCGCCCGCAGCGGCCCGGAAGCCGCCCGCTGCGCCTCGCTCCACTATCTCGCCGCCGAGGTCCGCGACCCCGTCGTCCTCGACCTGATCGAGGCCGCCGCAGCCGGCCCCCGGGGCCCCGTCGCCGATGCCGCCGTCGCCGCCTTCGAGCGGATGTGCGGCGAGCAGGCCGTGGACCGCGCCCGGCGCTGGGCCCGCAGGCCCGACGCGCTCGGCGCCTCCGCGGCCGGTGTGCTCGCCGGCCGCGGCGGACCGCAGGACGCCCCCTCGGTGCTCGGCGCCCTGCGGTCCGCCGTACGCGGCGACGGACCGGACGCGCCCCGGCTGTGGGCCCTGGTCGACGGCGCCGGCCGCCTCGGCATCGCCTGCGCCGCCCCCGTACTGCGCCACGTCTACCGCGAGACGTCCTCCTCCCAGCTGCGCGGCAGGGCCGCTCGGGCACTGGCCGCCACCGACCCGTCCTTCGCCACCGGATTCGCCGTCGAGTGCCTGTGGGACTGCGAGGAGACGACCCGCGAGGTCGCCGCGCTGCACGCCGAGACCGGCGACCTGAGAGTGGCCGAGCGGCTGCGCAGACTGGCCGCCGACCCCGCCGAGGAGGCCGAGGTCCAGTCGGCGGTACGCAGCAGGATCGGCCCGGACGCCCCGGCGCTCTGAAGCGCCGCGAGCCGCTGCGCGGGACGGGCGCCGGCGCACATTTCGCGACCGGCGCCGTGGCCTGTTCCGTGATCACCCGGCAGCGGGCCAAGATGGGGGCATGACCGGGCGCTGGGAATTCTGGATCGACCGTGGCGGCACGTTCACCGATGTGGTGGGACGGCGCCCCGACGGGCAACTCGTCACCCGCAAGCTCCTCTCGCACGACCCGGACCGCTACCGGGACGCCGCCGTGGCCGGAATCCGGCTCATGCTGGGGCTCGGAGCGGGCGAACCGGTCCCCGCCGACCGGGTCGCCGCCGTGAAGATGGGCACCACCGTCGCCACCAACGCCCTGCTGGAGCGGCGCGGCGAACCGACCGTCCTGGTCATCACCGAAGGCTTCCGGGACGCCCTGCGCATCGCGTACCAGAACCGCCCCCGCCTCTTCGACCGCCGCATCCTGCTCCCGGAAGCCGTGTACGACCGGGTCATCGAGGTCCCCGAGCGCATCGACGCCCACGGCCGGACCGTCGTGCCGCTGGACCGGGAGGCCGTGGCCGGGCGGTTGCGCGCCGCCCGGGAGGACGGGCTGAGCAGTGCGGCCGTCGTCCTGATGCACGGCTACCGCCACCCGGCCCACGAGCAGGCCGTCGCCGCCGAGGCCAGGGCCGCCGGATTCACCCAGATCAGCTGCTCCCACGAGGTCAGCCCGCTGATCAAGCTCGTCCCGCGCGGGGACACCACCGTCGTGGACGCCTATCTCTCACCGATCCTGCGCCGGTACGTCGACTCGGTCGCCGCCGAACTGCCCGGCATCCGGCTGATGTTCATGCAGTCCAACGGCGGCCTGCGCGAGGCAGCGCACTTCCGGGGCAAGGACGCGGTGCTCTCCGGACCCGCGGGCGGGGTCGTCGGCATGGTCCGCACCTCGGCGCAGGCCGGCCACGACCGGGTCATCGGTTTCGACATGGGCGGCACCTCCACCGACGTCTCGCACTTCGCGGGCGAGTTCGAACGCGAACTGGGCACCGAGGTCGCGGGCGCGCGGATGCGCGTCCCCATGATGAACATCCACACCGTCGCGGCCGGCGGCGGCTCGGTCCTGCACTTCGACGGCCGGCGCTACCGGGTCGGCCCCGACTCGGCCGGGGCGGTCCCGGGTCCCGCCTGCTACCGCAGGGGCGGGCCGCTGACCGTCACCGACGCCCAGGTCATGCTGGGCCGCATCCGGCCCGCGCATTTCCCCGCCGTCTTCGGGCCGGACGGCGACCAGCCCCTCGACGCGGACATCGTGCGCGAACGCTTCGAGGAACTCGCCGAGGACGTCGCGCGGGCCACCGGCACCAAGCGCACCGCGGCCGAGACCGCCGCCGGGTTCCTGGAGATCGCCGTGCTCGCCATGGCGGGCGCGGTCAAGAAGATCTCCGTGCAGCGCGGACACGACATCACCCGCTACGCCCTCACGGGCTTCGGCGGGGCCGGCGGCCAGCACGTCTGCGCCGTCGCCGACGCGCTCGGCGTCGACACGGTCCTCGTACCCCCGCTGGCCGGTGTGCTGTCCGCGTACGGCATCGGCCTCGCCGACGCCACCGCCATGCGCGAGCAGTCCTTCGAAGCCGCCCTGGAAGGCGGGGCGGTGACCCGGGTACGGGAACTCTGCGACGAGCTCGCCGCCCGCACCCGGGCCGACCTGCGCGCCGACGGAGTCCCCGACGAAGCGATCAGCACCCGGGCCCGGGTCCTGCTGCGGTACGAGGGCACCGACGCGAGCCTCCCCGTCGCCTTGGACACGGCGGCGGCCATGACCGAGGCGTTCACCCACGAGCACCGCTCCCGCTACGGCTTCACGGCGGACCGGCGGCTCATCGTGGAGACGGTCTCCGTCGAGGCCACCGGAACGGCCGGCGCGCACGCCGAGATCCGGCCGGCCGAGCGGGACGAGGACGCCCCCACCACGCCCCGCCCGCACGACACCGCGCGGATGTTCGCGGACGGCCGGTGGCAGGAGGCCCCGCTCCACCTCAGGACCGGCCTCAGGGCCACCGACACCGTCACCGGCCCCGCCGTCATCGCCGAGGCCGACGCCACCACCGTCGTGGACCCGGGCTGGCAGGCCGAACTCGCCGCCACCGGACACCTGGTCCTCACCCGGGCCCGCCCGCGCCCCGCCCGGCAGGCCGTCGGCACCCGCGTCGACCCGGTCATGCTGGAGGTCTTCAACAACCTCTTCATGTCGATCGCCGAGCAGATGGGCGTGACCCTGGAGAACACGGCCCGCTCCGTCAACATCAAGGAACGGCTCGACTTCTCCTGCGCGCTGTTCGACGCGCACGGCAACCTGATCGCCAACGCCCCGCACATCCCGGTGCACCTCGGCTCCATGGGGGAGTCCATCAAGGAGGTGCTCCACCGCAACGCCGAAACCATGCGCCCCGGCGACGTGTACGCCATCAACGACCCGTACCACGGTGGGACCCACCTGCCCGATGTCACCGTCGTGACGCCCGTGTTCGACGAGTCCGGCAGCACGCCGGTGCTGAAGTTCCTGGTGGCCTCGCGCGGCCACCACGCCGAGATCGGCGGCATCACCCCCGGCTCCATGCCCGCCTTCAGCCGCACCGTCGAGGAGGAGGGCGTCCTCTTCGACAACTGGCTCCTGGTGCGGGACGGCACCCTGCGCGAGGACGCCACCAGGCAACTCCTCACCACCGCCGCGTACCCCTCCCGCGACCCCGCGACCAACCTCGCCGACCTGCGCGCCCAGATCGCCGCCAACGAGAAGGGCATCGCCGAACTGCGCGCCATGGTCGAGCAGTTCGGCACCGAAGCCGTGGACGCCTACATGGGCCATGTGCAGGACAACGCCGAGGAGTCGGTACGCCGCATCATCGCCGGGCTGCACGACGGGCGCTACCGGTACGAGACCGACAACGGCGCCGTGATCGAGGTGACGCTCACCGTCGACCGCGAGGCGCGCAGCGCGGTGATCGACTTCACCGGCACCTCCCCGCAGCAGCCGGGCAACTTCAACGCCCCCACCTCGGTCGTCATGGCCGCCGTCCTCTACGTCTTCCGCACCCTGGTCGCCGAGGACATCCCGCTCAACAGCGGCTGCCTCACCCCGCTGGAGATCAGGGTCCCCGAGGGCTCCATGCTGGCGCCCGCCCCGCCCGCCGCCACGGTCGCCGGCAACGTCGAGACCTCGCAGGCCGTGACCGGTGCCCTCTACGCCGCCCTCGGCGTCCAGGCAGAGGGCTCCGGCACCATGAACAACCTCACCTTCGGCAACGACCGGGTGCAGTACTACGAGACGGTGGCCAGCGGATCGGGCGCGGGCGAGGACTTCGACGGCACCGACGCCGTACAGACCCACATGACCAACTCCCGCCTCACCGACCCCGAGATCCTGGAGTGGCGCTACCCGGTCCTGCTGGAGAGCTTCCGGGTACGGGAGGGCAGCGGGGGAGCGGGCCGCCACCACGGCGGCCGCGGGGTGGAACGCCGCATCCGCTTCCTCGAACCGGTCACGGTGGCCCTGCTCACCGGACACCGGCGGGTCCCGCCGTACGGCATGGCGGGCGGCGCGCCCGGCGCACTGGGCAGCCAGCACATCGAACACCCCGACGGCAGCCGCACCCCGCTCAAGGGCTGCGACAGCGCGGACACCGGCGCCGGGGACGTGCTCGTCCTGCGCACCCCCGGAGGCGGCGGATACGGGGAGCCGGCCGAGGACGCCGGGGGCGGCTGAGCGCCGGACGGCCGGGCGGCGGGGCGTGACCGACTCCGGGGCAGGCGGGCCCTTCTGCGCCGTTTCGACCGTTGTCAGTCCGAGGACCTAATCTGTGCAGCGTGACTTCGCCTGCCTACACGGACAACGCTGCGCCCCAGCTCAGCGCGGGGCCCCGGCCCGCACCGGGCCCGGCCGCCGACGAGGGGCTCTCGCGTCGGCTGCGCGCGCTCGCCTGCACCGCGCCGCTGCACGACCTGGACGTCCGCAAGGCGAACCTCGCCGGTGAGTACAGCGGCTACGCCATGGCCGAGGTCGCCCTCGCGGCCATCGACCACGTCACGCTCAACATGGACTTCGACACCGGCGCCGACCACGACCAGATAGTGACCAGGCTCCTCCCGCGCGTCGCCGCCCAGGCCCCCGGCCGCCCGGCCGCCGAGCACGAACGGGTCGCCCGCTGGGTCCTGGAGAACCTGATCAACGTCGGCAGCGTGGACCGTGGATTCCGCGCCGTCTACGGCACGTTCGGGCCCGACGGCGTCTACGTCCGCCGCGACTACGACTTCAAGCTCATCGAGGAGGTCCCCGGGCACGGCGGCAGCGTCTACCTCAGGGCCACCGACGAAGCGGTCAACGTCCTGGTCGGAGCCCTCGACACGGACGTCACCAGCGCCCAGATCGCCGCCGAGGTGAAGCTGGAGGTCCTGATCAGCCGGGGCAGGCTGGCCGACGCCCAGCTCGCCGCCGAGCAGGCCCGCTACCGGACCGTGCAGTACGCGGAGACCCTCCGCAAGACGCTCGACGCCACCCGGCGCAACGTCCGCGCGGTCGACTGGCTCAACACCGTGCCCGACATGATCGCCGAGGCGCTCGACCACGTAGCCGACCGCTACCGCCACGAGAACGCGATCCTCACCAACATCCGCAAGGCCCGCGACGAGGCCGAGGATCCCGAGCACAAGCGCCGCGCCGCCGAGCTGGTCGACATCGTCAAGGACTGCATCCGCCGCCACACCCAGCTCCAGTCCCGGCTGCTGGAGGCCGGCCCCCTCTTCCGCGCCGAACAGGACCGGCAGGCCTTCGCCGCACCCGCCGCCCGCACCGGCCTCGATCTGTACGGACAGCTCCTGGCCCCGCTGCTGCCGCTCCCCGTCGAACAGGCGACCCGGGCCACCGACGCCTTCTTCGCCCGGGGCACGGGCCTGCGCACCCCGGTCTCCGTCCGGGTGGGCGACCTGGTCGACCTGCTCCTGAGCCCGCCGCCGGCCCGCGAACACCTCGGCGCCGAGATGCCCGAGCCGGACCTCATCGCCACCCCGGACGACAGCCGGTTCAGTGAGGAGCAGCTGGCCGCCGCGATGGAACTGCTCGATCTGGAGCACGACGCGCCGCGCCGCCTGTCCGGGCTCCTGGCCGACGCCCGGCGGAGCGATTCCGACCTGCCCTACCTGGTCGCCCTGCTCGCGGTGCACGCCGCGAGCCCCCCGGTCGGCACCGCCTACCGCCAGGGCGAGCGCCGTCTGCTCTTCTCCGTGGACGACGGCACCCCGCTGGACGACGACGAGTTCGGCGGCGCCGACCTGATCGTGGGCACCGCCCTGCTCGACGCGGCCGGCATGGCGGCGGACCGCTCGGAGGCGTCATGACCTCCCGCCCACCTTTCCGTACGAGTGGCTCCGGGGCCCCGCACCGGCCCCTCCGCAGAACTCTTCACCGGACTTTCCGCAGCAAGGAGCGAGTGTCGTGAGCGACCACCGCGCAGAGCACACCGACGCGTGGAGCGAGCCCGCCGACCGGCCCGCCTCCGCCTACGAGCCCGACCGGGCCGCGCCCGCACCGGCCGCCGTCACCCCGGCGGACGCGGCCGACGCCGCCCGGCTCGTCGCCTTCGGCCTCCAGCCCAAGCTGCTGCCCGCCCGCGACGCCGAGTACGCCGAACTGCTGCGCCGCTACCGGGACGACACCGCCTTCGCCCGGCTCGCCGACGCCGTGGCCACCGGTCTCGGCCTCATCGTCCTGGAGGTCTCCCCCCGGGCCGGCATGGCCGTCACGGCGGGCGAGGACTCGGTCTTCGCCGTCCGCATGGGCGACTACGCCCGCCGCGCCTCGTCGGACTCCGCGGACCGCTTCCTGCACGGCCTCGCCCACCTCGCCGTCGCCGCCATGGCCTTCCCGCGCCCCGAGGACCTCGCCGACGACGCGTACATCGGCCGGATCACGGTCAACGGCGTCGACGCCTTCGTCCGCCAGGCGTGCAACCGCCTGGAGGAGCGCGCCGAGGAGCAGGGCGACAACACCGACCCGGTCAGCGAGGCCCCGGGCCTGGAGGCCGGCTGGCGCGTCTACGCCCGGCGCAGCGCCACCGGCGCGACGAAGGACGCCCGCCGGCTCGCCGGTTCCACCACCGGCATCATCGGCAAGGCCGTCGCCTTCCTCACCGACTCCGGCTTCCTCCAGCGCACCGGAGACGACGCCGGAGGCACCTACCGCACCACCGCCCGCTACCAGCTCCAGGTCCGCGACATGGCCGGCAGCGCCGCCATGGCCGAGCTCCTGGAGCTGGGCGTCGTCCCCGTCACCGACGGCAGCGCCACCCTGCTGCCGCCCCCGGACCCCGACGACCTGGAACTGGCGGCCGACGCGGGCCTGCCCTTCCACGGCTGACCACCGCCGGGCCGGCCGCCCCGCCCCGACGTCTTTCCCCCCGCTTCCCGAACGACGAGAGTCCGCCGCCATGTACGAGCTGTCCCGGGTCCGCCTCTACTCCATCGGACCTGCCGGCGCACGCTACGCCGACACCGTGCTCGACCTGCGCGGAGTGGGCGAGCCCGTGCCCCACCCCGCCCCGGCGCAGGCGGAGTTCTTCGAGGAGGAACCGGTCGGCCCGCCGCGCAGGCCCGCCCCGGCCGGCGTGCTCTTCCTGGAGAACGGCGGCGGCAAGTCCGTCCTGCTGAAGCTGATCTTCTCGGTGATGCTGCCGGGCCACCGCAACACCCTGGGCGGCGCCAGCTCCGGCGTCCTGCGCAAATTCCTGCTCGCCGACGACTGCGGCCATGTCGCGCTGGAGTGGCAGCACACGCTGACCGGCGAGTGCGTGGTCGTCGGCAAGGTCAGCGAGTGGCGCGGACGCCAGGTCTCCAACGACCCCCGGAAGTTCGCCGAGGCCTGGTACTCCTTCCGGCCAGGACCCGGGCTCGGCCTCGACTCGCTGCCCGTCGCGGAGTCCACCGCCGTCGGCCGCCCCGCCGAGGGCGTCTCCGGCGCCCGGGGCAGGCGCCGCACCATGAAGGGCTTCCGGGACGCGCTCACCGAGGCCGGCAAGTTCTACCAGCACCTCGACGTGCACTGGGAAGAGATCCACGACCGCTGGAACGAACACCTCGGCGAACTGGGCCTGGACCCCGAACTTTTCCGGTACCAGCGCGAGATGAACGCCGACGAGGGCGAGGCGGCCGGCCTCTTCGCGGTGAAGAAGGACTCCGACTTCACCGACCTGCTGCTGCGCGCCGTCACCGACACCCGTGACACGGACGGCCTCGCCGACCTGGTCAGCGGCTTCGGCAACAAACTGGGCCGCCGCGCCGAACTCACCGCGGAACGCGACTTCACCGCCGGCTCCGTCGACCTGCTCGGCCGCATCGTCGAGGCCGCCGGAACCCGTGCCCGCACCCGCGACATCCACGCCGGCGCCGAGCGCCGCACCCGCACCCTGGCCCGCAGGCTCTCCGCCCGCGCCGGCGAGGAACGCGGCCGGACGGCCGAGCTCGCCCAGCAGGTCACCGCCGCCGCCCACACCGTCACGGGCGCCGAGGAGACCCGCGGCCGTCTCGCCCTGATCGCCGCCGAACTCGCCTACCGGCACGCGTCGCTGGCCCTGACCGCCGCCGAGAAGAGCGCCGCCGCCGGGCGCCGCGAGCTGGGCGACGCCCGCACCCTGCACTCCGCCTGGCAGGCCGCCGAAGCCGTCCTGCGCCACCGCGCCGCCGCCGACCGCTCCGCGCGCGTCGCCGTGGCGATCCGGGAGGCCGAGCGCGACGCCGCCCCCGCGCTCGCCGCCCGCGCCAGTGCGGCGGCCGACCTCGTACGGGCCCTGCACACCGCCGCCGAAGCGGGTGAGAACCGGGCCAACGAGGAGGAAGAGCGCTCCGACACCCTCCAGAGCGCCGGCGAGGCCGCCCACCGCGACGCCACCACCGCCGCCACCGAGGCCCAGCGTGCCCGCAGCGAGGCCGGCCATCTGCGCCAGCGCCTGGCCGAGGTGGAGCAGGAGACCGCCGAGGCCGTCCGGGCCGGCTGGCTGGACGACACCGCACCCCACGCCGACCCGGCCAGGGCCGCCCTCGCCGCCAACGACGCCGAACAGGCCGCCGTGGCCTCCTGGGACACCGCCCGCGAGGCCGCCGGCGCCGCCGCGGACCTGGCCAGGCAGGCCACCGCCGACGAGAGCCGCGCCGAACTGGCGGCGGCGCGCGCCGCCGACGGCGCCCGAGCCGCCGAACAGGCCTACGAGGCCGAGCTGAGGGCCGCCGAGTCGATCGCCGCCGAGCCCCGCCTCGCCGAACTGCTCGGGCTGCCCGCCGACCGGACCGGCGGGGTGCCCAGGCCCCGGCAGGCCGCCGCCCCCGGGACCGGGCAGAGCGCCGACAACCAGCACCGGCACGACGAGGGCCCCGGCTTTGGACCTGCCGCCCCGGACGGAGCCGAACCCGCCCCGCACGGCGCGCCCGCAGCCACCGCCGCACGGACCGCCGAACAGGCCCTCACCGCCGACGAGTTCGACCGCGGCGCGGATGAGCTGCGCGACCTGCTCGACCAGGGCGTCGGCGCCGCCGAACGACGCCTGTTCGAACTGCGCACCGCGGCGGCCGACGACTCACGCATCCTGGGCGCCCTCGGCGACGGCGGCCTCCTGCCGCCGGGACCCGACGTGCTCGCCACCGTGGAATACCTCGGCGAGCAGGGCATCCCCGCCCTGCCCGGCTGGCGCTACCTCGCCCAGGCCGTCGACCCCGCCGACCACGCGGCCGTCCTCGCCGCCCGGCCCGAGCTCGTCGACGGCGTCGTCATCACCGACCCCGACGCGCACGCCCGCGCCCGCGAAGTCCTCGGCGCCGCGGCTCTGCTGCCGCGCTCCGCCGTCGCCGTCGGCACCGCGGCCGCCCTGCTCGCCCCGGTGCCGGACCCGGGCACCGGCCCCTACGCCGGCGGCGACGGGGTCTTCCTCGTACCGCCGAACCCGGCCATGCACGACGAGCACGCCGCCGACGAGGAGCGCCACGCCCTGCGGAGCCGGGCCGCCGCCCGCGACGAGGACATCCGGGTGCTCGCCGCCCGTCTCGGAGCCGACCGCGCGCTCGCCGCCCGCATCGGCTCCTGGCGCGCCGACTGCCCGCCCGGCATGCTCGCCGAGCTCGCCGAAGCCGCCGGATCCGCCCGCACGGCAGCCGAGACGGCCGAGGCCGCCCTCGCCGAGGCACGTACGGTCCGGGCCGAGGCCGACGAGGCCGCCGCCGACACCGCCCGCGTCCGCGAGGAGCGCCAGGAGGCCGCCCAGCGCGCCCGCCGGGCCGCCGACGCGCTCGCCGGACTCGCCTTCCGGCTCCGCGAACGGGCGGGCTGGCAGGCCAAGCTGCGCGAACTGACCGACGAGGCGGCGGAGTCCGAGGCCCGCGCCACCGTGTTCCTGGAGCGGGCCCGGATCGCCGACGAGGACCGCCGGGCCGCCCAGCGCGCCGCCGACGACGCCCGCCGCACCGCCCGCGCCCTGCGCGCCGAACGGGCCGAGATCGCCGGCGCTCCCGAGACGATCCCGGACCTCGGCGACGACGCCCCGCGGCAGGCCCTGCCCGCCCTGCGCGAGGCCTACCGCGCGGCCTCCCAGCTCTACGAGAAGGTCGGCGTCGGCGCCGACCTGCGCGCCGAACAGGCCCGCGCAGAGAGCGACGAGAGCGCCGCGCTCGCCGAGCTGGACCGGCTCACCAACAAGGTCCGCACCCGGGCCGCCCAGCTCCTGGAGGGCACCGACGGCGCCGACGGCCCGTCCCGGCAGGCCGCCGCCGCCCGCGCCGAGTCCCTCGTCCAGCTCCTGGAGACCCGTGCCTCCACGGCCAGCGAGCAGCTCGGCCGGCTGCGCGGAGAAGCCGAACGCCTGGCGCCCGCCGACGGCGAGAGCCTGCACACCGAACTGCCCGACGAGCAGGTGCCCGCCGACGCCGAACAGGCCCAGGCCCTCCTGCGCACCGCCACCGCCGAGCTGGCCTCCGCGACCGCCGCACTGGACACCGCCCGCGCCGCGCACACCGAGCTGCTCCACTCCCACCGCACCGCCGAGGACTCGGCGGGCGGCTTCGAGGAGACCGCCGCCCTGCTGCGCGACCTGCTCAGGGACCACGGCGCCGATGACGACCCGGAGAGCCCCGAGCCGTACCCCGGCAGCCTGGAGGAGGCCCGGCAGTCCGCCGCCGAGGCCCGCCGCTCCCTGCGCGGCTGCGCCGCCGACCTGTCCGCCGCCGAAGCGGCCGTACGGGAGGCGAGCGATGTCCTCGTACGGCACGCCAACTCCACCCGCTACGAGCAGGTCCGCACCCCCGCCCGCCAGCAGATCCGCGAGCTGCCCGCGGCGGCGCTTCCCGAGCACGCGGAGAAGTGGGCCACCGCCTTCGCACCCCGGCTGCGGGTCCTCACCGACGAGCTGGCCCAGCTGGAACGCAACCGCGACTCCATCGTCGACCGGCTGCGCGGCCTCGTGGAGTCCGCGCTCACCACGCTCCGCTCCGCCCAGCGGCTCTCCCGGCTCCCCGAGGGCCTGGGGGAGTGGTCCGGGCAGGAATTCCTCCGCATCCGCTTCGAGGAACCCGACCAGGCCACCCTGACCGAACGGCTCGGAGAGGTCATCGACGAGGCGACGAAGGCGGCCCTCAAGAAGAACTCCGACCTGCGCCGGGACGGGATGTCCCTGCTCCTGCGCGGTGTCGGGGCGGCCCTGGAGCCCAGGGGCATCGCGGTGGAGATCCTCAAGCCGGACGCCGTCCTGCGCGCCGAGCGCGTACCGGTCGGTCAGATGGGCGACGTCTTCTCCGGCGGCCAGCTCCTCACCGCGGCCATCGCCCTGTACTGCACGATGGCCGCCCTGCGCAGCAACGACCGGGGACGCGACCGCGCCCAGCACCGCCACGCGGGCACGCTCTTCCTGGACAATCCGATCGGCCGCGCCAACGCCACTTATCTGCTGGAGCTCCAGCGCGCGGTTTCCGACGCGCTGGGCGTGCAACTGCTGTACACCACCGGGCTGTTCGATACGACGGCCCTCGCGGAATTCCCGCTCGTGATCAGGTTGCGCAATGACGCGGACCTGCGGGCGGGCCTGAAATACATCAGCGTCGAGGAGCACCTGCGCCCCGGACTGCCGCAGCAGGACCCGGGCAGCGAGACCGTGCACGGAGAAATCACCGCCACCCGCATGTTCAAGCGCGGCGCTCCGGCCCCGCGGACGCTGCCCGCGCAGGCCGCCTCCGAGCCCGCCGAGGAGACCCGCACGGCTCCGTAGCCTCCGGGGCGGCGGGGAGCGTCAGGCCCGGGAGAGACGGCGGTCGGCGCTCCCGCGGCGTATCCGGGAGGCCTCCCGCTGCGCGGCACGGGCCGCCCGGCGCGCCCAGCGGCGTTCGCGGCGCAGCTGCCGGGCCGAGCTGCTGGGCATGGAGACGACGCCGTTGCGCTGGTTCCACACCTGGCGGGTGACCCAGACGTCCAGCACCGACCAGGTCGCGACCACCGTGCTCGCCACCCCGCTCAGCACCATCGGGAAGGACAGCCAGGACCCGGCCAGCGCGGTCAGGAAGGCGACCATCGCCAGAATCACCGTCAACGACATGATGAGCACCGCCCGGACCGCCGCCGTGCGCACCGGGTCCGGCATCCGCCGCCGCAGCGCCGGCTCCTCGACCCAGAGCGGCCGGCGCGGAACAGCCGCCCACTCCCACTCCCACTCGCCCACGCCCTCCGCCGCCCCGGCCTCCGCCGGCTCCGCCGCGTCACGACGTTCCTGTGTGTCCAAGGCCCTTCACTCCCACCGCTGTCCGACTTCAGGGTTGCTGCCCGGCATACACCCTTTCTACGCGGACGGTCCGTCCCGTCCTGCCGAGAGTGCCCCCGCAGTCCCCCTACCCCCGTACTGATGGACGAGTGGCCCGCGGTGAAGATTCCTCCCAGCCGTCACGAAACGAAGAATTCCAGCCAACCGGGACGGGAAGGAACGTGCCGGTCCCCCGGGCCTCTTCCGTCTCTTCCGTGAATTTCATCTCCAGGAATACCAGGACAAGTCATGGTCAACTCCCGGTAAGGCGGCCGAAAATCGTCCGGACGTGCCTTCGAGTTGTCTGTGTGTCGGTAGTAGGCTCGCGCCGTTTGTTGACGAAACACCATCCCCGCCCCGCGGGGGCGAGCTGGGGGAGGCCATGCGCTTTCGCGGAAAGTCCATCCGCAGGAAGATCGTGGCGTTGCTGCTCGTGCCGCTCGTCTCCCTCACCGCGCTGTGGGGATTCGCCACTTACCTCACGGGGCGCGAGGCCGGGAAACTGCTCAGTGCGAGCGCCATCGTGGAGAAGGTGGGCCACCCCCTGGAGGACACCGTCCGGGTCATCCAGAGCGAGCGCCGCCAGACCCTCGTCTTCCTCGCCGACCCGCGCGCCTCCGACGCCCTGCCCGTGCTGCGCAACCGGCGCGCCGCCACCGACCGGGTCGTCGCCGAGGTCAGCCGCAGCGCCGAGCAGAAGGACATCCGCGACGCGCTCGGCCCGAGCGCCGAGACCCAGCTCGCCTCGATACTCGGCGCCGTCGAGGGACTGGACGCCCTGCGCGACTCCGTCGACGAACGCACCATCGGCCGGCTCAAGGCGATGGCCTACTACAACCGCCTCATCGACCCCTGCTACCGCTTCCTGACCGGCCTGCACACCATGGAGAACGTCACCATGGACCAGCAGGTCCGGGCGCTGACCGGACTGTCCCGCGCCCGCGAGATGCTTTCCAGGGAAGACGCCCTGATCGCTTCGGGCCTGCTGGCGGGCCGCCTCACCGCCCCCGAACTCCGGCAGATCTCCGACCTCGTCGCCCAGCGCCAACTGCTGAACGAGATCAACCTCGACCTGCTCCCCGCCTCCGAACGCCGGCGCGTCCAGCAGTACTGGCAGGGCCCGGACAGCGAGCCGCTGCGCTCCGCCGAGGACAAGATCATCAGCCAGGGCCCCACCACCAGCCCGCGCGCCGTCGACGCCGCGCGCTGGCAGGAAGTCGCCCCGCCCGCCCTGGAACGGCTGGCCAACGACTCGACCGAGATGAACAACCGCTTCCAGGACCGCGGCAAACCCGCCGGCTACGGAGTCCTGATCAAGGCGGGCATCGCCGGCGTCCTCGGCTTCCTGGCCCTCCTCGTCTCCGTCTTCGTCTCCGTACGCATCGGCCGCGAACTCGTCCGCGACCTCTCCCGGCTGCGCAAGGACGCCCACGAGGTCTCCGGGGTACGCCTGCCGAGCGTGATGCGCCGGCTCGCCGCGGGCGAGCACGTCGATGTGGAGACCGAGTCCCCGCACCTCCAGTACGAGCGCGACGAGATCGGCCAGGTCGGCCAGGCCCTCAACACCCTGCAACGCGCCGCCGTCGAAGCCGCGGTCAAGCAGGCCGACATGCGCCGGGGCGTCTCGGAGGTCTTCGTCAACCTCGCCCGGCGCAACCAGGTCCTGCTGCACCGCCAGCTCACGCTCCTGGACACGATGGAGCGGCGCACGGAGGACACCGAGGAACTCGCCGACCTCTTCCGCCTCGACCACCTCACCACCCGCATGCGCCGCCACGCCGAGGGCCTGGTGATCCTCTCCGGGGCGGCCCCGTCCCGGCAGTGGCGCAAGCCCATCCAGCTGATGGACGTGGTGCGGGCCGCCGTCGCCGAGGTCGAGGACTACGAACGGATCGAGGTCCGCCGGCTGCCCCGCATCGGGGTGGGCGGCCCAGCCGTCGCCGACCTCACCCACCTGATCGCCGAACTCCTGGAGAACGCCACGGTGTTCTCGCCCCCGCACACCGCCGTCCAGGTGCTCGGCGAGCGGGTCGCCAACGGCTTCACCCTGGAGATCCACGACCGGGGGCTCGGCATGCCCCCCGACGTCCTCCTGGACGCCAACCTCCGGCTCGCCGAGACCCCCGAGTTCGAGCTCTCCGACACCGACCGCCTCGGCCTCTTCGTGGTCAGCCGGCTCGCCCAGCGCCAGAACGTCAGGGTCTCCCTCCAGACATCCCCGTACGGAGGCACCACCGCGGTGGTGTTCATCCCCGCCGCACTCCTCACGGACGCCCCCGAATCGCACGGCACCGGCTTCCGCCTGGACCGCAGGTCCGAGAAGGCCATCGCCGGCGGGCCGGGCGGCGATGCCGCGCTCCACGAGCCCGGCCCCGGACCCGTGCCGGGCCGCCCCGGCGGACTGTCCCCGGTCCCGACAGGACTGGTCGACCCGGCCGTGCTGGACGGGCCCGTCGAGCTCGAAGGCCCCGAGGGGCCCCTGGACTTCACCCGCGACCCGGTCCTCGAAGCGGTGGCCGGACCCGGGCTCGACCCCGTACTCGACGGAGTGTCCGACCTGGAGGACACCGAGAGCGAGCGCGGCGGCATCTTCCGCGCCCGCGAACTGCGCCGCGACGGCGACCGCGAGCAGCACCAGCAGGCAGCCGACCACCTCGCGGACTCCGACGGCGTCCGGGCGCTGCGTCCCGAGGGCATCCGGCCGCTGCCCCGTCGCCGCAGGCCGCCGACGCTGGTCGCGGACCGGGGCCGCCGGGTCGACGAGGCCGGCCGGGCGCACCCCGGCGCCGACGATCCCGAAGCGGTCCGCCCGGTTCCGCCCGTGGACCGGCGCCGCGCAACCGAGCCCCGGCAGCCCACCGGCTTCCGCGAACGCGCGGAGCCCGCCGAACCCGCGGTGCCCGCACCCCGTTCGCCCCGGCCCGCCGCGGACACGGTGGGCGGACTGCCCCGCCGCGTCCGGCAGGCCAGCCTCGTCGTGCAACTGCGCGAGGGACCGGACGGCGGCACGGCAGGACCGGACCCGGTGGCGGCCCCCGACGACATCGAGCGGGACGCGGAAGAGGTACGCAGCCGTATGGCCTCGCTCCAGCGCGGCTGGCAGCGAGGCCGCCAGCAGAACGCCGAGGACGTGACCGGCCACGGTGACACAGCACAAGGAACCACTCCGGGAGGGGACGGTCCATGACCGCACCGAACGCCGCAGCACCCGACTCCGCACGCCAGGGGTCCGGCGAACTGAACTGGCTCCTCGACGAACTCGTCGAGCGCGTCGCCAGCATCCGCAAGGCGCTGGTGCTCTCCAGCGACGGCCTGGCCACCGGCGCGTCCAAGGACCTGTCGCGCGAGGACAGCGAGCACCTGGCCGCCGTGGCCTCGGGCTTCCACAGCCTGGCCAAGGGCGTGGGCCGGCACTTCGACGCGGGCCGGGTCCGCCAGACCGTGGTCGAACTGGACGAGGCGTTCCTGTTCGTCACGGCGGCCGGCGACGGCAGCTGTCTCGCCGTGCTGGCCGAGTCCGAGTCGGACGTGGGGCAGGTGGCGTACGAGATGACGCTGATGGTCAAGCGCGTGGGCGCCCACCTGGCCAACGCGCCCCGGACGACCGGTCAGCCCTCCGGGGGGTGAGCGGACGGCATGAGCGCCGAATCGCCCGGCTCCCCGGACACCCCGGCAAGGCCGCGGGCCCCGCGCTGGTACGACGCCGACGCGGGGCCGGTCGTCCGCCCCTACGCGATGACCCGCGGGCGGACCAGCAGTGCGTCCCGCCACCGTCTCGACCTGATCGCGATCGTCGTGCCCGAACCCGCGGCCGACGACCCGGGCAGGGACCAGATGCTCTCCCCGGAGCATGTGGAGATCGTCGAACTCTGCAGTGAGCTGCCCCAGTCGATCGCCGAACTCGCCTCGGCCCTGGACCTCCCCGTGGGGGTGGTCCGGGTCCTGATCGGGGACCTCGTCGAGGACGAACTGGTGCATGTGACCCGTCCCGTTCCGCCGGCCGAGCTGCCGGACGTGAACATTCTCCGTGAGGTGATCAATGGCCTTCGGGCGCTCTAGCCGCAGCAGGCGGTCCGTGGAGCCCGTCACCCTCAAAATCCTGGTGGCGGGCGGCTTCGGCGTGGGCAAGACGACGCTGGTGGGCGCGGTCAGTGAGATCAGGCCGCTGCGCACGGAGGAGAGGCTGACCGAGGCGGGGCGTCCGGTGGACGACCTGGACGGCGTCGAGGCGAAGACCACGACGACGGTGGCCATGGACTTCGGGCGGATCACGCTCCGCGAGGACCTGGTGCTGTACCTCTTCGGCACGCCGGGGCAGGACCGCTTCTGGTTCCTGTGGGACGAGCTGGCCCAGGGTGCGCTGGGCGCGGTCGTCCTCGCGGACACCCGGCGCCTGGGGGACTGCTTCGCGGCGATCGACTACTTCGAGCGGCGCAAGATCCCGTTCGCGGTCGCGGTCAACTGCTTCGAGGGCACGGACCGCTTCCCGCCGGCGACGGTACGGGAGGCGCTCGACCTGGACCCGGAGGTGCCGCTCCTCACGTGCGACGCGCGGGACCGCCCGTCGGCGCGGGACGTACTGGTGGCCGTCGTCGAGCACGCGCTGTCCCGCGCGGACCGGGGGCGCGCGCCCGTGACGGCCCGGGTTCCGTGACGGCCCGGGTTCCGTGACCGCCTAGGCTTCCCGGCCGTTCTCGGCGAGCCACTTCGCGGCGGTCCGCGCCAGCTCGTGGTCGCGTCCGGCGAGCATCATCCGGATCATCTGCACATCGCCGCGCAGCGACCAGGCGGGGTGGCCGAAGGTGGCCGGGTTGTTCTTCTCGATCAGGAAATGGGCGGGCCAGGCCGTCCCGTAGCCGATCAGCGGCAGCGCGGCCGCGTACCGCTTGCGGCCGCGCGCCAGCCCGTACGCGGTGACGGCGAGGCCGGTCAGCGTGCCGGTGAGATGGACCCAGCGGGTCGCTGCCCGGGAGTGCATCGCGACGTAGTACGGCCAGAACTCTTCGTACGACTCGAACGTCTGCTGTGACATACGGGAACCGTAATGGCTGGACCGGCAACCGGAAACGGCCCGGCTGCGTCCGAAAGGAAGAAAGGGCGGCCGGAACCCACGGGGGTGGTCCCGGCCGCCTTTTCCGCTGCCCCCGGCGCCTCAGTGTCCGGCGACGGACCTCCGGGCCACCGGGAAGTCGAAATAGGTGTCGGGGAACAGCTCGGGCTGGAAGGTGTAGTGCCACCATTCCTCGGCCAGGTTCACGAAACCGGCTTCGGTGAGGGTCTCCTTGAGGAACTGCCGGTTGGCGCGCTGGACACCCTGGACGCGCGGGTCGTCCGTGTGCGAGAGCGTGTCGAAGCAGTCGAAGCCGGTGCCCATGTCGACCGAGTTGTCGGGGAAGCGCTCGGCCCGCGGCGCGTAACAGGGTGCGAGCCTCTCGCCCGGCCGGTACGGCCGGGTCGGCAGCGCGGGCAGCCGGACGAGGGTCAGGTCCACCGTGCTGCCCCGGCTGTGTCCGGACTTCTCCGCGATGTAGCCGTCCGCGAACAGCCGGGTCTTGTCGACCCGTGGATAGAACTCGGCCTTCATCGTCTGGTCGTCGAGGTCCTTCGCCCACCGCACGAAGTGGTCGACGGCCCGCTGCGGGCGGTAGCAGTCGTACACCTTCAGCGAGTACCCCTGCCGCAGCAGCCGGAGCTGGGCGCGGTGGAGGGCCTCGGCGGCCGGCCGGGTCAGGATGCAGAGGGACTGGCGGTAGCCGTCCACGGGCTCGCCCATGAAGTCGTGGGCGGTGGGGTAGCGCATCTCCTGCATGATCGTGGGGTCCACCGAACGCAGCGGGACGAACTCCCCGGGCGCCTTCGGCTCGGGCCGCGCCTGCGCCGCCGGGGCGGTGACGGTCACGGCGAGCAGGGCGGCGGCAGCGGCTGCCAGGGTACGGAATACGGTCGCGATACCTGTCATGAGCACATCCTCCAACGGCCGGTCCCGCCGGGAGGCCGATCCGGTACAGTCCGCGCGTGTCCGCCACCGTCTCCGCGCCCGGCCACCACGACTACGGGAGACACCCGGCCGGTGCGCGTACGGCGGGCGCCCGGCCGGCACGAGGAAACGGAGAATCCCGTGAAGCACTCCCACTGCGGCGGCTGCGGAGCCCCGTACACCGGCCTCGCGTCCCCCGACCACTGGCCCCGCACCTGCGCCGCCTGCGGTGACACCGCCTACCGCAACCCGCTCCCGGTCGCCGTCGCCCTGCTCCCCGTCACCGACGGGAACACCACCGGCCTGGTCGTCATCACCCGCACCATCGAACCCGCCCTCGGCGGCCTCGCGCTCCCCGGCGGCTTCATCGACCACACCGAGGACTGGAAACACGCGGTCGTACGCGAACTGCGCGAGGAGACCGGCATCGAGGCCCGCCCCGACGACGTCCGCCTCGCCGACGCCCTCAGCTCACCCGACGGGCACCTCCTCCTGTTCGGACTGCTCCCCGAACGGCCGGCCGCCGCCCTCCCGCCGTCCGCACCGACCGACGAGACGACCGGCCACACTCTCCTGCGCGCCCCCGCCCCACTCGCCTTCCCCCTCCACACCGAGGCCGCCGACGCCTGGTTCGCCGGCCGCTACCACTGACCCCGCTCACACCCCCCGCACCCGCACCGGCCGTTCCACACGGCCCTCCTCACCGTCACGCTCCACCACGACCCGCCCGTCCACCAGCCGCGTCGTGTACCGCTCGACCGTCACCGGCTCCCAGCCGTCACCCGCGTCCCCGACCACCGTCCCGCCACCGCCGCGCCCCACGACCGGGGCCCACACCTCCAGCTCCACCCCGCCGTCCGCGCCCCGCACCGGAATCACCGCCCCGGCCCGCGCGAGCACCGGCACCCGCGACAGCGGCGCCTCGACCACCACCTGCCCCGGCCCCTCGTACACCGCCCCGCTCACCGTGTCGTACCAGCGCCCCGGCGGCAGCCGCACCGCCCGCTCGGAAACCCCCGGCTCCAGCACCGGAGCCACCAGCAACGCGTCGCCCAGCAGATACGCGTCCTCGCAGTCGCGCAGCGCCCGGTCCCCGGGGGTCGACCACCACAGCGGACGGACGTACGGCGCCCCCGTCAGCCGGGCCAGCCGGGCCAGCGTCACCCAGTACGGGCGCAGCCGCTCCCGCTCCTCCAGCACCTCCCGCGCACCGGCCAGCACCACGGGCCCGAACTCCCACGGCTCCCGGCGGCCCGCGTCGATCGCCGCGTGCGTACGGAACAGCGGAAGGTACGCCCCCAGCTGGAACCACCGCAGATACAGCTCGGGCGACGGCGACCCGTCGAACCCGCCCACGTCGGGACCCGAGTACGGCACCCCGCACAGACCGAGACCCAGCACCAGCGCCAGCGACGCCCGCAGCCCCGGCCAGCCCGTCGCCACATCACCGGACCAGGTGCCCCCGTAGCGCTGCATCCCCGCCCAGCCGGAGCGCGAGAACAGGAACGGCCGCTCGTCCGGCCGCAGCCGGGCCAGCCCCTCGTACCCGGCACGCGCCATCGCCAGGCCGTACACGTTGTGCGCCTCGCGGTGATCCCCGCCGCGCCCCTCCAGCGCGTGCCGCGCCGAGCGGGGGAGCGACGGATCGCCGAACGGCGTGAACGACACCGGCTCGTTCATGTCGTGCCACACCCCGGAGAAACCCCGCGCCAGACGCTCCTCGTACAGTCCGCCCCACCACGCGCGCACGTCCGGATCGGTGAAGTCCGGATAGACGCACGCCCCCGGCCACACCTCCCCGCGCACCACCCGCCCCCGGGCATCCCGTACGAACGCGCCCGCGGCGCCCACCGCCCGGCCCGAGTCGTGGACCTCGTCCCCCGCCACCGCCGCGACCGCCGGGTCCACGATCGACACCAGCCGCACCCCGTCCTCCCGCAACTCCTTCGCCAGGCCGGGCAGATCGGGGAACCGCTCCCGGTCCACCGTGAACACCCGGTGCCCGTCGAAGTGGTCGATGTCCAGATGCAGCGCCGACAGCGCGAGCCCCCGCTCCCGGTACCCCGCCGCGACACGCCGCACCTCCCGCTCGCTCCCGAACCCCCACCGCGCGTGCTGCGGACCCAGCGCCCAGGACGGCGGCACCACGGCCGCCCCCGTCAGCGCCGACCAGCCCGCCAGCACCCGGGCCGGCGTGCCCGCCACCACCCAGCAGCGCAGCGGCCCCCCGTCCATCCGCACCTCCGACATCCCCGGCCGGTCGTGCCCGGACCCCGCCCCCTCCTTCCCCTCCCGCAACGACACCCGGCCCGACCAGGAGTTGTCGTGGAACACCAGATGAGTTCCCGCGTCCGAGACGACCACCTGCACCGGCATCGTCAGATACAGCGGATCGTCACCCGGCCCGAACCGCCCGCCCGGATCCGTGTTCCACAACCCGTACGACCCGTCCCGCAGCCGCGGCCCCGAAGCCCGCCCGCCGAGCCCGAAGAACCGCGCGTCCGCCGGCACCTCCGAGCGCTGCACCCACCGCGCGTCCCCGCCGCCCACCGGCTCCCACCACCTCGGCGGCAGCTCCCGGCGCAGCACCACCCCGCCCGGCGTCCGCAGCTCCACCGCCCCGTGCCGGGACACCGCGACCGTCAGCCGCTCCGACACCACCTGCCAGCCACCGTCCGTACCCGGCTCCAGCACCGCCCTCGGATCGGCACCGGGCGCCTCCCTCGGCAACGCGTACGACGGCAGCGGCTCCGCACCGTCCCACCCCCAGAACACCGCACCGCCCACCGCCACCCGGATCCGCAGCTCCGAACGGGCGAACCTCACCACACCGCCTCCCGGCCCCGGCTCCGCCCCCGTCACGGGCCCCGGCACCCGCGCCCGCTCGGGACCGCGCGAGGGCAGCGCCCGCGCGTCCGCACGCACCCGGCGCCACGCCGAGCGCACCGTGCGCAGCCCCCGCTTCGAACCGACCAGCTTCACCGAGCGCACCAGGTCACGACCGTTCATGCGGTCACCCTGCCACCCGCGAGGGCGCGAACAGGCCCCGTTCAACTTCCGTTCACCCGCGCCGGTCCGCGGCGCACCCGCGCCCGTACGTGCCCGGACCACATACCGGGACACGAGAGCATGTACGGGCAACCCTGGTGCGAGAGACGATCACATGGCATCGTCCGTGGCGTCGCCTCACGCGCACACCCCAGCCCGTGCGCGCGACCTGCGCACACACCGCGTACCCGCTACAGCCAGGGAGCCGCCCCATGACCTCAGCAGCCGACGAAGCCCCCCTGTGGCAGCCCGGCCCCGACCGCATCGCGGCCGCAGCCGTCACCCGCTTCCAGAGCTGGGCCGCCGAGCACCACGGCGCACCGGCCGAGGGCGGCTACGCCAGTCTGCACCGCTGGTCCGTCGACCACCTCGACACCTTCTGGAAAGCCGTCGCCGAATGGTTCGACGTGCGCTTCTCCACCCCGTACGAGCAGGTCATCGGCGAGCGCTCGATGCCGGGCGCCACCTGGTTCACCGGCGCCACCCTCAACTACGCCGAACACGCGCTGCGCACCGCCGAGGACCCGCTGCGCGCCGGAGCCCCCGCCCTGCTCCACGTGGACGAGAGCCATACCCAGGCCGTCACCTCCTGGTCCGAGCTGCGCCGCCAGGTCGGCTCACTCGCCGCCGAACTGCGCGCCCTCGGCGTCACCCCCGGGGACCGGGTCAGCGGCTACCTCCCCAACATCCCCCAGGCGATCACCGCCTTCCTCGCCACCGCAGCCGTCGGCGGCGTCTGGACCTCCTGCGCCCCCGACTTCGGCGCCCGCAGCGTCCTCGACCGCTTCCAGCAGGTCGAACCCGTCGTCCTGTTCACCGTCGACGGCTACCGCTACGGCGGCAAGGAACACGACCGCACGGAGACCGTCGCCGAACTGCGCCGCGAACTGCCCACCCTGCGCGCCGTCGTACACATCCCGCTGCTCGGCACCGACGCCCCCGAAGGCACCCTCGACTGGTCCGCGCTCACCGCCGCCGACACCGAACCGGTCTTCGAGCAGGTCCCCTTCGACCACCCGCTCTGGGTCCTCTACTCCTCGGGCACGACCGGCCTGCCCAAGGCCATCGTCCAGTCCCAGGGCGGCATCCTGCTCGAACACTTCAAGCAGATCGGCCTCCACTGCGACCTCGGCCCCGAGGACCGGTTCTTCTGGTACACCTCCACCGGCTGGATGATGTGGAACTTCCTCGTCTCCGGCCTCCTCACCGGCACCACCCTCGTGCTGTACGACGGCAGCCCCGGCTACCCCGACGTCAGCGCCCAGTGGCGCGTCGCCGAACAGACCGGGGCCACCCTGTTCGGCACCTCCGCCGCCTACGTCATGGCCTGCCGCAAGGCCGGCATCCACCCGGGACGCGACCTCGACCTCTCCCGCGTCCAGTGCGTGGCCACCACCGGCTCCCCGCTCCCGCCCGACGGCTTCCGCTGGCTCCACGACGAAGTCGCCGAGGACCTGTGGATCGCCTCCGTCAGCGGCGGCACCGACGTCTGCAGCTGCTTCGCCGGAGCGGTCCCCACCCTCCCCGTCCACATCGGCGAACTCCAGGCCGCCTGCCTCGGCACGGACCTCCAGTCCTGGGACCCGGCGGGGCGGCCGCTGACCGGCGAGGTCGGCGAACTCGTCGTCACCCAGCCCATGCCGTCCATGCCAGTCCGCTTCTGGAACGACCCCGACGGCAGCCGCTACCACGACAGCTACTTCGACGTGTACCCCGGCGCCTGGCGCCACGGCGACTGGATCACCATCACCGGCCGCGGCTCCGTCGTCATCCACGGCCGCTCCGACTCCACCCTCAACCGGCAGGGCGTCCGCATGGGCTCCGCCGACATCTACGAAGCCGTCGAACGACTCCCCGAGATCCGCGAATCCCTCGTCATCGGCCTGGAGGAGCCCGACGGCGGCTACTGGATGCCGCTCTTCGTCCACCTCGCGGAGGGCGCCGCCCTCGACGACGACCTGCGCGACAGCATCAAGCGCACCATCCGCGAGAACCTCTCACCGCGCCACGTCCCGGACGAGGTCATCGAGGTCCCCGGCATCCCGCACACCCTCACCGGCAAACGCATCGAGGTTCCGGTCAAACGCCTGCTCCAGGGAACGGCCCTGGACAAGGCCGTCAACCCCGGTTCGATCGACAACCTGGAGCTCCTCCACTTCTACGAGAAGCTCGCCCGCGAACGCCGCTGAACCCGCCACTGTCAGTGCCCATGACTACTCTGAGTGAGCAATGTTCGACAGCGCACTGGGGGAAGTCATGGCGCACACCAGGAACAAGCGGACCACCGTCCACGGACGGACCGGCACCACCATGCGACGCACGCTGCGCCGCGAAGCACCGACCACCATCGGCCTGCTGACCGATGAACAGGACTTCGCGGCGATGCGGCGCTACCGCACCTTCACCTTCGAGGACCACGGCGTCTACCTGAAGCAGGTGGAAGGCCTCCTCAGGACCCTCACCGCCCAGGGCGTGCACACGACGGTCGCCCTCTTCGACCCGCAGGAGTACGCGGAGTACTGCGCGGAGGCGGGAATCGCCCCCGACACTCCGGCCGGCCGCAGCCGCTTCACCGCGGAGATCGCCGCCTGCGGAGCCACCGTCGCCTACGCGGGCCAGCCGATGGACGCCCTGATCCCGGCCCTCGTCGGACGGGCGGTCCGCCGGGCCACCTGGGAGTACGCCACCATGCTGCTGGCCGGCCTCGGCGACTGCGCCGACTGCGGCCAGGACATCGGGCGCGCGGCCTTCGACCGCGCCTCCCACCTCCTGGAGCGCACCCTGGCGGCGGCCGGTCCCGGCACCCATCACCTGGTGTGCAGCACACCCACGCGGCACGAGCAGCTGCTCGCCGCCCTGCACACCGACCGGGACGGCACGGGACCGGCCTGCCTCGACTCCGCGGAGGGCGCCGAATTCGTCAGCGTGCTGGCCGTCGGTATCGCCTTGGAGAGCCACGGCGGAGTCGTCCTGCGGACCAGCGCGCCCGGCGCCCCGGACCGGGTGCACGGCTGGCGGCTCGACGGGGGATGCCTCGCCCCGCTGACCGCCGGCGAGGTCTTCAGCGCCTACTGCACCGACGCCGACACCGGTGAACCGGTCGCCCCGGAGTCCGGCGTGGAGTACTGCGCGGGCTTCGACATCGGTGCCGACGAGCCGGAGCAGCACCGCTGACACGGCGAAGGGGCTTCCCGCCTCTCCCGGCGGGAAGCCCCTTCCCCTCTCGTTCCGCCGGCTCTCGTGCTGCCGGCGCGGACCTACTCGCCCGACAGCACCGCCTGCGCCGCGAGGCGCGCTTCCTCGGCGGATTCCGTCGCACGCGCGGCCGACGCGGCCCGCTCGCACTGGGCGAGCGTGTACTTGGCCAGCGTGGTGCGCACATAAGGAATGGAGGCCGCGCCCATCGACAGCGACGTCACACCGAGACCGGTCAGCACACAGGCGAGCAGCGGATCGGAGGCCGCCTCACCGCACACACCGCAGCTCTTCCCCTCGGCCTTGGCCGCCTCGGCCGACATCGCGACCAGATCCAGCAGCGCGGGCTGCCACGGGTCCTGGAGCCGGGACACCGCACCCACCTGACGGTCGGCGGCGAAGGTGTACTGCGCCAGGTCGTTGGTGCCCAGCGACAGGAACTCGACCTCCTGCAGCACCGAGCGCGCCCGCAGCGCCGCGGACGGGATCTCGACCATCGCACCGAACTTCGCGTTCAGCCCGGCCGCACGGCACGCGTCGGCGAAGGCCTTGGCGTCGGCACGGTCGGCGACCATCGGAGCCATGACCTCAAGGTAGACGGGAAGCCCCTCGGCCGCCTTGGACAGCGCGGTCAGCTGGGTACGCAGCACGTCCGGGTGGTCCAGGAGGCTGCGCAGCCCGCGCACACCGAGCGCCGGGTTCGGCTCGTCCGCCGGCGTGAGGAAGTCGAGCGGCTTGTCCGCCCCGGCGTCCAGTACCCGCACCACGACCCGGCCCTCGGGGAAGGCCTCCAGCACCGCGCGGTACGCGGCGATCTGCTTCTCCTCGGACGGCGCCTGCGTGCTGTCGTCCAGGAAGAGGAACTCGGTACGGAACAGGCCCACGCCCTCCGCACCCGCCTCTACGGCCGCCGGCACGTCACCGGGACCGCCGACGTTGGCGAGCAGCGGCACCTTGTGCCCGTCCGACGTGGCGCCGGGACCGGTCGACGCCGACAGCGCGGCCTTGCGCGCGGCGGCGGCGCTCTCCATCTCCGCCCGCTTCGCGGCGCTCGGCTCGACGAAGATCTCGCCGGTGCTGCCGTCCACGGCGATCAGCGTGCCCTCGGCCAGCTCGCCGGCTCCGGGCAGCGCCACCACGGCGGGCACACCGAGCGCCCGCGCCAGAATCGCGCTGTGGCTGGTCGGCCCGCCCTCCTCGGTCACGAAGCCGAGTACCAGCGCCGGGTCCAGCAGCGCCGTGTCGGCGGGCGCGAGGTCACGCGCGATGAGGACGTACGGCTCGTCGCTGTCCGGCACACCGGGCATCGGCACACCGAGCAGACGGGCCACGATCCGGTTGCGCACGTCGTCCAGGTCGGCGACCCGGCCGGCCAGATATTCGCCGGCGCCCGCCAGCAGCGCCCGGTACGAGGCGAACGCGTCGTACACACCGCGCTCGGCGGTGCTCCCGACGGCGATGCGCCGTTCGACATCGGCGATGAGTTCGGGATCCTGGGCCATCATGGCCTGGGCCTCCAGCACGTGCTGGGCCTCACCACCGGCCAGGTTGCCGCGCGCGATGAGGTCGGCGGCCACAGCCTCCACGGCCTGCCGGGCCCGGCCCTGCTCGCGCTCCGCCTCCTCGGCGGGGATCTGCTTGGCCGGCGGTTCGAGCACCGCGGTGCCCATGTGCCGTACCTCGCCGATCGCCACACCGTGGCTCACGCCTACGCCTCGCAGCGTTGTCTCCATTTCACCCGTCTCCGGTCGTGCGGTGGCCGTTGCCTCCGCGGTGGTGGATATCCAGTCGGCTGTCACTGCGCCGATCGCGTTACTGCCAGCTGAACAGTGCGTCGCCGGCCGCCACTTCGCCGCTCTCCACGACGGCGCCGAGGGAATCGGCGGTCGCCTCCAGCGCCACGACCGGGCACACCGGCGACTTGCCGGCCGCCTCGACGGCGGCCGGGTTCCACCGGACGACGGCCTGGCCACGGGTGACGGTGTCGCCCTTGCTCACGAGCAGCTCGAAGCCCTCGCCGTTGAGCTGGACCGTGTCGATGCCGAGGTGCGTCAGCACACCGTGCCCGTCGCTGTCGACCACTACGAAAGCGTGCGGGTGCAGGGAGACGACGATCCCGTCGACGGGTGCGATGGCCTCGGAGGGCTCGCGCACGGGGTCGATGGCGGTACCGGGACCGACCATCGCCCCGGCGAAGACCGGGTCGGGTACGTCAGCGAGCCCGATGGCACGTCCGGTAAGAGGGGACGTCACAGTGGTCATGGGGGCCTCCCAGTGGAGCTTCGAAGGTGCCGCCGCGGCTTGATAGGAGGACGGCGTACTGCTCAGCAGACTAAGTCATAGGAAGTCCCGGTTCCGCCCGAGTCCTGACGGTTCGAGGACCTAGGGGCGCACCGGAAACGATTTGCCTCGACTCCCGGCAGCCTGTACTGTCGTACTCCTGCCTGGCCCCAACGCGACTTTGAGTCGGGGGTCGGCGGCGGCTATTGAGCCCAAACCCTAACCCGAAATCGGGCACCCGCATGTCTGCGGGGGGCCGGTCAGGGGGAGCGGAAAGGTTTGATACAGTCTGAATCGCCGGAAAGGGAAACGCGAAAGCGAAGAACTGGAAAGCGGAAAAGCACGGCCCGCTTCGACCGGGAATCGGACACGAAAGAGTCTGATAGAGTCGGAAACGCAAGACCGAAGGGAAGCGCCCGGAGGAAAGCCCCAGAAAATGTTCTGCGGTGAGTACAAAGGAAGCGTCCGTTCCTTGAGAACTCAACAGCGTGCCAAAAGTCAACGCCAGATATGTTGATACCCCGGCCTGCTTCGGTAGGTTGGTGGTTCCTTTGAAAAGTCCTACGAGGTCACTGACCTGGTAGGCAATTACACAGCGAGGACGCAGTGGACGACGGGTCTTATTCCGACCTTGTTGTTCCGCTCTCGTGATGTGTGGTCCCGATTACGGGAAAACATTCACGGAGAGTTTGATCCTGGCTCAGGACGAACGCTGGCGGCGTGCTTAACACATGCAAGTCGAACGATGAAGCCCTTCGGGGTGGATTAGTGGCGAACGGGTGAGTAACACGTGGGCAATCTGCCCTTCACTCTGGGACAAGCCCTGGAAACGGGGTCTAATACCGGATAATACTTTCCCTCTCCTGGGGGAAGGTTGAAAGCTCCGGCGGTGAAGGATGAGCCCGCGGCCTATCAGCTAGTTGGTGGGGTAATGGCCTACCAAGGCGACGACGGGTAGCCGGCCTGAGAGGGCGACCGGCCACACTGGGACTGAGACACGGCCCAGACTCCTACGGGAGGCAGCAGTGGGGAATATTGCACAATGGGCGAAAGCCTGATGCAGCGACGCCGCGTGAGGGATGACGGCCTTCGGGTTGTAAACCTCTTTCAGCAGGGAAGAAGCGAAAGTGACGGTACCTGCAGAAGAAGCGCCGGCTAACTACGTGCCAGCAGCCGCGGTAATACGTAGGGCGCAAGCGTTGTCCGGAATTATTGGGCGTAAAGAGCTCGTAGGCGGCTTGTTGCGTCGGTTGTGAAAGCCCGGGGCTTAACCCCGGGTCTGCAGTCGATACGGGCAGGCTAGAGTGTGGTAGGGGAGATCGGAATTCCTGGTGTAGCGGTGAAATGCGCAGATATCAGGAGGAACACCGGTGGCGAAGGCGGATCTCTGGGCCATTACTGACGCTGAGGAGCGAAAGCGTGGGGAGCGAACAGGATTAGATACCCTGGTAGTCCACGCCGTAAACGTTGGGAACTAGGTGTTGGCGACATTCCACGTCGTCGGTGCCGCAGCTAACGCATTAAGTTCCCCGCCTGGGGAGTACGGCCGCAAGGCTAAAACTCAAAGGAATTGACGGGGGCCCGCACAAGCAGCGGAGCATGTGGCTTAATTCGACGCAACGCGAAGAACCTTACCAAGGCTTGACATATACCGGAAAGCATCAGAGATGGTGCCCCCCTTGTGGTCGGTATACAGGTGGTGCATGGCTGTCGTCAGCTCGTGTCGTGAGATGTTGGGTTAAGTCCCGCAACGAGCGCAACCCTTGTTCTGTGTTGCCAGCATGCCCTTCGGGGTGATGGGGACTCACAGGAGACTGCCGGGGTCAACTCGGAGGAAGGTGGGGACGACGTCAAGTCATCATGCCCCTTATGTCTTGGGCTGCACACGTGCTACAATGGCCGGTACAATGAGCTGCGATGCCGCGAGGCGGAGCGAATCTCAAAAAGCCGGTCTCAGTTCGGATTGGGGTCTGCAACTCGACCCCATGAAGTCGGAGTTGCTAGTAATCGCAGATCAGCATTGCTGCGGTGAATACGTTCCCGGGCCTTGTACACACCGCCCGTCACGTCACGAAAGTCGGTAACACCCGAAGCCGGTGGCCCAACCCCTTGTGGGAGGGAGCTGTCGAAGGTGGGACTGGCGATTGGGACGAAGTCGTAACAAGGTAGCCGTACCGGAAGGTGCGGCTGGATCACCTCCTTTCTAAGGAGCATCTAGATTCCGCAAGGAATCCAGAGCCACAACGTCGGCAAATGTTCGACGGTGGTCAGCTCATGGGTGGAACGTTGACTATTCAGTATCCGGTGGCTCCATCGGGTCGTGAGTACTGCTCTTCGGGGCGTGGAAAACGAACCGGCGGGATTCCGGATACTGGGCACGCTGTTGGGTGTCTGAAGGTATGGCCGTAAGGCAGCCTTCAAACGCCGGCCCCAGTGCACTCGTTCGTAAGAACGGGGTGATGGGTGGCTGGTCGTTGCTTGAGAACTGCACAGTGGACGCGAGCATCTGTGGCCAAGTTTTTAAGGGCGCACGGTGGATGCCTTGGCACCAGGAACCGATGAAGGACGTGGGAGGCCACGATAGTCCCCGGGGAGTCGTCAACCAGACTTTGATCCGGGGGTTTCCGAATGGGGAAACCCGGCAGTCGTCATGGGCTGTCACCCGCTGCTGAACACATAGGCAGTGTGGAGGGAACGAGGGGAAGTGAAACATCTCAGTACCCTCAGGAAGAGAAAACAACCGTGATTCCGGGAGTAGTGGCGAGCGAAACTGGATCAGGCCAAACCGTTTACGTGTGATACCCGGCAGGGGTTGCGTGAGCGGGGTTGTGGGATCTCTTTTTCATAGTCTGCCGGCTGTGAGACGAGTCAGAAACCGTTGATGTAGGCGAAGGACATGCGAAAGGTCCGGCGTAGAGGGTAAGACCCCCGTAGCTGAAACATTGACGGCTCGTTTAAGAGACACCCAAGTAGCACGGGGCCCGAGAAATCCCGTGTGAATCTGGCGGGACCACCCGTTAAGCCTAAATATTCCCTGGTGACCGATAGCGGATAGTACCGTGAGGGAATGGTGAAAAGTACCGCGGGAGCGGAGTGAAATAGTACCTGAAACCGTGTGCCTACAAGCCGTGGGAGCGTCGCTGTATGTGCTTGCACATGCAGTCGTGACTGCGTGCCTTTTGAAGAATGAGCCTGCGAGTTTGCGGTGTGTTGCGAGGTTAACCCGTGTGGGGAAGCCGTAGCGAAAGCGAGTCCGAATAGGGCGGTTTAGTAGCGCGCTCAAGACCCGAAGCGGAGTGATCTAGCCATGGGCAGGTTGAAGCGGAGGTAAGACTTCGTGGAGGACCGAACCCACCAGGGTTGAAAACCTGGGGGATGACCTGTGGTTAGGGGTGAAAGGCCAATCAAACTCCGTGATAGCTGGTTCTCCCCGAAATGCATTTAGGTGCAGCGTCGTGTGTTTCTTGCCGGAGGTAGAGCACTGGATAGGCGATGGGCCCTACCGGGTTACTGACCTTAGCCAAACTCCGAATGCCGGTAAGTGAGAGCGCGGCAGTGAGACTGTGGGGGATAAGCTCCATGGTCGAGAGGGAAACAGCCCAGAGCATCGACTAAGGCCCCTAAGCGTACGCTAAGTGGGAAAGGATGTGGAGTCGCAGAGACAACCAGGAGGTTGGCTTAGAAGCAGCCACCCTTGAAAGAGTGCGTAATAGCTCACTGGTCAAGTGATTCCGCGCCGACAATGTAGCGGGGCTCAAGCGTACCGCCGAAGTCGTGTCATTCATACACATATCCTCAACGGGAGTATGGATGGGTAGGGGAGCGTCGTGTGCCGGGTGAAGCAGCCGCGGAAGCGAGTTGTGGACGGTTCACGAGTGAGAATGCAGGCATGAGTAGCGATACACACGTGAGAAACGTGTGCGCCGATTGACTAAGGGTTCCTGGGTCAAGCTGATCTGCCCAGGGTAAGTCGGGACCTAAGGCGAGGCCGACAGGCGTAGTCGATGGACAACCGGTTGATATTCCGGTACCCGCTTTGAAACGCCCAGTACTGAATCAGGCGATGCTAAGTCCGTGAAGCCGGCCCGATCTCTTCGGAGTTGAGGGTAGTGGTGGAGCCGATGAACCAGACTTGTAGTAGGTAAGCGATGGGGTGACGCAGGAAGGTAGTCCAGCCCGGGCGGTGGTTGTCCCGGGGTAAGGGTGTAGGCCGTGTGGTAGGTAAATCCGTCACACATTGAGGCTGAGACCTGATGCCGAGCCGATTGTGGTGAAGTGGATGATCCTATGCTGTCGAGAAAAGCCTCTAGCGAGTTTCATGGCGGCCCGTACCCTAAACCGACTCAGGTGGTCAGGTAGAGAATACCGAGGCGTTCGGGTGAACTATGGTTAAGGAACTCGGCAAAATGCCCCCGTAACTTCGGGAGAAGGGGGGCCATCACTGGTGAGGGAACTTGCTTCCTGAGCTGGGGGTGGCCGCAGAGACCAGCGAGAAGCGACTGTTTACTAAAAACACAGGTCCGTGCGAAGCCGTAAGGCGATGTATACGGACTGACGCCTGCCCGGTGCTGGAACGTTAAGGGGACCGGTTAGCTGCCTTTCGGGGTGGCGAAGCTGAGAACTTAAGCGCCAGTAAACGGCGGTGGTAACTATAACCATCCTAAGGTAGCGAAATTCCTTGTCGGGTAAGTTCCGACCTGCACGAATGGCGTAACGACTTCTCGACTGTCTCAACCATAGGCCCGGTGAAATTGCACTACGAGTAAAGATGCTCGTTTCGCGCAGCAGGACGGAAAGACCCCGGGACCTTTACTATAGTTTGATATTGGTGTTCGGTTCGGCTTGTGTAGGATAGGTGGGAGACTTTGAAGCGGCCACGCCAGTGGTTGTGGAGTCGCCGTTGAAATACCACTCTGGTCGTGCTGGATGTCTAACCTGGGTCCGTGATCCGGATCAGGGACAGTGTCTGATGGGTAGTTTAACTGGGGCGGTTGCCTCCTAAAGAGTAACGGAGGCGCCCAAAGGTTCCCTCAGCCTGGTTGGCAATCAGGTGTTGAGTGTAAGTGCACAAGGGAGCTTGACTGTGAGACCGACGGGTCGAGCAGGGACGAAAGTCGGGACTAGTGATCCGGCAGTGGCTTGTGGAAGCGCTGTCGCTCAACGGATAAAAGGTACCCCGGGGATAACAGGCTGATCTTCCCCAAGAGTCCATATCGACGGGATGGTTTGGCACCTCGATGTCGGCTCGTCGCATCCTGGGGCTGGAGTCGGTCCCAAGGGTTGGGCTGTTCGCCCATTAAAGCGGTACGCGAGCTGGGTTTAGAACGTCGTGAGACAGTTCGGTCCCTATCCGCTGTGCGCGTAGGAATATTGAGAAGGGCTGTCCCTAGTACGAGAGGACCGGGACGGACGAACCTCTGGTGTGCCAGTTGTCCTGCCAAGGGCATGGCTGGTTGGCTACGTTCGGAAAGGATAACCGCTGAAAGCATCTAAGCGGGAAGCCTGCTTCGAGATGAGTATTCCCACCAACTTGATTGGTTAAGGCTCCCAGTAGACGACTGGGTTGATAGGCCAGATGTGGAAGCCCGGTAACGGGTGGAGCTGACTGGTACTAATAGGCCGAGGGCTTGTCCTCAGTTGCTCGCGTCCACTGTGTTGGTTCTGAAATAACGAACTGCCGTGACTGTGTTTAATTAAACGCAGCGTCCGGTGTTGTTTATTTCATAGTGTTTCGGTGGTCATTGCGTTAGGGAAACGCCCGGTTACATTCCGAACCCGGAAGCTAAGCCTTTCAGCGCCGATGGTACTGCAGGGGGGACCCTGTGGGAGAGTAGGACGCCGCCGAACTCCTTTTAGGAAGAGCCCCGTGCCCTTGTGGCACGGGGCTCTTCTGCGTTTACGGCCCCCCTCGGTACCCCTGTGCACCCGCCTGACGGGGCTGAGGGTAGGGTCAGGGGGCATCATTGGCACGTTCTTGACACAGGAGGCCCCCGGGTGGAGGTCCAGGAGACCCGCGTGCAGACGGACCGGGTACTCACCATCCCCAACATCCTCAGCATGGCGCGCCTCGTCGGCGTACCTGTCTTCCTGTGGCTGATTCTCCGCCCCGAGTTCGGCGGGCCCAAGAGTGACGGCTGGGCATTGCTGGTCCTGATGTTCAGCGGCGTCAGCGACTACCTCGACGGCAAGCTCGCGCGCCGGTGGAACCAGATCAGCAGCCTCGGCCGGCTGCTCGACCCGGCCGCCGACCGTCTCTACATCCTTTCTACTCTCGTCGGGCTGACCTGGCGCGAGATCCTGCCCCTCTGGCTCACCGCCGCACTGCTTGCCCGCGAGCTGATGCTTCTCGTGATGGTGGGAATCCTGCGCCGTCACGGTTATCCGCCGCCCCAGGTGAACTTCCTGGGCAAGGCCGCCACGTTCAACCTCATGTACGCATTCCCCTTGTTGCTGCTCAGCGATGAAAGTGGTTGGCTGGCAGAGGTGGCCACCGTTTTCGGATGGGCGTTCGCAGGATGGGGTACAACGCTCTATTGGTGGGCAGGGATCCTCTACGTGGTTCAGGTCCGCCGACTCGTCAAGGCGGATGCAGTAGCCGATTGAGCTCGCTTCGTGTGTGCCGCGCAACGTCGCCGGCCCGCGGCTGATGTCACAGATGCTGCCCTGACGGGCGAAGTCGGCTCGACCGTCGTCTCTCAAGGAGGACGTTTCCGACATGAAGGCCGTCGTGATGGCTGGCGGCGAAGGCACTCGCCTTCGCCCCATGACCTCGAGCATGCCCAAGCCGCTCCTTCCCGTGGCCAACCGGCCGATCATGGAGCATGTGCTCCGACTGCTCAAACGGCACGGGCTCAATGAGACGGTCGTGACCGTCCAGTTCCTCGCCTCTTTGGTGAAGAACTATTTCGGAGACGGCGAAGAGCTCGGCATGGAGCTCAGCTACGCCAACGAGGAGAAGCCGCTCGGCACTGCGGGCAGCGTGAAGAATGCCGAAGAGGCGCTGAAGGACGACACCTTCCTCGTCATTTCCGGCGATGCGCTCACCGACTTCGACCTCACCGACCTCATCGCCTTTCACAAGGAAAAGGGCGGCCTGGTCACCGTCTGCCTCACGCGTGTTCCCAATCCTCTGGAATTCGGGATCACGATCGTGGACGAGGAGGGACAGGTCGAACGGTTCCTGGAAAAACCCACCTGGGGCCAGGTCTTCTCCGACACCGTCAACACGGGCATCTACGTCATGGAGCCCGAGGTCTTCAACTACGTCGAGGCCGACGTCTCCGTGGACTGGTCCGGAGACGTCTTCCCGCAGCTGATGAAGGAAGGCAAGCCCATCTACGGCTACGTCGCCGAGGGCTACTGGGAGGACGTCGGCACGCACGAGAGCTACGTGAAGGCCCAGGCCGACGTGCTGGAGCGCAAGGTCGACGTCGAGATCGACGGATTCGAGATCTCGCCCGGGGTCTGGGTGGCCGAAGGTGCGGACGTGCACCCCGACGCGGTGCTGCGGGGCCCGCTGTACATCGGCGACTACGCCAAGGTCGAGGCCGGCGTCGAGATCCGTGAGCACACGGTCATCGGGTCGAACGTCGTCGTGAAGAGCGGAGCCTTCCTGCACAAGGCCGTCGTCCACGACAACGTGTACATCGGAGACCACAGCAACCTGCGCGGCTGCGTGGTCGGCAAGAACACCGACATCATGCGAGCCTCCCGGATCGAGGACGGAGCCGTCATCGGTGACGAGTGCCTCGTCGGTGAGGAATCGATCATTCAGGGGAACGTGCGTGTCTACCCCTTCAAGACCATCGAGGCCGGTGCCTTCGTCAACACCTCGGTGATCTGGGAGTCCCGCGGACAGGCGCATCTCTTCGGGGCGCGCGGCGTCTCCGGAATCCTGAACGTCGAGATCACCCCGGAGCTTGCCGTCAGGCTGGCCGGCGCCTATGCGACGACCCTCAAGAAGGGCTCCACCGTCACCACGGCCCGGGACCACTCCCGGGGTGCCAGGGCCCTCAAACGGGCCGTGATCTCCGCCCTCCAGGCCAGTGCCATCGATGTCCGCGACCTGGAGAACGTACCGCTGCCCGTCGCGCGCCAGCAGACCGCGCGCGGAAGCGCCGGCGGAATCATGATCCGTACGTCCCAGGGCGTGCCCGACTCCGTCGACATCATGTTCTTCGACGAACGCGGCGCCGACCTCTCGCAGGCACGGCAGCGGAAGCTGGACCGGGTCTATGCCAGGCAGGAGTATCGGCGTGCCTTCCCGGGCGAGATCGGGGACATCTACTTCCCGTCCAGCGTCTTCGACTCGTACACCGGCGCACTCCTGCGGAACGTGGACACGACGGGGGTGGCGGACGCCCAGCTCAAGGTCGTTGTCGACGCCTCCAACGGCAGCGCCGGACTCGTGCTGCCGAGCCTCCTGGGACGGCTGGGCGTGGACGCGCTCACCATCAACCCCGGCCTGGACGAATCACGCCCCACCGAGTCGGCCGAGACCCGGCGTAACGGGCTCGTGCGCCTGGGGGAGATCGTCTCCTCGGCGCGGGCGGCCTTCGGCGTCCGGTTCGACCCCGTGGGCGAACGGCTCTCGCTGGTCGACGAGCGGGGCCGGATCGTGGAGGACGACCGGGCCCTGCTGGTCATGCTGGATCTCGTCGCCGCCGAGCGGCGCAGCGGACGGGTGGCGCTGCCGGTGACCACCACCAGGGTCGCCGAGCAGGTCGCCGCGTACCACGGAACCCAGGTCGAATGGACGACGACGTCGCCCGACGACCTGACCCGGGTGGGGCGTGAAGAAGGCACCATCTTCGGTGGAGACGGCCGCGGCGGCTTCATCGTTCCCGAATTCAGCAGCGTCTTCGACGGGACGGCCGCCTTCGTGCGGCTCATCGGGCTGGTGGCGCGCACTCAGCTCACGCTCAGCCAGATCGACGCCCGCATCCCGCACGCCCACGTCCTGCGCCGTGACCTCGCGACGCCATGGGCCGTGAAGGGCCTGGTGATGCGGCGGGTCGTCGAGGCCGCAGGGGACCGCGACGTCGATACGACGGACGGCGTACGGGTCGTGGAGGCGGACGGGCGCTGGGTGATGGTCCTGCCGGACAGGGCCGAAGCGGTCACCCACCTCTGGGCGGAAGGCCCCGACGACGAGTCGGCACAGGCGCTGCTCGACGAGTGGGCGGCGGTCGTCGACAGCGCGGGCGACTGAGGTCCGGCCCCCGGGACGGGTGAGCGGGCAGTCGGCCGGCACCGGCTGCCCGCTCCCGTGCCGGGCGGGCCATCGGTGGGGCCATTCGGCGTATGCCGCCGCGACATGCGACGATGTGCGGCATGTCGCAGCAGCCACCCGGTCGGAGCACGGCCCCGTCGCCCAAGCGCCCCGACGCGTCCATGCTGCTGCTGACCAACGTGATGGAGCACAGCCTCGACGACGGCTACGCCGAAGCGTCGGCCAGGCGCGCGGCCGAGGGGCAGGCGGGCATGCCCCGTACGCTCAAGGCGAAGCTCGGGTTCGCCGCGTGTCTGGTCCTGGCCGCCCTGGTTGTCACGCTCGGCGCCGCCCAGGCGCGGGTCGCGGCTCCGGTGCTGGCCAAGGAGCGCCAGGAACTCATCGACCGGATCGACGCGGAGACCGCGGCGGCCGACACCCTCGCCTCGCAGGTGGAGGAAGTCCGCGACGACGTGAGTGAACGCCAGCGCAAGGCCCTGCAGGAGCACGGGGGTGACCAGGGCGAGCTGGTGGCACTGCTCTCCGGGGCAACGCCCGTGCGCGGCCCGGGGGTCAAGGTCGTCGTCGACGACGCCGAGGACACCGCGCAGGGTGGCGGCGGCGCACGTGAGACCAGTAGCTTCTCCGACACAGGGCGGGTCAGGGACCGGGACATGCAGCGGGTCGTCAACGGGCTGTGGCAGTCGGGTGCCGAGGCCATCGCCATCAACGGGCAGCGGCTGACGGCCCTGTCGGCGATCCGGGCCGCGGGCGACGCCATACTGGTCGACAACAGACCGCTCGTGCCCCCGTACACGGTGCTCGCGGTGGGGGACGGCAAGAAGCTGGGCGCGGCCTTCCGGGACAGCGCCGACGGCCAGTACCTGCAGTCGCTGAAGGACACCTTCGACATCAGGACCAGCATCTCCGTCCAGGAGAAGGTGGACCTTCCGGCCGCCCCGAGCCTGATCGTACGGACAGCAGAGCCATACAAGGCTGCAGACACAGGGAAGGGCACATCGTGATCGCCGTACTGGGCCTCGTCGTGGGAGTCGTGGTCGGACTGTTGGTCCGGCCCGAAGTGCCGGCGGTCGTCGAGCCCTATCTCCCGATCGCCGTCGTCGCCGCACTCGACGCGGTCTTCGGCGGTCTGCGGGCCATGCTCGACGGCATCTTCGTCGACAAGGTCTTCGTGGTCTCGTTCCTCTCCAACGTCGTCGTGGCGGCCCTCATCGTCTTCCTGGGCGACAAACTGGGTGTCGGGGCGCAGCTCTCCACAGGTGTGGTGGTCGTGCTCGGCATCCGGATCTTCTCCAACGCCGCGGCCATCCGCCGGCACGTCTTCCGGGCCTGATGCCGATGAGCAACGACGCCCTCAACGACGGCGGCGAGCAGCCCGGCGAGCAGCAGGCGAACTCCTCCCGGGAGCTCACCGGGCGCCAGCGGCTGGTGGCCGGCATCTGGCCGCCCCGGGTCACCCGCGCCCAACTCGTCGTCGCCCTGCTGCTGTTCGTCCTCGGCCTCGGGCTCGCCATCCAAGTGCGGTCCAACAGCGACAACAGCGCCCTGCGTGGTGCCCGCCAGGAGGACCTGGTACGCATCCTGGACGAGGTGGACGAGCGCACGCAGCGGCTGGAGGACGAGAAGCAGCGCCTGGACGACCAGCGCACCGAACTGGAGAACAGCTCGGACCAGGCCGAGGAGGCCCGGAAGCAGACGGTCGAGAAGGAGCGGCAACTCGGCGTGCTCGCGGGTACCGTGGCCGCGCACGGCCCGGGTATCACCGTGACGGTCAACGACCCCGGTGGAGCCGTGCGGCCGGACATGCTCCTCGACGCCCTTCAGGAGCTGAGGGCGGCCGGTGCCGAGGCGGTCGAGGTCAACGGCGTACGCGTCGTGGCCAATACGTACTTCTCCGGCGACGGAGGTGCCGTCAAGGTCGACGGCCGTAAGATCTCCGCCCCGTACGTCTTCAAGGTCATCGGCAAGCCGCAGGATCTGGAACCGGCGCTCAACATCCCCGGAGGTGTGGTGCAGACGCTGGAGAAGGAGCAGGCCACCGTGCATGTGGCGCGGGCCGACGACATTGTCGTGGACGCCTTGCGACCGGCGGAGCGGCCTGACTACGCTCGGTCGTCGGGCCAGTGAGCCCCGGGAGCCCCGGCGCCGGGGGACACGAGCGGAAGGTTGCGGGGGGTCGCCGCATCGTAATCGTGGCGCGTGGTGGAAACTGTCGAGTGGATACGGACGTTGTGAAGATGTCCGGGTCGGCAGGTGTGTTCATTCAGGGTTCGTCCTGCCCCACGGGCGGGTCTGTTTCGGTCAAGGGGAATCGCCCGTGAAGTTGTTTGGGAAGTTGTTCGGCAAGAGCGCACGCGACGAGGCCGCACGGCATCGCGCGCCGCGCCATGGTCAGCCCGACGAGCAGGGTGCTGAGCGCCCGCTCTTCCGCGACCAGGTGGCGGGCCAGGGGGGTGACCACCCGGGCGGTTCCGGCGCGTCGTCCGTTGACCCTGCCGGTCCCGGCCGCATAGGTTTCGGAGCCCCGAGCCAGGAGGCTTCGTCCATGCCGGTCTGTACGAGGTGCGGGCACCGCAACGCCGAGGCCAGCCGTTTCTGCTCCAACTGCGGTGCGCCGCTGAGGGGCGGGGTCCCCGAGCGTGCCTCGGAGACGACGTCGACCATCTCCATCTCGGGGCTGGAGGCCTACGAGGCGGAGGCGACCGGCCAGACCGCCGTACCGTCGCTCTCGCCCGAGGCACAGGCGGCCGTCGACGCCCTGCCGCTCGGTTCGGCGCTCCTGGTGGTGCGGCGCGGCCCGAATTCCGGCAGCCGTTTCCTGCTGGACGGTGACCTGACGACGGCCGGCCGGCACCCGCAGAGCGACATCTTCCTCGACGATGTGACGGTCTCGCGCCGCCATGTGGAGTTCCGCCGCAATGCCGACGGCAGCTTCACGGTCGGGGATGTCGGCAGCCTCAACGGCACCTACGTCAACCGCGAGCGGATCGACTCCGTCGCCCTGTCCAACGGCGACGAGGTGCAGATCGGCAAGTACCGGCTGGTCTTCTACGCGAGCCAGCGCGGCATCTGACCCGCCCCCGGACCCCGTCCGGGGGGACCCCTCAGGAAGGTCCATGCTGAGAACACCGAGTGGCGGTGCCGGCAACGGCACCGCCGCCGACGACCGGCCGATGAGCATCGGCACGGTGCTCCTGCACCTGCGGGAGGAGTTTCCCGAGGTCACCATCTCCAAGATCCGCTTCCTGGAGGCCGAGGGGCTCGTCGAGCCGCAGCGGACCCCTTCGGGCTACCGGAAGTTCAGCCCCGCCGATGTCGGGCGGCTCGCCCAGGTGCTGCGGATGCAGCGGGACCACTACCTCCCGCTCAAGGTCATCCGCGAGCATCTGGACGCCCTCGCCCGGGGCGAACGGGTGGTCCTGCCGTCCCCGGACGGGGAGCGGCAGGACGCGGCGGACGGCGACTGGACGGGCGGCCCGGGGCGGGCCACGGCCGCTCGCATCGGCCGCGACGAGCTGCTCGTCGCCGCCGAGGTCACCGAGAGCGATCTCGACGCCTGGGAGTCCTACGGCCTTGTCGCACCGACGCCGGATGGCGGCTACGAGGCAGAGATGGTGACCGTCGCCAGGCTTGTGGCGGATCTGGGGCGATTCGGTCTGGAACCTCGTCACCTGAGGCCCATGCGGGCGGCCGCCGACCGGGAGGCGGGACTCATCGAGCAGGTCGTCGCGCCGCTGCGCCGGCACCGGAATCCGCAGACCAGAGCGCATGCCGAGGCCACCACCAAGGAGCTGGCGGAGCTCTCCGTACGGCTGCATTCCGCGCTCGTCCAGAGTGCTCTGCAGGTGCGGTTCAACTGATGCCGGCCGAGCCCGACTACCCAAACCTGCCGGGCACGTCCTAGGGTTGCTGTGTGAACGAGCTCGACGTTGTGGGTGTCCGGGTGGAAATGCCCTCCAACCAACCGATCGTGCTCCTGCGTGAAGTGGGAGGCGACCGGTACCTCCCCATTTGGATCGGTCCTGGTGAGGCGACCGCGATCGCCTTCGCTCAGCAGGGCATGGCTCCGGCCAGGCCGCTGACCCATGATCTCTTCAAGGATGTGCTTGAGGCCGTGGGCCAGGAGCTCACCGAGGTCCGCATCACGGACCTGCGCGAAGGGGTTTTCTACGCGGAGCTGGTCTTCGCCAGCGGCGTCGAGGTGAGCGCGCGTCCCTCGGACGCCATAGCGCTCGCCCTGCGCACCGGCACGCCGATCTACGGCAGTGACGGGGTGCTCGACGACGCGGGGATCGCGATCCCCGACGAGCAGGAGGACGAGGTGGAGAAGTTCCGCGAGTTCCTCGACCAGATCTCTCCGGAGGACTTCGGCACGAACAACAGCCAGTGACGTCCCCGGGGGCCGCCCGCCGGTACATCCGGAGAGCCTTTCCCCGCCGAGGGTCACGCGAAACCACCCTCAGGGTGATTATCACTCGGCGTGCCGAGTGTGGCGATCGTTGACGCACCCCGGGTGACTGCCTACCTTCGAGTGGGCAGGTCAAGGAGGGAGGTCGGCGTGAGAAGCAGCGGCGACGGTACGGCGGCGGGTGCGCCGTATCCGCAGCAGGGGAGTACAGCCGACCGCACCATGAGGCAGTCGGCAGTGCCGGCTGCGGTGGCAGGGGGCGGCGTGGCATCGGCCGACGACATCGGCTATCGCGGGCCGACGGCGTGCGCGGCGGCGGGGATCACTTATCGGCAGCTCGACTACTGGGCCCGTACCGGCCTGGTCGAGCCGAGCGTCCGCCCGGCGTACGGATCGGGCACACAGCGGCTCTACAGCTTCCGGGACGTCGTCCTGCTGAAGATCGTGAAGCGCTTCCTGGACACCGGTGTGGCACTCCAGAACATCCGCACCACGGTCCAGCACCTGCGGGCCCGCGGTTTCCAGGATCTGGAGCGCATGACGCTGATGAGCGACGGGGCGACGGTCTACGAGTGCTCCTCGCCCGCCGAGGTCGTGGACCTGCTCCAGGGGGGCCAGGGCGTCTTCGGCATCGCGGTCGGGGTGGTGTGGCGGGACGTGGACGCCGCGCTGTCGCAGCTGCACGGGGAGCGTGTGGACACCGGGGAGACCCTCATCGGGCACAACCCCACCGACGAGCTCGCGCGGCGCCGGAACCGGGCCGTCTGAGGCGCTGAGCGCCCGGCCCGGGGAGGTAATCGCGGGCCGGCGGGCCGTGGTGGCGCGGCGATTGTCAGTGCCGTAGGGCAGCATCGGCTGGTGTGAGAGCCGCGCCGACCATCCTGCACCTGGACATGGATGCCTTCTACGCCTCGGCGGAGCAGGCGGCGAAGCCGAGCCTGCGCGGCAAGCCGGTCGTGGTGGGCGGGCTCGGCCCCCGCGGGGTCGTCGCGACCGCCTCGTACGAGGCACGGCGGTTCGGGGTGCACTCGGCCATGCCGATGGCGCAGGCCAGACGGCTCGCGCCGAACGCCGCCTATCTGGTGCCGCGCTTCGCGTTGTACCGGTCCGTGAGCGACCAGGTCATGGAGCTGCTGGGCCGGCTCTCACCGCTGGTGGAGCCGCTCAGCCTGGACGAGGCCTTCGTGGACCTGGAAGCGGGCGGTACGGCCGACGACACCGCCTCGGCTCTGGAGATCGGGCGGCAGCTGCGCGAGGCGATCGAGGCCGTCACCGGACTGAGCGGTTCCGTGGGGCTGGCAGGCTCCAAGATGCTCGCCAAGATCGCCTCCGAGGAGGCGAAGCCCGACGGGATACGGGTGATCGAGCCCGGCACCGAGCGGGAACTGCTCGCGCCCATGCCGGTGCGTACGCTGCCGGGCGTCGGGCCCGCCACTGCGGACCATCTGCGCCGCGCCGGCATGACCACGGTGAACGATCTGGCCGAGGCGGGCGAGGCGGAGCTCGTACGGCTGCTGGGCAAGGCGCACGGCGGCTCCCTGCACCGGATGGCGTTCGGTTACGACGACCGGCCGGTGGTGTCCGAGCGCGACGCGAAATCGGTGTCGGTCGAGGACACCTTCGACATCGATCTGCACGACCGGGTCCGGGTGCGCACCGAGGTCGAGCGGCTGGCCGGCCGGTGCGTCCAGCGGCTGAGGGCCGCCGAGCGGTCGGGGCGCACGGTGGTGCTGAAGGTGCGCAGGTACGACTTCTCCACCCTGACCCGCTCGGAGACGCTGCGCGGGCCCACCGACGACCCCGCCGTGGTGCGGGAGGCCGCCGCACGGCTTCTGGAGGCCGTGGACACCACAGGGGGCGTACGGCTGCTCGGCGTCGGTGTCACCGGGCTCGCCGACTTCACCCAGGAGGACCTGTTCGCCCAGGCCGCGGGCGAGCGGGCCGAGGCCGGCCTCGCGGACGGGGCGGAGGAGGGGGCTCAGGCCACAGAGGAGGGTCAGGGGCGGGCGGACGCCGAGCCGGGACCGGAGAGCGCCGAGCAGCTCGCCGCGCGGCGCTGGCCGGCCGGACACGACGTACGGCACGACACCCATGGGCACGGCTGGGTGCAGGGGAGCGGGGTCGGCCGGGTGACCGTGCGGTTCGAGGAACCGGGATCGGAGCCCGGCCGGGTGCGTACGTTCCGGATCGACGATCCCGCGCTGCGGCCGGCCGAGCCGCTGCCGCTGGTGCGGGAGCCGCCGGACTACTCCTCCTGGCCGGCCAGCCTGCCGAAGTCGCGGTCCGGGGGCGGGGCGCCCGGGGCGGAGTCCAGACCGTAGTGCCGGTAGAGCTGGAGTTCCTGCTCGGGGGAGAGGTGCCGGCCCACCCCGAAGTCGGGTGCGTCCTTGATCAGCGAACGTTCGAAGGGGACCCGCAGGGTGTCCCCGACGCATTCGCTGGGCTCCAGCGGGACGAACGCGTCCCGGCTGAACAGACCGGTGCGTACGGCTGCCCACTCGGGCACTCCGGTCGCGTCGTCGAGGTACACCTCGTCCACGGTCCCGATCTTGGTGCCGTTGCGGTCGAAGGCCTTGCGGCCGATCAGACTGCGCGGGTCGATGTCGGTCTGCACGGTCCCTCCCACTGGTTGCGGCTGTCCACAGGGACTACAGAAATGCAGTTCCGTGGTGTTGGCCACTTGAGAATTCTCGTCGTGTACCCCGCTGGTAGGGTGGTTATGGCTGCTGACCCCGTGCGGGAGAGTCCTCCGGAGTCGATCCGGAGGCGCCGAAGGAGCAAATCCTCCCCGGAATCTCTCAGGCCCCCGTACCGCACGGACGAGGTCACTCTGGAAAGCAGGGCGGGTTGCGCGCGGCCGAGGGCCGGGTGGGGCCTCTCCCTCACCGACGGTGAAAGCCGGCGCCCATGGTGCCGGTGAAGCTCTCAGGTTGAGATGACAGAGGGGGAGGCCGTTCGGGCACCCCGCGCCGTGGTGCCCCTCGCAGGTCGTGACAGACCAGGAGGCCTCCACCATGACCCCCCGTCGCACCCCGCTCGCCCAGCTGGAGCAGGGCATTCCGTTCGAGCAGCGCCATATCGGCCCCGACGCCGAGGCGCAGGCGAAGATGCTCGCCCAGGTCGGTTACGGCTCGCTCGACGAGCTGACCGCGGCCGCCGTGCCCGACGTGATCAAGAGCGCCGAGGCGCTGCGGCTGCCGGGCGCCCGTACCGAGGCCGAGGTGCTCGCCGAGCTGCGCGGGCTCGCCGACCGCAACGAGGTCCTCGCCCCGATGATCGGGCTCGGCTACTACGGCACCTTCACCCCGCCGGTGATCCTGCGCAACGTCATGGAGAATCCCGCCTGGTACACGGCCTACACGCCGTACCAGCCCGAGATCTCCCAGGGCCGCCTCGAAGCCCTCCTGAACTTCCAGACGATGGTCGCCGAGCTCACCGGACTGCCCACCTCCGGCGCCTCCCTGCTCGACGAGGGAACGGCCGCCGCCGAGGCCATGGCGCTGGCCCGGCGCGTCGGCAAGGTCAAGAACGGCGTCTTCCTGGTCGACGCCGACACCCTGCCGCAGACCGTCGCCGTCATCGAGACCAGGGCCGAGCCCACCGGTGTCGAGGTCGTCGTCGCCGACCTCGCCGACGGCATCCCGGCCGAGATCGCCGAGCGCGGTGTCTTCGGCGTGCTGCTCCAGTACCCCGGCGCCTCCGGGGCGGTCCGGGACATCAAGCCCGTGATCGACCGGGCGCACGAGCTCGGCGCGATCGTCACCGTGGCCGCCGATCTGCTGGCCCTCACCCTGCTCACCTCGCCCGGCGACCTGGGCGCGGACCTCGCCGTCGGCACCACGCAGCGCTTCGGCGTGCCGATGGGCTTCGGCGGGCCGCACGCCGGCTTCATGGCGGTCCGCGACAAGTTCGCGCGCAGCCTCCCGGGGCGCCTCGTCGGCGTCTCCGTGGACGCCGACGGCAACAAGGCGTACCGACTGGCCCTCCAGACCCGCGAGCAGCACATCCGTCGCGAGAAGGCCACCAGCAACATCTGCACCGCACAGGTGCTGCTCGCCGTGATGGCCGGCATGTACGCCGTCTACCACGGCCCCGAGGGGCTGCGGACGATCGCCCGGCGCACCCACCGCTACGCCGCGATCCTCGCCGAGGGCCTGCGTACGTCCGGGGTGGACGTGGTCACCGGGGCGTACTTCGACACGCTCACCGTCCGTGTGCCCGGCAAGGCGGCCGGCGTCGTCTCCGACGCCCGTGAGCGCGGCGTGAACCTGCGCCTCGTCGACGCCGACACCGTCTCCCTCGCCTGCGACGAGACCACGACCCGTACCCAGGTCGCCGCGGTCTGGGCGGCCTTCGGTGCCGATGGGGACGTCGAGGCGCTGGACGCCGCCACCGAGGACGCGCTGCCCGGGGCGCTGCTGCGCACCGACGAGATCCTGACCCACCCGGTCTTCCACCAGCACCGGTCCGAGACCGCGATGCTGCGGTACCTGCGCAAGCTCGCCGATCGTGACTACGCGCTCGACCGCGGCATGATCCCGCTCGGCTCCTGCACCATGAAGCTGAACGCGACGGCCGAGATGGAGTCGATCACCTGGCCGGAGTTCGGCGCGCTGCACCCGTTCGCACCGGCCGAGCAGGCTCAGGGCTTCCTGACGCTCATCCGTGAGCTGGAGGAGCGGCTGGCGGAGGTCACCGGCTACGACGCGGTCTCGATCCAGCCGAACGCCGGCTCGCAGGGCGAGTTCGCGGGGCTGCTGGCCGTCCGCGCGTACCACCGCGCCAACGGCGACGAGAAGCGGACCGTGTGTCTGATTCCGTCCTCGGCGCACGGCACCAACGCCGCGAGCGCCGTGATGGCCGGTATGAAGGTCGTCGTCGTGAAGACCGCCGACGACGGCGAGGTCGACATCGACGACCTGCGTGCCAAGATCGCCCAGCACCGCGACGAGCTGGCCGTGCTCATGATCACCTACCCGTCGACACACGGTGTCTTCGAGGAGCACGTCGCCGACATCTGCGCCGAGGTGCACGACGCGGGCGGCCAGGTCTACGTCGACGGCGCCAACCTCAACGCGCTGGTCGGCCTCGCCAAGCCCGGCCGGTTCGGCGGCGACGTCTCGCACCTGAACCTGCACAAGACCTTCTGCATCCCGCACGGCGGCGGCGGCCCCGGCGTCGGCCCCGTCGGGGTGCGCGCGCATCTGGCGCCGTACCTGCCCAACCACCCGCTGCAGCCCGCGGCCGGCCCGAAGACGGGTGTCGGACCGATCTCGGCGGCTCCCTGGGGCTCGGCGGGCATCCTGCCGATCTCCTGGGCCTATGTGCGCCTGATGGGCGGCGAGGGGCTGAAGCGGGCGACGCAGGTCGCCGTGCTGGCCGCCAACTACATCGCCAAGCGCCTCGAACCGCACTACCCGATCCTGTACAACGGCCCGGCCGGACTGGTCGCCCACGAGTGCATCGTGGACCTGCGGCCGATCTCCAAGGCGACCGGCGTCAGCATCGACGACGTCGCCAAGCGGCTCATCGACTACGGCTTCCACTCGCCGACCATGTCGTTCCCGGTCGCCGGGACGCTGATGATCGAGCCGACCGAGAGCGAGGACCTCGCGGAGCTGGACCGCTTCTGCGACACGATGATCGCCATCCGTGCCGAGATCGAGAAGGTGGCTTCGGGGGAGTGGAGCGCGCAGGACAACCCGCTCACCAACGCTCCGCACACCGCGGCGGCGCTGGGCGGGGAGTGGGAGCACGGCTACAGCCGCGAGGTGGCGGTCTTCCCGGCCGGGGTCTCGGCCGCCGACAAGTACTGGCCGCCGGTACGCCGGATCGACGGTGCGTTCGGAGACCGTAACCTCGTCTGCTCGTGCCCGCCGCTGGACGAGTACGACAACTGAGGCATGAGCGGGAAGTGACGCGGACATGCGTCGGGGCCGGTGCGGAGATTCCTCCGGGCCGGCCCCCTTCCGTTCCGGGCGGCTCTCAGGCCGCCTTCATCACCCGGCTTGCCGCCAGAGGCCTGTGCGGGGCGATGATCTGCCCGTCCGGAAGCAGCTCACCGGTGTCCTCGAAGAGCAGGACGCCGTTGCACAGCAGGCTCCAGCCCTGTTCCGGGTGGTGTGCCACCTGGCGGGCGGCTTCCCGGTCGGGTGAGTCGGCTGTCGGGCAGGGTGGCTGATGCTGGCACATGGGTGGGTTCTTTCGCTGCGTCGAGTTGAGTGTCCCGCGGTGTGGCGAGGTCTGCATGGCCGCCCCCGTTTCGATCGGTCCGGTCCCAGTGTTGCCCTACGGCCGTCAATCCGCAGGGATTTCGCCGTAGCGCTAGCACTCCTCCCATGACGCATCACCCGGCCGGACGGTTCAACTCAACTGCACTGTCCCTTCGGGTGGTTCGGGGTGGCCGGATGGGACTAGTCCGGATGGGCCGGGGCGGCGCGGGCGCACCGCGCGCTGTGCCCCGCCGCCCGGGAGGGGAGACGGGGCACAGCGCGCGGACGGGGCCGCCGGCTTCAGGCGGGGGCCGGGGAGCCCAGGAGGGGGCCCGTGCCCGGCGTGACGCGGGTGGTGATCACGGGCAGCAGGTCGGCGGCCCGGTGCGGGCGGTGCGCCGCGATGCCCGGCGGGGCGGGGGCCAGCGGCACCAGCAGATCGGCCGGGCCGGGCGAGCCGCAGGACGCGTCGGCCTCGGGGTCGTCGTGCAGCCACAGGGCCAGCATGTAGAGGTCGGGGATGGACAGCAGCCTCGGCTGGTAAGGGTGGCTCATCCCCTCGGCCTGGCGCAGGGCGAGCTCCGTCGAGGCGATGTACGGGCCCTCGAAGAAGTGCGAGAAGGCCCAGCCGTCGGGCGTGAGCATGATGTCCGCAGCCGCTACCGCCCGCTCCGTGCTGCGGATCTGGAAGCGCCAGGCGGCGAGCCGGGTGGCGGGCGCGTCTCCGCCCGGGAGGAGGTCCAGCACGTGGACGGGCAGCGGGTGTTCGGGGCTCAGAGGTCCCTGTGCGGAACGCAGGGCGGGGGTACGGGCCTCGCGGACTGCGGTCGGTGAACCGAGCGCCGTGAGAACGCTTCGCAGCGCGGGCGCGGGGGCCAGGGGAACATGCAGCGGCATAATTGGGTCGCCTCTCACTTCGGAGACACGGTGGTGCGCGGGCGGGTGCAGACGGCGCTGTCGGCGTGCGGGGCCAGAGGAGGCCGGTGACTGAGCCGGTGCGTCAACTCTCTGCCTCGTCCGCGGAGTTTATACGACACGTGTTCACGCGGTGTTTCCACTAGCCGCCACGGCTATTGCTGGCAAGGCGGTATCCGGACTTTATTATGCGGAGATCGTGCTGATTCGGCGCGAGCGGCGCAGCCGCCGCCTCGGGTTTTTCCCGCACCGCGGACGGCCGAAACCCATCGGAGCTTTAAGAGCCCTCCGTAGGGGGAAACGGGTCTCGGCTTCATGCCGAGTGAATGTGCCGGAGGCCCCGGCGCTCAGATTACCGGGTGCGCGCCGTCCGCGGGGCGTTACGGATCACGTCCTGCGGGCATTATCGATCGTGATGCGAGCGGCCCCGGCCGCGTGCTGTCCACTTGAGGAGGGACCCTTCGATGGGGGAGAAGGTCGTCGCCGGCGCCTTTGATCTGTCCGATCGGCAGAAGTACCGGAGGAAGCTGCACCAGTGCCTGGAGGCGCTGTCCGGACTTCTGGCCGAGCGGCGGTTCGACCGGCCGCGCAACCTCATGGGCATGGAGATCGAGCTGAATCTCACGGGCTCCGACGCCATGCCGAAGATGTTGAATGGACAGGTCCTGGAGCGCATCGCGAGCCATGATTTCCAGACGGAACTGGGGATGTTCAATCTGGAGGTGAACATAGTCCCCCACCATCTGTCGGGGCGTGTTCTCGATCAGCTGGCCGAAGAGCTGAGGGCCGGGCTCGGATATGCCGACCGGAAGGCCGGTGAAGTCGATGCCGGGATCATGATGATCGGAATCCTTCCGACGCTCGGGCGTGACGACATGGTCCGGTCCAACCTCTCCGACGTGGACCGCTACGCCCTGCTGAACGATCAAATGGTCGCGGCCCGCGGCGAAGATTTCTCACTGGATATCGAAGGCGTCGAGCGGCTTGTCTGCACCTCCGGGTCGATCACTCCGGAGGCTGCCTGCACCTCGCTCCAGCTGCATCTCCAGGTGACTCCGGAGCGTTTCTCCGACGTGTGGAACGCGGCCCAGGCGGTCGCCGCCGTCCAGGTGGCCCTGGGTGCCAACTCGCCCTTCCTGTTCGGCCGCGAGGTGTGGCGGGAGTCCCGGCCGCCGCTGTTCGAGCAGGCCACCGACACCCGGCCGCCCGAACTGCGCAATCAGGGCGTACGGCCCCGGACCTGGTTCGGGGAGAAGTGGATCGGCTCGGTCCACGAACTCTTCGAGGAGAACCTCCGCTACTTCCCCCCGCTGCTGCCCATCTGCGACGAGGAGGAGCCGCTGCGCGTCCTCGCCGACGGCGGGGTGCCGCGCCTCTCGGAGCTGGTCCTCCACAACGGCACGGTCTACCGCTGGAACCGGCCGGTGTACGGGCTGGCGGACGGCGTCCCCCACCTCCGGGTCGAGAACCGGGTGCTGCCGGCGGGACCGACCGTCGCCGACGTCATGGCCAACACCGCGCTCTACTACGGACTGGTCCGGGCCCTCGCGGAGGAGTCCCGTCCGGTGTGGACCAGGATGCCGTTCGCCGCCGCCGCGGAGAACTTCGAGACCGCCTGCCGCCAGGGCATCGACGCCGAGCTGCTGTGGCCGCGACCGGGCCGCTCCGGGGGCCTCACCCGGGTACCGGTGGTGAAGCTGGTACGGGACGAGCTGCTGCCGCTGGCCGCCGCGGGGCTCGACGCCTGGAACATCGAGCCGGCCGACCGGGACCACTACCTGGGGATCATCGAGGAGCGGTGCAAGCGGCGGACGAACGGCGCGTCCTGGCAGGCGGACACCTACCACCGGGCGCGCGAGGCCGGACTCGACCGGGGTGCAGCGCTCGCCGCGATGACCCGGCGCTACGCCGAGCTGATGCAGGGCGGCGACCCCGTGCACAGCTGGCCGGTGGGCATCCCGGCGCCGTAACGGGACGGGCGGACCCCGGGCGGGGAGCCCGGCCGGGGGGCGGGGCGCGTCGCGCGCGCCCCGCCGCTACTCGGCCGAGCGGGCGTTCTGGCCGGCCGTCATCACGGCTTGCAGGATCACCGCCTGGATCTCCGCCGGGTCGGTCACCTGGTAGCCGCCACCACCGGTGACCCGGGCTATCTGGTCCACCTCTTCCCGGTCCGCCTCCGGGCCGACCGCGATGGCCAGCACCGGAACCGGCCGCTCCGGGTCGGCGATGGCCTTCAGCTCGTCGATCAGGGCGGAGCGCGAGATGGACCGCTCGTCCTGGTTCGAACCGTCGGTGAGGATCACGACCGCGTTGAACTTGCCCTTCACATACGTACGCTGCGCCTCCTTGTACGAGGCCAGGATCGTGTCGTACAGGCCGGTCGCGCCGTCCGGCACGGGCTGGAGCGCGGCGAACGCGGCGGCGAGCTTCTCCCGGTGGGTGCCGCCGCCCTTCTCCGTGGCACCGAGACGGGCGGTCGGCACCAGGCGACGGTAGTCCTTGTCGCCGTCGAGGGTGGTGGCGAACTCCCAGAGGCCGATCTCGTCGTTCGGTGTGAACTGGTTGAGCGCCTGGACCAGGGACGCCTTGGTGACGTCCATCCGGGACTGGTTGCGGCCCGGGACGATCGTGGCCATCGAGCCCGAGGCGTCGACGACGGTGGTGAGCCGCGCGCTCTGCACGGTGATCGTCCACATGCCGAGCGTCTCCTGGAGCGTCTCGTCCGACGGTGCGGGCGGCTGCTGCTCGGCGTAGGGCTGGGGTGCCCTGCCGCCCGCCGCCGCGACCACCGCCTTGTCCGCCGTGCCGTCCGTGGTGCGGAAGCCGTGCTCCCGGAGGGTGCGCAGGGAGCTGTCCTCGGACAGCAGCGTCATGAAGCGCAGCGCGGCCCGGCTCTCGTCCGTGGTCTGCTTCTGCTCGTTGACCAGTGTGAACGGATAGTCGAGCAGCGGGGTGCCGTCCTTCGGATAGAAGAGGCCGACCTTTCCGTCGCCCGTGGACTCGGCGTTGTGGGCGAAGGCGGCCTGCTCGGAGAGGAGCACCGCCTGGTTGCGCGCCGGATTGCCGTCCTCGGCGCCGGAGCCGTCCTGCGGCAGGGTCGCCACGACCTGGGTGTCTCCGTCGGACATCCGCTGGGCGAGCAGCTTCGCGGTGGCCGCGACCCTGGTGTCGCTGTCCCCGCCCTGCTTGTCGGCGGACGCGCCGATGGCGGCGAGAGCCAGCAGTCCGGTGGCGGAGCGCGCGGGGTCGGCCGAGCCGAGCCGGACCTTGTCGGACTCCATGGCCGCGCCGGTCAACTCGGCCCACGAGTACGTCTTCTTCGGCCAGCCGAGGCTCTTGGCGGCCTTGGGGACCACGGCCATCGTGACGGGGGAGGTGGCGATCGAGTCGCCCGGGGTGATCGCGACGGCGTCCCCGTCGCCCTTGGCCCGGCTCAGCCACAGATCGGAGTCGGGAAGCCATATCTGGTAGCCGGGGGTGCGGGTGCCACTGGCGAGCTCGTCCGCCACCTTGTACGAGTCGCGGGCCTCCACCTCCACGTCGAGGCAGTGGCCGTCGGAGCGCAGCTCGTCCTTGCGTGCCCGGTCGGCGACGGCACGCACGGCGGGAGCGATGTCCGGCGAGGTCATCATGGACAGGTGTACGGCGCTGTCCTCGCACGACTTCGAGAACGAGAGCAGCCCGCCCTGTGCCGCGATCGCCGTTCCCCCCGCCACGGCGAGAACGAGCATGGTGGCGATGACCACGGTGCGTCGCCGGCGCGGTGGACGGTCCCCGCCTCCGGTCGCGGCGTGGTCGTCGGGCAAGCTGTGACGTCCCATGTCGGTGGTGCCCCTCCTTGAGGATGAACAAGGAAATGGGGGACCACACCATCGGCAATGGTGCTCGTCCCCCGGCCTGTCGCGCATGATCTTCGTACCTGCATTCGAGACCCTAGCGGGGCGGCGAGGGGCTTGGGACGCGAATGCACAACTGAGAGCAGGTGTACAGGTGGAGGCGGGGCGTGTGGCTGATTCTTTTCCCCAGGAGGCCGTGTCACGACGGATTCTCCGGTCTGAGACGGTGCTCGTACTGGCGCTCTCGCTGGGTGCGAGCGGAGTCTCCGCCCTCATCAGTTTTGTCGGGTCACTGACGAAACCAGGGGGGTTGAAGGATCAGGCGGCCACCCTCAACAGCTCGTACGCTCCGGGACGCCCTTGGCTGGATCTCGCCTGGCAGCTCTTCGGAATCGCGACGGCTCTGGTGCCCGTGGCCCTCGTGGCGCATCTGCTGATCCGGGAAGGGGCCGGGCTGCGGGCCATCGGCTTCGACCGCACCCGGCCGGGGTGGGACCTGGCGCGCGGCACGGTGGTCGCGGCGGGCATCGGCAGCGCCGGGCTGGCGTTCTACCTCGTGGCCAGGGCCGCCGGTTTCAACCTCACCGTCGTCCCCGAGTCGCTGCCCGACGTCTGGTGGAAGTTCCCCGTCCTCATTCTCTCGGCGATCCAGAACTCGGTGCTGGAGGAAGTGATCGTCGTCGGCTACCTGCTGCGACGGCTGGGGCAGTTGGGGTGGACGCCGATGGCGGCGCTGGCCGCGAGTTCGGTGCTGCGCGGCTCGTACCACCTCTACCAGGGCATCGGCGGGTTCATCGGCAACATGGTCATGGGGGTCGTCTTCGTGCTGCTGTACCGCCGCTGGCAGCGCGTGGGACCGCTGGTCGCGGCGCACGCGCTCCTGGACATCGGCGCGTTCGTCGGGTACGCGCTGCTCGCCGGAAAGGTGGACTGGCTGCCCACGCCGTGAACGGCGGAGCGGCCGGCCGGGGGCGTGCGGGTGGTCCGTACGCCCCGGCGCCGTCAGGGGGCGACGAGAAGCTCGCCGTCCAGGACCGTGACCGCGTGGCCCGTCAGCAGGGTGCGCGGCCCGCGCAGCGAGGTGCGGACGAGCCCGGAGCGGGCGGAGGCCTGGAGTCCGGTCAGTTCGTCGCGGCCGAGCCGGGCCGACCAGAACGGGGCCAGCGCGGTGTGGGCGCTGCCCGTCACCGGGTCCTCGTCGATGCCCACCCGGGGGAAGAAGCCGCGCGACACGTAGTCGTACGCTCCGCCCGGCGCCGCGGCCGCCGTGGCGATGACGCCGCGCCGGGAACGGGCGGCCAGCGCCGCGAAGTCGGGGGCGAGGCCCCGTACGGTCGCCTCGTCCTCCAGCTCCACCAGCAGGTCGCCGATGTGCGGGCCGGTGTCGTGCACGGACAGCGTCTCGGCGCCGAGCGCCTCGGCGAGTCCGGCGGGAGCGGCCTCGGGAGTCAGCGGCGCGGTGGGGAAGTCGAGCGTGACCGCGCCGTCCGGGTGGGCGGTGGAGGTGAGCGTTCCGCACCGGGCGGTGAAACGCACGGTGCCGCTCGCGGCTTTGGTGGTGTGCAGGACATGGGCGGTGGCGAGGGTGGCGTGGCCGCACATGTCGACCTCGGTGACCGGTGTGAACCACCGCAGCGCCCAGTCCGCGGCGCCGCCCGGCGGCAGGGGGTGGGCGAACGCGGTCTCGGAGAGGTTCAGCTCGGCGGCGACCCGTTGCAGCGAGCTGTCCTCGGGGAAGCCTTCGGGGCCGAACAGCAGGACGCCCGCGGGGTTGCCGGTGAACGGGCGGTCGGTGAACGCGTCGACGGTACGAATCCTCATGCGCCGACCCTAGGCGCGGGCAGGGGCCGCCGAACAAGGCCAATTCCGGGTCGGTGGCCCGGAAGGCGCGCCGGTTGCCGCGACCGGTCTCCCTCCGCGGGCCCGGCTTGACCTTGTCACCGTGGCAAGCACTTCACTGTGCGGACGAGGAGGTGGTCCGGATGACCATGCACAACGAGGACACGACCACGGCGCGTGCGCTGCGAGGGCTGGGGCACGCCGACGCGTCGGTCCGGCTGCGGTCGGCGCTGGCGGTGGGTTCGAACCCGGACCCGCGGCTCGTGGAGCGCCTGGTCGACATGTGCGGCACGGAGCCGGACTTCTCCGTACGCGAGATGCTGACGTGGGCCCTGACCCGTCACTCACCGGCTCTGACGGTTCCCCGGCTCGTCGGCGAACTCCGCTCGCCGCTCGCCCAGGCACGCAGCCAGGCTCTCCACACGCTGTCCAAGACCGGGGACCTGGTCGCGGAAGGCACCGGGGACCGGCAGGCGTGGCCGGCGATCACCCGGGCCCTGCTCACCGACGCCGACGACGAGGTGGCACGGACCGCCTGGCGGGCGGCGGTCGCCCTCGTGCCCGGGGGCGAGGAGCCGGGGCTGGCCGAGACCCTGGCGGAACAGCTCGGGCGCGGCGGGCGGGAGACGCAGCTGAGCCTCAGCCGCGCGCTGACCGCGCTGGGCGAGGCGATCACCCCCGCCCTGAGCGCCGCGGCGACGCATCCCGATCCCGGTGTGCGGCAGCACGCCCTCGCCACGCAGCGGCTGCTCCGTGACCCGGACGCCGGGTTCGATTTCGCGATCGAGGAGGCGAAGCGCATCGTGGCCCTGGGCGGTTACGGACAGGAGGGGTGAAACGCGGTGCTGATCGGTGAGGTGGCACGCAGGTCCGGGGTCAGCGCCCGCATGCTCCGGCACTACGAGTCGCTCGGCCTGGTACGCCCCACGGGACGCAACGACGTCGGTTACCGGGAGTACTCCGGCGCGGACGTCCGGCGGATCTTCCACATCGAGAGCCTGCGGTCCCTCGGGCTGACGCTGCGCGAGGTCGGGCGAGCGCTGGACGATCCCGGCTTCAGCCCCTCGGAGCTGGTCGACGATCTCGTACGCCGGACGCGGGAGCGCATCGCGAGCGAGACGGAGCTGCTGACCCGGTTGAGCCGGATCGACGCCGCCGGGCCGGAGGGCTGGGAGGGGGTCCTCCGTACCGTCGCGCTCCTCCAGGCACTGGGGTCCAGCAGCCCCGGCACGCGCCAACGCGCCGCGCTGTCCTCGGTGGGCGAGGCGCCGGTGCCGGTGCGGGCCCTGGTGGACGCGGTCCTGAGCGAGCGGGACCCGGTCGTGGCCGGTGCGCTCCGGTGGGCCCTGGCCCAGGCCGGCGGCGGGCTCGTCCTGCTCGCGGCGGGCCTTGCGGCACCGGGGGCCGAGGTCCGTGCGCGGGCGGCCCAGGCCATCGCGGAAGTCCCGGGCGACACGGCGACCGCGCTGCTCCGCGAGGCCCTGGCCGACCCGGACCCCGTGGTCCGCGGGCACGCGGCTCCGGCGCTCGGGGTGCGGGGGGTGGACGACGCGGTGCCGGTGCTCATCGACATGGTCGCGGAGGAGGTCCGGGACGTGGACGCGGCCGACGCGCTGGGTGTGCTGGCCGTCGCCCCGGAGGCCGCCGAGCGCATCGCCGCCGGCCTCGTCGCCCGCCTCGCCGACGGCACGCTCGACCCGTCCGCCCGCCGCCGCCTCACGCAGGCGCTCGCGGACATCCCCGGCGCGACGGCGTCGCACGCGCTCGCGGAACTGGCACGGGACGAGGACCGGGGCGTGGCGCTGACGGCCGGGTACGTGCTCGGGCTGCGGGGCGGGGCGGACGAGTAGCCGTTCCTCGCGCTCACTCCTTCGTGCCCGCGGAGCCGGTGGCCCCGGCCTGGGTTCGCACGGGTTGCTGTCGCGGCAGCAGCCATGGGGCGTCACGGACTTCACGTAAGTCTCAGGAGGCCGACCGCCGGTTACCGAAATTCATATCCGGTGCGGTCCGGCTCCGTCCTGCCGGCGGTAGAGGTCGCGGAGGAGCGAGATCTCGGCGCCGTGGTGGATCAGTTCCCTGTTGACGTGCAGGACCCTGTTCTCCATGGGGTACCGCTCGGGACCCACCGTGGGCGGATTGTCCAGGTCGGCGTCCGAGAGCTTGCGGACCCCCGCGTTCCATCTCCCGTACATCTCATCGAGCTGTTCCAGCGCCTCGTCAGCGGTCCCCGCGTAGGCGAATGTCCGGGAGTCGACGTCCTGGCCGCCGAAGTACCATCCGACCCGGTAGCCCAGGCACGAGACGATGATGTGCGCCAGTCTCCAGGCAATCGTGGTCACCGGTGCCGGCTCCGGCGCAGGGGACGCGGAGTCCATCGTCCATTCCCCCGGGCCTTCCAGCGTCGGTGCGGACGCCGTGCCACGTGGGCGGATGCTCCAGCAGCCGGGCACCGGCTCCCAGAAGTACTCCTCGTCAGTAAGACCGTCCAGCCGTGGCCGCAGGTTCTTGCGCCAGTACCAATCCAACTGGTCCGCGAGCTGCTCGTTTCTTGTCATTGCCGCACCCTACAGACTCGTCGAGCAGGGTGATCGTCGCCGTCTGCGGCCGTCCTCCGCTGTCGCAACTTCCCGGCCAGTCATCCCTGAACGGCACAGAAGCCAATCGATCGTCCTTCGCCGGCAATCGATCGACACCCAATGGCGCAGGTCACCCGTGTCATGACGTCGGGGATTGCCATGCGAGCTATTCCGATATATCGTTGAGGCATCGCGACAGATCAGCGATACGTGAAGAGTCAACGTGAGAAGGAGAACGGTCATGCGTTCACATGGATACGAGCACGGACATGGTCATGGGCACGGACGCGGGCGCGGCCCGGGTGGGCCCGATGAGCGGCGGGGTGACTTCGAAGGGGGGCGGGCGGCATTCGGGCCGTTCGGTCCGCCGTTCGGAGGGGGCCCCTTCGGTGGCGGGCGTAATCGGGGCGGCGGCCGGGGGAGGGCGCGGCGCGGTGACGTGCGGGCGTCGATCCTGGCGCTGCTCAAGGACCGGGCGATGCACGGTTACGAGATGATCCAGGAGATCGGCGAGCGCAGCGGCGGGGCCTGGCGGCCCAGCCCGGGGTCGGTCTACCCGACCCTCCAGCTGCTGGAGGACGAGGGTCTGATCACCAGTGCGAGCGAGGGCGGCAAGAAGCTGTTCACGCTCACCGACACCGGTCGCACCGAGGCCGAGACGGGGCCCGAGGCGCCCTGGGAGGAGGCCGGGCGCGGCGTCGACTGGGAGGGCATGAACGAGGTCCGCCAGGCCGGCTTCGGTCTGATGGAGGCGTTCGGGCAGGTCTGGAAGACCGGCTCCGCCGATCAGCGTGAGAAGGCGCTCGCGGTCATCAACGACACCCGCAAGAAGCTGTATCTGATCCTCGCCGACGAGCACTGAGGCCAGGACCGGATCGTGGGCAGTGCGGCGGTCGCGGGGTGAGTGACGTGGAGGGGGCCCGGCGGCCTGGCCGCCGGGCCCCTTCCCGTGTGGGTGAGTGGCCGCTCAGGCGACGATCAGGCCGTCCAGCTTGCGCAGCGACTCGTTGAGCGCGGCCGTCGCCGAGTCCTTCAGCTTGCCGGCCATCAGTGAGACCGCCGCGCCCGTGAACTCGCCGTCGATGCGGACCGCGGTGGCGGCCCCGTCCGGGGTCAGTGCGTAGCGCATCACCAGGTTCACGCCCATCGGGCCCTTGCCCGTGGTCGTCAGCAGCCGGCCGGTCTCCAGTTCCGACACCGTCCACGTCACCTCGGCCGGGAAACCCATGAGCTTCATGTTCTCCTCGTAGGTCGCCGAGAGTTCCAGCGCGGCAGGGCCGCCCTTGGGGAAGCTGGTGTGCGTGGCGTTCCACTCCCCGTACCTGCTGAAGTCGGTCAGCTGGGCCCAGACCTTCTCGACCGGTGCTCCGATGCGCGCCTCTGCACTGACTTCGGCCATGCGACCACCCCTTCTCTACGGGTTACGGTGTCGCGGAACGTAGCCGTAGCGGCTGGAACATTCAATACTGATGAGGCGTCAGTTCTGTGCGGCCCGCTCGGGGCCCGTCCGCCAGATCAGTGCCGCGTCGAAGCGGTCGGACGCGCGCGGATGCGGGCCGTCGTCGTGGCAGTGGAACGCGGCCCAGAACAGATCCGCCGGCAGAGCGTCCAGGGGCGCGTGGACCCGGTAGACGTAATCGCGCCCGTCGAGCGCCGGCAGGGACACCAGCCAGCTCACCCCGGCTCCCTCCGTCGTGCCGCGAACAACCGCTCCCGCCTGTGGGACGTGTACGGGCGGGCCCCTGGTTGCTCCGTGGCCACGAGGATGCGCGTGTCCGTGCGCGTCAGGGGCGCCGGCGACATCGGAGTGTTACCCCGGTCAGGTGTCACCGGGGTGACGCTCCTGACCTCAGCTGTCATGATGTGCCGATGCACGCGTCTCAGGGGAGAAGCGCCGGCCTGGGACTCGCCCTCGCCTCGGCCTTCGCATTCGGCGGTTCCGGAGTGGCGGCCAAGCCGCTGATCGAGGCGGGGCTCGACCCGCTCCACGTGGTCTGGCTGCGCGTGGCGGGTGCCGCACTCGTCATGCTGCCCGTGGCCTGGCGCCACCGGCAGCTGGTGCGCAGCCGACCCGTGCTGCTGCTGGGTTTCGGGCTGCTCGCCGTTGCCGGGGTGCAGGCCTGCTACTTCGCCGCCATCTCCCGCATCCCGGTGGGTGTGGCGCTGCTTGTCGAGTATCTGGCGCCCGCGCTCGTCCTCGGCTGGGTCCGCTTCGTGCAGCGGCGTCCGGTGACCCGGGCGGCGGCGCTCGGCGTCGTGCTCGCGGTGGGTGGCCTCGCCTGCGTGGTCGAGGTGTGGGCCGGGCTGAGCTTCGACATCGTCGGCCTGCTGCTCGCACTCGGTGCGGCCTGCTGCCAGGTCGGCTACTTCGTCCTCTCCGACCAGGGCAGTGGCGAACCGTCGCCGGGTGGCGCGGAGCCCCCGCATCCGGTCGGGGTCATCGCCTACGGGCTGCTCATCGGAGCCCTCGTGCTCACCGTGGTCGCGCGCCCGTGGGGCATGGACTGGTCGGTGCTCGGCGGCGGCACGGCGATGGACGGCACCCAGGTGCCGGCCTGGCTGCTGCTGGTCTGGATCGTGCTGCTCGCCACCGTCGTCGCGTACGTGACCGGTGTGATCTCCGTACGCCTGCTGTCCCCGGCGGTCGCGGGTGTCGTCGCCTGCCTGGAGGCGGTCATCGCGACCGTGCTCGCCTGGGTGCTGCTCGGTGAGCACCTGGCCGCCCCGCAGCTCATCGGCGGTGCACTCGTCCTGACCGGTGCCTTCATCGCGCAGTCGGCCACCCCTCGGCCCCCGTCGGGCCCCGTCGCCTCGGGGCCGGGCGGTGCGGGCGCGGGGGCCGGTGAGGGCGCGCCCGGCGAGCGGGCCGCGGTGCGCCGCTAGGGTCCGGGCGGCCGGTCGTCGCGGGTCGTGCCCCCGTCGTCCGGGGTCCCTTCCGGTGTTCACGCAGCCGTCCGAGGGGCAGGTCCGCCGGGCGGCCCGTGGTGGCGGCGCTCGTGGGTCAGAGGGCGTTCAGATACGCGGGGACCTCGATCGCGGGGTCCAGGTCGTCCGCCGGGACCGGCGCGGCGAAGGCGGGGGCGACGGGGACGACGCCGGACCAGTGCGGCAGGCCGATGTCCTGGGGGTCGTCGTTCGGCCCGCCCGTGCGGATCTTGGCGGAGACCTCCCGCAGATCCAGCCGGATCACGGCCGTGGCCGCCAGCTCCTTGCCGTCGGCGGGCCGGGCGTCCTCCGAGCGGCCCGGCACCACCTGGTCCACGATCGCGTCGAGGGCGATGCGCCGCTCCTCCGGGTCGGTCACGGTGTACGCGGTGCCGTGGACGACCACGGAACGGTAGTTGAGCGAGTGATGGAAGGCCGAGCGGGCCAGGACCAGGCCGTCGACGTGTGTCACCGTCAGGCATACGGCCAGCCCCGCATCGTTTCCGTCCGCCGCCCGCAGCGGCCGCGAGCCCGTCGATCCGTGGACGTAGAGGCGTTCACCGACCCGGCCGAAGAGGGTCGGCAGGACGACGGGGGCGCCGTCGCGCACGAAGCCGAGGTGGCAGAGGTAGGCGGCGTCGAGTATCGAATGGACCGTTTCCCGGTCGTACGAGGCCCGCTCGCGCGACCGGGTGGGGATCGTGCGGCCGGTCGGCTCGTAGCCGGCCGCGGGCTCCGGTGGCGTGGTCTGCTGGGATACGGTCTCCGGCATTGCGGACTCCATTGCACTAGTGCATACTGTTGTTTGTGCTAGGAGAGTATCGGATCAGTGGGCGGCGTGCATCCGAAATTGCCGCCAGCGTGGAGCAGGGAGTCGGTTCCGGGGAGCTGATGCCCGGACAGGTGCTGCCGCCCATGCGGGAGTTGGCCGGTCGGCTGGAGGTGAACCCCAATACGGTCGCGGCGGCGTACCGCATCCTGCGTGAGCGCGGGGTGATCGAGACCGCCGGGCGCCGGGGCAGCCGGGTCAGGCCGCGCCCGGCGAGCACGCCGCGCGGGTCGATGCGGGTCGAGGCGCCGCCGGGGGTCCGGGATCTGGGCGAGGGGAATCCGGACCCGGCGCTGCTGCCGCGGCTCGGAGAGGCGTTCGCCGCGGTCGCGGAGGCGTACGCGCGAGAGCCCGGCATGTACGCGCGGGCGTCCGTCGACCCCGAGTTCGCCGCGCTCGCGCGCGCCGCCATGGACGCCGACGACGTCCCGGCCGGACCGGTGATAGCCACCTCCGGGTCGCTCGACGCAATCGAGCGGGTGCTCGTCGCCCATCTCCGGCCGGGGGACATGGTCGCGGTCGAGGACCCGGGCTGGGGCGGGCTGCTGGACCTGGTGCCCGCGCTCGGCATGCGTCCCGTACCGATGGCGCTGGACGACGACGGGCCGCTGCCGGACGCGCTCGACCAGGCGCTGCGGGCGGGTGCGCGGGCGGTCGTCGTCACGGACCGGGCGCAGAATCCGACGGGTGCGGCGATCTCCGCGGGGCGTGCGACGGAGCTGCGGGCGGTCCTCGCCAGATACCGGGGCGTCCTGCTCATCGAGGACGACCACGGGCACGCCATAGTCGACCTGCCCCTGTATCCGCTGGCAGGGGCCACGGACCGCTGGGCTTTCGTCCGCTCGGTGGCCAAGGCGTACGGGCCGGACCTGCGGGTCGCCGTGATGACCGGTGACGTGGTCACGGCCAACCGGGTGTCCGGGCGTCAGAGGCTGGGTCCCGGCTGGGTCAGCCGGCTGTTGCAGCGGACCGTGGTGCACCTGTGGCGTACGGACGCCGTGGACACACGCGAGGTGGCGCGGTCCTACGCCCGCCGCCGCGACGCGCTCGTGCGGGCACTGGCCGACCGGGGCGTCCAGGCGTACGGGCGCAGCGGGATGAACGTGTGGGTCCCGGTGAGCGACGAGACCGGGGCGGTGGCGCGGATGCTGCACGCGGGCTGGGCGGCGGCGCCCGGGGCGCGATTCCGTATCTCCGCGCCCCAGGGCATCCGGCTCACCGTCTCGCCGCTCTCCGACGCCGACATCGGGCCCCTGGCGGACGCGGTGGCGGACGCGGCGGGTCCCGCGAGTCCGCTGAGCTACGGGTAGCTACGGGTGAGGGGGTGAGTCGTGGGCGGATCGGTGCGGGGGCGGGGCGGCGGGTTCGCCGCGGGGAGGGGGCGAGGCGGCGCGGGGCCGGCTCTGGGTCAGCGCGGCGCCCGCCAGGACGATGAGCGCGCCCACGGGGGTGTTCCAGCTCAACTGCTCGCCGAGCACGGCCACTCCGGCGGCGGTGGCGATCACCGGAATGAAATACGTGACCATCTGCGCGGTCGTCGGCCCGACCTCGTTGACCAGGCCGTACTGGAGCAGCACCGCGACCCCTGTGCCCAGGGCTCCGAGGGCGACGACGGCCAGGGTGGGGAGCAGCGGGAAGCCGTCGGGGAGTGAGGTGAACAAGGGGGTGACCAGGGCGAGTTGGACCGTGCCGAGGAAGAGCTGACTGCCGGTGAGGGCGAGGGTGGACGAACCGCTGCCCGCCAGCGTCCGGCGCACGTAGATCCAGCCGACCGGATAGCTGAGCGAGGCCAGGAGTGCCATGGCCGTGCCGCTGAAGTCCAGCCCGGAGAAGCCCTGCCAGGCACCCAGCACCGTCAGGACGCCGAGGAAGCCGAGTCCGAGACCGGCGACGCGGCGGCGGGTCGGCCGGTCCTCCGAGAGGGCGACGAGTGACAGCGCCATGCCCCACAGGGGCGAGGTCGCGTTGCAGATGCCGGCCAGCGTCGACGGGATGCTCAGTTCGGCATAGGCGAAGAGGGAGAACGGGAGGGCGTTGAGGAAGAAGGCCGCGACGGCCAGATGGCCCCAGGTGCGTGCGGAGCGCGGCAGCCGCTCCCGCTTCACCACCATGACCACGGCCAGAACGGCGGTCCCCGAGAACAGCCGGCCGAACGTGACCTGGAACGGGGCGTACCCGTCGGTCCCGACCTTGATGAGGAGGAAGCTGAAACCCCAGATGAGCGAGAGCGCCGCGAAGCGCAGCCGCCAGTCCAGCGCCGGCCTGCGCGCCGGACCGGGAAGGGTGGCGGTCCGTGCCGGGGGCGGAGGGGCGGGTGTTCCGGGCGGAGGAGGGGGTGTCCGGGGCGGGGCAGCCGGCCTCCGGGGTGGGGGAGCCGGTGCCGGGGTCGGCTCGGTGGTGGGCCCGGGTGCGGGCGGTGCGCTCATGAGGTCCACGATGGCCACTCCCACCTCGTAGCACAAGTGAGAATTTGTGCGCGGATTCGCGTAGCATCGCTTATATGTTGAACCTGGAGCGCTTGCGCACCCTGGATGCCCTGGCCCGGCTCGGTTCGGTCAGTGGTGCCGCCGAGGGGCTGCACGTCACGACGTCGGCCGTGTCGCAGCAGATGGCGAAGCTGGAGCGGGAGGTGGGGCAGCAGCTTCTCGCCAAGAACGGGCGCGGGGTGCGGCTCACCGACGCGGGACGGCTGCTCGCCGACCACGCGGCCCGCATCCTCTCGCAGGTCGAGCTGGCCCAGTCCGACATCGAGGCCCAGCGGGGGGAGGTGGTGGGGGAGATCCGGCTCGGAGCCTTTCCGACGGCGGCCCGGGGCCTCTTTCCCGCGACGCTGCTGGCTCTGCGCGCCGGACATCCCGAGCTTCGGGTGCGGACTCTGGAGCTGGAGCCCGAGGCCGGTATCCGGGCGGTGCTCAGGGGCGACGTCGATCTGGCGGTGGTGCTGGACTGGAGCAACAAGCGGCTCCCGGTGCCCGGCGGCCTGACCAAGGCGGAACTTCTGGACGACGCCCCGGACATCGCGATGGCGGCCGGGCATCCGCTCGCCGGGCGGACCGAGGTCGATCTGGAGGACTTCGCGGAGGACGACTGGGTGTCCTGGCCGGAGGGTGAATTCTGTTACGACTGGCTGATGTTCACCCTCCGCTCCAAGGGCATCGAGCCCCGCATCGCCCACCTCGCGGGCGAGCACCACACACAGCTCGCGCTGATCGCCGCCGGTATGGGCGTCTGTGTGGCTCCCCGGCTGGGGCGCGGGCCGGTGCCCGAAGGGGTGCGGCTCGTGCCCGTGCGCCAGAAGATGCGGCGGCACGTCCACGCGGTGTGGCGCACGGACGCGGACCGGCGGCCGTCGATCCGGGCGGCGGTCGCGGCCCTGCGCGAGGCGGGCCGGGAGCTGGACGAACCTTGGAGGGAGGGGGGCCGGTAGCGGCGGCGGTCACCCGTTGTCCGGGCCGGGGAGTTTGCTGAAGTCCCAGCTGGTGATGGTGGTGGGGGTGAGGCGGAGCCAGGCGTGGCGGTTGTCGTGGGGCATTGTCTCCATGCCGAAGTACTTGGCCGCGAACAGCCTCTCGGGCGTGTCGAGTTCCGGGCAGGGCTTGCCGGTGCGGGGGGCCTCGCCGATGAAGGACGCGTCGCCCGCGAGTTCGACGCCGCGCAGCTCGCCGTACTCCACGCCGTCGTCGATCACCACGGAGACGCGCGGGTCGCGGCGCAGCTGTGACCACCGCAGGCTCCGGGTGATCGAGTAGAGCCAGAGCGAGCCGCCGTCCCAGCAGAACCAGAGCGCGCCGGCATGGGGGCGGCCGTCCGTGCCGACGGTGGCCACCCGGCAGGTCCGCTGCCCGGTGAGATAGGCGTCGCGCTCCTCGTCCGTCATCATGATCCGGCGGCCCCGACGCTGGGTGACGGCCATGGATTGCCTCCTGCTGCTGGTCGAGGGCGAGGGGGAACTGACTGGGTGTCAGGAATCATGGCCTCTCTTCCCTCGCCACGCAATGGGGGCTACCCTCGCGCGCCCCGGTCCGGCGCCGACCCCGGCCCGGCCGACCCGCCGCCGAGAGGGGCCGCAGTGCCGTCCAGGGAACAGCTCGCCGCGCAGACCGACCCGGCCACCACCGCACTGCTGACCGTGGAGTGCCAGGAGGGGGTGGTGGGACCCGACAGCGCACTGCCCGAACTCGCCGAGGCCGCGGTGGCGTCGGGTGCGCTGCGGCAGGTGGCCCGGCTCGTCGCCGGAGCCCACGAGGCCGGTGTCCAGGTGGTGCACGCGGTCGCCGAGCGCCGTCCCGACGGCCGGGGCGCCAACCGCAACGCCCGCCTCTTCCGCGCCGCCGGCCGGCTTCCCGTGCAGCAGTACCCCGGCACCGCGGCGGTCCGGATCGCCGCACCCATCGAGGTCACCGGTGAGGACCTCGTCGTCCGGCGGCTGCACGGGCTGTCCCCACTGGCGGGCACCGATGTGGACGCCCTCCTGCGCAACCTCGGCTGCCGCACCCTCGTGGTCACCGGGGTATCGGCCAACGTGGCCGTCCCCAACGCGGTCTTCGACGCGGTCAACCTCGGATACACCGCGGTCGTGCCGGCCGACGCCATCGCGGGGGTGCCCGCCGACTACACGTCTGTGATGGTCCGCAACACCCTGGCGCTCGTCGCGACGGTGACCACGACCGACGAACTGCTCGACCGCTGGCGCGACCCGGGGGCCGGGGCCGGCGCGCGGACATGACTCCCGGCTCCCGGCACCGCCCCGGTCACAGTCCCAGGGACTTCCGCAGGAAATCCAGCTCCAGCCGCAACAGCCCGCTCGCCGCGCCGTCCCGGCCGACCAGGTGACCGGCGCCGGACAACGGCAGCACCGTGTGGGGGCGCCCGGCGGCCAGGAGGGCGGCCGAGAACCGGAGCGTGTGGGCGACGGCCACGTTGTCGTCGGCGAGGCCGTGCACCAGCATGAGCGGACGGGCCAGGGCCGCGGCCTCCTCCAGCAGCGAGTTGCGCGCGTAGTTCTCCGGCAGCACGTCCGGGTGGCCCAGGAACCGTTCCTCCCAGTGCGTGTCGTAGAGCCTCCGGTCCGCGGGCGCCGCGCCCGCCACCGCCGCGTGGAAGACGTCCGGATGCCGCAGCACGGCGGCCGCCGCGAGGTATCCGCCGAACGACCAGCCGCGCATCGCGACCCGCGTCGTGTCCAGCTCCGGACGGTCCCCGGCGACCGCGTGCAGCGCGTCGATCTGATCCTCCAGGACAGCCGTCAGCCGGTCGCCGTGCACCGACTTCTCCCACGCCTCGCCCCGCCCCGGCGTGCCCCGCCCGTCCGTGACGAGCACCGCGAACCCCTGCTCCGCGAACCACTGGGCCACCGCCGTCCACCACGTCCGCACCTCCAGCACGACCTGCATGCCGTGACCGGCGTACGGGCTGAGCAGCACCGGCAGCGGACCCGAATCCGGGCGGTGCCAGGACGGCAGGTGGAGCCGGCTGCGCAGTTCCCGCCGGCCCGGGCGGAGCGCCAGTGGCCGGGGGGTGACGAGCGGTTCCTCGGCCAGGACGGCGATCCTGCCCACCTCGGCTCCGGAGCGCAGCACCGTCACCGTCTGCCCCTTCGGGGTCCTGCTGTCGAGCACCACGGTCGGGCCGCCGACCGCTGCGGTGTGCACACCGGGTGCGCCGGAGACCCGGACGGGGCCCTCGTCCCGGCCCGTGGTGTCGTACGACCAGACATGGATCTCGGTCGGTTCCCCGCCCGCCGTGAAATACACCCGCCCGTCCGCCGCGCCGATCACCTCGCGGACCTCCAGGCCCGGTGGTGTGACGGTGTCGCCGATGGCGAGGCCCTGGGTGTCGCCGCCGGGCCGCGCCGGGACGACGAGCGCCCCGTCGGACAGCCGCAGCGGGGTGCCGGGGCGCAGCGCGACCCAGGCGGGGTCGTGGGCGCGGTGCAGCGTCCGGGTCGCACCGGACTCCGCGTCCACCTCCAGGACGTGGACGGACCGCTGGTCCCTGGTCTGTACGCAGACCAGCGGGCCCCGGCCGTCCCAGCGCGCCGCCACGACGTACTCGAACGCCCGGTCCGTCCACGCCGCTTCGGGATGCCCCTCGCCCGCGGTCCCGGGGAGACGGACACCGACCCGCCCGCCCGAGACCCGCACCAGGTGCAGCGACACCTTCGCGTTGGCCGTACCGGCGGCCGGGTACGCCACCTCGCGGGGCGGCCGCCCCGGGTCGGAGGGGTCCGCGATGTACCGGCGTGCGACACCGGCCGTGTCCACGCGGGCCACCAGCAACGCGTCCCCGTCCGGGGACCACCAGTAGCCGCGCGAGCGGCCGATGGACTCCTGCGACACATAGTCGGACAGGCCGTACGTGACGTGTTCGCCGTCCGGTCCGGCGAGCGTCCGGTCGCCGGTGCCGTCGGCCCGTACCGTACGCAGCGCGCCCCCGGAGACGTACGCGATCAGGGAGCCGTCGGGCGAGGGGCGGGGGTCGACGACCGGTCCGGCCGTGCGGACCCGGCGGGGCGCGCCGCCGTCCGTGGCGACCACCCAGAGGGCGCCGCGGAGCGCGAAGGCCGCCAGACGCACGGAGGCGTCGGTGGCGTAGGAGACCACGCCGGACGAGGTCTCGCGGGCCCGCTCCCGCCGGGCCCGTTCCTCCGGCGGCAGCTCACCGGCCGGCTCGTCCGCGAGACCGGGCCCGAGCGGGTCGGCCAGGAGCCTTTCCGTGCCGTTCTCGTACAGCCAGAGCCGGCTCACCGGGTCGGTGCCCGACGTGCCCCGGACGAACAGCACCCGCGCGCCGTCGGGGGAGACGGTGAACTGCCGGGGCACCCCCAGCGAGAAACGCCGGGTGCGGGCGAACTGGTCGGGGAAGCGGTCGACGGCGGCGGCGCGGATGCCGGAGGGGTGGGTCATGGCGACACCATGGCAGGCGGAACGGCCCGCACGGCGTCCGGGGTCCGCCCGCCCCGGCACGGGGGAGGACGGACCCCGGGGAGGGGATCAGTGGGTCGGGGCCGCGGCTGCCTTCGCCGCGGCGCTCTCCTCCGCGAGCCGCTCCATGCCGCTCTGGGTACGCAGCGGCTTCTCCTTGATGAACAGGACCGCGATCAGCGCCAGGAACGCGAAGGGCGCGCCGATCAGGAAGACGTCGGCGGTCGCGACACCGTACGCGTGCTCGACCACCTGCCGCGCGGATTCCGGGAGCGTGGTGAGGTCGGGGACGCCGCTGCCGGCGCCTCCGTTGTCCGCCGCGCCGCCGAAGCCCTTCTTCATCTCGTCGGCCACCCGGTGGGCGAGGACGGCGCCCAGGGCGCTCGTACCGATGGCCCCGCCGAGGCTGCGGAAGAACGACAGCACCGAGGTGGCAGCGCCGAGTTCGGCGGCGGGGACGTCGTTCTGGGCGGCCAGCACGAGGTTCTGCATCAGCATGCCGACGCCGACGCCGAGCACCACCATGTAGACGCTGAGCAGGCCGAACGAGGAGTCGGAGCCGATCGTGGACAGCAGGCCCATGCCCGCGGTCATGATGATTCCGCCCGCGATGAGGAAGCCCTTCCACTTGCCCCGGGAGGAGATGATCTGCCCGGCCACGGTCGTGGAGACCATCAGGCCGAGGATCATCGGAAGGCTCATCAGGCCGGCGGTGGTCGGGGTCTTGCCCAGCGAGATCTGGAAGTACTGCGAGAGGAACACCGTGCCGCCGAACATGGCCACACCGACCAGCATGCTCGCCACCGTCGTCAGTGCCACGGTGCGGTTGCGGAAGATGTCCAGCGGGATGATCGGCTCCTGGACCCGGGACTCGACCCAGACAGCGGCGGCCAGCAGGACCACGCCCCCGGTGACGAGTGCGGCGGTCTGCCAGGAGGCCCAGTCGAAGCGGTTGCCGGCGAGGGTCACCCAGAGCAGCAGCGCGCTGACCCCGCTCATGATGAGGACGGCGCCGACGTAGTCGATCTTCACTTCGCGGCGGACCGTCGGCAGTTTCAGGGTCAGTTGGAGCAGGGCGATGGCGAGCAGCGCGAACGGGACCCCGATGAAGAAGCACCAGCGCCACCCCAGCCAGGAGGTGTCGACGAGCACACCCCCGATGAGCGGGCCCGCGACCGTGCCGACCGCGAAGACGGCGCCGAAGATGCCGGAGTAGCGGCCGAGTTCGCGCGGCGGGATGATCGCCGCCATCACGACCTGGGCGAGTGCGGTGAGACCGCCCGCGCCGATGCCCTGCACGACCCGGCTCACGATGAGCAGCCCGACACTGTGCGAGAAGCCCGCGACGAGCGAGCCGGCGATGAACATCGACAGGGAGAGCTGGATGAGCAGCTTCTTGTCGTACAGGTCGGAGAGCTTGCCCCAGATCGGGACCGTCGCCGTCATGGCGAGCAGTTCGGCCGTGACGACCCAGGTGTACGAGGACTGGCTGCCGTGCAGATCGGCGATGATCCTGGGCAGGGCGTTGGAGACGACGGTGGAGGCCAGGATGGCCACGAACATGCCGGCCATCAGGCCCGACATGGCCTGGAGTATCTGGCGGCGCGTCATGCCTGGCGCGGGCCCCTCGATCGCACCGGCGGCGCCGGTTTCGGGTGTGACGGCAGCGGTCATCGGCTGACGTTCCTCATTCTCTGGTGACTGGCTCCGCGGTCAGTGGTTCTGCGCGGAGGGGTGGTGCGGTGGGTGACGTGGGCCCGGCGGTGTGCGCCGGTCGCGCTCAGGTCCGCAGGCCGGCGGCCAGCGCGGCGAACGCCTCGCGGTACAGGCCCTGGAAGGTGCGCGTACGGCCCGACGCCACCCAGACCTCGACGGCGGCGCGCACGGCGGCCAGGGCCACATGCGCGAGCAGCCGTGGATAGAGGTCGGTCTCGGGGTCCTGGCCGAGGCGTTCGGCGACGACGGCGACCATCGCGGTCTCGTCGGCGCCCCGGGCGGCCAGGAAGTTCGGGAGCAGGGCGGGGCTTTTGCGAAGGACCGCCATCTGGAGCTCCCAGCGCTCGTGGTCCTCCTCGATCTGGGCGAGTTCCTGGGCGATGGCCTCGCTGAGGGCTTCGAGCGCCGAGAGGTGCTCCGGGGCGTTGAGCACGGCCCGGCGGGTCCGTTCGGCGTTCTCCTGGCCGGGGCGCGTGATCGCGTCCTCCAGGCACGGGAAGTAGTTGAAGAACGTGCGGACGGAGACGCCGACGGCATCGGTGACCGCTTCCACGGTCACGTGCTCGAAGCCGCGCTCGGCCGCCATGCGCAGCGCCGTGCCGGCCAGGGCGTCACGCGTGGCGCGCTTCTTGCGTTCACGCAGCCCCAGGGGCGGGTCGTCGCTCATGAAGGTGCATGCTATGCAATTTTGCAGCCTGGGCAAAATTCTGAACGGGCCGTCCGCATCCCTTCCCGGCGGCCTGGGCCGCTGTTACATTCCGGAAAACCAGAATTCATTTCAGTCTGTGACTGGAGGCTCCCCATGACGGCTGTCCATGATGCTCCTCACGTGCATGTGCCGGTTCGTCGCGAGCTGCCGCCGTCGATGGTCGAGCGGGTGACGCTGATCATGGACGTCTTCGAAGGCAGGACGGCCAGGCTGTCCCTGGAGGAGGTGGCCCGGTCCACCCAGCTGCCCAGGTCGACGGCGCACCGCATTCTCGACCAGCTGGTACGGCTGCGCTGGCTGGAGCACACCGGTCTCGGCTACGGGCTCGGGCGCCGCGCGCTCGGCCTCGGCGGCGGGGACGGCGCGCACAGCAGGATCAGGGAGGCCGCCGCCTCCCGGCTGCACCACCTCCAGATCAAGACCGGCCTCGTCGTCCACCTGGCCGTCCTGGACGGGGCCGAGGTGCACTACCTGGACAAGGTCGGCGGGCGCTTCGCCGCTGCCGTCCCCTCCCGGGTCGGCGGCCGGGCACCGGCCCACTCGACCGCGCTCGGCAAGGCGATGCTGGCCTGGCTGGAGCCGGAGGACGTCGAGGCCAGGGCCGCCGGGCTCACCGGCCGGCTGACCCGGCGCACCATCGCCGATCTCGGCACCCTGCACCAGGAGCTCAACCGGGTCCGGCGCCGTCACGGCCTCGCCTTCGAGCGCGGCGAGTGCTTCCCGGACATCGCGTGCGTGGCCGCCGCCGTCCGGGGCCCGGAGGGGCCGGTCGCCGCGATCTCCCTGGTGGGGGACGCCTGGTCGCCCCTGGAGAAGGTGGCCCCGCTCGTCGTGGACGCGGCACGGCAGGTGTCCGCCGAGCTGTTCCCGGAGCGGCAGACCCCGGTCCGGGGCGGGCGGCGGGCGGCGGCCGCACCCGAGGAGACGTGGTCGCCGCAGGCCATGGACAGCCTGCTCGCGGCGGGGCAGTACGGGGACTGGCAGTAGGGCGGGAGCGGGGCGGGAACGTATACGGCCCCACCGGTCCCGCCGGCCCGTACGCGTCCGGCACGCCCCGCCGGTCCCGCCGGCCCCTACGCGTGCGGCACGCCCCGCCGGTCCCGCTCGACCCCGCAGCCCCGTACGACGGCCGCCCGGCGTCGCCGGCCCCGTGAGCGCCCGCCCGGCGCTCTCGTCCCGTACCCGCCGCCCGGCGCCCTCACCCCCACAGGTCGCCCCACCCCCACGGGCCCGGAGGCGCCGGGGCCGCCGGGTCACCGATGCCGAAGCCGCCGCGGAAGAAAAGCATCGGACGGCCCTCCTCGCTCAGGGTCTCCAGGGCGAGGACCCGGCCCAGCACCACATCGTGGTCGCCCGCGCCGTGCACGTCGTACACATCGGCGTGCACCCGCGTGAGGACGCCCGGCAGGGACGGCGTCCCCCAGCGGGAGACCTCCCAGTCCAGCCCCTCGTACTTGCGGCCCTTGCTCGAACCGAACCGGCCGCAGAGATCCGTCTGCCCCTCGGCCAGGATGTTCACGGCGAACCGCCCCGCCTCCCTGATCCTCGGCCAGGCACGCCCCCGGTGGTCGGCGCAGAACAGCACCAGGGCCGGTTCCAGCGAGACGGAAGCGAACGACTGGCAGGCGAAGCCGGCCGGGACGCCGTCCCGGCCGAGGCCCGTCACCACCGTGACGCCGGAGGCGAAACTCCCCATCGTGCGCCGCATCCGCTGAGGGTTCGGCTCGGTCTCCTCGCATGCCTCGGGCGCGGACAGGGGCTCTGCGGTCATCGGGTTCACCTCGGGGGAACGGGGACGGGAACACTGCCCGGGACCGGGCAGGGGGCCGACCCTAGGACCGCCGTCCGGACCGCCGGGAATGTGCTCCCGATCAGTGGAACGACGCCGCGCAAGGCCCTCCGGGGGCCGCCGGAACCCGCCCGGCGACGGGCATCCCGCTGACCGAGACGTCCGCCGCGCCGCCCGGCACCCCGTGGTTACCGTCCAGGAACCGTTTACACGGCACCCATGGGCCGCCCGGCCACCGAAGACCATCGCCGGGCCCCTCGGGCCTTCAGGTCCACCGGACACCGAGCTCGACCGAGGCAGGGATGATGACGGAGCTCAGCCACGACTCCACACTCCGCGAACTCGCCACCGACCAAGGCGTGTTGCGTTACCACGAGGCCGGCGACGGCCCGCCCCTGCTCCTGCTGCACGGCTCGGGGCCCGGCGTCACCGGCTGGCGCAACTACCGCCACAACCTCGGGGTGTTCGCCGGGCACTTCCGCTGCCTCGTCCTGGAATTCCCCGGCTTCGGGGTCAGCGACCCCGCCGACGGACACCCGATGGCGACGGCCGCGTCCGCCGTGACCCGGTTCCTGGACGGGCTCGGACTCGACCGCGTCGACATCATCGGCAACTCGATGGGCGGCATCATCGGCACCCGCTTCGCCCTCGCACAGCCGGAACGGGTGCGGCGCCTGGTCACGATCGGCGGCATCGGCCGCAACCTCTTCAGCCCCGGCCCCGGCGAGGGCATCAAGCTGCTCTCCGAGTTCACCGACCACCCCACCCGCGAGGGCCTGGTCCGCTGGCTCGGCTCCATGGTGTACGACCGGTCGCTGGTGACCGAGGAGCTGATCGAGGAGCGGTGGGCACAGGCCACCGACCCCGAGACCCTCGCCGCCGCCCGCCGCATGTACGGCACCGAGGCGTTCGCCGCCCAGGCCGCCGCCGCTGCCGCTTCCGACACCGCGCCGTACTGGGCGATGCTCCACCGGCTGCGCGCGAAGACCCTGCTCACCTGGGGCCGCGACGACCGGGTCAGCCCGGTCGACATGGCACTGCTGCCGATGCGCACCATCCCCGACGCGGAACTGCACGTCTTCCCCGACTGCGGGCACTGGGTGATGATCGAACAGAAGGCCGCCTGGGAGAGCGCGGTACTCGCCTTCCTCACCCGTCAGGACGCGGCGTGAGCGCCCCGGCCCGGAGCGCCTGGGACGAGGAGTTCGACTTCGTCGTGGTCGGCAGCGGCGGAGGCGGCATGGCCGCCGCGCTGACCGCGGCCGACAGCGGCCTTTCCACCCTCGTGGTGGAGAAGGGCGCCAAGTACGGCGGCACCACCGCCATCTCCGGCGGCGGCATCTGGATCCCGAACAACCCCACGCTGCGCGCCAGGGGCCACGACGACAGCCGTGAATCCGTACGCCGCTACCTGGACCGGCTCACCGAGGACCGGGTGCCCGGCGCACGCCTCGACGCGTACATCGACCAGGGGCCCGCCGCGATGGAACTCCTCGGCCGGAGCCGGTGGATGCGGTTCTTCTGGGTCAAGGGCTACGCCGACTACCACCCCGAGTACGACGGCGGCCGCCCCCTCGGCCGGTCCGTCGAGGCGCTGCCCTTCGACACCCGCAAGCTCGGCGAGGACGAGAAGTACCAGCGGCCCAACAGCCTCAAGGGCCCGCTCGGACTGTGGATCACCGCGAAGGACTACCGCGACCTCGCCATGGTCAAGCGGACCTGGCGCGGACGCCGGGCCTCCCTGACCGCCGCCTGGCGGGTCTCCTCCAACATGATCCGCCGCCGCCACATGGCCACCGGGGGGCGCGCCCTGGTGGCCAGGATGCGCATGGCACTGAAGGACGCGGCCGTCCCCCTCTGGCTGCGCACTCCGATGACCGAACTCGTCACCGAGGGCGGCGCGGTCACCGGCATCGTCGTCCAGCGGGACGGCCGGACCGTCCGGGTCGGCGCCCGCCACGGAGTGCTCCTGGCCACCGGAGGGTTCGACCACAACCAGGAGATGCGCGAGAAGTACCTCCCCGAGGGCAGCCGCGCCGACCACAGCGCCGGCGCCGTCGAGAACGTCGGCGACGGCATCGTCGCCGGCCAGGAACTCGGCGCCGCACTCGACTTCATGGACGACGCCTGGTGGATGCCGTCCGTGCACCACCCGGCGGGCGCGACGATCCCGCTCGTCTCCGAGCGGTGCATCCCCCCGTCCGTGATCGTCTCCGGCGACGGCCACCGCTTCACCAACGAGTCGTCGCCGTACGTGAACTTCGTCCACGACCAGCTCGCCGGCGGGCACGTCCCCGCCTGGTTCGTCATGGACGCCAAGGCCCGTGCCCGCTACCCGTTCGCCCAGATCCTGCCCGGCGTGCCCTTCCCCAAGGCGTTCTACGAGAACGGCACCGTGCACCGCGCCGACACCGTCGCGGAACTGGCCCGGAAGACCGGCATACCCGAGGACACCCTCACCGCCACCGTCGCACGGTTCAACGGCTTCGCCAGGTCCGGCCAGGACACCGATTTCGGGCGCGGCGACAGCGCGTACGACCGCTACTACGGCGACCCGACGCTGAAGAACCCCAACCTGGACGAGATCGACAAGGCCCCCTACTACGCGGTCCGCATCGAGGTCGGCGACCTCGGGACCAAGGGCGGCCTGGTCTGCGACGAACACAGCAGGGTGCTGCGCGAGGACGGCACGGCCATCACCGGCCTGTACGCCACCGGCAACACCTCCGCCTCCGTGATGGCCAACGAGTACGCGGGACCGGGCGCCACCATCGGCCCGTCCATCGTCTTCGGCTACGTCGCCGCCCGGCACGCCGCCACCGCCTCCGCGCCCCGCCCGGCCGGCGCACCCGGAGGCACGCCATGAGCCCGGCTCCGCTGACCGTGCGCGTCGTGGAGGTGATCCGCGAGACGGCCGACGCCCACTCCCTCGTCCTGGAACCGGCCGACGGACACCGGGACGCGTTCGGCTACGCGCCGGGCCAGTTCCTCACCGTCCGGGTGCCGTCCGAGCGCCCCGGCGGAGCCGCCCGCTGCTACTCCCTGTGCAGCTCCCCGGTGCGCGACCGGCACCTCAAGGTCACCGTCAAGCGCACCGCCGGGGGGTACGCCTCCCACTGGATCTGCGACCACGTCACCGAGGGCGACACCCTGGAGGTCCTGCCGCCCGCCGGCACCTTCACCCCCGACTCGCTCGACGGCGACTTCCTGCTGCTCGCCGCGGGCAGCGGCATCACCCCGGTGATGTCGATCCTCACCTCCGCCCTGCACGCCGGGACCGGCCACGTCACCCTGATCTACGCCAACCGCGACGAGCGGTCCGTCATCTTCCACGACGAACTCGCCCGCCTGACAGCCGAATCCGGCGACCGGCTCACGGTGCTGCACTGGCTGGAGTCCGCCCGGGGCAGGCCCACCGCGTCCGGACTGCGGGCCCTGGCCGGTCCGTACGCCGGGCGGCCCGCGTTCGTCTGCGGGCCCGGCCCCTTCATGGACCTGGCCACCGGCGCGCTCACCGGCCTGGGGGTGCCGGCCCGGCTGATCACCGTGGAGCGGTTCACCTCGCTGGCCGGCGACCCGTTCGCCGAGCGCGCCCCGATGCCGTGGTCCGCCGCGCCCGTCAGCACCGCGGAGGTGGAACTGGACGGGGAGCGCCGCACCGTCGAGTGGCCGCGGGACACGCCCCTGCTGGACGTGCTGCTCGCCGCCGGCCTGGACGCCCCGTACTCCTGCCGCGAGGGCAGTTGCAGCGCCTGCGCCTGCGTCCTGGTCAAGGGCGAGGCGGCGATGGAGCGCAACGACGTCCTGGACGCCCAGGACCTCGCCGACGGGCTGATCCTCGCCTGCCAGGCCCGCCCGGTCAGCGACCGGCTGCACATCACCTACGACGGCTGACCACCGCACCCCCGACCGCTCCCCGTACCCACTCGACCCGGATGAGGTTCGAACCGTGACCAAGGCGACCGCCGCGATCGTCGGATCCGGCAACATCGGCACCGACCTGATGTACAAACTCCTGCGCTCGCAGTCCATCGAGCCACGCTGGATGATCGGCATCGACGCCGATAGCCCCGGCCTCAAGCGCGCCGCGGACCACGGCCTGCACACGAGCGCCGACGGCGTCGACGCCCTGCTGGACGGCGAGGACCGACCCGACCTGGTCTTCGAGGCCACCTCCGCGTACGTCCACCGGGCCAACGCGCCCAAGTACGCCGCGCTCGGCATCCAGGCCATCGACCTGACGCCCGCCGCGATCGGCCCGGCGGTCGTGCCCGCCGTCAACCTCGGCGACCACCTCGACGCGCCGAACGTCTCCCTCATCACCTGCGGCGGACAGGCCACCATCCCGGTCGTGCACGCCGTCTCCCGGGTCACCGACGTCCCGTACGCGGAGATCGTCGCGAGCGTCGCCTCGCCGTCCGCCGGGCCCGGAACCCGCGCCAACATCGACGAGTTCACCCTCACCACGAGCCGGGGCATCGAGACGATCGGCGGCGCCGCCAAGGGCAAGGCCATCATCATCCTCAACCCGGCCGAGCCGCCGATGCTGATGCAGGACACCGTCTTCTGCGCCGTCCCGGCCGACGTCGACCGGGACGCCGTCACGGCCTCCGTCCACGAGACCGTCGCCCGCGTCGCCGCGTACGTGCCCGGCTACCGGCTGCGCGCCGAGCCGCAGTTCGACGGGCCGACCGCGGTCAGCGGCGGCCTCGCCCGGGTCGCCGTCCTCATCGAGGTGGAGGGCGCGGGCGACTTCCTGCCGCCGTACTCCGGAAACCTCGACATCATGACCGCCGCCGCCACCCGGGTCGGCGAGGGCTTCGCCCAGCGGATCTCCGCCCGCCGTGCCGCTGCCTGACCCCCGCCCACCGAGGAGTACACGCGTCATGCCCTACAGCCCCGACCTGGACATCCGGGTCACCGACTCGTCCCTGCGGGACGGTTCGCACGCCAAGCAGCACCAGTTCACCGTCGACCACGTCACCTCCGTCGTCGCCGCCCTGGACGACGCCGGAGTGCCCGTCATCGAGGTCACCCACGGTGACGGCCTCGGCGGGTCCTCCTTCAACTACGGCTTCAGCCACACCCCCGAGCAGGAACTCATCAAGGCCGCCGTGAAGACCGCGCGCCGGGCGAAGATCGCCTTCCTGATGCTGCCGGGCCTCGGCCTCCAGGACGACATCCGCGAGGCCGCCGGCAACGGCGCCGCGATCTGCCGTATCGCCACCCACTGTACCGAGGCCGACATCTCGGTCCAGCACTTCGGCCTCGCGCGCGAACTCGGCCTGGAGACCGTCGGGTTCCTGATGATGTCGCACAGCAGCCCGCCCGAGGCCCTGGCCCGCCAGGCGCGCATCATGGCCGACGCGGGATGCCAGTGCGTGTACGTGGTCGACTCCGCGGGCGCCCTCGTCATGGAGCAGACGAGCGACCGCATCGCCGCCCTCGTCGCCGAACTGGGCACCGACGCCCAGGTCGGCTTCCACGGACACGAGAACCTGGGCCTCGGCGTCGCCAACTCCATCCTCGCGGTACGCGCCGGAGCCACCCAGATCGACGGCTCGACCCGGCGGTTCGGCGCGGGCGCCGGCAACACCCCCGTCGAGGGGTTCGCCGCCGTCGCCGAGAAGCTGGGCATCCGCACCGGCATCGACGTACTGAAGATCATCGACGCGGCCGAGGACGTGGTCCGGCCCGTCATGGACGGCGAGTGCCTGCTCGACCGCCTCTCCCTGACCATGGGCTACGCCGGGGTCTACTCCAGTTTCCTGAAGCACGCCGCCCGGCAGGCCGCCACCTACCAGGTCTCCGGCGCCGAAATCCTCATGGAGGCGGGCCGCCGCAAGCTCGTCGGCGGCCAGGAGGACCAGCTCATCGAGATCGCGGTCGCCCTCGCGGCGAAGAACTCTTCCGGGAAGTGAGAACAGCCATGTCCAACCCCGTACTCGAAGCCGTCGAGCAGCGCGCCGACGAGATCCGCGCGCTGGGCCCCGCCAACGAGGCGCTCGGCAGGCTGGACGACCAGGCGGCGAAGATCCTCAAGGACGTCGGCGCGATCCGCATGCTCCAGCCGAAGACGTACGGCGGCCTCGAACTGCACCCGCGCGAGTTCGCCGAGACCGTCATGAGGATCGCCTCCTGCGACGGCGCGACCGGCTGGGTCGCGGGCGTCGTCGGCGTCCACCCCTGGGAGATGGCGATGGCCGACCCCCGGGTGCAGGAGGAGATCTGGGGCGAGGACCCCGACACCTGGATCGCGTCCCCCTACGCCCCGATGGGCCTGCTCAGGCCCGTCGACGGCGGCTACGTCTTCAACGGCCGCTGGCAGTTCTCCTCCGGCACCGACCACTGCCGGTGGATCTTCCTCGGCGGCTTCCTCGCCGACGCCGAAGGCGACCGGCTCAGCCCCCCGCGGTCCGTGCACGTCATCCTGCCGCGCGCCGACTACGAGATCGTGGACGACTCCTGGGACGTCGTCGGGCTGCGCGGCACCGGCAGCAAGGACGTCGTCGTCAAGGACGCCTTCGTGCCCGCCCACCGCGTCATCGAGTACGCCAAGGTGGTCGACGGCTCGCTGGCCGCCGAGTCCGGGCTGACCAACCCCGCCTACCGGCTGCCCTTCTCCGCCGCCTTCCCGCTCGGCATCACCGCCGCGGTCATCGGCATCTGCGAGGGCGCCCTCGCCCACCACCTCACCTACCAGCGCACCCGGGTCCAGATCACCGGCCAGGCCGTGCGCGACGACCCGTACGTCCTCTACGCGATCAGCGACGCGGCCGCCGAGATCGCGGCCTCCCGCGCCGCGCTCCTGGACAACGTCTCGCAGATGTACGACGCGGTCGCGGCCGGCCGGGAGATCACCTTCGAGCGGCGCGCCGTCGGCCGCCGCGCCCAGGCCGCCGCCGCCTGGCGGGCCGTCCGCGCGGTGGACGAGATCGTCGCCCGCTCCGGCGGCAACGCGATGCGCCTGGACAACCCCATCCAGCGGTTCTGGCGCGACGCGCACACCGGGCTCGCGCACGCCATCCACGTACCCGGCTCGGTCTTCCACGCCGCCGCCCTCACCGAGATCGGCGTCGAGCCGCCGCAGGGGCCCATGCGCTCGATGATCTGAGGTCCCGGTCCGCAGCACGCCCGTTCAGAGAGGAACCCCCATGACACAGATCCGCGGACTCGGGTATCTCCGGGTCAGGACCCGCGACATCGACCGCTGGCGCGAACTCGCCGTGGACGCCCTCGGCTTCGCCGTGGGCTCCGGGCCCGACCCCGACGGCCTGTACCTGCGCATGGACGAACGCCGCTCCCGGCTCGTCGTCCTGCCCGGTGACACCGACCGGGTGCTGTCGGTCGGCTGGGAGGTGCGCGACCGCTTCGCCCTCGCCGCCGTCGGCCGCGCCGTCGAGGCATCCGGTACGCCCGTCAAGCCGCTCACCCGGGAGGAGGCCGACGACCGGGGCGTGGAGGAGGCCCTCACCTTCACCGACCCCGCCGGGGTGACCGTCGAGGTGTTCCACGCCCCGGTCCTCGACCACAGCCCCGTACTGACCGGTCTCGGCCAGCGCTTCGTCACCGGGGAACAGGGCATGGGCCACATCGTCGTACCCACCACCAGCCCGGACGAGACGATCGCCTTCTACACCGAGGTGCTGGGCTTCCTGCCGCGCGGGGCCATGCGGCTCGGCGGCGGCACGTCCTCGCGCCGGGTCCGCTTCATGGGCGTCAACCAACGCCACCACAGCCTCGCCGTCTGCCCCGCCCCGCACGGCGAGGCGCCCGGACTCGTCCATCTGATGGTCGAGGCGGACACCCTGGACGCGGTCGGCCGCGCCCTGGACAACGTGGCGAAGCACGGCTTCCCGCTGTCCTCCACCCTGGGCCGGCACACCAACGACAAGATGGTGTCGTTCTACGTACGTGCCCCGGGCGGCTGGGACGTCGAGTACGGCTGCGAGGGCATGCTCGTGGACGAACGGCACTACACCGCCGAGGAGATCACCGCCGACAGCTACTGGGGCCACGACTGGTCCGGCTCCGAACCGCTGGCCGCCTTCACCCCGCCGGGCCCGTCCGCGTGAGCGATGCGCCGGCCGCCGGTTCCGACACCGTCCGGGGCCGGCGCCCGCCGGGAGGTCGGCCCGGCAGCACGTAGGACGGTCACACCCCCCGAGCAGACCGTCGCTCGGGGGGTGTGACCGTCCTACGTGCTGCCGGGCGCCTCACCCCCGCCCGGCCGGGCCGCCACCGTCCACGACCTCGATCGCCCCGGTCAGCGCCGCCGCGCGGATCGTCTCGCGCAGCGCGCCGCAGCCCTCGAAGGCCGTGGCCGCCGTGTCGCGTTCCGCGCAGGCGGCCACGGCCGGGGCGTCCCACTGCACGCTCGTCTGCTGCCAGCTGCTCTTGCGCACCAGGACCCGCGCGGCGCACCGCTCGCAGGACAGCGGCCGCATCGGGGCGCCGTCGGCGAGCCGGTTGTCGACCCGCGTCACGCCGGCCCTCCCGCCGCCGCGGCCCTGCGGGCGAGGTTCGCCTCGACCTCCTTCTGCCACGCCTCGACGGGCCGGGTGGTGTCCAGCTCGAACTCGAAGCGGTCGGTCATCTCCGGCCGCACATCGGCCACGTCCACGTAGAACTGCTCGTACCAGCGCCGCAGCTGGTAGACCGGGCCGTCCTCCTCGCAGAGCAGCGGGTTGTCGATGCGCGCCTTGTTCTTCCAGATCTCGATGTCCTGCTCGAACCCGAGCTTGATGAACTGCGCCATCCCGGAAGCCAGCTGGTCGGCGGCCTCGCCCCGCATGGCGGGCGAGCGCCGCACGATGATCCCGTACTGGAGGATGAACCGGTCCGCGTCGACCGGATAGTGACAGTTGATCAGGACGCAGTCCACGTCGCCGGTCTCGTAGTGGTACGTCAGGTCGTCGATCATGAACGACGGGCCGTGGTACGAGGCGACCGAGGTGCTGCCGATCGTCTTCTGCTGCTTGCCGTCCTCCTGGGGCCGGGCGTCGGGGCGGCCGGTGGCGCGCATGCGCTGGGTGGCGGTGTGCCCCTCGAAGACGTTCTTGAAGTACGTCGGGAAGGAGTAGTGGACGTAGAAGAAGTGGGCCATGTCCACCACGTTGTCCACGACTTCGCGGCAGTTGGCGTCCACGACGGTCTCGTACCAGAGCCACTCGGTCCACTCGTCGCTCGTCGCGCCCCCGATGCGGGGGATACGCACGTCGTCGGGCGGCGGGTTGCCCTCCGGGTCGTTCCAGACGAAGAGCATCCCGTCCTGGTCCAGCGTCCGCCAGGCCGCCGTGCGGGCCCGCAGCGGCACCCGCTTGGAGTACGGGATCTGCTTGCAGCGGCCGTCGCCGCCCCAGCGCCAGTCGTGGAACGGGCAGGCGACCTGGTCGCCCTTGACGGTGCCCTGCGAGAGGTCGCCGCCCATGTGGCGGCAGTGGGCGTCCAGGACGTTGAGGGTGCCGTCACCCGCCTGGAACACCACGAGCTTCTGCCCGAAGGCGTGGACCGCGTGCGGCTTGCCGTCCTTGTACTTCTCCGACAGGCCCAGGCAGTGCCAGCCGCGTGCGAAACGGGCGGGTGCCGCGGTGGCCTCGATGGCCCTGACGTCGTCGTGTGCCGACTCGACTGCGCTCACGTTGCTCTCATCCCCTTCGAGGACCCTGGTCTCCGAGTCCCGGACGCTAGGCCCGCGTTCCGGTGCGCGGGCGGGGGAGTCCCACTGACCGGTACCCGGCTTCCCACGCCCGCCGGCGGCCCGTCCCGGTCGGTGGGACGGCGCACGCGCCCCGGCGCGGGGCGCGCGTACAGTCCGCCGCCCTGTCCGACGGCACACACCGCGAAGGAGCCCCGCGGAGAGGGGCCCCGGCCACTGAGCGGGATTGGCCCTTGCCTGTTTCGAGAATGAATTCTAGTTTTTTTAACTCCAGCGTCCCGGCCCCCACGGGCCCCGCACACCTTACGGAGAGCCATGACCGAGGCCGTCATCGTCGAAGCCGCGCGCACACCGGTCGGCCGGCGCCGCGGCGTCCTGTCCGGGCTCCACCCGGCGCAGCTCCTCGGGCTCGCCCAGAAGGGCCTGGTGGAGCGCGCCGGCATCGCACCGGACACCGTCGAACAGGTCATCGGCGGCTGCGTCACCCAGGCCGGCGAGCAGTCCAACAACGTGATCCGCACCGCCTGGCTGCACGCCGGGCTTCCGCAGATCACCGCCTGCACCTCCATCGACTGCGCCTGCGGCTCCTCCCAGCAGGCCGTCCACCTCGTCGCGGGCCTCATCGCCTCCGGCGCGATCGAGACCGGCATCGGCTGCGGCGTCGAGTCCATGAGCCGCGTCTTCCTCGGAGCCGCGCTCACCCCCGACAACGGCTCCCCGGTCCCGGAGGACTGGACCGTGGACATGCCCGACCAGTTCACCGCCGCTGAACGCATCGCCCGCAACCGCGGCATCACCAGGGCCGACGCCGACGCCCTCGGCCTCGCCTCCCAGCGGAAGGCCGCCCGCGCCTGGGCCGAAGGACGCTTCGACACACAGATCATCGAGGTCCGGGCCCCTGTCACCGGCCCCGAGGGCCCCACCGGGGCGACCGCGTCCGTCACCCGCGACCAGGGGCTGCGCGACACCACCCCCGAGGCGCTGGCCGCACTCCGCCCGGTCCTGCCCGACGGCATCCACACCGCGGGGAACTCCTCGCAGATCAGCGACGGCGCCGCCGCCGTCCTCCTGATGAGCCGCGAGCGCGCCGCCCGCGAAGGACTGCGCCCGCGCGCCCGGATCGTCGCCTCCGCCATGGTCGGCTCCGACCCGTACTACCACCTCGACGGCCCCGTCGCGGCGACCGAACGGGTCCTGCGCAGCGCCGGGATGACCCTCGCCGACATCGACCTCGTGGAGATCAACGAGGCGTTCGCCTCCGTCGTCCTGTCCTGGGCCCAGGTCCACAAGGCCGACCTGGACAAGGTCAACGTCAACGGCGGCGCCATCGCGCTCGGACACGCCGTCGGCTCCACCGGAGCCCGGCTGATCACCCAGGCCCTGCACGAGCTGGAGCGCACCGGCAGGTCCACCGCGCTGATCACCATGTGCGCCGGCGGCGCGCACGCGACCGCCACCATCATCGAACGCATCTGAGGGGCGCCCCATGACCATCGGACTCACCGAGGAGCACCTCGACCTGCGCGACGCCGTGCGCGCCTTCACCGCCCGGCACATCACCGAGGACACCCTCCACGCGGCCGCCGACGCCGACAAGGAGACCCTCCCCGCCCACTGGAGCGGCCTCGCCGCCCAGGGCCTGCTCGGGCTGCACCTGCCCGAGGAGGACGGCGGCGCCGGCTACGGACTCCTCGAACTCGCCGTCGTCACCGAGGAACTGGGCCGCGCCACCGCCCCCGGCCCCTTCCTGCCGACGGCCCTCGCATCGGCCGTCCTGCACACCGCCGGACACCGCACCCACCTCGCCCCGCTCGCCGCCGGCAGCACGCTCGGTGCGGTCGGGCTCGACGCGGGCACCCTCGCGCTGACCCGCGCCGCCGACGGCACGGTCACGGTCACCGGCACCTCGGGGCTCGTCGTCGGCGGCCACCTCGCCGACGTGTTCGTCCTGCCCGCGTCCGACGGCGCCACCACCACCTGGCTGGTGCTGCCCCGCGCCGTCGTCGACACCGCCGACGTCCGCAGCCACGACCTGACCCGCCGCTCGTCCCGCGTGACCGCGCGCTCCGTGCGCGTCCCGGCCGCCGACCTGCTCGGCCTCGACCCGCGGACGCCCCGCGACCTCGCCGCGGTCCTGTTCGCCGCCGAGGCCGCCGGCCTCGCCGACCACTGCGTCACCACCGCCGCCGATTACGCCCGGGTCCGCGAGCAGTTCGGCCACCCCATCGGCGCCTTCCAGGGCGTCAAACACCGCTGCGCCCGCATGCTCGCCCGGGCCGAACAGGCCCGCGCCTGCGCCTGGGACGCCGCCCGCGCGACCGCGCCGGGCGGCGCGGACGACCCCCGGGAGGCCTCGCTGACCGCCGCCGTCGCAGCGGCGGTCGCCGTCGACGCCGCCTTCGACGTGGCGAAGGACTGCGTCCAGGTGCTCGGCGGCATCGGCTTCACCTGGGAGCACCCGGCACACCTCGCGCTGCGCCGGGCCCAGACCCTGCGCATCACGCTCGGTCCCTCCGCCGCCTGGCGCCGCCGCGTCGCCGCCCTCACCCTGGACGGGGTCCGCCGCCCGCTGGGCGTCGAGCTGCCGCCGGAGGCCGAGGACGAGCGCGAGGGCATCCGTGCCGAACTCCGGGCGGCCCGGTCGCTGGAGGGCAAGGAGCGCACCGACCACCTCGCCGCCCACGGCTACACCGCGCCCCATCTGCCGGTGCCCTGGGGCAAGGGGGCGGGCCCGGTGACGCAGTTGGTCATCGCCGAGGAACTGGCGGCCGCCGGGCTCACCCCCGTGGACATGATCATCGGCGGCTGGGTGGTGCCCACCCTCATCGCCCACGGCGACCCGGCCCAGCGGGAGCGGTTCCTCGCCCCGAGCCTGCGCGGCGACCTCGCCTGGTGCCAGCTGTTCAGCGAACCGGGCGCCGGCTCCGACCTGGCCGGCCTCACCACCCGCGCCGAGAAGGTGGACGGCGGCTGGCGCGTCACCGGTCAGAAGGTGTGGACGTCCATGGCCGCCGACGCCCACTGGGGCGTCCTGCTCGCCCGTACCGACACCGACGTGCCCAAGCACAAGGGCATCTCCTACTTCCTCCTCGACATGACGAGCCCCGGCATCGACATCCGGCCGCTGCGGCAGATCACCGGCGACGCCGAGTTCAACGAGGTGTTCCTCGACGGGGTGTTCATCCCCGACGAACTCCTCGTGGCCGGCCCCGGCGACGGCTGGAAGCTCGCCAGGACCACCCTCGCCAACGAACGCGTCGCCCTGTCCCACGACTCGGTCGGCTCCGGCGCCGAAGCGCTGCTGGAGATCGCCGCGGCCCTGGACGGGCTCGACGACGAACAGCTCACCACGCTCGGCGGCCACCTCTGCGACGCGCAGACCGGCGCCGTCCTCGCCCTGCGTACCACTCTGCGCAGCGTCGCCGGGCAGCAGCCGGGCGCCGAGGCGTCCGTCGCCAAGCTGCTCGGCGTCGAACACCAGCAGCGGGTCTGGGAGACCTGCGTGGACTGGCAGGGCACCGCCGCGCTCAGCGGCGAGGGCGAACGCCACGACACCACCTGGATGTTCCTCAACTCCCGCTGCCTGTCCATCGCGGGCGGTACGACGGAGGTCCAGCTGAACATCATCGGCGAGCGCATGCTCGGCCTGCCCCGCGACCCCGAGCCCACCCGGAAAGGCTGACATGCCCATCGACCGCGACAAGGCGCTGACCGCGGACCCCGCCGTCCGCACGATCCACTGGACCACCCGCGACGTCCTCCTCTACCACCTGAGCCTGGGAGCGGGCGCCGACCCGGCCACCGGGCCCGAACTCCACCTGACCTACGAGAACGGCCTCACCGTGCTCCCCACCTTCGCCGTGGTGGCCGGCTCCGGGATCTCCGCGGGCGAGGCGGAGCCGCCCGGATTCCACCTGCCCGGCATCGACATCGACCTGCGGGCCGTCCTGCACGCCGGCCAGGAGCTGCGGGTCCACCGGCCGCTGCCCGCCTCCGGCACCGCGACGCTCACCTCCCGCGTGGCCGGGGTCCGGGACAAGGGCAAGGCGGCCCTCATCGTCCTGGAGTCCGCCGCGACCGGACCGGCCGGCGAACCGCTCTGGACCTCCACCACCCGGATCTGGGCGCGCGGCGAGGGCGGCTTCAGCCACGACCCCGGCCCCGACGAGGAGCCGGTGACACCGCCGGACCGCCCGGCCGACACCGTCGTCACCTCCCGCACCACACCCCAGCAGGCCCTGTGGTACCGGCTCAACGGCGACCTCAACCCCCTGCACGCCGACCCGGAGTTCGCCCGCGCGGCCGGGCTCGACCGGCCGATCCTGCACGGCCTCGCCACGTACGGCCTGGTCTGCAAGGCCCTGGTCGACGGGGTCCTGGACGGCGACGCCGGACGGCTCACCCACCTCGCCGTGCGCTTCGCGGGCCCCCTCGTCCCCGGCGAGTCCCTCACCACCTCCGTATGGCGCGACGGCCCGTCCGCCGAGGGCACCGAACGGCTCGTGCTGCACACGTCCTGCCCCGAACGCGACGGGGCGCCCGTGCTCACCCACGCGACGGCGACGGTGACCGCGTGATGAGCGACAGCCCCGCGCGCACCGCGCCCGCCGAAGGACCGCGCCTGGTCGCCGAACCGCACAAGGACGGTGTCGACGCCGCCGTGGCGGCGGCCCGCCGGGTCATCGACGCCCTGCTGCACACCGGGGACGGGACCGGCGCCGACATGGAGGAGATCGCCGGCCGGCTCGACGCCGTCGCGGACGGCCTCACCGAGGGGGCGCCCGCCCTGCGCGAACGCCTCGCCGAGATGTGGCGCGGCGAGGGAGTCACCCGTCACGACCCCGTCACCGGACCGGAGAACGCCCTCGCGCCCCCGCTCACCCTGCGCGGCCTGGAGGACGGCTCCGTCGAAGGCGTCGTCACGCTCGGCCTGCCCTACCAGGGCCCGCCGGGACACGTGCACGGCGGCATCTCGGCGCTCCTGCTCGACCACACCCTCGGGGTCGCCAACCACTGGGGCGGCACCTCCGGAATGACCGCCGAACTGACCCTGCGCTATCTGCGGCCCACCCCGCTGTTCGAACCGCTGACCGTCACCGGCCGGCAGGTGTCGGTGGACGGCCGGCGCATCCGTACGGTCGGCGAGATCACCGCCGGGGGCACCGCCCGCGTCACCGCCGAGGGGCTGTTCATCGCCAAACAGCTGCCCAGGCCGAGCTGAGGGGGCGGCAGAGATGGGACATCTCGACGGCAGGGTCGCGGTCGTCACCGGGGCCGGTCAGGGCGTCGGGCAGGGCATCGCCCTCGCCCTCGCCTCCGAAGGAGCCTCGGTGGCCGTCGTCGGCCGGACCGCGGCCAAGCTGGACGCCACCTGCGCGCTGCTGCGTGAACGCGGGGCGACGGCCGAACCCTTCGGGCTCGACGTCCTGGACACCGGGCGCATCCCCGCCGTGGTCGCGGACGTCGCCGAGCGCTTCGGCCGCGTCGACATCCTCGTCAACAACGCCTACAGCGGCTGCTACGGCCCGCTCCTGTCGCTGAGCGACGAGCAGTTCCGGCGGGGCTTCGAAAGCGGTCCGTTCGCGGCACTCGCCCTGATGAAGGCCGCGCACCCGCACCTGAAACGGGACGGCGGCGGCTCGGTCGTCAACCTCGTCACCTCCGCCATGGTCCGCTGGGACCTGAGCACCTACGGGGCGTACGCGGCCGCCAAGTCCGCGCTGCGCTCCCTGACCCGGGCCGCCGCGAGCGAGTGGGGCCGCGACGGAATCCGGGTCAACTCCATCGCCCCGCACGCCACCTCACCCGCCTACGCGGGCTGGCAGGAGGCCAACCCCGAGGAGGCCGCCGCGTTCTGCGAGTCCATCCCGCTGGGGTACGTGGGCGACTGCGAGCAGGACATCGGCCGGGCCGTGGCGATGCTGTGCGGCCCGGACGCCCGCTATCTGACCGGCGCCACGATCCCGCTCGACGGCGGCCAGGCCAACTTCGGCTGACCGGTCCGGCCCCGCCTCCCGGTCAGCGGGACAGCCCCGTCGCAGCGGCCCCGGCCGCGGCTAGCGTCGCCCCCGGCGCGGCACGGACCGGGGTCCGGCCGCCGGGCGGGCAGACCCCCCCCGGGGCGCCGGACCGGCCCGCGGACCCCCGCCGCCCGCCGGCCCGCGCCCCGCCCGCGCACCCTTCCGGCGCCACCGCCCCACACCACCCCGCGCACCCCGTCCGCGTACCGACACCGGCAGACCCGTCCACCGGGTGAGAGGGACCGACATTGCCACACGAGACGATCGCCGACCTGCTGCTCGCCCGCACCGGGGACGACCACCCGGGCCTGCTGACCCGTGGCAGGAGCTGGACCTGGGACGAGGTGGTCGAGGAGAGCGCCGTCCGGGCCGCCCTGGCCCGGGAACTGCACACCGACGGGCCCTTCCACATCGGCGTACTCCTGGACAACGTCCCCGAGTACGTCTTCTGGCTGGGCGCCGCCGCTCTGGCCGGCGCGGCCGTCGTCGGCATCAACCCGACCCGGCGGGGCGCCGAACTGGAGCGCGAGGTACGGCACACCGACTGCGCGATGATCGTCACCGACCGGGCCGGCCTCGCCCTGCTCGACGGGCTCGACATCGGCGTGGACCGCGACCGGTTCCTCGTGGTCGACACCCCGGAGTACCGGGAACTGCCCGTTCCGCCCGTCGGCCGGCCGGTGACCGCCGCGCCCGGAGTCACCGCCACCACCCCGATGCTGCTCCTGCTGACCTCGGGCACCACCGGCACCTCCAAGGCGGCGATCTGCTCGCAGGGCCGGCTCGCCGCGCTGGGCGCCGCCAACAGCGCCAAGTACGACATCACCCGCGCCGACACCTGCTACTGCCCGATGCCGCTGTTCCACGGCAACGCGCTGATGGCGCTGTGGGCCCCCGCCCTCAGCGCGGGCGCCACCATCGCCCTCACCCCCAAGTTCTCCGCCTCCGGATTCCTCCCCGACGTCCGCCACTTCGGAGCCACCTACTTCACGTACGTCGGCAAGGCCATCGGCTACGTCCTGGCCGGGCCCGAGACCCCTGGGGACGCCGACAATCGCCTCACCCACGCCTTCGGCACCGAGGCGTCCCCCGAGGACGCGACCCGTTTCCTGGACCGCTTCGGCTGCCGCCTCGTCGAGGGCTACGGCTCCAGCGAGGGCGCCGGCATGCTCAAGCGGGTCCCCGACGCGCCCACGGGCGCGCTCGGCACGCCGGCCCGGCCCGGCGTCCGCATTGTCCACCCCGCCACCCGGGAGACCTGCCCGCCCGCCCGGCTCGACGCCTACGGCCGGGTGTGCAACCCCGAGGAGGCCATCGGCGAGATCGTGGACACCGAGGGCGCCGCCCGCTTCGAGGGCTACTACAACAACGAGGCGGCCAACGCCGAACGCGTCCGCCACGGCTGGTACTGGACCGGCGACCTCGGTTACGTGGACGAGTCCGGCTACTTCTACTTCGCGGGCCGCTCCGGCGACTGGATCCGGGTCGACGGCGAGAACACCTCGGCCCTGCTCACCGAGCGCGTCCTGCGCAGGCACCGGGACGTGGTGGCCGCCGGAGTCTTCGGCGTGCCCGACCCGCGCTCCGGCGACCAGGTCATGGCCGCGCTCGAACTCCCGGGCGGCACCCGCTTCGAGGACCTGGACCTGCCCGGCTTCCTGGAGCGCCAGGAGGACCTGGGCAGCAAGGGCGTACCCCGCTTCGTCCGCGTCTCGCACGCCCTGCCCACCACCGGCTCCAACAAGCTCCGCAAGAAGGAGATGCAGTTGGACGGGTGGCGCACCGACGACCCGGTGTACCGCTGGGCGGGCCGCGGCCGGCCCGTGTACGAGCTGATGACCGAGGACGACAAGGCCGCGCTGCGCGGCGAGTTCCTGGCCAACGGGCGCGGACGCTTCCTGCCCTGACCCGCCCGGCACCCCCGCCGCCGCGACAACCGAGGAGAACCACACATGCAACTGCGCGAGAGCGCCGCGCACCAGGAGCTGCGGCGGGAACTGCGGGCGTACTTCGCGGGCCTGATGCCCGAGGACGAGCGCCGGCGCGTCGGCGAGGAGGGCGTGGGCGGCGACCGCTTCCGCGAGGTCGTCAAACGGCTCGGCTCCGACGGCTGGCTCGGCCTGGGCTGGCCCACCGAGTACGGCGGCCAGGGCCGGCCCGCCGAGGACCAGTACGTCTTCTTCGACGAGGTCCAGCGCGCGGGCCTGCCCTTCCCGTTCGTCACCGTCAACACCGTCGGGCCGACCCTCATGGCGCACGGCTCGGACGAGCACCGCAAGCGGTTCCTGCCCGGCATCCTCTCCGGCGACATCGTCTTCGCGATCGGCTACACCGAACCCGGGGCCGGCACCGACCTCGCCTCGCTGACGACCCGCGCGGTCCGCGACGGCGACGCGTACGTGGTCGACGGCAGCAAGATCTTCACCAGCGGCGCCAACACCGCCGACTACGTGTGGCTGGCCGCCCGCACCGACCCGGAAGCGCCCAAGCACAAGGGCATCTCCATCCTGATCGTGCCGACATCGGACGACGGCTTCTCCTGGAGCCCGATCCGTACCGTCGGCGGGCTGACCGTCACCGCGACGTACTACAGCGGGATCCGCGTCCCCGCCGGTGACGTGGTCGGCGCGGTGGACGGCGGCTGGCGGCTGATCACCGCCCAGCTCAACCACGAACGCATCGGCCTCGCGGCCCTCGGCGGCCGCATGATCCAGCTGTGGGAACGCGTCCTCGACCTGGCCCGGGAAGACGGTACGGCCGACATCCCCTGGGTCCGGGCGGAGTTCGCCCGCACGTACGCCCGGCTGGAGGCGATGCGGCTGATGAACTGGAAGATGACCGCGGCCGTCGCCGCGAACACCCTGACCGGTGCCGACGCGGGCGCCGCCAAGGTCTACGGCACCGAGACCCACATCGACGTCCAGCGCGGCCTCACCCAGATCCTCGGCGCGGCCGGCCGCATCCGCCCCGAGTCACCCGGCGCGGCCCTCGCCGGCCAGGTCGAACAGCTCTCCCGGCAGGGCATCGTCAACACCTTCGGCGGCGGCGTCAACGAGGTGCTGCGCGACATGGTCGCCACCCAGGGGCTCGGGCTGCCGCGCGCGGGGCGTGGCGCATGAGCGGCGAGGAGAGGCGAGCGGACTACGAGGAACGGCTCCAGGCCTTCACCGGCCGCGAACTGCGTCCGCGCACCCCGGGCCAGGACCCCGTCAACCAGCCGATGATCCGGCACTGGGCGGAGGCGATGGGCGACACCAACCCGGTGTACACGGACGCCGCCGCGGCCCGCGCCACCGGCCGCGACGGGGTGGTGGCACCCGCGTCGATGGTCCAGGCGTGGACCATGCGCGGATACGCCGCCACCGTGGACCCGCGACCCGGCGACGGGGACGGCTTCGAGGCGCTGGTGGCCCTGCTGGACGAGGGCGGCTACACCTCCGTGGTCGCCACCGACTCCGAGCTCACCTTCCTGCGGGAACTGGCACCCGGCGACCGCGTCGCCGTCCGCGAGACCGTCGAGTCCGTCTCGGCCGAGAAGCGGACCGGGCTCGGACCCGGGCGCTTCGTCACCACCCTGAAGACCTACACCGACGATGACGGGGAGACGGTCGCCACCCAGCGGTGGCGCACCCTGAGGTTTTGCCCGGCGGCAGCGGAAGAGGACCCCGCGCCCCCGCCCGCCCCGCGCCCGCGCCCCGCCGTCAACCGGGACAACGCCTTCTTCTTCGAGGGCGCGAAGGACCACCGGCTGCTCATCCAGCGCTGCGCCGACTGCTCCCGGCTGCGCCACCCGCCGGGCCCCTGCTGCCCCGCGTGCGGGTCGACGGACTGGGACACCGTCGAGGCCGGCGGACGCGGTGAGGTGTACAGCTTCGTCGTCAGCCACCACCCGAAGCACCCCGCGTTCGACACGCCGTACCTCGTGGCCGTCGTCGCGCTCGCCGAGGGCACCCGGCTCATCACCAACCTGACCGGTGTCGCCCCCGAGGACGTCACCATCGGCATGCCCGTCGTCCTTGACTGGCTCGACGCCGACCCCGATCCGACCCTGCCGGTGTTCCGGCCCGCCCCGACGGAGGCGCCCTGATGGATTTCTCCCTGGGAGAAGAACTCGAAGCCGTCCGTGACCTGGCCCGGGAGATCCTCACCGACCACGCCACGCCCGAGCGGCTGCGCGAGGCCGAGCGCTCCCCGTCCCGGGTGGACGAGCGGCTGTGGGCGGACCTGGCCTCGGCCGGACTGCTCGCCGCCGTGCTCCCCGAAGCCGACGGGGGCGCCGGACTCGGCATGGCCGGCCTCTGCGTCCTGCTCCAGGAACAGGGCCGGGTGGTGGCCCCGGTCCCGCTGTGGCCCGCGCTGACCGCCGCGCTCACCGTGGCCGCCCACGGCACGGCCGGGCAGCGCTCGGCCCTGCTGCCGGGCCTGGCGGACGGCGGTGCGCGGCTCACCGTCGCCCTTGAGGAGTTCGGCCCGGCCGGTCCGCTCGCACCCTGGACCACGGCGACCCAGGACGGTACCGGCTGGCTGCTCACCGGCGTCAAGGCCGTGGTGCCCGCCCCCGCCGGAGCGGCCCACGTCCTGGTCACCGCCGCGACGGACGCGGGACCCGGTGTCTTCCTGGTCGCCGCCGACGCCCCCGGGGCGGGCTGGGAGCACGCCGAGACCACCAGCCACGACCTGAGCGCCCACCTCACCCTGGACGGCGCGCCCGCCGAACCCGTCGGCACACCGGGCGGCACGGCCTGTGCGGACCTCGTGCGGTACGCCCGGCTCGCCCTGGCCGCAGTCCAGGCAGGGGTGGCGGAGGGAGCGCTCGGCCACGCGGCCGGGCATCTGCGCGAGCGCGCCCAGTTCGGCCGCCCGCTCGCCACCTTCCAGGCCGTGCAGCACCAGCTGGCCGACTGCTACATCGACATCGAGGCCATGCGGGTCACGCTGTGGTACGCCGTGGACGCGCTGGCCGAGCCGTTCGACGCCGATGCGGCGGACCGGGCCGCGCTCGTCGCCGAGTGGTGGGCCGCCGAAGGGGGACTCGACACCGTCCACCGGGTGCAGCACGTACACGGCGGCATCGGCGTCGACACCGACTACCCGGTCCACCGCCACTTCCTGTGGGGCAAGCAGATCTCCACCACGCTCGGCGGGGCGGGCGCGGGCCTGGACCATCTGGGGGTCCTGCTCACCGGCGGGGAGGTGACCGCATGAGCCCGCGGCGGGACACCGTGCTCCCGCCCACCCGCACGTACGACGAGGTGGCCGTCGGGGAGGTGCTTCCCGAGCTGGCGGTCCCGATCACCCGCACCCTGATCGTCGCCACCGCGCTCGCGAGCCGCGACTTCCAGGATGTGCACCACGACCCCGGACTCGCCCGGGAACGCGGCTCGAAGGACATCTTCATGAACATCCTGACCAGCAACGGCCTGGTCGACCGGTACGTCACCGGCTGGGCCGGCCCCGCCGCCGTCGTCAAGGCCATCCGCATCCGGCTCGGTGCCCCCAACCACCCCGGCGACACGATGGTGCTCACCGGCACCGTCACCGGGAAGTCCGGCACCGACCGCCATGTCGAGATCGCCGTCCGGGGCACCAACGGCGTGGGCGCCCACGTCACCGGCAGTGTGTCGGTGCAGCTGCCCGGGGAGGGCCGATGAGCAGGACTCCGCTGTCGGGGGCCGCCGCGGTGGCCGGGATCGGCGCCACCGAATTCTCCAAGAACTCCGGCCGCAGCGAACTCCGGCTGGCCTGCGAGGCGGTGCTCGCCGCCCTGGACGACGCGGGGCTGACCCCCGCCGACGTCGACGGGCTCGTCACCTTCACCGCCGAGACCAACTCCGAGGTCCATGTGGCCCGGAACACGGGGATGGGCGAGCTGACGTTCTTCTCCCGCATCGGCTACGGAGGCGGCGCGGCCTGCGCGACCGTGCAGCAGGCGGCCATGGCCGTCGCCACCGGGGCCGCCGAAGTGGTCGTCTGCTACCGGGCGTTCAACGAACGCTCCGGCGAGCGCTACGGGCTGGGGCAGGCCGACCGGCCCATGGACACCACCGCGGACCGGGCCGCCTACGCCTGGATGACACCGTTCGGGCTGAGCACCCCGGCCCAGTGGGTGGCCATGTTCGCCCGCCGCTACCTGCACGAGTACGGGGCCACCACCGACGACTTTGGCCGGGTCGCCGTCGTCGACCGCAAGCACGCCGCGAACAACCCGGCCGCCTGGTTCCACGGACGCCCCATCACCCTCCAGGACCACCGCGACTCCCGCTGGATCGCCGAGCCCCTGCGCCTGCTGGACTGCTGCCAGGAGACCGACGGCGGGCAGGCCCTCGTCATCGTCTCCGCCGAGCGCGCCCGTGACCTGCCCCACCCGCCGGCCGTGATCCGCTCCGCCGCCCAGGGACTCGGGGCCGACCAGCACATGATGACCAGCTACTACCGGCCCACCATCAGCGGCATCCCGGAAATGGGCCTGGTGGGAAGGCAGTTGTACGGGCAGAGCGGTCTTCGCCCCGGGGACATCGACGCGGCCGTGCTCTATGACCACTTCACCCCGCTGGTCCTTCCCCAGCTGGAGGAGCTGGGCTTCTGCGGGCGCGGCGAGGCGAAGGACTTCATCGCGGACGGCCACCTCGAACTCGGCGGCTCCCTGCCCTTCAACACCCATGGCGGACAGCTCGGCGAGGCGTATCTGCACGGCATGAACGGTGTCGCGGAGGGCGTCCGGCTGATCCGGGGCACCTCCGTCAACCAGCCCGGCCGGACCGACCACGTCCTGGTCACCGCCGGCACCGGAGTCCCCACCAGCGGGCTGATCCTGGGGGCCGACCGATGACCGGGTCCCCGTGGCAGGGCCGCGCGCTCGGCAGCCGTACCGTCTCCTGGAGCGCGCGGGACGCGATCCTCTACGCGCTCGCCGTCGGAGCCCCCGCCGAACGCCTCGACCTCGTGTACGAGGAGCGGCTGCGGGTGCTGCCGACCTTCGCCCTGACCCTGGCCCAGTGGGCGCCCGACGCGCTCGGCGCACTCGGTGCCTTCGACGTCACCACCGCCGTGCACGGCGGTCAGCGCCTCGTCGTGCACCGGCCGCTGGAGCCGGACGGGGAGCTGACCGCCGCCGCCCGCGTCTCCCAGGTGCGGGACAAGGGATCGGCCGCCGTGTTCGATGTGGAGGTGGACTGCGCGTACTTCACGGCCACCTGGTCCCTCTTCGCCCCCGGTGCCGGCGGCTTCGGCGGCGAACGCGGACCGGCGGCCCCGCGCCGCCCCGGCCGCCCGGCCGAGCACACCGCGACCGTCGCCACCCACTCCCGGCAGGCGGCCCTCTACCGGCTCCTCGGCGACCGGCACGCCATGCACATCGACCCCGGCGCGGCGAAGGCGGCCGGCCTGCCCCGGCCCTTCCTGCACGGGCTGTGCACCCTCGCCGCGAGCCTGCTGCCGCTGGCCGACCGCCTCGGCGCACACCCCGCCGACCTGGTGGAGCTGGACGCCCGGTTCGCCGCCCCCGTCTTCCCCGGAGACCGGCTCGGCGTACGGGCCTGGAACGACACGGGCGGTTCCGTCGTGCTCTTCGAGGCGTTGGCCGGGGACCGCGCGGTCCTGACCGGCGGACGGGCCCGCTTCGCCCCCGACGCGACCGCACCCGAGGAGACCCCCGATGCTTGAGACCGCCCGGCGCGCCGAGGCCGCCGACCTGCTGTGGGCCGCCCAGTGCGCGCGTACCCCCGTCGAGCCGCTGACCACCACGTACCCGGACATCGACGCGGCCGACGCCTACGAGATCCAGCTCATCAACATCCGCAGACAGCTCGCCCTGGGCCGTACCGTCCACGGGCACAAGGTCGGCCTGTCCTCCGAGGTCATGCAGCGGATGATGGGCGTGGACGAACCCGACTACGGCCATCTGCTGTCCGACATGGTGCTCAGCGAGGACACCCCCGTCGACACCGGCCGCTACTGCTTCCCCCGCATCGAGGTCGAGATCGGCTACGTGCTCGGCCGGAGCCTGCCCGGTGAGGGCTGCACCACCGCCGACGTCCTGGCCGCCACCGAGTACATCGTCCCCTCCATCGAACTCATCGACAGCCGGATCAAGGACTGGCGGATCGCGCTGGCCGACACCATCGCCGACAACGCCTCGTCCGCCGGGGTGCTCCTCGGCGCCGCCCGCGTACGGCCGGCCGAGCTGGATCCCGCCGACATCGCCGCCGTGCTGTACCGGGACGGCGAGGAGATCGCCCGGGGCAACACCAGCGCGGTCCTCGGGGACCCGACGGAGGCCGTCGCCTGGCTGGCCCGCAAGGTGGCCTCCTTCGGGGTGACGCTGGAAGCCGGCCACGTCGTCCTGCCCGGCTCGTGCACCGCGGCGGTCGACGTCCGGCCGGGCGAGACGTTCCGCGCCGACTTCGGGGGACTCGGCTCCGTGTCCGTCGCCTTCGCCCACTCAACGGGACAGGACGGCATGCAGAACTGAAATCAATACTAGTTTTCTGAGCCGAAGGCGCACCCCGGTCGCGAACACGGGGTGCGCCGCCCCATCCACCGGCTCGACGCCACACCGGAAAGAGGCAGCATGAGCGCGACGAACACCCCATCGGCGAGCACCCTGGAGGGGCGCACCGCCGTCGTCACCGGAGCCGGAGCGGGGCTCGGCCGCGCCGAGGCACTGGCCCTGGCGGGGCTCGGGGCCAATGTGGTGGTCAACGACATCGGCCCGGCCGCCGACGACGTGGCCGCCGAGATCAAGGAGCTGGGCAGCGGCGCGGTCGCGGTGACCGGCGACGTGGGGGACTGGTCGATGGGCGACCGCCTGGTCCAGGCCGCCGTGGAGAGCTTCGGCGGCCTGGACATCGTCGTCAACAACGCGGGCGTCCTGCGCGACAAGATGCTCTTCAACCTCAGCGAGTCCGACTGGGACGACGTCATCCGCATCCACCTCAAGGGGCACGCCGGGCTCTCCCGCGCCGCCGCGGTGCACTGGCGCACGGCGAGCAAGGCGTCCGGCACCCAGGTCTACGGCCGGGTCGTCAACACCTCCTCCGAGGCCTTCCTCTTCGGCGCCCCCGGCCAGCCCAACTACTCCGCGGCCAAGGCCGGCATCACCGCGCTGACCCTGGCCACCGCCCAGGGCCTGGCCCGCTACGGGGTGCGCGCCAACGCGATCTGCCCCCGGGCCCGCACCGCGATGACCGCCGAGGCCTTCGGCGAGGGCGACACCGCACCCGGCGGCCTGGACATCATGGCGCCCGAGCGCGTCGCCACCCTCGTCGCGCACCTGGCCTCCCCGGCCGCCGACAAGATCAACGGGCAGGTCTTCGTCGTCTACGGCGACATGGTCGCCCTGCTCGCCCCGCCCACCGTGGAGAAGAAGTTCACCGCCGCCGACGGCACGTTCACCCCCGAGGAGCTGGACGGCCTGCTGACGCCCCACTTCGAGGGCCGCGATCCGTACCGCGGCTTCGCCGCCTACAGCGTCGCCGGACTCGACACGACGGGCACCCAGCGGCAGCGCTGAAACGGCACACCGACGCACCGACCCGGCCGGCGCACCCGCGCGGGCCGGGTCAGTCCGCTTCCGGGGCCGGTGCGAGCAGCAGGTGACAGGCCATCCGCAGGTCGGCGTCGGCCTCCTGCGGGGTGAGCCGTTCGTTGAGCCGGGACTGAAGCACCCCGTACCAGAGCAGGATCAGCAGCCGCAGCCGGGCGACATGGTGTTCCGTGGGCTGCTCGACCTCCCAGGCCCGCAGCAGCAGGTCGAGGAAGCCCGAGTCGATCCGGGCCAGATCCGGCACGGTCGAGGCGCGGGCGGCGTTCGCGGACTGGATCATCGCGGTGGCCAGCGCCGGCCTGCGCAGCAGGTTACGGGTGGCGCTGCCCAGCGTCTCGAACACGGCGTCCTTCGGCGAGGTGCCCGCCGGGCGCTGTGGCACCCGCGCGGCGAACCCCTCGATCTGGTCGGCCATCAACGCGGTGAACAGGTGCGTCTTCGACGGGAAGTACCGGTACAGGGTGCCGATGGCCACCCCCGCGCCCTTCGCCACCTCGTGCATCTGCACGCGTTCGAGACCGGTCTCGGCGGCGAGGTCCGCCGCCGCCCGCAGGATGCTCTGACGGCGTGCGCGCTGGCGGGGCGAACTGGGCTCGGCCCCGGCTCTGGCCTCGGCGATTCTGGGCACGCGCCCCTCCTCCCGGCGTTCGGTTCATGTCAACGGCCTCCGACAATACGCGTCCCCGCCGCCCGCGTCAGGCGACGTCCGCCCCGGGTACCGGTCAGCGGGACCGGACCCTCCGAGGCCGCCCGGGAAGGGGTCTGCTGGCCCGGCACGACCACCGAGCGGCAGAAGGGGCACACCTCATGCGGGACGGCCAGGACTGGGACGCCACCCACGACGTGATCGTCGTCGGATCCGGAGCGGGAGCGATGACCGGGGCCCTGACGGCCGCCGGGGACGGCCTCGGCACCGTCGTACTGGAGCGGACCGCGCTGCTCGGCGGCACGTCCGCCTACTCCGGGGCCGCCTGCTGGCTGCCCGGCACCCAGGTGCAGGAACGCGCCGGCCTCGGCGACTCGGCCGAGGACGCCCGGGACTACCTGCGGACCCTGCTCGGCGACAGCGAGGCGGCACGCCGGGACGCCTTCCTGCGGCACGCGCCCGGCCTGGTCGCCCGGCTGGAGGACGACCCCGCCCTCGCCTTCCGCTGGCAGGCCTTCCCCGACTACGTCGCCGCCCCCGGCCGCATGGACGCGGGCCGCTCCTTCGTCCCGCTCGACCTGGACCCGGCCGAACTGGGCGACCTCGCCGGCCTGGTGCGCCCGGCCGTCGACCGGGACCGGGCCGGCCAGGGGCACCCCGACGCCCCGCTCACCCAGGGCCGCGCCCTGATCGGCCGCCTCCTGCTGGCCCTCACCCGCACCGGCAACGCCCACATCCGCACCCGGCACCACGTCACCGGGCTGATCACCGAGGACGGCCGGATCACCGGCGTCGAGGCCCGCACCCCGCACGGCACCGTCCGGATACGGGCCAGGCGCGGGGTCCTGCTGGCGGCCGGCGGCTTCGAGGGCGACGACACCCTGCGCACCGAGCACGGCGTGCCCGGCCGGGCGGCGTGGAGCATGGCGCCGGGCGGCACCAACACCGGGGAGCTGCTGCGCGCCGCCACCGGGGCGGGCGCCGCCACCGCGCTCCTGGACGAGGCCTGGTGGTGCCCGGGGACCGAACTGCCCGACGGATCGGCCGCCTTCACCCTCGGCCTGCGCGGCGGCCTGATGGTGGACGGCTCGGGGCGGCGGTTCGCCAACGAGTCCCTGCCCTACGACCGCATGGGCCGCGCCATCGCGGCTGCCGGGGGAGCGGACGCCTCCGTCCACCTGGTCTTCGACTCCCGGGAGGGCGGCGCCCTGCCCGCCATCACCGTGCCGCCCACCGCACCGGCCGAGCACCTGGCGGCCGGCACCTGGGCGCGGGCGGATTCGCCGGCCGGACTCGCCGGGCTCATCGGGGTGCCGGCCGCCGCCCTCACCGCGACCCTCGCCCGCTTCAACGGGTTCGCCGCGTCCGGCACCGACGAGGACCACCACCGCGGCGAGGACCCGTACGACCTGTTCTTCGCGAACCGGGCCGGCGCCCCCGGGCCCAACCCGTGCCTGGTCCCGCTCGACCGTCCGCCGTACTACGCGGCCCGGCTGGTCCTCGCCGACCTCGGCACCAAGGGCGGCCTGCGCACGGATCCCGACGCGCGCGTCCTGGACACGGCGGGCCGCCCGCTGCCCGGCCTGTACGCCGCCGGCAACACCAGCGCCTCCTTCACCGGCCGTGTCTACCCGGGCCCCGGTGTGCCCATCGGCACCGCCATGGTCTTCGCCTCGCTGGCCGTGCGGCACATGGCCGGCCGGGCCGTCTGACCCCGGGCCCCGGGCATCCCGGCCAGTGGGATGCCCGGGGCACACCCCCGTACACCCGCCCTACGGTCGCGGCACCGGGCCCGGCCGGCACGAGAGAGGCACTCGATGATCGACAAGAACCTGTACGGACCGTGGGCGGTTGTCGTGGGAGGGTCCGAGGGTGTGGGCGCCTCCTTCGCCCACCGGCTCGCGGACGCCGGGATCAACCTGGTCCTGATCGCCCGCAAGCCCGGCCCCCTGGAGGAGACCGCCGCCCGGGTACGCGCCCGGGGCGTCGAGGTCCGCACCCTCGCGCTCGACCTGCTCGACCCCGGGGCCCCGGACAAGGTCGCGGCGGCCACGGACGGACTGGAGGTCGGCCTGCTGGTCTTCAACGCCGGGGCCAACAGCTACGGCCACGACTTCGTCTCCGGCGACCTGGAGCGGGTGCAGGGCGTCCTGGACCTCAACATCACCGCGCAGCTCGCCCTGACCCACCACTTCGGGGCTTCGATGAAGGAGCGGGGCCGGGGCGGCATCCTGCTCGTCGGCTCACTCTCCGGCTACCTCGGACAGGCCCGCATCAGCGTCTACTCGGCGGCCAAGGCCTTCAGCCGGGTCTTCGCGGAGGGCCTGTGGCTGGAGCTGCGGCCGCACGGCGTGCACGTCCTGGAGCTGGTGCTCGGCGTGACCCGCACCCCCGCCATGGAGCGTGCCGGACTGCGCATGGACCTGCCGGGCCTGCGGGTCGCCGAACCGGACGACGTCGCCCGGGAGGGGCTGGAACACCTCGCCGACGGCCCCGTCCACATCGCGGGCGGCAATGCCCCGGCGGCCGAGAAGCGCAGCGGATTCCCGCGCGCCGAACTGGTGCTCGGGGCCGACGAGGCGTCCCGGCGGCTCCTGCCGCCGGCCTCCTGACACCCCCGGCCCGCCGCACCCCCGACCGCCCCCTCCCGGAGAGCAGATGAGCGAGACCGAGCACCCCCTCACGATTCCCGGCGCCCTCGCCCTCGCCGCCGCCCGCCACCCCGGCCGGGAAGCGGTCGTGTCCGGTGACACCCGGCTGACCTGGGCGCAGCTGCGCGACCGGGTCCACGCCGCCGTGAAGTCGCTGATCGCGCTCGGTGTCCGGCCCGGCGACCGGATCGCCGTCTGGGCACCCAACAGCCACCACTGGGTGGTCGCCGCGCTCGCCGCGACCTCGGCCGGGGCCGTGCTGGTCCCCGTCAACACCCGCTACCGGGGCGAGGAGGCGCGCCGGCTCCTGGAACGCGGCGGGGTGCGGCTGCTGTTCGTGGAGAACGGCTTCCTGGGCAAGGACTACCTCGCCATGCTCGGGGCGGGCCCGGACGCCGGCGAGGAGGGCCGGCCGGTGCCCGGACTGCCCGCCCTGGAACGGGCCGTGGTGTTCGACGACGACACCCGCGGGCGTCCCGGCACCCAGCCGTGGGACGGATTCCTGCGCGAGGGCGCGCACCTGCCCGACGCCGGGGCCGCCGCCCGGGGCGCCGCCGTACACCCCGACGACCCGTCCGACCTGCTCTTCACCTCGGGCACGACCGGCCGCCCCAAGGGCGCCCTGACCACGCACCGGCAGAACCTCACCACGTACCGGGCGTGGAGCAGCCGGACCGGGGTCACCGGAGACGACCGCTGCCTGGTCGTCAACCCGCTGTTCCACTGCTTCGGGTACAAGGCCGGGGTCCTGGCCTGCCTGGTGCGCGGCGCCACCATGGTCCTCCAGCCGGTCTTCGACGTGGAGCGGGTGCTGCGCGCCGTCGAGACCGAGCGGATCACCGTGCTCCCCGGCCCGCCCACCATCTACACCGAACTGCTGGACGCGCCCGCCCGGCACCGCCACGACCTGTCGTCGCTGCGGCTCGCGGTGACCGGCGCCGCCGTCGTGCCGGTCGCCCTCGTCCGGCGGATGCGGGCCGAACTCTTCCCCGACGTGCTCACCGCGTACGGGCTGACCGAGAGCTGCGGCACGGTCAGCGTCTGCTCGGCCGACGACGACGCCGAGACCGTCGCGCTCACCGCGGGCCGCCCCATCGACGGCACCGAAGTACGGATCGGGGACGCCGAGGGCACCCCGCGGCCCGCCGGACGGGACGGCCGCATCCTGGTGCGCGGCTTCCACGTCATGCTCGGCTATCTGGACGACCCGGCGGCGACCGCGGCGGCCGTCGACGCCGAAGGATGGCTCGACACGGGCGACATCGGCCACCTCGACCCACGCGGCAACCTGGTGATCACCGGACGCTCCAAGGACCTCTTCGTGGTCGGCGGCTTCAACGTCTACCCGGCGGAGGTCGAGCAGGTGCTCGCCGCCCACGACGCCGTGGCCGAGGCCGCCGTGGTCGGGATGCCCGACGCCCGCCTCGGCGAGGTCGGCCGCGCGTTCGTGACGGTCAGACCTGGCACCGGGGCAGCCCCGGACGATCTCATCGCCCACTGCCGCGAACGGATCGCCAACTTCAAGGTCCCGCGCGAGGTCGTGGTCCTCGGGAGCCTGCCGCGCAACGCCACGGGCAAGGTGGACAAGGCCGCCTTGCGGACGATCTGACCGCACCCCTCACGGTGCGTCGAGCGAGGGAGAGCGACGATGGGCAACGAGGTTCTGGAATCGGTACGCGCCCTGCTGCCGGGCATCGGGAAACGGGCCGTCACCACGGACGAGGAACGGCGGATACCGCAGGTCACCGTCCGTGAACTGGCCGATGCCGGGGTGTTCCGGATGCTCCAGCCGGCCCGCTACGGCGGCCTGGAGGGCGATCCGGCCGACTTCTACCAGGTGGTGCGGGCGATCTCCGCCGTCTGCTGCTCCACCGGCTGGGTGGCCTCCGTCCTCGGCGTGCACCCCTGGCAGTTGGGCCTGTTCCCCAAGCAGGCGCAGGAGGACGTGTGGGGTGCGGACCCGGACACCCGGATCTCCTCCTCGTACGCGCCGGTCGGCCGGCTCACCCCCGTCGACGGCGGCTACGAACTGGCCGGGCGGTGGAGCTTCTCCTCCGGCTGCGACCACGCCTCCTGGGCGCTGCTGGGCGCCCTCGTCGTCGGCGCGCAGGGCCGGCCCGTCGACTTCCTCACCGTTCTGGTGCCCCGCCGCGACTACCGGATCGAGGACATGTGGGACGTGGTCGGGCTCCGGGGCACCGCCAGCAACGACATCATCGTCGAGAAGGCGTTCGTACCGGCCCACCGGGTGCTGCGCAACTACGAGCAGGCCAGGCTGAAGGTGCCGGGACAGCAGGTCAACCCGGGCCCGCTCTACCGGCTGCCGTTCGGCGCGATCTTCACGAGCGCCATCACCGCGCCCGTGATCGGGGCGGTGTCTGGCGGCTACGACTCGTACGTGCGGCGGATGAAGGAGCGGGTACGCCTCAGCCTGGGCGGCGGCAGGTTCACCGAGGACCCCTTCGCCCAGGTCGCCATCGCCCGCGCCGCGTCCGACATCGACGCGACGGTGCTCCAGATGGACCGCAACCTGCGCGAACTGTCCGAACTCGCCGCCGGCGGCCGGGAGATACCCATGGAGCTGCGCCTGCGCACCCGCCGCGACCAGGTCCGGGGTACCGAACGGGCCGTCGCCGCGATCGACCTGCTCTTCAAGACCGCGGGCGGCAACGCGCTCAGGCGCGGCAACCCCGTCGAACGCGCCTGGCGCGACGCCCACGCGGGCAGCGTCCACGTCGCCAACGACGTGGAACGCGCGCTCGCCATGTACGGCCGGGGCGCCTTCGGCCTGACCGTCGAGGACAACCTCGTCTGAGCCCCGGCCGCGGGTATCAGCCCTGCCGTTCCCGGAGCGCCTTGCGCGCCGGCAGGGTGACGGCGGCCAGGGCGAGGCACACCGCGGCCGCGGCGAAGGACCCGTACAGGAGCGGGGGCACGTACGGGGCCTCGCCCGTCAGGCCGCGCGTCATCGGGATCAGGGTGGCCGAGGCGATGGCGGTGCCCAGGGCGACGCCGGCCACCGCCACCAGCAGCCCCTCCCAGCGCAGCATGTCCATCACCTGGCGCCTGGTGGCGCCGACGAGGCGGAGCATGCCCAGCTCACGACGGCGGTCGAGAACGGTCATCACGAGGGTGTTGGCGGCGGCGAGAGCGGCGAAACCGCCCAGGACCGCGGCCATCGTGTTGTTGGCCCAGGCGTTGAGCTCGCGGTCGGTGGTCCGCCCGGCCGCGTAGCCGGCCGCGTCGGTGACCGTGCCCAGCGGGGCGAGGGCCTCCGCGTTCCCGCCGCGTACCAGCAGCGTGGTGTCGAACCCCGAGGTGACGTGGGCGGCGAGCGACGCGCGGTCCATGGTGACGGCCGCCAGGCCGAGCCCCCGGCCGTACACGGCGACGACCTCGGGGCTGGTCCTGGTGCCGTCCGGAAGGTACATCGGCAGCTTGTCGCCGACCCCGGCCCCGGCCGACAGGGCGAGCGTCCGGTCGATGGCGATCCTGCCCTTGCCGATCCGGTCGAGACTGCCGCCGCGCACATCGAGGTCCTGCACCTGTGCGAGCCGCGCGCCGGAACCGGAGACGCCCTGGACCGACGAGCCCTCCAGCCACCGGTCGCCGCCCGACCCGACCGGCACGAGGACCTGTGTGCCGAGCAGACCCACCGCCGCCTCGACCCCGGGCGTGCGGGCGGCCCGGCGCACCGCGTCGGCGGGCAGTCCGGCGGGGTGGGTGACGACATGGTCCGCGATGACACCGGCGCGCAACTGCTTCGCCGCCACATGGCTCTCGCTCGTGTGCATGAAGGCGAGCGTCGACGCGAAGGCCATGGCCAGCACGATCGGGGTGATCGCGGAGGCCAGCCTGCGGGCGTTCGTACGGGAGTTGGCGGCGGCGAGTGTGGCCGCGGCGGCGCCGCGGGCGTCCAGCGCGAGCCCCAGCAGCGCCGCGCACAGCCGCGCCACCAGCGGGCCGAGCAGTGCCACGGCGAGCATGAACAGCATGACGACGCCGAGGGCGGCGTTGGCCGCGTCCTCCCCGGCCGAGCGGGCGGCGTAGACCGTGAAGAACCCGCCGCCGGCCAGCGCGCCCAGGCCCAGCACGGTACGGATCACACCGGGCCGCAGCTGCTCCACCGATGCCTCGGTGAGCGCCTGGCCCGGCTTGGTCTTCGCCGGCCGGCGTCCGGCGGCCCAGCCCGCGGTGAGCGCGGTCAGCAGCACCGTACCGACGGCGACGACGAGCGGAATCCAGGAGACACGCAGGTCCACCGGGCCCGGGACGGCCCCGCGGTCCTTCAGCTGCGCGAACCACCAGTGCGCGAGTCCGATCCCGGGCAGGCAGCCGATGATCCCGGCGAGCGGTGCGACGAGCAGCGCCTCGGAGGCGACCGCGCGGCGGATCTGCCGGGGGGTGGCACCGACGGCGCGCAGCAGCGCGAACTCCCGGGCGCGCTGGGCGACGGACAGCGCGACCGTGCCGGACGCCGTGAAGACGGCGACCATGGCGGCGATCCCGCCGAAGGAGCCGCCGAGCCCGGTGAGCGTCTCCCGGGCGTATCCGAGGCCGTGGTCCTCGACGGCGCCCCGGCCGTCGCCCGTGTGCACCCGGGCGCCGGTGCCGGAGAGTGCCTTCCGCACCCCGGCGGCGAGGGCGGTCCCGTCCGCGGGGGAGGCCCCCTCCTCCGCCAGGACGGCGATGGCGTCGGCCCTGCCGGGGTGCCCGGCGAGCACCGGGGACTGGGCGTCGGCGAACCAGCCCGTCGCTCCCTCGGCCACGTCGTCCCCGGCTCCGGCCCGCGCCAGCCCGGAGACGCGGAAGGCGGTCCGCCCGGTGGCGGTTTCGAGCGTGACGGTGTCGCCGACGCCCGCCCTCGCGGCCCGTGCGGCGGCGGCGTCGAGCACGACCTCGCCGGACCGGGGCGCGGCACCGGAGGTGAGTGCGGTGCCGGTGAAGGCGTGCGACCCCCAGCCGTGGCCCGTCAGCACGTCCTCGCCCAGGCGCGCCGGGAACGTGAAGTCCGCTACCGCGGCCCCGGCGCCGGGCACCCGGCCCGCCTTCCCCGCCAGCGCGGTGTCCACGCGTGCCGTGTCCGGGAGCGGGCTCGCCGACTCGGAGCGGCTGTCGCCGCTGCCCGTGACGAGGCGGGCGTACTGGTCCGCCGCCACGACGACCGGTGCCCGCGCGTACCGCTGGGCCGGCACGGACGCCCGGGAGCCCGTCTCCAGGAGGATGCCGCAGGCGGAGATGATCAGTGCCGCCATCATCAGCGCGACGAACGTGCCGGCGAACGACGCGGGCTTGAAGCGGACGGCCGCGCGGGCGAGTCCGTTGGGGACGAGGAGACTCACGCGGCGGCCCCCGCCATCGCGCCGGGGCGGGAGACGAGCGTGGCCATGCGTGCCGAGATCCGCTCCGCCGTGCCGCGTTCCAGGGAGTCGGCGAAGGCGCCGTCGGCGAGGAAGAGCACGCGGTCGGCCCAGGCGGCGGCGGCCGGGTCGTGGGTGACCATGACGACGGTGGCACCGAGGGTGTCGACCGCGTGCCGGAGCAGGCCGAGGACCTCGGCGGCGGTGACGGTGTCGAGGGCGCCGGTGGGCTCGTCGGCGAAGATCACGTCCGGTTCGGTGATCAGGGCGCGGGCGATGGCCACGCGCTGCTGCTGGCCGCCGGAGAGCTCGCCGGGCCGGCGCTTCGCCTTGTCGGCGAGTCCGACCCGCGCCAGGACCGCGGCCGCCCGGCGGCGGTCCTGGCGCTGCCCGGCCAGGCGCATGGGCAGGAGCACGTTCTGTTCCACGGTCAGCGACGGCAGCAGGTTGAAGGACTGGAAGACGAAGCCGAGGCGGCTGCGGCGCAGTTCGGTGAGGCTGTTCTCGCCCATGCCGGTGATCTCCGTACCGCCCAGGCGCACCGAGCCCTCCGACGGCCGGTCGAGGCCGGCGGCGCACTGAAGGAAGGTGGACTTGCCGGACCCGGACGGGCCCATCACCGCCGTGAACGAGCCCCGCGGCAGGACCAGATCGATGCCCGCGAGAGCGTGCACGGCGCCCGCGCCCCGGCCGTACCGCCTGCGCACACCGCGCAGTTCGACGGCCGGGCCCAGGGCGCCCCGGTCCTCGGGCCGGCCGTCCGCCTGCTGTTCTGTGCCGCCGCGCTGCCACATGTCCGTCCCTCTCACGATCCTTCGAGCCGATGATCCGACGCTACGGATCACGGCGATGACGGGCCATGACGGCTGCTGGCGGATCGGGGGTGGGGATAACCTGAGGCGCAGGCCGGAGCGGCGGCCGGCTCACCCCGGCCCGCCGGCCGCCTTCGCCGCCAGGTAGCGCGCCGGGAACTCCCCGCCGCCGTGCACCGCCAGGTCCGCGCCGCTGATGTATCCGGAGAGCCCGCTCGCGAGGAACAGACAGGCGCGCGCCACGTCCTGAGGAACCGCCATCCGTTCCATCGGGATGACCGACGCCACCGACGCCCCGCCGTCCGCGCCGTAGACCGAGGCGGCGCTCTCGGTGCGGATCAGGCCCGTGGTGATGTGGTTGACACGGACCGCCGGCGACCACTCCAGGGCGAGCGCCTTGGTGAGGGCCAGCAGCCCCGCCTTGGCGGCGGTGTACGCGGCGGTGCCGGGCTGCGGGTCATGGGCGGAGACGCTGCCGATGTTGATGACCGCGCCCCCGCCCCGCTGCGCCCGCATGACCCGGTGGGCCGGCTGCGCCACGTAGAACGGGGCGAGGAGGTTGAGCGCGACGATCTTCTCCACGAATCGCGGCGAGACGGTGGCCGCGTCCGCGTCCGGGGAGCCGCCCGCGTTGTTGACGAGGACGTCGAGCCGCCCGAACCGCTCCACCGCGGCGTCCACCAGCGCGGACGCCGCCTCCGGGTCGCGCACGTCGGCCGGGACGAAGACCGCCTCGCGGCCCCCGGCCGAGGGGAGGGCCCGCGGGGTGTTCCGTCCGCAGACCACCACGTCCGCCCCGGCGGCCAGGAACGCTTCGGCGACGGCCGCGCCGATGCCCTTGGTGCCTCCGGTGACCAGCACCACGTGTCCGGTGAAGTCCAGCGGGTTGCCGATGTCCATGATGTCGCGTTCTCCTGTTCCGGTCTGCCGGGAGCCGTTCACCGGGCGGCCAGGCCGATCCCGGCGGCGAGCCGTTCCCGGTGGCGCGCGGGCGCGCCGAACAGCTCGCCCGCCCCGTGCGCCCGCTTGAAGTAGCGGTGCGCGTCGTGCTCCCAGGTGATGCCGATCCCGCCGTGCAGCTGGATCATCTCGCCGGCGACCGCCGAGAACGCCTCGGAGCAGACGGACTGGGCGACGGCGGCCGCCCGGGGCAGTGCGCCCGGGTCCTCGTCGGCGGCGAACGCGGCACCCAGCGCCGCCGAACGCGCCGACTCCACCAGCACATAGGCGTCCGCCAGCCGGTGCTTGACCGCCTGGAACGAACCGATGGACCGGCCGAACTGCACCCGCTCCCGGGCGTATTCCACCGTCAGCTCAAGACAGCGCTCGGCCGCCCCGGCCTGCTCCGCCGCGAGGGCCGCGCAGGCCAGGTCCCGTACGTGCTCCAGGTGCCGCCCGCCGTCCCCGTCCCGGCCCAGCAGGCGTCCCTCGGCCCCGTCGAACACCCAGCGCGCCAGGGCCCGGGTGGAGTCCATGGCCACCGCGGGTTCCCGGCGGACCCCGGCGGCGCCCGGGGCCACCTCGAAGAGCGAGATCCCGGCGTCCGTGCGGGCCGCGACGACCAGCACGCCGATGTCCGGCCAGTCCAGGACGTACTCCTTCACCCCGGTCACCAGCCGGCGGCCGCCCGGACCCGGCACGGCGCGGGCGCGGACCGCCGCCCCGTCCCACGAGCCCCGCTCCGCCCAGGCCAGGGCGCCCACCGATGTGCCGTCGGCGAGCCCCGGCAGCAGCCGGCCGCACGCCTCCTCGTCGCCGGACGCCAGCAGGGCGCCCGCGGTGAGCACGGCGGAGCCCAGACAGGGCAGCGGGCTCAGGCTCCGGCCCAGCTCCTCCATCAGCACATGGACGTCCCGCGCCCCACCGCCCGCCCCGCCGTACGCCTCGGGCACGGCGAGCCCGGCGACCCCGATCTGCTCGGTCAACGGCGCCCAGGCAGCGGTGCCCTGATGGCGGGTCAGCAGCGACCGCACGGCCGCTCTCAGCTCTTCCTGCTCCCGCGTCAGCCTCATCGGACCGTGCTCCCCTCGGTGTCCGCCCGGTCGGCCAGTACGCGGGCCCGGCAGGCGGCCGGGGTGCCCCAGGCGTCGCGCAGCGGACGGGCCTTGCGTATCCACAGGGACAGGTCGAGTTCGTCGGTGTAGCCCACGGCCCCGTGCAGTTGCAGGGCGGTGCGCGCGGCCCCGTACGCGGCCTCGCCCGCGGTGACCTTGGCGGCGGCGATGTCGCGGCCCGCGCCCTCGTCGCCGGAGGCCAGGGCGAGCGCGGCGCCGTGCACCAGCGGCTCGGCGAACTCCAGGGCCAGCAGGGTGTCCGCCAGGCGGTGCTTGACGCTCTGGAAGGACCCGATCGCCACCCCGAACTGGGTGCGCGCGGTGACGTATTCGACGGTACGGGCCAGCAGTGTCCGGCCGACGCCGAGCGCCTGGGCCGCCGTGGCGAGCGCGGCGACCTCGGCCGCGTACGCGGCGGCGGCCGTCACCCCGGGGCCCCGGGCGAGGACCGCGCCGCCCGACGGCCGGGCGAGGCGCCGCCCCGGGTCGGCCGAGGGCTGCACGGGCCCCGGGCCGTCGGCCACCCGCAGCGTGTCGCCGTCCACGACGAACACCGTGCCGGCCGCGTCCGCGTCCAGCGCGTACGGGCCGAGCGCCGTCACGCACAGGGAGACCAGGGACGCGCCCGAAGCGATGGCGGGCAGGTGCCCGGCGGCGAGGGACTTGTCCCCGAGACGGTCCAGCAGGGCGGCGGCGGCCACCGTCTCGACCAGCGGCCCCGGGACGGCGTGCCGGCCCAGCGTCTCGAAGGCGACGGCCAGTTCGACGGGCAGCGGGCCGAGGCCCTCGTGCTCCGGGGGCACCGCGAGGGCGAAGAGCCCGGCCTCGGCGAGCCGCGCCCAGACGGCCCGCCCCGGCCCGTGGTCGCCGGCCGCCCAGGACCGGACCGTGGCCGGGACGCCGGACGAGGTGAGCAGGGCGTCGAGGGAGCGGGCGAACTCCCGCTGCTCGCTGTCGAGGAGGAAACGCATCAGCGGCGTCCCTTCGGAAGGCCGAGCAGCCGCTCGGCGATGATGTCGCGCTGGATCTCGTTGGTGCCCGCGTAGACCGGGCCCGCCAGCGCGAAGGTGTACCCCTCGGACCAGCCGCCGCCCTCCGGCGCCTCCGGGGCGTGGTCGGCGAGTTCGCCGAAGGGACCGAGCAGGTCGAGGGCCGTCTCGTGCAGGGCGATGTCCAGTTCGGACCAGTAGATCTTGTTGAGGCTGGAGGCGGCCCCGGCCCGGCCGCCCTCGCCGTGCAGGACACGGGAGGCACCCGCGTACGAGAACAGCCGGTAGGCGCGGGCGCCGATCACCGCGTCCGCGACCCGGTCGCGCAGCGCCGTGTCCGCGGGGTCGCCGTGCTCGCGCCACAGGCCGGTGAGCCGGCCGGCGGCGGCGGTGAAGCGGCCGGGGCTGCGCAGGGTGAGCCCGCGCTCGTTGCCGGTGGTGCTCATCGCGACCCGCCAGCCCTGCCCCGGTTCGCCGATGACGTCCGCGTCGGGGACGAACACCTCGTCCAGGAAGAGTTCGGCGAATGCGGGCTTCCCGTCGAGCCGCCCGATGGGCCGCACGGTGACGCCCTCGGCGTCCAGCGGGAACATCAGATAGGTCAGCCCCCGGTGCGGCCGGTCCGCGTCCGGGTCGCTGCGGAACAGGCCGAAGGCCCGGTCGGCGAAGGCCGCCCGCGACGACCAGGTCTTCTGCCCGCTGAGCAGCCAGCCGCCCTCGGTCCGTACCGCCGTCGAACGCAGCGACGCCAGGTCGGAGCCGGACTCCGGCTCGGACCAGGCCTGCGCCCAGATGACCTCGCCGCGCGCCATCGCGGGCAGGACGCGGGCCCGCTGCTCGGCGGTGCCGTGCTCGAAGAGGGTCGGGGCCAGCAGGCTGATGCCGTTCTGGCTGACCCGGCCCGGCGCCCCGGCCGCGTAGTACTCCTCCTCGAAGATCAGCCAGCGCAGCAGGGACGCGCCGCGTCCGCCGAACTCCTCGGGCCAGGAGACCACCGACCAGCGGTCGGCGGCCAGAACGGCCTCCCACTCCCGGTGTGCGGCGAAACCCCCGGCGGTCTCCAGGGAGGGCAGGGCGGTGGCGGGGACGTGTGCGGCGAGCCAGTCGCGTACCCCGGTACGGAACTCCTCGTCCGCCGGGTCGAAGTCGAGGTCCATCAGCCGCCCGCCTTCTTCATCGCCCGGATGTCCATGCCGCCCAGGGCGTCCGGCGCGGTCTCGGCGTTGTGGGCGTGCGCCAGGTGGTGCAGGCCGAACACCGAGTCCATGCCGGTGTGCATCCCCTGGAGGTCCTCGGCCTGATTGACCGCGCGCTTGGTCAGGGCCAGGCCCATGCGCGGCATCTCGGCGATGCGCAGCGCCAGTTCGTGGCTGCGGTCGGCCAGCTCCTCGCGGGGCACGACCCGGTTGACCATGCCCACCTCGTACGCGCGCCGGGCGCTCATCCGGTCGCCCGTGAACAGGAACTCCTTGGCGATCCGGGGCGGCATCACCCAGGGGTGGGCGAAGTACTCGACACCGGGGATGCCCATGCGGACCACCGGGTCGGCGAAGAACGCGTCCTCGGACGCCACGATCAGGTCGCACACCCAGGCCAGCATCAGACCGCCCGCCACGCACGCGCCCTGCACGGACGCGACGACCGGCTTCGGCAGTTCGCGCCAGCGCCGGCACATGCCGAGGTAGACCTCGGACTCGCGGGCGAAGCGGCTCTCCGCGCCCTCCTTGTCCGAGTGGTCCCACCACAGCCCCGCCCGCCGCTCGAACGGCAGATGCGCGTCGCGCCCGGGGGTGCCGATGTCGTGTCCGGCGGAGAAGTGCTTGCCCGCACCGGCCAGGACGACGGTCTTCACCTCGTTGTCCTCGGCCGCGCGGTAGAACGCCCGGTCCAGGGCGTAGGTCATCGCGGAGTTCTGCGCGTTGCGGTAGTCCGGGCGGTTCATGGTCACCGTCGCGACCGGGCCCCGCTTCTCGTAGCGCACCGGTTCGTCATGGGCAGCGGACATCGTGGCCTCTCCTTCCCTAACAAGTGTTTGGTAGATTAACGTACCCCCATGAGCAGCGTCGAGGAGTTCCGCACCGAGATCCGCGGCTGGCTGGCCGCCCGGCTCACCGGGTCCTTCGCGGACCTGCGGGGCCGGGGCGGCCCCGGCCGCGAGCACGAGGCCTTCGCCGAACGGCTGGCCTGGGAACGGCACATGGCCGCCGATGGCTGGACCTGTGTGGGCTGGCCGAAGGAGCACGGCGGCCGGGACGCGACCATCGAGCAGCAGGTCGCCTTCCACGAGGAATACGCCCTGGCCGACGCCCCCGCGCGGGTCAACCACATCGGCGAGCAACTGCTCGGGCCGACGCTGGTGGCCTTCGGCACGCCCGAGCAGCGGGCCAGGTTCCTGCCGCCGATCGTCGCCGCCGACGAGCTGTGGTGCCAGGGCTACAGCGAGCCCGACGCCGGCTCCGACCTGGCGAACGTCCGCACCAGGGCCGAGCGGGACGGGACGGACTGGGTCGTCACCGGGCAGAAGACCTGGACGTCACTGGCCCACGAGGCGCAGTGGTGCTTCGTCGTCGCCCGCACCGAACCGGGCTCCACCCGCCACCGGGGCCTGTCCTACCTCCTGGTCCCGCTGGACCAGCCCGGCGTCGAGATCCGGCCCATCACCCAGCTGACCGGCACCAGCGAATTCAACGAGGTCTTCTTCGACGGCGCCCGCACCCGCGCCGAGCACATCGTCGGCGCCCCCGGCGACGGCTGGCGCGTGGCCATGGCCACCCTCGGCTTCGAACGCGGCGTCTCCACCCTCGGCCAGCAGGTCGGCTTCCGCCGCGAGCTGGAGACCCTCATCGCCCTGGCCCGCCGCAACGGCGCCGCCGACGACCCGCTGATCCGTGACCGGCTCGCCCGCGCCTGGACCGGCCTGGAGACCATCCGCTGCAACGCCCTGCGCATGCTCGACGGCGTCGCGGCCGGCGCCCCCGGCCCCGAGGCGTCCATCGGGAAGATCTACTGGGCCACCTGGCACCGCGAACTCGGCGAACTCGCCATGAGCGTCCTGGGCGCCGGCGGGATGACCGCGCCCGACGAGCCCTACGAACTCGACGACTGGCAGCGGCTGTTCCTCTTCTCCCGCGCCGACACCATCTACGCCGGGTCCAACGAGATCCAGCGCAACATCATCGCCGAGCGCGTCCTCGGCCTCCCCAAGGAGCTGCGCCCATGACCTCCCAGCCGGCCTACGTAGCGGGCCACCACCTCCTGGACGGACGCACCGCGGTGATCACCGCGGCGGCCGGTGCCGGAATCGGCGGCGCGACCGCCCGCAAATTCCTGGAGGAGGGCGCCCGGATCGTCATCGGCGACGCCCATGAACGCCGGCTGCGGGAGAGCGCGCGGGCGCTCGCCGACGAGTTCGGCGCCGACCGGGTCGCCGCACTGCCCTGCGACGTCACCGACCAGACCCAGGTCGACGCCCTGTTCGCGCTCGCCGCCGAACGCCACGGCCGGCTCGACGTCGTCGTCAACAACGCCGGCCTCGGCGGCACCTCCGACCTCGTGGACATGACCGACGAGCAGTGGGCCAAAGTCCTCGACGTCACCCTCAACGGCACCTTCCGCTGCACCCGCACCGCCCTGCGCCACTTCAAGGACAGCGCCGCCGGGGGCGTCGTCGTCAACAACGCCTCCGTCATCGGCTGGCGCGCCCAGCGCGGCCAGGCCCACTACGCCGCCGCGAAGGCCGGCGTCATGGCGCTCACCCGCTGCGCCGCCCTGGAAGCCGCCGACTTCGGGGTACGCGTCAACGCCGTCGCCCCGAGCCTGGCCATGCACCCCCACCTGGTGAAGGTCACCACCCCCGGACTCCTCGCCGAACTCACCGAGCGCGAGGCCTTCGGCCGGTACGCCGAACCCTGGGAGATCGCCAACGTCATCGTCTTCCTGGCCAGCGGCTACTCCTCGTACATGACGGGCGAGACCGTCTCGGTGAGCAGCCAGAGGGCGTGAGCGCCATCGCCCCGAATCCCAACGCCGAGCGACGCGCCGAACTCCTCGCCACCGCGGCCCGGGTCTTCGCCGAGCAGGGCTACAACGCCACCACCGTCCGCCGCATCGCGGACGCCGCCGGGATGCTCGCGGGCAGCCTCTACTACCACTTCGACTCCAAGGAGGCGATGCTCGACGAGATCCTCACCGCCTTCCTGGACGAGCTGTGGGCGTGCTACGACACCGTGCTCGCCGCCGGACTCGGCCCCCGGGACACCCTCGGGGCACTCGTCACCCAGTCCTTCCGGCAGATCGACCGGCACGGTCCCGCGGTCGCCATCTACCAGAAGGAGTCCAAGCACCTCTCCGCCCAGCCGCGCTTCGCCCATCTCGCCGGATCGCAGCCGAAGTTCGAGCACGCCTGGCTGCGCACCCTGGAACGCGGCGTCGCGGAACGGGACTTCCGGGCCGACCTGGACGTCCGGCTCGTCTACCGGTTCGTCCGCGACACCGTCTGGGTCGCCGCCTCCTGGTACCGGCCCGGCGGCGTCCACAGCGCACAGGAGATCGCCCGCCAGTACCTGTCCATGGTTCTCGCCGGCATCACCACGCGCGGCTGACCCACCATCACGTTCACCACGAAGGAGCAGTCATGGCCGAGGCCTACATCATCGAAGCGGTCCGCACCCCGGTCGGCCGGCGCAAGGGCGGTCTGTCCGCCGTCCACCCCGCCGACCTCGGCGCCCATGTCATCAAGGCGCTGGTCGAGCGCGGCGGCATCGACCCGGCCGCCGTGGACGACGTCGTCTTCGGCTGCCTGGACACGGTCGGCCCGCAGGCCGGGGACATCGCCCGCACCGCCTGGCTCGCCGCCGGTCTGCCCGAGGAGGTGCCGGGCACCACCGTCGACCGGCAGTGCGGCTCGTCCCAGCAGGCCGTCCACTTCGCCGCCCAGGGCGTCATGTCCGGCACCCAGGACCTGGTCGTCGCCGGCGGCACGCAGAACATGTCGATGATCCCGATCGCGTTCGCCAGCCGGCAGGCCGCCGAACCCCTCGGCCTCACCGACGGCCCCTATCTCGGCTCCCAGGGATGGCGGGCCCGGTACGGCGACGCGCCCGTCAACCAGTTCCACGGCGCCGAACTCATCGCCGAGAAGTGGGGCATCTCCCGCGAGGACATGGAGCACTTCGCGCTCCGCTCGCACCGGCGTGCCCTGCGCGCCATCGACGAGGGCCGCTTCGCCCGCGAGACCGTGGCGTACGGGGACGTCACCGTGGACGAGGGGCCGCGCCGCGACACCTCGCTGGAGAAGATGGCGGGGCTCAAGCCGGTGGTGGAGGGCGGCCGGCTGACCGCGGGCGTCTCCTCGCAGGTCTCCGATGGCGCGTCCGCGCTGCTCATCGCGTCCGAGCGGGCCGTCGCCGAGCACGGCCTGACGCCCAGGGCCCGGATCCACCACCTCTCGGTGCGCGGCGAGGACCCGATCCGGATGCTGTCCGCGCCGATCCCGGCGACCGCGTACGCGCTGAAGAAGGCCGGCATGTCCATCGGAGACATGGACCTGGTGGAGATCAACGAGGCGTTCGCCCCGGTCGTCCTGGCCTGGCTGAAGGAGACCGGCGCCGACCCGGACAAGGTCAATGTCAACGGCGGCGCCATCGCGCTCGGCCACCCGCTCGGCGCCACCGGCACCAAGCTGATGACGACCCTCCTGCACGAACTGGAGCGCACGGGCGGCCGCTACGGCCTCCAGACCATGTGCGAGGGCGGCGGCCAGGCCAACGTCACGATCATCGAGCGCCTCTGACCGAACCGGCGGCCGGCCGGACCGCCCCGCCTCGCCGGGGCGGTCCGGCGCGCACCTCATCCGCGCGAGGGAGACGATCCGGGCCCCGAAGCCCTTGCGGTGCTGCGAGACTTGGGCGGGGACAGGTCCGCGGTGGGGGATCGGCATGCGCGGCCGGCCCGCCACACGGGCCGTCAGTTCCCGCCCGGCGCTCGGAAGGAAGACGATGCACGTGAACGAGACAGCCAAGGCATCCGAGGACAACAAGCGCTCCTCCGGCACCGCGAGAACCGTGACGCCGCGTGGGGGGACACCGGCCGGGCTGTCCGCGCTGCAGAGCACGGTGGGCAACGCGGTCGTCATCCAGAGGCTGCGGCAGGCGGGCCACCCCTGGGCGCAGGAGGAGCACCAGCACGATGCGGGCTGTGGCCATCAGCGGTCCGAACAGCCCTCGGTGCAGCGGTCGGCCGTCCACGATGTCCTGCGCGCCCCGGGCCGCCCCCTCGACGACGCCACGCGCACCGATATGGAAGCGCGCCTCGGGGCCGACTTCTCCGCCGTGCGCGTTCACACCGACAGCGCTGCCAGGGCCTCGGCGGCCGAGGTCGGCGCCCGTGCCTACACCTCGGGCAACCATGTCGTCATCGGCGACGGCGGCGCCGACAAGCACACCCTGGCCCACGAACTCACGCACGTGATCCAGCAGAGCAGGGGCGCGGTCGCGGGCACCGACAACGGCGCGGGACTGAAGGTCTCCGACCCCTCCGACCGCTACGAGCGCGAAGCCGTGAGCAACGCCCGACGGGTGATGAGCGGGCCCGGACCCCTCCAGCGGACGGCGGCCGTCCGCCCGGACAGCACGGCCCGGCGTCCGGACATGACCACCGCCGCCGTGCAGCGCGTCCACTACGGGGAGGGAGAAGACGTCACGGCCCATCCGAACTTCTCGGTGACCCTGCGGGCGACACTCAACGGGACTGCGATCGGAACGTTCAGCAGTGAGACCACCGCGTACTCACCCAAGGACCACGCGGAGGACCAACTGCTCGACGAACTGGACGCGACCATCGGCGGCCTCTACCCGAACGCTCAGATCGCGGCAGCCCTGGCGGCGGGCGGCCAGACGCACACGCTCCGGATAGACCTCTCGGCGAGCCCCTGCTCCAGCAGCCACGGAACGACGACGAAGACGGGCGGGGAGGGCTGCGCCGAGCGGCTCGCCGAGCTCGCCAGAAACGGCTACCTGGGCCACACCTTCACCATCACGGTGGTCGCCGACCACCTGTACGGCAGGAGCAACGCGGACCGGGCGAATTCCGTCCGGGCCATCAACGACATGAGGGCGGCGGGGATCAGCGTGCAGTGTCCGGGCGCCTGAACCGAACCGAGGCCGCGAGACGGGGCGCCCCGTGGCGTGGCCAACCCGGACCTAGACATCTGACGTCTTACCTTGGATAGGATGCGGGGCCATGGACATCGAACCGCCCGCCGCTCTCGTAGGTGCCTACGCGGCCCTGCCTTCGCTCCGCGCCGACCAGGAACGCTTCTACGAGGGGCTCGCCGACGGAGGCGTCGCCGACGGGCTGGAGATCCCGTTCCGTGACGGCCTCGGTGACGACGCCCGGTGGCTGGCCGCGCGGATGCGTGGCCGTTTCACCCGTTCGGTGATCACACTGATCCCCGGCACGATGGCGCGCGTGGGAGCCTCGGGTGCTTTCGGGCTGGCCTCCGGGGACCACGACGGCCGGCAGGCCGCGCTCGGCTTCCTCCGTGAGGCCCGCATCGCCGCCGAGGAGTTGAACCAGCTCACGGGTGAGCAGTCGGTCTCCGTACTCCACATCCACACCGCGCCCTCGGTGACGGCCGTCCCGGAGATGTTCGCCCGTTCGCTCGACGAGATCGCGGCAGGCGAGAGCGCCACGGGCGGCTGGTCCACCCGGCTCGTCCTGGAGCACTGCGACGCGTACACGCCGGACGTCCCGGGTGAGAAGCGGTTCCTGTCCCTGGAGGACGAGATCCCCCTCGCGCGTGAAGGCGGGATCGGCGTCGCCGTCAACTGGGGCCGGTCGGCGATCGAGGCACAGGACCCGGGCCGGCCGCTCGCCCAGATCACCCGGCTCGCCTCCGAGGGCCTGCTGGCGGGCATCATGTTCTCCGGCGCCGGCCCGGCCGCCAACGAGTACGGGGGGCCGTGGGCGGACGCGCATCTGCCTCTCACCGAGGACGAGCCCGCATCCCTCATGGACGCCGACGAGGTACGCCGTTGCCTCCGCGCGGCAGAAGGCGCGATCTCCTACGCGGGGGCCAAGATCCAGGTGCCCGGTGGCGCCCCGGTCGCCGAGAGTCTCGCGATGGTGGGCCGCGTCATGCGGCTCCTGCCCGGGGCCTCGTCGGCGCCGGATACCGCCGGAGCCGTCGTACGGCCGTGAGCCCGTCCCGGTGGCGGGCCGGGTCCGAGGGGGGACGGTCCGGATCTCCGGGCCGCCCCCTCGCGCGCACGCCAACCGTCGGCCGGCCCTCTCGCGACGCGCACCAGGAGCGTCAGTCCGCCCCCGGCAGGGCCTTCAGCGTCGCCCGCGCCTCGTCCATGACCCGCTCGACCAGTTCCGCGCAGGACGGCAGGTCGCCGATGAGCCCGGCGACCTGGCCCGAGGCCATCACGCCGATGTCCGTGCGGCCCTCCACCAGCGAGGCCTTGAGCAGCATCGGAGTGTTGGCGGCCAGCAGCACCTGACTCCAGGTCAGGTCCTTGCCGTGCTTCATCGCGAGCCCGTCGCGCACCAGCTGCGGCCAGCTCGCACCGGACTCGCGGCGGAACGCCGAGGCGTGCCGCACCGCCCGCAGCAGCGAGGCGGCGCGGCCGGAACGCTCCAGCGAATCGACCATGGCGGTCCGCAGCATCCGGTGCGGCAGGCCGTCCACCTGGTCGGTGACCGTGACGTCCTTGACGGTGGCGGCGAGGTACTTCGCCTTCACCTGGCCGGGAACGGTGCTGTCGGAGGTGAGCAGGAAGCGCGTGCCCATCCCGATCCCGGCCGCCCCGTAGGCGAGCGCGGCGACCAGGCCGCGGCCGTCGTGGAAGCCGCCCGCCGCGATCACCGGGATGCCCACGGCGTCCACGACCTGGGGGAGCAGCACCGTGGTGGCCACCTCGCCCGTGTGGCCGCCGCCCTCGCCGCCCTGGACCATCACCGCGTCCGCACCCCAGGCGGCGACCTTCTCCGCGTGCCGGCGGGCGCCGACGGAGGGGATGACGACGATACCGGCGTCCTTGAGGCGGGCGATCAGGTCCTTGGAGGGGGCGAGCGCGAAGGAGGCGACCCGCACCCCCTCCTCGATCATGATCCCGACCCGCTCGCCCGCGTCGCCCGCGTCCGCCCGGAGATTGACGCCGAACGGCGCGTCCGTACGGGACTTGACCTCGCGGATCGCCGCACGCAGCTGCTCGACGCCCATCGTCGCGGAAGCCAGGATGCCGAGCGCCCCCGCCCGCGCGGACGCGGACACCAGACGGGGGCCGGCCACCCAGCCCATGCCCGTCTGCACGATCGGATACCGCACCCCGGTCAGCTCGGTGAGCGCGGTCGGCATCGGCGCCGGCCCGGTCATGCCGGGACCTCCCGCTCGCGCAGCCCCTTCGGGTCGATCACCTCGCGGATCAGCCGCAGTTCGGCCTCGGTGGGCTCGCGGGTGAGCGGCACGTCGTCGGGGACGGACAGGGCGAAGCCGGTGGCCGCGGTGACCTGGTCGACGCCGATGCCCGGGTGCAGGGAGCGGATGCGCATGGTGCGGTCGGGGGTCTCGAAGTCGAAGACGCCCAGATCGGTGATGACGCCCGGGATGCGGTGGTAGCGGGTCGCGGACGGACCGGCCGCCGCCGCCCGGTCGTAGCCGACCCCGCTCACCATGTCGACATGCTCCACGAACACCCGCGCCGAGTGCTTGGGCACCCAGTAACTCGTCGGGTTGTTCAAGGTGTTGACGGGCGCCCCGCGCACCCCCAGCAACTGCCGGGTGGGCCGGGCCCAGTCGCCGATGCAGGAGATGTTCTGGTTGCCGTGCCGGTCGAGCTGGCTGGCGCCCATCATCACGTGACGGCGGCCGGTTGCGGTGAGCGTCAGGTGCTGGCGGAACGGCAGCCAGCCCTCGACGCTCCCCGGCCGCGCCCCGATCGCCGGGGTGTCGCCCATCAGCAGGGCCTCCCCGTCGGTCAGCAGCAGGTCGGGGGAGAAGGTCAGCTTCGCCAGGCGGGCGCCGACCGCCGGGACGGTGCCCATCGGGCTGGCGAGGATCTCCCCGGCGTCCCGCCAGGCCTCGGCGCACGCCACCACGCAGTACTCGGCGCGGCTGGCCGGGGCGGCGGCGCCGGTCTCGGTGCGGCTCATGCTTCCTCCTCCTGGTGGAACGCGGTGACGGCGGCCTGGTAGGCGGCCTCGTCCCCGGACAGGAACCGGGCGACGAAGGCGGGCCACGCCTCGGGGTCCCGGGCGGCCCGCACGTAGGCGCGCTGGAAGGACTCGTCGCGGTCGTGGTCGGGCACGCAAGAGGTGAAGTGCGCGCCGTTCGGCGTCTCGACCACCCCGTCCACGAACAGCCGCTTCACCAGCAGCGTCTGCGGACCGTGCTCCTTCAGCAGATCCGCCGTCTCCACGATCCGCTCGCAGGAGACGTAACTCTGGTCCGCGGCCTCGCAGAACAGGTCGTCGAAGTACGGGTCGGGGCCCAGGTACTGGCCGTTGCCCTGCGCGTCGCAGCGGTTGAGGTGGACCAGGGCCGCGTCCAGCCGCAGCGCCGGTGCCGCGACCAGCTTCTCCCCGTCCTCGTACGGTGAGGTGACCGTGCGCAGGGCCGGGTTGACCTCCATCAGGTCCGAGCCGAGACCGGCGCGCACCGGCATGAACGGCAGCCGCTGCGCGCCCGCCGTCAGGCCCCACATCATCATGGCCTCGTCCAGCTCGACCATCTCGAACGCGCCGCGCTGCCGGGCCGCCGTGAAGTGCGGCTCCAGCGGGACCGAGTCGAGCGTGCCGAACGCCGTGACCAGCTTGCGGATCCGCCCGGCCGCCGCGAGCAGGCCGACGTCCGGCCCGCCGTACGACACCACGGTCAGATCGGTGATGTCCGACCGTAGCAGCGCCCGGACCAGGGCCATCGGCTTGCGGCGCGAGCCCCAGCCGCCGATCCCGACCGTCATGCCGCTCTCCAGCCGGCCGACGACGTCGTCGGCCGTCATCGTCTTGTCCTGTGTCACGCCTGCTGCTCCTTGTCCGTGCCGAAGGTGTCGCGCACCCGGTCGGCCACGCCGCTGAGACCGGCCTCGAAGGTGAAGCCCTGCTCGAAGCGGTAGCTGCGGCGTACGTCGACGGGGTCGATGCCGTTGATGGCGGCCTTGGCCAGCCGGATCAGGTAGCCGTCCTTGGCGGCGATCTCCCGGGCCAGGTCGAGGGCGGCCGCCGCCAGCCGGTCGCCCGGGACGACGCTCCACACCGAGCCGTGCCGGTGCAGCTCGTGCGCCGTGACCGTGCGGGAGGTGTAGTACAGCGCCCGCATCAGGTGCTGCGGGACCAGCCGGGCCAGATGCGTGGCCGCGCCGAGCGCGCCCCGGTCCAGCTCGGGCAGGCCGAAGGTCGCGTCCTCACTGGCCACGATCGCGTCGGCGTTGCCCGCCAGGCCGATGCCGCCGCCCAGGCAGAAGCCGTGCACGGCGGCGACCACCGGGACCTCGCAGTCGTACACCGCCGCGAACGCCTCGTAGCAGCCGCGGTTGGCGCCGATCAGTGCCTCGGGGCCGGTGGCGCGCTGCATCTCCTTGATGTCCACGCCCGCGTTGAAGCCGCGGCCTTCGGCGGTGAGGACCACACACCGGATGTCCGGGTCGGAGCCGGCGGCCCGGACCGCCGCCGCGAGGTCGTACCAGCCCCGCACGGGCAGGGCGTTGACCGGGGGGAAGTCCACGGTGACGAGGGCGATGCCCTCTTCCGGGACGGAGGTGGAGACACCCATGAGCAGATCAGCTACCTTTCCACCTAACGTTTGTTTGGTTCAACGTAGCAGTGATGCGGGCGCGGCGGGAGAGCGTCATACCACTCAGTGGTGACCGGCACCGCCCGGTGGTGACGGCCCCCGCTCCCCGCTGACCCGCCGATGGAAGGGACACCCTCATGACCTCATCGACCGCTCTGTGCACCGGACGCGTCGCCGCCGTGACCGGCGCGGGCCGGGGCCTCGGCCGCGCCCACGCCCTGGCCCTCGCCGCCGAGGGCGCGAAGGTCGTCGTCAACGACCTGGGCGTGGGCATCGACGGCTCGGGTACGGCCACCGGGCCCGCCCAGGAGGTCGTGGAGCGCATCCGCGCGGCCGGCGGCGAGGCCGTCGCGCACAACGGCGACATCGCCACCGACGCGGGCGCGGCCTCCCTCGTCGCCACCGCGCTCGACACCTTCGGCCGGCTCGACACGCTCGTCAACAACGCCGGATTCCTCCGCGACCGGATGCTGGTCAACCTGGACGAGGACGACTGGGACGCGGTCATGCGCGTCCACCTCAAGGGCCACTTCCTGCCGCTCAGGCACGCGGCGGCGCACTGGCGCGCCGAGGCGAAGGCCGGCCGCACCCCCTGCGCCCGCGTGATCAACACCAGCTCCGGGGCGGGGCTGCTGGGCAGCGTCGGCCAGGGCAACTACGCCGCGGCCAAGGCCGGGATCGTCGGACTGACCCTGGTGGCCGCCGCCGAGATGGGCAGGTACGGGGTCCAGGTCAACGCCATCGCCCCCGCCGCCCGCACCCGGATGACGGAGGACACCTTCGCGCAGACCATGGCGGCGCCCGCCGAGGGGGAGTTCGACGCGATGGCCCCGGAGAACGTCTCGCCGCTCGTCGTCTGGCTCGGCTCCCCGGCCTGCGAGGGGGTCAGCGGCCGGGTCTTCGAGACCGAGGGCGGCCGGATCACCGTGATGGAGGGCTGGCGGCCGGGCCCCACCGCGGACAAGGGCGCCCGGTGGAGCCCGGCCGAGGCCGGAGAAGCGGCGCTGAAGCTCCTCGGCCGGGCCGAGGCTCCGCAGCCGGTGTACGGGGCGCGCTGACGGCGTACGCGCACGCGGCGGGGCCCGGGTGACCGTCTGTCACCCGGGCCCCGCCCGCCGGGGGAGTCAGCCGCCCGCCGGGTCCCCGCGCACGCCCCGGGCCAGCAGCACGGGGGACTCCGCCCGGCCGTCCAGGACGCGGTTGGTGCGGGTGACCACCTGCCAGCCCGCACCCCCCGGCGTACGGCACAGCCGCCAGTGGTTGGCGGTCGCCCGGCGCACGACGTACCGGCCCGCCTCGTGCACCACCATCAGCGAATGGCACACCGCCACCGCCTCGTCGCCCTGCACGGTGATGTGCGGCGGGCCCACCACATGCGCGCAGCCCTGCTGTATCCAGCCCCGGTGCGCGGGGGAGCGCACCATCTCGCCGATCCGCTCCCGGCCCGCGAGGTAGAGCTCGTCGATGTCGTACACCCCGTCCGGGGCCCAGAGCGCGGCCACCGCGTCCGCCTCGCCGCTGTCCACCAGCGGTCCGTACGAGGCCATCGCGCGGGCCACGGCGCGCTCGTCCTCCAGCAGCCCCAGCCGCGCTTCCAGGGCGGCGATCCGGTCCTCGCTCATGCCCGCGCCCCCGCCGGGAGGTCCGCGACGACGGCGAGCGCCTCCAGCTGTTCGGCGTAATGGGCCGCCGACCGGGCGCTCAACGACACGCTGACCAGCGTGGCACCGGCATCGGACACCTTCCGCAACGCCTCGGCCGTACCGTGCGCGTCGCCGGACGGGTCCAGCGGGCGGCCCGCGCTCAGCACCACCTCGAAGCCCTCCGGCAGTGAGGCGGCGCCCACCATCTCGCCCAGCCGGTCGAGCGGCAGCCCGAACGGCACCCAGCCGTCGCCGTACGCGAGTGCCCGGCGCAGCGAGCGCGGCGTACGCCCCCCGATCCACAGCGGCACCCGGTCCTGCACCGCGTGCGGCTCCACCACCAGCCCCTCGTAGTCGAAGTGCTCACCGTGGTAGGCGGGTTCACGCCGGGACAGCGAGGCCCGCAGTGCGGCGAGCGCGTCGTCCGCGAGGGCGCCCCGGCCCTCGAAGGCCGCCCCGAGCAGCCGGAACTCCTCCTCCAGACTGCCCACCCCCAGACCCAGGACGACCCGCCCGCCCGAGACGCGGTCCAGGGTGCCGTAGCGCTTCGCGATCTCCAGCGGATGGTGGTAGCCGAGGACCAGGACCTGGGTGGCGAACCTGATCCGGCTGGTCCGGGCGGCCAGATGACCGAAGGTGGACAGCGGGTCCCAGTAGGTGCCGCCGCGCTGCTGTGCGATGTCCGCCGGCACCGCGACATGCTCCGAGCAGGTCAGATGGTCGAAGCCGAGCCGGTCGGCGGCCTCGGCGACCGCCCCCAGCTCCTCGATGCCGGCGGTGCGTTCCCAGGGGGAGTGGACGCCGGGGACGGCCGTGACGACGGGACTGTTGATGCCGAGCCGCATGGGGAAACCTCTCTCGGGCCGGACGGTAGGGGCAGCGAGACGCCATCCAAGCCGCCCCGCCGCGCGTGCGGAGGCCGGGTCCCGGTGGGCGGGAAACCCGGCACCGGGCGCCCGTCCGGTCAGCGGGACGGCGCGCGACCGCTCCGGCCCGCAGCTCCTACGGTGCGAGAGCCATTCACCGAGCCGAGGAGTACCCATGCCGCGCAATGTCGTCGTCACCGGATCGGGTTCCGGGATCGGTGCCGCCCTCACCGCACTGCTCCGCGCCCGGGGCGACCGGGTGATCGGGGTGGACCTGCGGGGCGGCGACCTGGACGCCGACCTGTCCACGCCCGAAGGGCGCGCCGCCGCCGCCGGGGCCGCGTCCCGGGCGGCCGGCTCCGTGGTCGACGCGGTCGTCACCTGCGCCGGCACCGCCGAACCGGGGCGCTCCATGGTGACCGTCAACTACTTCGGCACCACCGAGTTCCTGACGGCCCTGCGGCCGGCCCTCGCGGCGGCCGAGCGGCCCCGGGTCGTGGCCATCGGCTCCATCTCCGGCACCCGGACAGCCGACCCGGACGTCGTCGCCGCCTGCCTCGCGGGCGACGAGACCACGGCCCTGGCGCACGCCGACCGCGCGGTGGCCGAGGGCCGTGCGCGACAGCTGTACCCCTCGTCCAAGTCCGCGCTCGCCCAGTGGGCGAGGCGCACCGCGGTCGCCGAGGGCTGGGCGGACGCCGGAATCGCGCTGAACGTGGTGGCGCCCGGCATCGTCCTCACCCAGATGAGCTCGGGCCTCTTCGACGACCCCGGGATGCGCGAGGTCATGGACGCGGCGGTCCCCATGCCTCTCAACGGCTACCTGGAGCCCGAGGACGTCGCCCGCGCCGTGCTGTTCCTCGCCTCCGAGGCCAACAGCCACATCACCGGGCAGGTGGTGTACGTCGACGGGGGCGCCGAAGCGACCCTGCGCGGCCCCGGCGTCTTCTGAGCCCGCCCGCAGGGGCCCGCCGGGCTCCGGAAGAGCGGCCACGGTGGACCGGCCCCGGAAGCACGAGGCCCCGCAAGCGCCGCGCACCGTAGAACACGAGGCCCCGCAAGCACCGCGCACCGCAGAACACGAGGCCCCGGCCGCCGAGTCCACCTCTGGCTGCCGGGGCCCACGCCTTCTCCGGGATCAGACCCGCACCTTGTGCCGGATCACCTTGCCCGTCGCGTTGCGCGGGAGCTCGTCGGCGGTCAGCCGCCACCGCGTGGGCACTTTGAAGTAGGACAGCTCGCGCGCCACGTACTCCCGCAGCGCCTCCTCGGTGACCGCCGAGCCGGCGCCCAGGACCACGACCGCCGCGACCTCCTGGCCGAGGTCGGGATGCGACGTCCCCAGCACCAGGCACTCGCGCACGTCCGGGTGCTCCGCGAGCACCGTCTCGATCTCGGCCGGATAGATGTTCTCGCCGCCCCGGATGATCAGGTCCGACCGGCGGCTGCCGAGATGGAGCCGGCCCTCGCGCAGCTGCCCCAGGTCGCCGGTGCGCAGCCAGCGGTCGGGCCCGATCGCCGCCGCGGTCGCCGCGGGGTCCCGCCAGTAGCCCAGCATGTTGTACTGGCTGCGCACCCAGACCTCGCCCTCCTCGCCCTCCCCGAGCACCTGGCCCAGCGGGTCGCGGATCTCCAGCGTGACCCCCGTGACGGGCCGGCCGAGGGTGCCGGGCGCGGCGGCCAGCTCCTGCGGGCTCGCGGCGGCGACCGCGGTGCACGTCTCGGTCAGCCCGTAGCTGTCCACCAGCGAGTCCTTCGCGAACGGCAGGCTCTCGCGCAGCCGCTCCTTGAACGCGGTCGACGACGGCGCGGAGGCCAGCGCGAACGCGGTCAGCGAGGAGGTGTCGTAGCGGTGCGCCCCGCCGTGTTCCAGCATCCGGTGGGCCATGGTGGGCACCGCGCCCCAGTTGGTGACGCGCTCCCGCTCGACCATGCTCAGCACGGCGTCCACATCGAACGCCCCCTGGTACAGCGCGATCCGGCTTCCCGTGGCGAGGCGCGGCACGGCCAGGTTGTGCAGGCTCGCGATGTGGAACAGCGGCAGCGTCAGCAGGTAGACGCGGTCCTGCGGCGCCGTCGGATCGCCCAGGGCCTGGGCCAGCGCCTCGTTCAGGCGGTGGTATTCGACCACGGCCAGCAGATTGCGGTGGGTGTGCACGGCCCCCTTGGGGCGGCCGGAGGTGCCCGAGGTGTAGAGGATGACGGCCGGATCGTCCTCGGCCACATCGGCGGAGGGCAGCGGGGCGTCCGGGTGGGCCGCCGCGAAGCGGCTGATGTCGTCCTCCATGGAGAGCACCGGCACCCCGCAGCCGGTCAGCTTCGCCGCCCGTCGCGCGTCGGCCACCACGAGTGCGGGCTCCGCGTTGTCCAGGCCGTGCGCCAGTTCGCGCTCGGTCCACCAGGCGTTGAACCCGACCGCGACCGCGCCGATGGACACGGTGGCCCAGAACGTGGTGATCCACGCCGGTGAGTTGGCCGCGGCGATGGCCACCCGGTCGCCCTTCGCGACGCCGTACTCCTCACGCAGTACCCGGGCCAGCGACGCGGCCTGCCGCGCGTGCTCGGCGAAGGTGATCCGGCGGTCCGCCGTGACGATGAAGTCACGGCCGGCGTGGGCGACGGAGGCGTGCAGCACCTCGTGCAGGGCCCGATGGCGGTGCGTGAACACCGGCAGCCGGCTGCCCAGCACCTCGTCGTCGGCAAGCTCGAACCGGCCGCCGGGGCCGGTGAGTGCGGCCACCTGGGCGAGGGCGGCGGCGCGGTGATCCGTTTCGCTGGGCATCGGGACTCCTGGGCGTCGTGAACTCCACTGGGATCGCGGACGACGCCAGTCTCGGCAGCCGGGGGCCCTCGCTCCCCGGCTGATTCCGGTCACTGGGACACCGTCCCACGGGCCGGCGAAGAGCGGAAGCGCCCCCGCACCCCCCGCGCTCACACCCCCGGCCCGGGTTCCCGCTGAGTGGGATGCGCCACGGCGGCCGGATTTCGCCGGCCATAGCGTCCCCCCACGATCCGCCCCCGGGCACCCGCCCTCCGGCGTATCCGCACCCGCTCATCCCGCCCGCCTCCCGGGCACCGCTCTTCCCGCCCCCTCGGGCACCTGTTCTTCCCGACTTCGGGCTCCGGACAACTGGAGGATGCAATGAAGCGAACACCACGGGTCAGAGCCCGACTCGCCGCCGTCCTGGCCGCGGCGGCCCTGATCACCTCCGCCTGTGCCTCACCCGACGACGGGGCCGGCGGCAAGGAGCAGAAGACCGAACGCGGGCGGTACACGTTCGGCAGCATCGGTGAACAGCCGAAGGGCGGCACCCCGGTCCGCGGCGGCACCCTGCGCTTCGCGGACTACGGCGAGGCCCGCAGCCTCAGCCCCGCCGTCACCTTCGCGACCGGCGCCTCCGGCGGCTCGGCCCTGGCCGCCGTCTACGACGTACTGATGCGCTACGACACCGCGGCGAACAAGTACGAACCGTGGCTGGCCGAGTCGCTGGAGAGCAGCGCCGACCTGAAGACCTGGACCCTGAAGCTCCGCGACGGCGTCGACTTCTCCGACGGCACCCCGCTCGACGCCGACGCCGTCGTCGCCAGCATCGCCTGGTACCAGAAGAACAAGGGCGCCGACACCGCGCTCCTGGCCCCGAACCTCGCGAAGACCGAGGCCACCGACGAGCACACCGTCGTCTTCACCCTCCGCAGCCCCTGGGCCACCTTCCCCGCGATGCTCGCCCAGGCACCCGGCATGATCGTCGCGCCGGCCGCGTACGCCACGAAGACCTTCCGCCCGATCGGCGCAGGGCCCTTCACACTCGGTTCGTACGCCCCGCAGGAGGAGATGGTCCTCAAGGCGAACAAGAAGTACTGGAAGGGCGCGCCCCACCTCGACGCGCTGCGCTTCACCTGGCCGCAGGCCGACCGCGCCAAGCTGGAGGCACTGAACGACGGCACCGCCGACGTGACGTACATGCGCAGCCCCGACGTCGTGGACGACGCGGTGAAGGAGGGCCACCCGGGGGAGCTGACCCTCACCGGCCTCGGCAACATGATCACCATCAACACCCGCAGCGGCCGGCCGGGCAGCGACCTGCGCGTCCGCAAGGCGATGGCGCTGGCGCTCGACCCGAAGCTCGACACCGAACGCGCCTACGACGGCAAGGGCCTGCCGGGCCAGGAGATCTTCCCGCCCGAATCACGCCTGCACTCGAAGACCGAGCCCCTCGGCATCGACCTCGAACAGGCGAAGAAGCTCCTCGCCGAGGCCAGGAAGGACGGCTACGACGGCAAGCTCACCTACATGGACGGCACCGACCCCGTCTCCCGGTCCAAGGCCGTCGTCACCAAGGCGATGCTGGAACGCGTCGGCTTCGAGGTGAAGCTCGACATGGTCCCCTCCATCGCGGACCGGGTCGCGAAGACCTATGTGGACCACGACTTCGACATCAGCCGGGGCGCGGCCAGCATCTCCGAGAGCGACCCCTACCACCGCCTCCAGAGCGTCCTGAACTCCGAGAGCTACGGCAACCCCGGCGGCTACGCCAACAAGAAGATGGACGCGCTGCTCGTCGAGTTGCAGGCCGCCGACTCGGACGCGGAGACCCAGCGGATTCTGGACGACGTCCAGACCCTCTTCAACGAGGACGTCCCCCTGGTCAACCTCGGCGCCAGCGCCGGCTTCACCGCCTGGGGCAAGAACGTCCACGGCATCGTTCCGACCGACGAGTACATGGCCCTCTTCGGCGAGGCATGGATCAGCAAGTGACCCCGTCGACCGGCCTGCCGCCCCCGGCGGAACTGGAGGAACCATGAGCCCCGCCGCACTGCGCCGCCTCGCCCTGCGGGGCCTGGAACTGGTGGGCGTGCTCCTCGTCGCGAGCATCGGGGTGTTCTCCCTGGTGGTCCTGATGCCGTCGGACCCGGCCGTCGACATCCTCGGAGCGGGGCACTCGCCCGCCGAGTACGCCGAGGTCCGCCACGACCTCGGTCTCGACCAGCCGCTCGTCACCCGCTACTTCGACTGGCTGGGCAACGCCCTCACCGGAGACCTCGGCCACTCCGTCGTACCGCCGCAGAGCGGTGTCACCGACCGGGTGCTGTCCGCACTGCCCGTCAGCTTCGAGATCGCGGTGCTCGGACTGCTGATCGCCCTGGTCCTCGCGGTGCCGCTGGCCATGTGGTCGGCGTACCGGGAGGGTTCGGCGGCCGACCGGATCATCGGCGCCGGCACCTTCGGCGTGCTGTCCGTGCCGAGCTTCCTGGCCGGTCTGCTGCTGGTGCTTCTGCTGGTCGACTCGGCCGGCTGGTTCCCGCGCACCGAGTGGGTGCGGATCGGGGACGGAGACCTGGTGGGCAACCTGCACCACGCCTTCCTGCCGGCCCTGACCGTGGGGCTCGCCGAACTCGCCATGTTCACCCGGGTCCTGCGCGGCGACCTCATCGTCACCCTGCGCGAGGACTACATCCTCGCCGCCCGCGCCAAGGGCATGAACCCGCTGCGCGTCCTGTTCTCCGACGCCCTGCGCCCCTCCTCGTTCTCCCTGGTCACCCTTCTCGGGCTCAGCCTGGGCCGGCTCATCGGGAGCACCGTCGTCGTGGAGTACCTGTTCTCGCTGCCCGGCATGGGAACGCTCATCGTCAACGCGGCGGGCCAGGGCGACTACCCGATGGTCCAGGGCGCGGTGCTCACCGTCGCCGTGATCTACGTGGTGATCAACGCCGGCATCGACCTCTCCTACGGCTACCTGGATCCGAGGACGCGACGTGTCCATGTCTGAGATCGTTCCGCGTGCGCGGACCGCCTTCCCGCTGCCGCTGCTCACCGCCCTGGCCCTGACCGCCGCCGGCCTCGTCCTGCTGGTGTACGGGGCACGCACGGGCCGGCTCGTCCCGCTCGCCAGGACCGCCGTCGCCCTGGCCGGCCTCGGTCTGACGCTCGCCGGCGCCTCCCGGCTCGGGAAGCGGTGGGCGGGGCCCGGCTTCGACGTGGTGTTCTGGTTCGGCGCGGGCTGGCTGGTGCTGCTCGGCCTCGCGATGCTCGCCGCGCCCTGGCTGCCGCTCGCCGAGGACCGGGACGTCGCGACGACGGTCGCCGAACCCGTCTTCGGCGGACCGGTGTTCGCGGGCAGCCACCCGCTGGGCACCAACGCCTTCGGGCTCGACCTGCTGGCCCGGTCCCTGTACGGCGCCCGCTCCTCGCTGCTCATCTCCCTGTCGGCGGTCGCCATCGGTACGGTCGTCGGCGGCGCGATCGGCATGGCCGCCGGCTACTTCGGGAAGGCCGCCGACCGGGTCGTGGGCATGGCCACCAACTCGCTGCTCGCCGTGCCCCCGCTGATCCTGCTCATCGCCCTGGCGACCGTCCTCCAGCCGCACCTGCGCAACATCGCCTTCTCGCTGGCCCTGCTCACGATCCCCGGCATGGTCCGGCTCGCCCGCGCCACGACCATGGCGTACGCCAACCGCGAATTCGTCGTCGCCGCCCGCGCCATGGGAGCCACCCGCTCCCGCATCCTCCTGCGCGAACTGCTGCCCAACGTCCTGCTGCCCCTGCTGTCGCTGGCCGTCGTCATGATCTCGGTCCTCATCGTCGCCGAGGCGTCCCTCAGCTTCCTCGGACTCGGCATCCAGCCACCCGAACCCACCTGGGGAAACATGATCGCCGAAGGGGAGGGCCGGGTGTTCGAGCAGCACCCGCACATCGTGCTCGTACCCGGCGCGTTCCTCTTCCTCACCGTCTTCGCCTTCAACATCGTCGGCGAGAAGGCTCGCGGGCGCTGGGACTCCCGGAGCGTGAAACTGTGACCACCGAGCCCCTGTCCGAAGCGCCCCCGGCCCCCACGGACACCGAAGCCCCCGCCCTCCTCACCGCCACCGACGTGCGGACCGTCTTCCACACCCCCCGGGGCCCCGTGCAGGCCGTCGACGGCGTCTGCCTGGCCCTGCGCGAGGGCGAGACCCTCGGCATCGTCGGGGAGTCCGGCTCGGGCAAGTCCGTCCTCGGCCGCACCCTCATGGGCCTGATCACCGACGGCCCCGCCACCACCGTCTCCGGCACCGTCCTGCTCGGCGGCCAGGACGTCCACGCCCTCGGACCGGCGGGCCGCAGGGCCCTGTGGGGCACCGAGGTCGCCATGGTCTTCCAGGACCCGATGACCTCGCTCAACCCCGTGAAGAAGGTCGGCACCCACCTGTCCGAGAGCGTCCGGCTGCACCAGGGGCTGAACCGTACGGCGGCCCGGGAACGCGCCGTCGACCTGCTCCGGCAGGTCGGCATCCCCGAGCCGGCCCGCCGCGCCCGCCAGTACCCGCACGAACTCTCCGGCGGGATGCGGCAGCGCGTCGTCATCGCCATGGCCCTGGCCTGCGGGCCGCGCCTGCTCATCGCCGACGAACCGACCACCGCGCTCGACGTCACCGTGCAGAAACAGATCCTCGACCTGCTCCAGGCCCTGACCCGGGACCTCGGCATGGCGATGATCCTGATCAGCCACGACCTCGCCACGGTCGCCGGCCGCACCGGCCGGGTCGCGGTGATGTACGCCGGCCGCCTCGTCGAATACGCCCCCACCGCCGCCGTGTTCGACCACCCCAGGCACCCGTACAGCAGCGCCCTCATCGCCTCCGTGCCGCGCATCGACCAGCCCCCGCACACCCTGCTGCCGACCATCGAGGGCCGCCCGCCCCATCTGCTGAACCCGCCCCCAGGCTGCCGCTTCGCCCCCCGCTGCGGCCACGCGAGCGACCGCTGCGCCACCGAGTCCCCCCGGCTCACCGGGGCCCCCGGCTCCGGTGCCGTCGCCTGCCACCACCCCCTGGGAGCCGCCGAGGAGGCCGCCGTATGACGAGCACCCGACCCACCGCGCCCGCGCTCAGCGCCGAGGACCTCGTCGTGGAGTACCCGGCCGGCCGAGGGCAGAAGGTGCACGCCGTCTCCGGGGTCGGCCTGGAGGTCGCTGCGGGCGAAACCCTCGGCATCCTCGGCGAGTCCGGCTGCGGAAAGTCCACCGTAGGCCGCTCCCTGATCCAGCTGCCGCCCCCGGACTCCGGCACCGTACGCCTCGGCGACGTGACCCTGACCGGGCTCGCCCCCAGGGAACTGCGCCGGGCCCGCGCCCGGATGCAGATCATCATGCAGGACCCGGTCTCCGCCCTGAACCCCCGCCGCCGCGTCAAGGACCTGGTGTGGGAGGGCCCTTCGATCTGGGGGAGCGGCGAGGACACCCGCGACAAGGACGAGCGGATCGACACCGCACTGCGCGACGTCGGCCTCGACCCGGCGACCGTACGCGAGCGCAGACCGCACGAACTCTCCGGCGGCCAGTGCCAGCGGGTCTGCGTCGCCCGCGCCCTGCTCCTCGACCCCGAGGTGCTGATCTGCGACGAACCCGTCTCCAGCCTCGACGTGTCCGTCCAGGCACAGATCCTCAACCTGCTGGAGACGACGGTGCGCCGGCGCGGGCTGAGCATGGTGTTCATCGCCCACGACGTCGCCGTGGTGAAGAACATCAGCGACCGCGTCATGGTGATGTACCTCGGCAAGGTCTGCGAGGTCCTGCCCTCCGACGGCATGCACCACGAGGCCGTCCACCCCTACACCCGGCTGCTGCTCGCCTCGCTCCCCGAGGTCCAGCGCGGCCCACAACCGGCCGGAGCGCCCGAGCCCGGACCGGCCGGGGCCGCCGCCGAACTCCCGTCCCCGCTGAACCCGCCGTCCGGCTGCCGCTTCCGCACCCGCTGCCCGCTCGCCACCGCCCGGTGCGCCGAGCGGGAGCCGGCGCTCAGGGAGATCCGCCCCGGCCACCGGATCGCCTGCCACCACGCCCCGCCCGAGAGGAACCCCGTATGACCACCACCGAGACCCCCGATGTCCTGGCGCCCGCCCGGCTCGGCCCGCTCGAACTCCGCAACCGGGTCATCAAGGCCGCGACCTACGAAGGGCTCAGCCACAAGTCCCTGGTGACCAAGGACCTCGTCGACTTCCACGTCGCCTACGCCAAGGGCGGCGTCGGCATGACGACCGTCGCCTACTGCGCCGTCGCCAAGGAAGGGCGCACCGACCGCCACCAGATCCACTGGACCGACGAGGCGATGCCCGGCCTGCGCGCGCTCACCGAAGCCGTCCACGCCGAGGGCGCCGCGGTCAGCGCGCAGATCGGCCACGGCGGCCCCGTCGCCAACCCCAAGGGCAACGGCGCCCCCGCGCTCTCCCCGTCCCGGCACTTCCACGCCACCACCATCAGCTGGGCCCGGGAGGCGACCCTCGACGACATCCGGCGCGTCACCGAGGCCCACGCCGAGGCCGCCCGCCGCGCCGTCGACGCGGGCTTCGACGCCGTCGAGGTCCACCTCGGCCACAACTACCTGGCCAGCTCCTTCCTCAGCCCGAAGATCAACCACCGCACCGACGCCTACGGCGGCAGCCTCAAGAACCGGGCCAGGTTCGCCCGGGAGATCATGCGGGCCGTCCACGACGCGGTGGGCGGCCGGATCGCCGTCATCGCCAAGATGAACATGGACGACGGGGTGCCCGGCGGCTTCTGGCTGGACGAGGCCATCCCCGTCACGCAGTGGCTCGAACAGGACGGCACGGTCGACGCCCTGGAGATGACCGCGGGCAGCTCCCTGCTCAACCCGATGTACCTCTTCAAGGGCGACGCCCCGCTGGACGACTTCTCCGCGATCATGCCGCAGCCCATCAAGCTCGGCGTCAAGCTCGTCGGCAAGCGGTTCCTGCGCAGCTACCCCTACCGCGACGGCTACCTCCTGGAGGACGCCCGCCAGATCCGGGCCGCGGTGAAGCTCCCGATGATCCTGCTCGGCGGCATCACCACCAAGCCCGTCATGGACCTGGCGATGCGGGAGGGCTTCGAGTTCGTCGCGATGGCCCGCGCCCTGCTGCGCGAGCCCGACCTGGTCAACCGCATGCACGACGACGCCACCACACCCTCCCTGTGCATCCACTGCAACAAGTGCATGCCGACCAACTTCACCGGCACCCGCTGCGTCCTGGTCGACCGGAACACCACCCGCCGCGAAACCTGGGGCAAGCCCGCCGGGTACGTGTCATGAGCCGCCGTGACGCCGTCGCCACGGCCGGAGCGGTCCGCAGCGGCGCCACCGACGCAGCCACCGTCACCGAACAGGCCATCGCCCGCATCGAGAAGGACAACCCCCGCCTGGGCGCGGTAATCCACACCAGGTTCGACGCCGCACGCGCCGAGGTGGCGGCCGGACTCCCCGACGGCCCGCTGCACGGCGTCCCGGTCCTGGTCAAGGACCTCGGCACCGACGTCGCCGGCCTGCCCGCGATCAGTGGCAGCCGCCTCTTCGCCACCGCCACCGCCCGCCACGACAGCGAACTCGTGGCCCGCTACCGGCGCGCCGGAGCCGTCGTCCTCGGCACCACCAACACCCCCGAATTCGGGCTCAACGCCTCCACCGAACCCGCCCTCTTCGGCCCCACCCGCAACCCCTGGGACACCGAACGCTCCCCGGGCGGCTCCAGCGGCGGTTCGGCGGCGGCCGTCGCCGCCGGGATGGTCCCGGTCGCGCACGCCAGCGACGGCGGCGGCTCGATCCGCATCCCGGCCGCCGCCTGCGGCCTGTTCGGCCTCAAGCCCAGCCGGGGACGCGTCTCGCCCGCGCCCCGCCCCACCACCCTCTCCGGCCTCGTCTCCGTCCACCACGCGCTCACCACGACCGTCCGGGACAGCGCCCTGCTCCTCGACGTCGCCGCCGGCCCCCTGCCCGGCGACGCCTACGCCGCCCCGGCCCCGGCGGCCCCCTTCTCCGAACTCGCCCGCCGCGACCCGGGCCGGCTGCGGATCGGCCTGCTCACCGCCCTCCCCGAAGGACCCGAGGTCCACCCCGAGTGCGCGCAGGCGGCCCGCGCCGCCGCCCTGCTGTGCGAACACCTCGGCCACGACGTCACCGAGACCACCGCCCGCTACCGTCCCGGCGACGTGGCCGCCACCTCCGCCGTCCTGATGGGCGCGGACCTGGTCGCCCAGATCGAGAGCCGCCTCACCGCCCTCGGCAGACCCCTCGCCGACGACGACATCGAACCCTTCACCCGCGTCGTGTACGACACCTACCGGGCCCTGGCGGCGGCCGACGTCAGCCGCGCACTGCGCCGCGCCCAGGAGATCGGCTGGGAGACCGGGGCAGCCTTCGACCACTTCGACGTCCTGCTCAGCCCGACCCTCGCCCGGCCCACCCCGCTGCTCGGCACCCTGGACACCGCGGTCCCGGAGACCATCTACCGCCACGCCTCCGTCAGTTCCGCCTTCACCAGCGTCTACAACGTGACCGGGATGCCGGCCATGTCCGTCCCCTTCGGCCGGGACAGCCGGGGCCTGCCCCTCGGCGTCCAGTTCGGCGCCCCGCTCGGCGCGGAGGGCACACTGCTCGCCCTGGCGGCCCAGCTGGAGGCGGAGGCGCCCTGGGACACGGCGCCCTGAGGCGGACGGGCCGCAGGATCCCCGGCCGGCCGTGACCGCCTCACACCCGGCGGCCTCACCCGGGAAGGGCCGCGAGCCATTCGGTCAACAGGCCGTTGACCTCATCGGGGCGTTCCTGCTGGATCCAGTGACCGCAGCCTTCGAGCAGGTGCGAGCCGGACAGGGCGGGAAGGGTGGAGGGGTACGCGTCGATGGCGTCCGCCATCCACGTGGTGGAGGCGTCCAGGGTGCCGCCGACGAACAACGACGGCTGCTCGACCGGGGCTCCGCGGTGGGGTGCGAGGTCCTCCCAGTCACGGTCCATGTTCCGGTAGCGGTTGAGCGCCCCCGTCAGACCGGTGCGCTCGAACTCCCCGGCGTACACGTCGAGATCGTCCTCGCTCAGCCACGCGGGCAGCCGGCCGGCCGGAAAGCGGTCACGCAGCCGGCCGCCGCGCGCGACGAAATGCGGGTCCGGGGCGCCCGGGGCCGGCATGGTGTCGGCGGACAACGCCGCGTAGAAACCGGCGAGCCAGCCGCGCACCCCGGGCTCGATCTCCGCCTCGGCGCGGCCGGGCTCCTGGAAGTAGGAGACGTAGAACTCCTCTTCGGGGCCGCCGATCCGGCCGAAGACGTCGGTCGGGCGGGGGCCGCCCGGCGGTGCGTACGGAACGCTCAGCAGACCGACCGCGCGGAACACCTCGGGGTGGAGCAGGGCGGAAGCGGCGGCGATGTTGGAACCCCAGTCGTGACCGACGACCACCGCCTTCTCCTCGCCGAGGGCGCGCACCACGCAGATGTTGTCCTCCACCAGATCGAGCATCCGGTAGGCGTCGGCCGCGGCGGGCCGCGAGGAGCGGCCGTAGCCCCGTACGTCGATCGCCACCGCGCGGTAGCCGGCGGCGGCGAGGGCCGGGAGCTGGTGGCGCCAGGAGTACCAGGACTCGGGAAAGCCGTGCACGAGCAGGACCAGGGGGCCGGTGCCCTGCTCCACCAGATGCAGGCGCCCGGCCGGGCTGTCGACGGTGCGGTGGCGGAAGCCGGCGGTCGGTTCGGGCTGCAAGGGTCTCTCCTCGGGTCATGGGCGGGCGGTCGCGCTTACGTGCCGATCATGCGACGGGCGGTCCATCGGCGCGATCGGCGTTGCCGTTCCGGCAAACTCGCGGCGGCGGGGCGGCGCCGTCCTCCACCCGCGCAAAGGCTTTCCCCCTGTCCCGCAGGGGAGTTGCTCCCCCTCAGGCTGGTGCGGATGTTGCACGTGAGGAAATATGGGCATGCGCGGTACGGAGTGTGTCCGTGCCGCCGTCGTACGACGCTAAGAGGGCCGATGACTGACGGGCAGGGCATTCAGATGGCGGTGGACGGAATCGACACGGGTACGCCGCATTCGGCGCGGGTGTGGAACTTCTGGCTGGGCGGCAAGGACAACTACGAGGTGGACCGCCGCCTCGGGGCGACGATGGAGGAGCTGTACCCGCAGATCATCGAGATAGCGCGCGCCTCCCGGGCGTTCCAGGCACGCGCGGTGCGCTATCTGACCGCCGAGGCGGGGGTGCGGCAGTTCCTGGACCTCGGCACCGGCCTGCCGACGGCGAACGCCACGCACGAGGTCGCCCAGGGCGTCGAGCCGACGGCACGCATCGTGTACGTGGACAACGACCCGATCGTTCTCGCCCATGCCCGAGCCCTGCTGACGAGTCGGCCCGAAGGGGCCACGGACTATGTGCACGCGGATCTGAGGGACGCGAAGACGGTGCTGCGCGAGGCCGCCCGCACACTGGACCTCGACCGGCCGGTGGCCGTGATGGTGCTCTCGACGCTGGGACATCTGGCGGACGCCGACGAGGCCGCGGCGCTGCTCCGCAGCTACTTGGACGCGCTGCCCGCGGGCAGCCACCTGATGTTGTGCGACACCATCGAGACCCCGGAGACACGGGCCGGGTCCGACGAGTACGCCAGTGGCGGCGCCATGCCGTACATCTCGCGCCCCAAGGAGATCATCGCGACCTTCGCGGACGGACTCGAACTGGTGGAGCCCGGCTTCGGCTCGATCAGCCTGTGGCGCCCCGAGGAGCCGGTCGTCACCGACCCGGTCGACCAGTGGGGATTCGTGGCCGCCAAGCGGTAGCCGCCGCCTGCTCGGCCGATGCCGGCGCCCTCGTCGTACGGCACCGCGATCATCCTCAGTCACTGTGCGGACTTCATGCCGGAGGCCGGCAGCGAGGGGCGCGGTGCGGGCGGTCGGGGTGCGGTTCTTCGGTGTGCGGTGTCCCGGGTCCGGCACGGTGGTGGCGGAACGCGCACCGTGCCGGACGCTGTGGGGGCCGGTGCGCGGTCATCGGACCGCGCACCGGGAGGGACGGGAGTTCAGCCGATGGTCCAGCGCTGCGGGGAGGCCCCTGTGTCGGCCTGCTGGGTGACGAGTGCGCCGTCGGAGCCGGAGGCTGTGGTGAGGGCCAGTCCGCTGTTGGCGGAGGTCAGGGTGTAGGTGCCGTCGCTGCGCAGGGTAGCCTTCCAGCGCTGGTTGACACCGCCGTGGCAGGTCCACAGGATGATCTTGCCGCCGGCGGTGGAGGATCCGTCACTGACGTCGGCGCACAGTCCTGACTCGACGCCGGCGATTTCGTAGCTGCCGTCGGTCTGCCGGGTGAAGCGCCACTTCTGGTTGTCGCCTCCGTTGGACGCGTAGGTGGTCAGCTGGGTGCCGGCCGTGGTGCTGTGGCCGGGGACGTCCAGGGCCTTGCCGCCCGTGGTGAGGGTGTGGACGCCGTCGAGCGTGGCGGGCGCGGTGCCGGCCGGGGTGAGGGCCAGGGTCTGCTGGGCGGCGGTGCGGGCGTTTCCGACCCCGCCGGAGGGGGCGGTCCAGAAGCGGGCGGGGGCGGTTTCGGCCGTACCGGAGGAGACGCCGAGGACAAGACCGCTGTAGCGGTTGACCAGGCGGTACGTGCCACCCGTGGCGTTGCGGACGACGAACCATTGCTGGCCCACGGTCGGATCGTTCGCTCCCGCCGCGGTGGCGGTGGGCGCGGTTCCCCAGGCCCGCTGCGCGGGTGACGTCCCGACCCCCAGCAGAGCGCTGGTGCTGGTGTTGGCGATGCGGTAGGAGCCGTCTCCGTTGGAGGCGAAGGACCAGATGTCGGGGTTGGCGCCGCCGGCGTTCTGGGACGTGGTCGCGGTGCTGCCGGAGACCTGGGCGAGGGCGCGGCTGTCGGCGCCGGTGATCCGGTAGGTCTTGGAGGTGTCGACCGGGGCGGCAGGGCTGTCGGTCCTGATGGAGAGGTTGACGTACTCGGCGGAGGAACCGCCGGAGCAGCCGAAGGAGCAGTAGGAGCGGAAGTCGCGGCCCACGATGCCGGAGCTGGTCCTGTTGGCGCCGTCGAGGAACCAGCGGTACCAGGAGGCATTGGTGTAGCTGCCGGTGTCGCCGATCAGCCGCCACTTCTGTGTGGTCAGGTCGTCGGTGGCGTAGAACTGCTGCGGGGCGTTGCCCGACTGGTCCACCGCCTGCGGCTCACCGATGTAGAGCCCCAGATAGGCATTCCATGTGATGTCCATGACAAATAGGGGCGACGTGGGCGGCGTCCTGCCGGCAGCGACCTGTTCAGCGACCGTGCCGGTGGCGGCCGGGTCGTACTCCTTGTCGACGGGGGTGTAGCCGGAGCTGTTGGTGCTGGTGGGCACCATGTTGCTCTCCTTGCCGCCGACACCGGGCTGGGACCAGGCGCCGTTGTACCACTTCTGCCAGCTGTCCGGCGCCATCTTGGCGGAGATGGGGGCGCGTGCGACGTGGGCGTGGAATGCCTTCCAGCCGCCGTTCTTGTCGACGACGCGGGAACCGTAGAAGACGTAGAAGAACCCGGAGGCGGTGTCGACGAACAGCCGCTGGTCGCCGTCGCCGTAGTGGTAGGTCTTCTGCGGGAAGGCGGAGGTGTCGCCGCGCTTGGTGCTGTAGGGGCTGGTGATCGCGTGGTCCTTGATGGTCCACGTCTTGCCCTGGTCGGTGGAGACGGTGTAGTCGATGGCGTCGTAGTGCACGCCGTCACCGAAGGGCTGGGGGGTGAACTCGTTGTGGACCAGGCCGTACCAGTCGCCGGTGTCGGGGTCGACCCAGACACCCGCGAGGTCGCAGAAATTGCGCTGGGAGTAGCTGGACCCGGCGGGCGGATCGGTGGCGGTCCTGCCGGTGGGGCTGTTGTCGCAGCGTGAGGTCGTGTCGTTGTTCTTGTCGTTGGAGTCGGCCGGGTTGACCGCGTCGCTGATGGGGTGCCGGGTCGCGCTGTCGAAGTCGGCGCCGGAGTAGAAGGACCAGGCGCGGCCTTCGCTCGCCCCGTAGAGGGCGTGGGCCTGCTGGTAGTAGAAGGTGCCGTCCTTGTCGATGTAGGGGAAGGCGGGGGTGTCGTCGGGGCGGTTCCACGTGCCCTTCGAACCGACGTCGACCGTGTAGGACGGGGCTGCCGATACGGGTGAGGCAGCCAGCGCGGCCCCGCCGGCTGCGGCAAGAGCCGCGGCCACGAGTGCGCTCACCACCTTTTTACGTGTAGCTGTCATGGCTTCTCCTTGTGGGTTTTCGCCGGGTGCGCCGGGTGCGCGACCGTCGTCGGGTGCGGGGTGACCGTGAAGGGGGATGCGGGCGGGGGCCAGATGGTCCTCACGGGAACGGGAACGGGGACGGGGACGGGCACGGTGCCGGCTCCTCTCGGGGACGGAAGGAATGGAGTGAGCGGGGTCAGCCGAAGGTTTCGATGTACTCCTCAGGAGCGCCGAGTTCGGGACGGTCGACGAGCTCGATCCGGTCACCGAGGCGCTCCAGCTCCAGGACGGTGAGCGTGTTGTCGCCCGTACGCAGGAAAGGACGCGGCAGGTAGAGGGTGTGCTGGGGACCGATCTCCCAGTAGCGGCCCAGCAGGTTGCCGTTGATCCAGCAGAAGCCTTTGCCGAAGCCGGGCAGGGCGACGAACGTGTCGGCCGTGCGGTCCAGGGTCAGGGAAGCGGTGGCGAAGCCGGTCGTGCCGGCGGGCGGGGCGGCGGAGGCGGTGCGCGCGAGTTCCTGTGGTGTCCATGTGTCGAGCGGTATCCGGTGCATGCTCCAGCCGTGCACGAGGCGGCGTTCCACCCGTAGTCCACCGAGGATTCCCTTGCCCTGGCCGAGCAGCGGTCCGTAGTTGATCCGGCCCTGGTTCTCCACCAGGAGTTCCAGGCGGGCCCGTTGTCCGTTCCCAGCGACCTGGCAGGAGGCTGTCTCCTGGTCCAGTACTCCGACCAGGGTGCCGTCGAGGAACACGTGGGCCCGGTCGTGCAGGCCGGTGACCGTCACTTCGTGTTCGCCGGCGGGCAGCAGCGGATGTGCGGTGTAGAGCACCAGCCCGGATGCCTGGCCCAGCTCCTCGAAGCTGAGCGGCAGCGGCGCGTGGACCGGCTCGCTCACCGTGCGCAGTGCGTCGAGCAGCGCGGATCCCTGGGTCAGGGGCAGGGTTCGGGGTTCCAGGAGCGGTGGGTCGGCCGGCACCGGAGGGGTGGTCGCGTCCGGGCCGAGCAGCCGGTCCCGCACCGCGTGGAACTTGGGTGTGAGCGCTCCGTGTTCGGCGACAGCCGCGTCGGAGTCGTAGCTGGTCACGGTCGGCTGGAGCCGGTCTCCGTTGTGGTTGGCACCGGACCACAGGCCGAAGTTGGTTCCGCCGTGCGCCATGTAGAGGCTCACCGAGCCCCCGGCGTCCAGGATGCGGGCCACGGTGTCGGCGGCACCCGCGGCGGGACGGACGTGGTGGTTCTCGCCCCAGTGGTCGAACCAGCCGTTCCAGAACTCGGCACAGAAGAACGGTTCCGCCTCGCGGCGTGAGCGCAGCAGCGCGGCCGCTTGCTCGGGCCGGGAGCCGAAGGTGACGGCAGCCAGGTGGCCGGGGAGAGTGCCGCCGTCGAGCATCAGGTCGGTGGGGCCGTCCGCGGTGTAGAGCAGCTCGGTGATGCCGCGGGCTACCAGGGCGTCGCGGATGAAGCGCAGATACCCGGTGTCGTCGCCGTGGCTGCCGTATTCGTTCTCGATCTGTACGGCGACGACCGGTCCGCCATTGCAGTGCTGGAGTGCGGCGATGCGAGGGATCAGTTCGTCGAACCATCGGCTGACGGCACTCAGGAATGGTGGGTAGGAGGTGCGCAGCCGCATGCCGGGGGTGCCGGTCAGCCAGGCGGGCAGCCCGCCGTTGTCCCATTCCGCGCAGATGTACGGGCCCGGGCGGACGATCACGTCGAGGCCCTGCCCCTGTGCCAGCCGGATGAAGCGCTCCAGGTCGTGCCAGCCCTCGAAGCGGATGGCGCCGGGGGCGCGTTCGTGGAAGTTCCACGGAACGTAGGTGTCGACGGTGTTGAGTCCGAGCGCGGCGAGCCGCTCCAGGCGGTCCGCCCACTGTTCGGGGTGGACACGGAAGTAGTGCAGCGAGCCGGAGAGCACGCGGTGGGGGAGGCCTCGGCGCAGCAGGGTGCCGGTGCGGTGGGTCAGGGCCGGCTGCGCACGGCGGGGCCGGGCTCCGGGCGGCACACGGTCCGCGTCGGTCTCGGTGCGGTGGGCGCCGGGAGGGTGGGCCTGGGTGGTCACTTGACGGCTCCGGCGGTCATGCCCGCGCGCCAGAAGCGCTGCAGGGCGAGGAAGGCGAGAAGGAGGGGGACGACGGACACCAGGGATCCGATGACCACCAGGGGCGGCGGCACGGCGACGTGGCTGGCGTTCCAGCCCACCAGGCCCACGGTGACCGGCTGCAGGCGGTCGTCGCCGAGAACCATGGCCGGCAGCAGGTAGTTGTTCCAGATCTCCACGAACTGGAACAGGAAGATGGTGACCAGTGCGGGCAGCAGCATCCGGACCACGATGCCGCGGAAGATCCGCAGCTCGCCGGCGCCGTCGAGCCGCCCGGCCTCCAGTACTTCGTCCGGGACGGTCTGCGACGCGAAGACCCGGGCCAGGTAGACCCCGAAGGGGCTGACCACACTGGGCAGCAGAACGGCCAGCGGGTTGTCGATGAGCCCGACGCTGGAGAACATCAGGTACAGCGGCAGGGTGAACAGTACTTTCGGGATCAGGACGGCCGCCAGCACCAGTCCGAAGACGGCTCCCCTGCCGGGGAAGTCGAATTTGGCCAGGGCGTATCCGGCGAGTGCGGAGAACAACGTCCCCAATAGCGCCCCGACACCGCAGTACATCAGGCTGTTGAGCATCCAGCGCCAGAAGATCCCGCCGTCCTGCTCGCCGAGCCGGACGATGTTGTCCCACAGCCCGAATCCGTCGAACCACAGGCCGCTGCCGCTGAACTGCTCACCGAACGGCTTGGTCGCCGAGACCAGCAGCCACCACAGGGGGAAGAGGAAATAGACGGCGGACAGTCCCAGGAGTGCGGTGACCGTGACACGGCTGGTGACAGTGGTCTCGCGCCGGGACGCCCTGCGGTTCGGGGCCGGCCGGAGGGACGGGGACCTGTGTGGTGTCTGTGCGGGCCGGGTGCCCGGCGCCGCCGGGTCGGTCCTCGCCGTGCTGATGGCGCTCATGCGGACTCCCGTCGGCCGGTAATCTTGAAGAACGTGATCGAAACGACCCCGACCAGCAGCGCGAGGATCACCGACTGGGCGGCCGCGTAGGGGTAGTTGCCCGCAGCTACGGCGCTCTGGGCCGACATGATCGGTGTGAAGGCCGACGAGATGGATCCGGCGGACACGGGTTGCAGGACGGCGGGCTCGTTGAACAGCTGGGCCGAGCCGATCACCGAGAAGACGGTGGTGAGTACGAGGGCACCGCGCACGGCCGGGACCTTGATGCTCCACGCCGTCCGGAAGGCGCCGGCACCGTCCACCCGCGCCGCCTCCAGCACCTCGGCGGGGATGGACTGCAGGGCCGCGTAGATGATGATCGTGTTGTAGCCGGCCCAGCTCCACGTGACGATGTTGGCGACGGACCAGAGCACCACGTCCGAGCCGAAGAAGGGCATGGTGACCCCGGCGTGTGCCAGGAGGCGGTTGACCGGGCTGGAGAGCGGCGAGTACATGAAGGACCAGATGAGGGCCGCGCTCACCCCGGGAACCGCGTACGGGAGGAACCCGGCGAGGCGGAAGAAGCCCTTGCCGCGGGCCGACTTGGCGTCCAGGAGGAGCGCGAGCCCGAGCGCCAGGCCCAGCATCACCGGCACCTGGACCACTCCGAAGAGCGCGACCCGGCCCAGTGAACCGATGAAGGCGTCGTCGTGCAGGGCCCGCGTGTAGTTGCCCAGCGGATCGAACACCTTGGTGGGAGCGGTCAGCCCGAGGCCGGAGCGCCGGATGGTGGAGAGACTGCTGACCGCGGCGTAGATGATCGGCGCCAGATACATTCCCGCGAACAGGACGAGGAAAGGCGCGCAGAACAGAAGCGGCTTGGCGGCGCGGGAGAGCGGCCGGTGCCGGACGGGCCGTCCGGAGGCGCGAGCGCCGGGCGGTGCGGCGGCGACCGCTCCCGGTGCGCTGGAATGGGACACGTGCGGATTCCTTCGTCGGGTGGGCTGCCTTGCGGTGGTCAGCGGCGCGGTACGCCCCGGCCGACGGCGGGGAGGGATCGGCCGGGGTGTACCGCTGCTTTCCCCTTGCTACGGAGTGGTCTTCAGGCCCTGCTTGCCCATCTCGGCGAGGGTCTTCTTCTGTGCGTCGCTCAGCGCGTCGGCGATGGAGCTCTTGCCTGCCCACGCCTTGCCGAGGCCGTCGTCCAGATCCGCCGCCGTCTTGGTCATCAGCGGTCCCCAGGTCCAGTCCGTCCCGACCTGCGCGGCGGCCTCGGCGAAGACCGGGTAGATGTTCTGCCCGCCGAAGTAGGGGTCTGCCTTGTTGAGCTGCGGCAGATCGAGGAGCTTCTTGGCCGCCGGGTAGAGCGCGGCCTTCTCGATCAGCGTGCCGTAGGTGGTGGGGTCGGTGCTCAGCCAGTGGGCGAACTCCCAGGCGGCCTTCGTGTCGTCGCAGCCCTTGAGGACGGCCGTGGCCGAGCCTCCCGCGTTCCCCGCCTTCGGGGCGTTCGCGTCCCACTGCGGCATCGGGGCCACGGCCCACTGCCCGGCCCCGGCCTTCGTGCCGCCCTTGATGACACCCGCCTGCCAGACCGCGCCGACCACCGTGGCGATGTCGCCGTTGCCCAGGCCGGTGTACCACCCCTGGTCGTACATCGGCGCGTTGCTGATCAGGTGGTCGTCGGCCAGACCCTGCCAGTAGTCGGCGATCTTCTTGTTGCCCGGCGAGTCCATCGTGACCTGCCAGGCATCGCCCTTGGTGGCGAACCAGCCCGCGTCCGCCTGCCACGCGAGGCCCGCGTAGTCGTAGTTGAGGTAGGGCGAGGACACGTAGTGCTTGGGGTCGGCGGCGTGGATCTTCTCGGCCGCGGTCCGGTATTCGGCCCAGGTGGCCGGGGGCTTGAGGCCGAGCTTGTCGAAGACCTTCTTGTTGTAGAACAGCGCCATCGGGCCGGTGTCGACCGGAGCGCCGAAGACCTGCTCGCCCAGGCTGACCGACTTCCAGGCGGCTTCCTGGAAATCCGCCTGGTCATCCGCGCTCACTTCGGCGGACACGTCCTGCAGCGCGCCCTGCGCCGCGAAGCTCGGCAGCGTCTCGTACCCCAGCTGTGCCAGACAGGGTGCGTTGCCGGCCTTCACGGCGTTCAGCATCTTCTGGTAGCCGCCCTTGGCTCCCGGCTGCACCGCCTGGTAGGTGACCTTGATGTCCGGGTGGGACGCGTTGAACGCCTTGACGGCCTGGGCGTAGCCGGGCGCCCACCCCCAGAATGTGACCGATGACTTGCCGTCTGCGGAGGACGAGCCGTCGTCCGATCCGCCGCAGCCGGCGGCGGTAAGTGTGAGGGCGAGGGCTCCGACCGCGCTCGCCACCCGGGCAACAGTGCTCTTCACAGCGTCTCCTCTGCGATGCGGCCAGCCCTGAAGGAAGGGCCGTGGGTGGCCCATAGAAGCTGGCCCGCGACGGGAATCAGTCGTTCCGACGCGCTCCATGGGCCGGAACTATGGCAGAAATTGTTACCGGTGCCAATGCTTCGGCGACGACAACCTCCCGGGGTGAGGGGCATGTGCCTGTTCGCGATGCCGCCCTCCATACACTTCTGGGGAGGTACGGGCAGGAAGGAACCCATGGGCAAGCAGGAAGCGCGCGCGGCACGCCAACCGGGCATGAGGGATGTGGCGCAGTTGGCCGGTGTATCGGCGCAGACCGTGTCGCGCGTGCTCGCCAACCACCCCAACGTGCAGGAGCGCACCCGGGCCAAAGTGCTGAGCGCGGTGCAGCAGCTGGGCTACCGCCGCAACAACGCCGCCCGGATGCTCTCCTCCGGCCTCAGCCGGACCATCGGTGTCGTCACGCTCCAGACCACGTTCTACTCGCGGGCGGCAGTCACGGCGGGTATCGAGTACGCGGCGCACGCCGCCGGATACGCGGTCAGCACGGCCACCACCGCCTCGCTGGACACCTCCGCCATCGAGGCAGCGCTTTCCCGGCTGGCCGACCAGGGCGTCGACGGCGTCATCCTGTCCGTGCCGCTGATCCACAGCAGCCCCCGTATCGAGCAGCTGACCCGGGCCGTTCCCACGATCACCATCGACGGCTCCCGGACCGACACGACCGAGGTCATCGCCATCGACCAGGCGTACGCGGCACGCCTGGCCACCCAGCACCTCCTGGACCTCGGCCACGAGACCGTCTGGCACATCGCGGGGCCCGAGCAGTGGCTGGAGGCAGCCGGCCGGCGCGACGGATGGCGCGAAACGCTGGAAGCCGCGGGCCGGGCGGCGCCCCCCGAGCTGGAGGGTGACTGGTCGCCCGCCTCCGGCTACCGCAACGGCCTCATCGTCGGCCGCATCCCGGACGCCACCGCCGTCTTCGTCGCAAGCGACGAAATGGCCTTCGGAGTGATCCGCGCCCTCACCGAACTCGGCCGCCGTGTCCCCGAGGACGTGTCCCTGGTCGGCATGGACGACATCGACCTCGCCGCGTACTGCACCCCTCCGCTGACCACCATCGCCCAGCCCTTCGCCCGTACCGGCGAACTCGCGGTCGCCCAGCTTCTGCGCCGCCCGGCCGATCCCGGCGGCACGGCCGGCCCGCAGAACCTGGAACCCGTACTGGTACTGCGCGCCAGCACCGCACCCCCGCGGGCCCGAGGCGCGGGGCGCACCAGCTGACGTCCGGGCGCACCTTCGACTCGCGACACAGGGACACAACCTCAAGGGGCACCTGAGGTCACACCCTCGCCGCACCCCGGCGCCGAGGCCTCCGGCGGCGCCGGGGTGATCCAGCGGACCCGCCCCCACTGGCGGCGGCAATCCGCGGTGGGTGCTCAGCGCCGCTCGGGGCCGCCGTACGACCGCCTCCCGAAGAGCCGGTCCACCCCGCCGTCGTGCTTCCACCGCCGACGGCACCCTCGCCACCCCGCGGCGCGACATCGGCTCGACACCGCGGCGGTGGGTGCTGGGCTCAACCCGCCCCGGGGTGGCGACGTCCGGGCCGTCCGCCGCCCCGCTTCAGCCCTGGCAGTCGGCCGTTCACCGAGCGAAGGTAACGGTCCGATAACCCATCTTGGCCCACGCCCGGCCGCAACCGATACTGGCGCATGCTCGATTCCGCTCGAAAGTCGCTCGTTTCGAGCAACTTTCAGCATCAGCCTTCCAGTGCAGTCCCCGTCCGAAGAAGAAGGACCCCGCGCATGGCCGATTCGATCGAATCCCGCACCACCACGGAAATCGCGTCACCACCCGGCACCCGGCGGCGCGCGGCGGCTCTCGTCCCGCAGGCGCGGAACGTGCTCCCCCGCGGCGGAGAGCGGGTGGCCGTGGTCGGCCGCGGAACGTCCTGGTTCATGGCCCTGCCGCGCGGCCACCTGGAGTCGGCCGGCCCGCTGCCCGCCGGGACGCGTCCCCTGTCCCGTGCCATCCAGGACGCGGAACGGGCGGTGGCCGCACCGCTGGATCCGCAGCTGTGCGACGCCGGGCCGCTGACCTTCCCCGGCGCCGGCTGGACGTACGGCCTGGACCCGGACCGCCCCCGCGACCCGACCCGCTCAGTGATCCTCGACGCCCATGCCTGACGTACTCGTGAAGCGCGGTCGCGTGCGCGACGGCAGCGGGGCGGAGAGGAGCCGGACACCGTGATCGTCACCGTCACCCTCAACGCCGCGCTCGACGTCACCTACGAGGTCGAGGCCTTGATCCCGCACGGGTCGCACCGGGTGACCGGTGTCCCCCACAGGCGCGCCGGCGGCAAGGGCGTCAACGTCGCCCGAGTGCTGGCCGCGCTCGGTCGCCCCGCCCTCGTCACCGGTTTCGCCGGCGGACCGACGGGCCGGGCCATCCGCGACGATCTCCGCGCTGCCGGACTCGCGGACGCCCTGGTGCCAGTGGCGGACGACTCCCGCCGTACGCTCACCGTGGTCTCCCGCCGGGACGGCGACGCGACCGTCTTCAACGAGCCCGGGGCGACAGTGAGCACCGCCGAATGGGACGGCTTCGTGGACCGCTTCCCCCGCCTCGTGCAGGACGCCCACGTCGTAGTGCTCTCCGGCAGCCTGCCGCCGGGACTGCCGTCCGACGCCTACGCCGACCTGATCCGGGCATCCCACCAGGCGGGCGCGGCGACGGTCCTCGACACCAGCGGCAGCGCCCTGCTGGACGCCCTGAGCGCGGGTCCGGACGTCGTCAAACCCAACGCCGCCGAACTCCTCGAAGCAACGGGCCGGCAGGACGTGGCCCGGGCCGCGGCCGACCTGCGCACGCACGGCGCGAAGGCGGTGGTCGTCTCCCAGGGGCCCGAGGGCCTGCTCGCGGTCACACGGACGGGGAGCTGGCACGCGGTCCCACCGGAGCGCTTGTCGGGCAATCCCACCGGCGCGGGTGACGCCTGCGTGGCCGCGCTCGCCGCGGGTCTGGCGGACGGCCTGACCTGGGAGGCGGTCCTGCGGGAGGCGGTCGCCCTCTCCGCCGCGGCCGTGCCGTGCCCCCTGGCCGGCGACTTCGACGCCCGCCTCCATCACCGTTTCCGTACCCACGTCGCTCTGGAGAAGATCCATGCCGCTCATACCTACTGACGACATCGTCGGCCCGGCCCACGAGGCAGGAAGGGGGGTCGGCGCGTTCAACGTCGTGCAGCTGGAACACGCCGAGGCCATCGTGGCCGGGGCCGAACGGGCCGGACAGCCGGTCATCCTCCAGATCAGCGAGAACACCGCGCGCTACCACCGCGCCCTGGCGCCCCTCGGCCACGCCTCGCTGGCCATCGCCCGCTCCTCACGTGTCCCGGTCGCCGTCCACCTCGATCACGCGGAGTCCGTGGACCTGGTCCGCGAAGCCGTCGAACTCGGCTTCACCTCGGTCATGTTCGACGCCTCCAAGCTGCCGTACGGCGAGAATCTCGCCGCCACCCGTGAGGTGACGCGGTACTGCCACCGGGCGGACGTGTGGGTCGAGGCCGAACTCGGCGAGGTCGGTGGCAAGGACGGCGCCCACGCTCCCGGCGTACGGACCGACCCCGAGGAGGCAGTCGCCTTCACCGCGGCCACGGCGGTCGACGCCCTGGCCGTCGCAGTGGGCAGTTCACACGCCATGGCAACCCGTGACGCCGCCGTCGACCTCACGCTGATCGCGCGGCTGCGCGAGGTGCTCGACGTGCCGCTGGTGCTGCACGGCTCGTCCGGTGTGGATGACGACGGTCTGGCCGAGGCGGTCGCCGCAGGCATGACCAAGGTGAACATCTCCACCCACCTCAACACACTCTTCACCCGGGCCACGCGCCGCGAACTCGCCGCGAACGCTGCCCTGACCGACCCCCGCACCTACCTGGGCGCCGCCCGTGCGGCGGTCGAGAGCGAGGTGGCCCGGCTCCTGGAACTCCTCACCGTCCGCGGACGGTGAGAGTGCGGGCACGTGTGAAGGCCCTGCCGCCTGGCTCGCGGGCCGGACGCTCGTCGCCGGCTATCACCCTCGGTTACGATGCTCCCTTCGTGCCGGAAGCCGGCAGCCAGGGGCGCGGCACCATCGACGGTCTGCTTGGGGAGCGGGGGGACCGGCTCGCCGGCCGAAACTCCCCGGATTCTCCCCAGCGCCGTTGACCCGTGATTCGTGCCGCTCCGCTGCGGAGCATTGGTCCGTGGATTGTAAGGCTGAAGAGATGGGTGGCCCGGGAAAGTGCTGGAAGAGGTCGTAGCGACCCGCTATGTCACGCCCCTGCGTGAAGGCGGCTCGCTCCCCGGGATCGTCGAGGCCGACGATCTCGGTACGTACGTCATGAAATTCACCGGAGCCGGACAGGGGCGCAAGACCCTCGTCGCGGAGGTGATCTGCGGGCAGCTCGGGCGGCGGCTCGGGCTGCGTGTGCCCGAACTCGTGCGGATCCAGCTGGACCCGGTCATCGGGCTCGCCGAGCCCGACCAGGAGGTGCAGGAGCTGCTCAAGGCCAGCGGCGGCCTCAACCTGGGGATGGATTTCCTGCCCGGCTCGCTCGGCTTCGACGCGCTCGCCTACGAGGTGGACCCGCGCGAGGCCGGACGGGTCGTCTGGTTCGACGCGCTGATCAACAACGTCGACCGGTCATGGCGCAATCCGAACATGCTGGTCTGGCACGGCGACCTCTGGCTCATCGACCACGGCGCCACCATGATCTGGCACCACAACTGGCCCGGCGCCCAGGCGTCCGCCGCCAAGCCGTACAACGCGTCCGACCACGCGCTCGCCCCCTTCGGGCCCGACATCGCCTCGGCCGCGGCCGAGCTGGCGCCGCTGGTCACCCCCGCACTCCTCGCCGAGGTCGCGGCCGAGGTCCCCGACGAGTGGCTGGTGGACGAGCCGGGCTTCGACTCGACGGACCGGCTGCGCCGGGCCTACGTGGACGCGCTGCTCGCGCGGGCCGCCACCATCCATGAGCGGATCGTCCTGGACGCGCCCACCCCCGACAAGCCGTCCCAGGCCCCGGGCTGGATCACCGAACGCCTGGCCCCGCGCCACGACCAGCAGAGCGACGAGCACAGCGACCAGGGCGGCCGGGCATGAACGAGCGCGATGTCTTCGAGTACGCCCTGCTGCGCGTGGTGCCCCGCGTCCAGCGCGGCGAGTGCTTCAACGCCGGGGTGGTGGTCTACTGCCGCGCGAAGGGCTTCGTGGCCGCCCGCACCGAACTCGACGAGGGAAAGCTGAGGGCGCTGGACCCCGGCGCCGACGTGACCGGGGTGCGGGCCGCGCTGCACGCCGTCGAGGGGATCTGCCGCGGCGGCAGGGACGCGGGCCAGGCGGCCGGCGACGACGCCGGGCGGCGGTTCCGCTGGCTGATCGCGCCGCGCTCGACCGTCGTACAGCCCGGCCCCGTGCACAGCGGCCTCACCGCCGACCCCGCCGCCGAGGTGGAGCGGCTGCTCGACCTGCTGGTGCGCTGACACGGCCCCGTTGCCGCCGTCCGCGCACGGCGTGACGGCGGCCCGGCGGAGTGTGACATGCGCCGCTGCGCCCGTGGGCCGTTGACACCGGGTGCCAGGGCTTCTAGCGTCTCGTCTGCTGAAGGTACTAAGCGGTTGCTCAGTTATCGGGGCGGTTCTCGCGGGGAACGTCCCGACGTCCGCTGAGCCGCGATCCAAGGGCGAGGAGAGCCAAGCATGTCCACCAGCGAGCAGCGCGTAGCCATCGTGACGGGAGCGGCCCGGGGCATCGGTGCCGCCACCGCGGTCCGTCTGGCGGCCGAGGGCCGCGCCGTCGCCGTACTCGACCTCGACGAGGCGGCCTGCAAGGACACGGTCGAGAAGATCACCGCCGCCGGGGGCAGGGCCCTCGCCGTCGGCTGTGACGTGTCGGACAGCGCCCAGGTGGAAGCCGCCGTCGCCCGGGTCGCCGCCGAGCTCGGCGCCCCGACCATCCTCGTCAACAACGCGGGTGTGCTCCGCGACAACCTGCTCTTCAAGATGAGCGAGTCCGACTGGGACATCGTGATGAACGTGCACCTCAAGGGCGCGTTCCTGATGGCCAAGGCCGTCCAGAAGCACATGGTGGACGCCAAGTTCGGCAGGATCGTGTCGCTGTCCTCCTCCTCGGCGCTCGGCAACCGCGGCCAGGCCAACTACGCGGCGGTCAAGGCGGGGCTCCAGGGCTTCACCAAGACCCTCGCCAAGGAGCTCGGCAAGTTCGGCGTCACCGCCAACGCAGTCGCGCCCGGTTTCATCGTCACCGAGATGACCGCGCAGACCGCGGCCCGGGTCGGCATGGGCTTCGAGGAGTTCCAGGCGGCCGCCGCCACCCAGATCCCGGTGCAGCGCGTCGGCTTCCCCGAGGACATCGCCAACGCCATCGCCTTCTTCACGGGCGACGACGCGGGCTTCGTCTCCGGACAGGTCATGTACGTCGCCGGCGGACCGCTCAACTGACCCGAAGGGCTGCGGACATCATGACTGTGCAGGACAGCGGCAAGGTCGCGCTGATCACCGGCGCGAGCCGGGGCATCGGATACGGCATCGCTCAGGCCCTCGTCGCGCGCGGCGACCGGGTGTGCATCACCGGGCGCGGCGAGGACGCCCTGAAGGAGGCCGTCGAGGCACTCGGCGCGGACCGGGTCATCGGCGTCGCCGGCAAGGCGCACGACGAGGCGCACCAGGAGGCGGCCGTCGCCCGCACCATGGAGGCGTTCGGCCGGGTCGACTTCCTGGTCAACAACGCCGGCACCAACCCGGTGTTCGGGCCGATGGCGGAGCTGGACCTCGGCGTCGCCCGCAAGGTCTTCGAGACCAACGTCGTCTCGGCGCTCGGCTTCGCCCAGCAGACCTGGAAGGCCTGGCAGAAGGAGAACGGCGGGGCGATCGTCAACATCGCCTCCGTCGCCGGCGTCTCCGCCTCGCCCTTCATCGGCGCGTACGGGATGAGCAAGGCGGCCATGGTCAACCTGACCCTTCAGCTGGCGCACGAGTTCGCGCCGGTGGTCCGGGTCAACGCCATCGCGCCCGCGGTCGTCAAGACCCGGTTCGCCCAGGCGCTGTACGAGGGCCGTGAGGCGGAGGCGGCAGCCGCCTATCCGCTGGGCAGGCTCGGGGTGCCGGAGGACATCGGCGGCGCCGCGGCCTTCCTCACCTCCGGTCAGTCCGACTGGATCACCGGGCAGACCCTGGTGGTCGACGGCGGCATTTTCCTGAATGCCGGCGTGGGCTGAGATCGGCCTGGGCCGATATGGCCCTGATTGCCTCAAGCGCCCTGCCGGACCGGTCGATTGACCCGGCGGGGCGCTGCGGTATCGTCTGCCGACCCATGGCTGATCGAGGAGCGTGCACGTGTTCTACCGGGCCAGTCTGCAGGCTGCTGCAGCCCTTGCGTCCCTGTCCTTGCTCGCCGGCTGCGGGCTGCTGCCCGGCGGCGGCTCGGACGTGGATCAGAAGCTCGCCGTCGGGACGACGAGTGAGCCTTCGACCCTCGATCCGGCAGCGGCATGGGACGGCTCCTGGGAGCTGATGCGCAATGTGTTCCAGACGCTGGTGAGCTTCCCCACCGGTAGTACGAAGCCCGAGCCGGACGCGGCGGAGGAATGCAGGTTCACCGACCGCACCAGCACTGCCTACCGGTGCAAGCTCCGCAAGGGGCTGAAGTTCTCCAACGGGGACAAGCTCGACGCCGAGGCCGTGAAGTACTCCATCGACCGGATCTCGGAGATCGGGGTCAAGGGCGGACCGGTCGGCATGCTGGGCTCGCTCGACCGGGTGGAGACCAAGGGCGACGACGTCGTCATCTTCAACCTGAAGAAGCCGGACGCCACCTTCCCGTTCATCCTGGCGACCCCGGCCATGTCGCTGGTGGCGCCGGGCGCCTACTCGAAGCACAAGATCCGCACCGACGGCAAGGTCACCGGCTCCGGCCCCTACCTGCTGGACTCCTACAAGCAGGGCGACCGCTCGGAGCTGGTGAGGAACCCCGACTACAAGGGGTTCGCCGACCGCAAGAACGACGCCGTGACCATCCGGTACTTCAAGGAGTCCGGCGCCATGGTGGCCGCGCTCAAGAAGAACGAGATCGACGCCACCTACCGCGGTCTGTCCGCCGAGGACGTCGTCAGCATCGAGGACAACCAGGACAAGGACAGCACGCTCCAGATCGTGGAGTCCGTCGGCGCCGACATCCGCTTCCTCGTCTTCAACCCGGACGACCCGGCCGCCGGGAAACCGGCCGTCCGCCGGGCGATAGCCCAGCTGGTGGACCGTGACGCGCTGGTCGCCAAGGTCTACCGGGGTACGGCCGAACCGCTGTACTCGATGGTCCCCAAGGGCATCGCCGGGCACACCACCAGCTTCTTCGACACCTTCGGCGACCCCAGCAAGGACAAGGCCCGCCAGATCCTCGCCGACGCGGACATCACCACGCCCGTCCCGCTGACCTTCTGGTTCACGACCGACCGCTACGGTTCGTCCACGGCCCCCGAGTTCGACGAGCTCAAGCGCCAGCTCGATGCCTCCGGGCTCTTCCGCGTCACACTGAAGAGCAGGCCCTGGAAGACCTTCCAGGAGGGCTTCACCAAGGGCGAGTACCCGGTCTTCGGCCGCGGCTGGTTCCCCGACTTCCCGGACCCGGACAACTTCATCGCCCCGTTCGTCGGCAAGGACAGCGTCACCGGCATGCCGTACGTGAAGGACGAGATCACCAAGCAGCTGCTGCCCCAGTCCCGCAAGGTCAGCGACCGCGGCGCCGTCGGCGAGGAGTTCGAGCGGGCCCAGAAGATCCTGGTGGACGACGTGCGGCTGCTGCCGCTGTGGCAGGGCAAGCTGTACGTCGCGGCGGGCGAGGACATCGGCGGCGGCGAGCGCGCGCTCGACCCGCAGACCGTCATGCAGATGTGGGAGCTGTACCGCAAGGCCAGCTGGTAGCCGCGCGTGAGCGGGCTCCGGCCCGCTCACGCACCTCGTTGTCAGTGGCGCCCGGTAGGTTCTGGCAGCAAGAACGGATCGCTACCGGAGGTTGTTTCACGTGACCGACACCGACCTGCTGCCCGAGTCCTGGCGCGGCGTCCTCGGCGAAGAGCTGCAGAAGCCGTACTTCAAGGAGCTCACCGAATTCGTCGAGGAGGAGCGGTCCGCCGGACCGGTCTACCCGCCCCGGGAGCAGGTGTTCGCGGCGCTGGACGCGACCCCGTACGACCAGGTGAAGGTCCTGGTCCTCGGCCAGGACCCCTACCACGGCGAGGGCCAGGGACACGGCCTCTGCTTCTCCGTCCGGCCGGGTGTGAAGACGCCGCCCTCGCTGCGCAACATCTACAAGGAGATGAAGGAGGAGCTCGGCCTGCCCGTCCCGGACAACGGATATCTCATGCCGTGGGCCGAGCAGGGCGTCCTGCTGCTCAACGCCGTGCTGACCGTCCGCGCGGGCGAGGCCAACTCCCACAAGGGCAAGGGCTGGGAGAAGGTCACGGACGCGGTGATCCGCGCCGTCGCCGCCCACCCCGACCCGGCCGTCTTCGTGCTCTGGGGGAACTACGCGCAGAAGAAGCTCCCGCTCATCGACACCGAGCGCCACGTGGTGGTGAAGGGGGCCCACCCCTCACCGCTGTCCGCGAAGAAGTTCTTCGGCTCCCGCCCGTTCACCCGGATAAACGAGGCCGTCGCCCAGCAGGGCCACCAGCCCATCGACTGGCGCATCCCCGACCTGGGCTGAGCCGCCCGTGGGCCGAGCCTCACCGTGATCGCCCGCCCCGGCGGCCAGGGACTGTCCCGCATTCCCGGTGGATCAGCGCGCGGCGTCGGATGCGGTGCACCGCAAGGCGGAGAGACACCCGCATACTGGACGTATTCGGGCGTTTCGACAGCGCGGCGAGGTGCCGTAGCCGGCGTCGTGCGCCCGCCAGGAATTGCGGGACAGCCCTCGGCGTCGACACCGGATGACCGGCCGCGACGGCCGGGTGCGGGCGCAGAGGTGTGAAGGAGGCCGTGGTGACGGAGCAGCAGGAGATGTCGGAGGACGTCTTCATGACCAGGATCGGCCAGGCGGTCATGCTGCTGCACGGTGGCGACCGCGAAGAGGCCCGCAACCGCTTCGGCGCGCTCTGGGCGGAGATCGGCGAGGACGGTGACGCGCTGCACCGCTGCACGCTGGCGCACTACCTGGCCGATACGCAGGACGACCCGGCCGACGAGCTGGCCTGGGACCTCCGGGCGCTGACCGCCGCCCGGTCCCTGACCGACGCGCGCGCGGCAGGACACCGGGACGCGCTCGCGGTGCGCGCCTTCTACCCCTCGCTGCACCTCAACCTGGCGGCGGACTACGTGAAGCTCCGTCGCCCCGCGGCCGCCCGGCTCCATCTGGACCGGGCCAGGGCGGCCTCGGACGTGCTCGCGGACGACGGCGCGGACGACGGATACGGGGGAGGCGTCCGCGCGGCCATCGGCAGGCTGGAGCGGCGGCTGCGGGAGTGGTGACGCGCGCCCCCGTGGCCCGTCGCCGCCCTCCCGTCACCGGCCGTACGTGTCGTCGCAGATCCGGGACTGCGGGCTGCCCGCCGGCCAGTTCCCGTACCCCCGCCCCAGGGCACACACCCCGTTCCCGGTGACGGGCGCGGGCAGGGCGGGGGCCGGTACGGAGGGGACGGCCCGGGGCGGCTGGGGCTTGGCCGGCGCGCCGCCGCCCCGCTGTCGCGGAGTGCCGGGCCCGCCGGGCCGCGCGGCAGGGGGCGCCGCCGGGCGGTGGGAGGCGGCGGACGGGGCGGCGGAGGGTTTCGCCTTCGGCGCCGCCTCCAGGGTGTCGTGGACCGGGGGCCGGGCGGTCTGCGGGGAGAGGTCGTGGGCCGGCCGGCTGGTCTCCGGGCGCGGCGGCGCGGCCGGCTGCGGCTGGACGGACATACACCCCGACAGGGCCGCGATCGCCACCCCGGCCAGGAGCTTCACGGTGGTTCTGGTTCGCTGCACCTGGTCAACTCTGGGTGCGGAACCGCCCCCGGGTGGGCCGGAATGCCGGGATTGGCCCGCACGAGTGATCACGCGCCCGCGTATGCTGCCGGACGGCGCGCCGACGGGACCGCGGCGTACGGCGCCCTCCAGCGAGAGGAAGACTCTGTGAAGGTCGGCTGCATCGGGCTCGGCGACATCGCGCAGAAGGCGTACCTGCCGGTACTCGGCACCCTGCCGGAGGTCGAACTGCATCTGCAGACCCGCACCCCGGCCACCCTGGCCTCGGTCGCAGCCGCCCACCGCATCCCCGCCGGGCAGTGCCACCGGGACCTCGACTCGCTGCTCGCCCAGGGGCTGGACGCGGCGTTCGTGCACGCGCCGACCGCCGTGCACCCCGAGATCGCGAGCCGGCTGCTCGAAGCGGGCGTCCCGACCTACGTGGACAAGCCCCTCGCGTACACCCTGGAGGAGTCCACCCGCCTGGTGGAGCTCGCCGAGGCGCGCGGCGTCGGCCTCGCGGTCGGCTTCAACCGGCGGCTGGCACCGGGGTACGCGCAGTGCGCGGAGCAGCCGCGCGAGCTGATCCTCATGCAGAAGAACCGGGTCGGGCTCCCCGAGGAGCCCCGGGCCATGGTGCTGGACGACTTCATCCACGTCGTGGACACACTGCGCTTCCTCGTGCCGGGACCGGTCGAGCGCACCGTGGTGAGCGGAAGGCTGGCCGACGGTCTGCTGCACCACGTCGTGCTCCAGCTGTCCGGTGACGGCTTCACGGCCATCGGCGCGATGAACCGGCTCAGCGGCTCCACCGAGGAGCGACTCGAAGTCTCCGGGCAGGACACCAAGCGCGAGGTCCTCAACCTCGCGGAGGTCATCGACCACCAGGGACAGCCGACCGTGCAGCGGCGCGGCGACTGGGTGCCGGTGGCCCGTCAGCGCGGCATCGAGCAGAGCGTGCTGGCGTTCCTGGACGCCGTACGCGAGGGCAGGCAGCTCAGCGCCAGGGACGCCCTGGAGACCCACGAACTGTGCGAGCGCGTCCTGCGCGACCTGGACGTCGCCTAAGGGCTGTCCGGCGTCACATCCCCGTCGTTCGCCAGGAGGACGGGTCGCGCGGCGGCATACGGGGACGTGACGCCGGCTCTAGGATCCGGCGGAGGCGGCCACCCCCACCGCCCGCGTACGCCCCCGGCCGCGCAGAGCCCGTACGCCCTCGAACGCGCAGTACACGGCCAGCACGCCCAGCGCCCCGTACAGCGGCCAGTCGCCCAGGCGTACGTACAGCGTCGTGCCCCGGGCCAGCGGCACCCCGTACACCGCGGTGCCGCTGGTGTCCGTACCGAGCGGGGCGCCGACGGCCTCGCCCCGGGGGCCGTACACCGCGCTCACGCCCGTGAGGGTGGCGTGCACCATCGGGCGGCCGCTCTCCGCCGCCCGCAGCGCGCCGAGCGAGGCGTGCTGGCCGGGGGCCCAGCCCTGCTGGAACGACGACGTGGAGGACTGGGCGACCAGGAGCTGGACCCCGTCCCGGACGAGCCGGCGGCTCATGTCGGGGAACGCGGACTCGAAGCAGACCAGCGGGCCGAGCCGCAGGCCGTCCGCTCCGGGCAGCCGCATCGTCACCGGACCCGTGCCGCGCAGCCGGTCCTCACCCGCCGCCCGGCCCATCGAGGTCGCCCAGCCGAGAGCCGACCTGGCCGGGATGTACTCGCCGAACGGGACGAGCCGCATCTTGTCGTAACGGTCCCCGGTCAGCCCGCGCGGACCCACCAGGACCGCGGACTTGAAGATCCCGGTCCGCCCCGCCCCATCGGTCTGCCGGGCGTCCACGTTCACCAGCAGGTCGGCGCCCACCGTCCGCGACAGCGCGGCGAGCCGGGCCGCGACGTCGGGCCGCCGGGCCGGATCGACACCGAGACTGCTCTCGCCCCACACCACCAGGTCCAGATCCCGCCCCGCCAGTGAGCGTGTCAGCTCCTCGCCGCGCGCCAGCCGCCGCTGCACGCTGCCCGGACCCTCCACCAGGCCGGGCTGCACGACGGCGATCCGGGCCGTCCCCGACCACTCCGGCCGCGGCGCCCACATCCACGCCGAACCGACGGCCAGGGCGCCCACCACGAGCGAGACGACGGCCGCGGCGCGGGCGGCGGAGTGCGTGACCAGCACGGTGAGCGCGGTGTTCACCGCCACCACCAGCAGGCTCACCAGCCACGTCCCGCCCACCGAGGCCAGCCGGAGCGCGGGCGCCACCTGCCACTGGCTCGCTCCGAGCAGCCCCCAGGGGCCGCCCAGCGCCTCCCAGGAACGGACCAGTTCGATCATCAGCCAGCCGCACGGGACCACGACCACCGCCGCGGCCACCGCGACCCCGGTCATCTGCCCCCGCAGCAGCCGGCCCACCAGCAGCCCCCACGGCGCCCACAGCAGACCGAGCAGGGCCGCCAGGATCACGATGAACACATGGAGGCTCGGCATCAGCCAGTGGTGCACGGCGAGCATGTAGCCCGTCCCGCCCAGCCACCCGTCGAGCGCCGCCCGGCGAGCCGTGGGGGCGGACCGGATCAGCAACAGGAGCGGCACCAGGCAGACATAGGCGAACCACCAGAGCGAAGGCGCCGGAAAGGCGAGCGCCGGCAGCGCACCGGCCACCAGCGCGGCGGCCGCACGCCACGATGCCCGGTCGAGCATCCGTGCGCCCCGCTCGCGCCACCCGGCCCACGAGTCCATGCCGCGCCTCCTCGTCCCGCCTCCGGCAGGTCGGTCCCCGTCCGGTTCCGCACTACTTCCCCAGTGTGGGGCAGCGGAAGCGGACCCGGCCGGCCGGCCGTCAGCAGGGGACCACGGCGACCGGGCCCATGGCGTGCGTGAGCGTCGTGTGCGCCACCGGTGAGAGCCCGAGCCCCAGGGACTCGCCGCCCCGCCGCCGCCCGATCACAGTCAGCGCGGCGGTCGCTGACGCGGTGACCAGGGTGCGGGTCGCGGAGCCGTTGACGGGTTCCTTCATGACCTCGACCTGCGGGTAGGCCGCGCGCCGGCCGGCGGTCAGCTCGGCCAGCGAACGCTCCGCCGCGTCCGCGGCCGCGTCCCGGTCGAAGACCGGACCGCCGGAGAGCATCGACGAGAACATCGTCCAGCCGTGCACGATCCGCAGCCGGGCGCCCGGACGCACCGCCGCCGTCTCGAACGCGAAGTCCAGCACCTCTTCACTGCTCTCGTCGGCGGCGACCCCGGCGACGATGTCCCGGACCCCCTCGCCGGACGCCCGCTCCGGATCGTCACCGGCCCGGCCGCCGTGCACGATCACCACGGGGCACTTCGCCATCGAGGCCGTCGCCAGGCTGTTGGACCCCAGCATCAGGGAGCGGAACCCGCCGAGGCCGCGCGAACCGAGCACCAGGAGCGAGGCGTCCCGGCTCAGCGAGACCAGCGCGGCCGACGGGAAGTCGAGCGGTGCGAGCGTCGAGGGCCGCAGCCCGGGAGCCGTCCGGGCCACCTGGCGCACGGCCGCCGCCAGCAGCTCCCGCGCCTCCTGCTCCTGCGCCTCCTGCCCGGTGCGCCGGCCCAGCTGCCGGACATGCACGACGAGCAGCGGCAGCTCCCGTACGACCGCCTCGCGGGCCGCCCAGTCCAGCGCTTCCACGCTGTGCGAGGAACCGTCGACCGCCGCGATCACGGGAAGCTCGGTGCCGCTCATGGGTTCCTCTCCGCCGTCCGGACCTGTTGCGTACGTTACGGCGGACCTTGGCCGGATGCCGAGGCGGGAGAGGCCGTCCGGGCCCGCCTGCACCTATGCTCGCGGGATGGAGCAGAGCGAAGTCGTGAAGCGTGTGGTCGGCATCCTCACCGAAGCGGGAGAGATGCGCCGGCTCTTGGAGGAGAACCCCGACCGCGACGACCCCAGCACCGATTCCACCGTCGTCACCGCCCTCCTCAACGAGACGATGCCGCGGATCGCGATCCCGGAGGACGCCACCGTCGAGGACGTGGTGGTCCTGGTCGGCCGGGAGGTCGGCGGCGCGGTGGAGCAGCTCGTCGGCGCGTTCACGCTGGCGTTCGCGATGCTGGCGCAGGTGCACGACGCGGGGCAGATGGACGTGACCTCGGCGGACGTGCTTCAGGACCTGGCCCTGCGCGCCGAGCAGTTCGGCGCCGAGGGCCCCGACGAGACGGACCTCTGACCACGGCGGACCGACCGGCGGGGGTACTCCGACCGGCGTACCCCCGCCGCCTTCCCGCGTACGACGACGGGCGGGCAGCCCCCGGGAGATGCTCCGCACCATGGACCACCGGACCGCTCCAGCACCCGCCCCGCCCGTCCGCGCCGCCGCCCGCTCCCGCACCCGGCGTGACGGCACGCCGCGGATCGAACGCCTCTGTCACGCCACCGGAGCCCTGCTCATCGGCTCCGGCCTCCTGCACCTGTTCGTCCTCGCCGTCGACGGGGGGCCGTGGGAGGGGCCGGTCTCCTGGCGCAAGCCCATCACCTTCGGAGTCTCCTTCGGCCCGACCCTGCTCGCGGTCGTGTGGATCTCCTCCTACCTGCGGATGGGCGCCCGCCTCCGGGCCGTGCTGCTGGGCGTGTTCGCCGCCGACTGCGTGCTGGAGGTCGCCGGAATCACCGTGCAGGCCTGGCGCGGGGTGCCGTCCCACTTCAACATGGAGACCCCCTTCGACACCGCGGTCTCGATGTCGCTGGCCTTCGGCGGGGCGGTGCTGGTCGCCGTCCTGTCGACGCTCACGGCGGCCGCGTTCGCCCGCCGCCCGGACGGACCGGCCGGCATGGCCCTCGCCCTGCGGGCCGGCTTCGCGATCCTCGGCGTCGGACTGCTCTCGGGGGCCGCCATGATCGCGCGGGGCGTGTATCTGACGCGTACGGGGCACCAGTTGGCCGGTTACGCCTCCACCGCGCCCCTCAAACCCCTGCACGGGGTGAGCCTGCACGCCGTACTGGTGCTCCCCGTGCTGGCCCGCGTCCTGGACACCACCTCCTGGAGCACGCGGACCCGGCTGCGCGCCGTGCGCACGGCCGTGGGCGCTTACGCACTGGCCGTGGCGGCCGCGCTGGTGTGGGCGGCCGCCACCTACTGATCGGCCGGGGAGGCGAATGCGCGGGCGCCCACGGCGACGGCGGCGACCGCCGGACCGGGAGCAGCGGATAGTCTCTGCGGGCCCCGTCAAAACCGGTGCCCCGGCGCGTCCGTGGGACCGGGACGGCGCCGCGCCCCCGCAGCCACGGTCCCCGGACCGGCGGCCCGGGGGCCTCCCACACCGACTGAGATGCAACAGGAGACTCGATGGCTGATACCCCGCCGCGTCAGGTTCAACGGCGCTCGGACGACAGCGCGGCGGCCGACGCCCAGGGCGGTGCGGAGGCCGTACCGGCACCGCGCTACCAGGGCCTGTTCGTCGAGCCCGACCTTCCGCCGTTCGCCGAGACCGACTGAGAGCCGCGCGGCACGGCCCTGCCGCCCCGCCCCCATGGGCACCGGGCGGCAGGGCCATCGACGGACTCAGGACCGCGCACGCGGAGTGGCCACGACCTTCCGTCGTCGCGCAGTGCGCCGGCTGCTGCCGCGGTTGTCAGTGGCTGCTGCAACCATGCGCCCATGAACTCGGACGGCGCGGAAAAGAAGACTCTGTCGGCGTTCCTCGCGGCACAGCGAGCCGGCGTGCTGGCCATCGTCGACGGGCTTGACACACAGGCACTGACCACGTCGGTTCTGCCCTCCGGCTGGACACCCCTCGGACTCATGGAACACCTGGGACATGCCGAGAGGTACTGGTTCCAGGAGATCGTCACCGGAGCAGCCGAGCCGTTGCCATGGCCCGATGAACATGCCCCCCTGACGACACCACGAGAGCCGCAGGTGGTTTTCGCCTTCTACGAAGACCAGTGCCGCCGTTCCGACGCCGTGATCGCCCGCACACCGTTGTCCGCAGCCCCGGCGGGCCGCCATCCCGAACCACTGGGAGACGAATTGGCCGAGCTGCGCGGGATCATCATGCATGTCATCGAAGAGACCGCCCGTCACGCCGGGCATCTGGACATCGCCCGCGAACTGCTCGACGGACGAACAGGACTTGGACCTCGCTGAGCACCGGTCCACGGCCCGGACCGGAGACCAGCCCCCACTGTCCCGACAGACCCCGGGGCCGCTGCCCCGACACCTGGCTCATGGTGTCGGGACATCGGCGTCCGCTCAGCCCGCCGACTCGCCGGCGTGCGGGCTCAGCGCCCCGGCGCCGATCAGGGCGAAGAGCAGCACGCCCAGGATGATCCGGTAGATGACGAAGGGCATGAAGCTCTTGGTGGTGATGAACTTCATGAACCACGCGATGACCGCGTACCCGACACCGAACGCGATGAAGGTCGCGAAGATGGTCGGGCCCCACGAGACATGGCCCTCGCCCGCGTCCTTCAGCTCGAAGACGCCCGAGGCGAGCACCGCCGGGACGGCGAGCAGGAACGAGTAACGCGCCGCCGCCTCACGGGTGTAGCCCATCAGCAGACCGCCGCTGATCGTGGCGCCGGAGCGGGAGACGCCCGGGACCAGGGCCATGGCCTGGCAGAAGCCGTAGATCAGGCCGTCCTTGACGCCCAGTTCCTTCAGGGTCTTGCGCTGCTTGATGGCGCGGTGCTTGCCGCCCGTCTCGTCCCGGGCGGCCAGCCGGTCCGCGACGCCGAGGACGATGCCCATGACGATCAGCGTGGTGGCGATCAGCCGCAGATCGCGGAACGGGCCCTCGATCTGGTCCTTGAACGTCACACCGAGCACGCCGATGGGGATGGAACCGACGATGACGAGCCAGCCCATCTGCGCGTCGTGGTCCCCGCGCATCGAACGGTTCGTCAGCGACCTGAACCACGCCGAGACGATCCGGACGATGTCCTTGCGGAAGTAGATGAGGACCGCGGCCTCCGTCCCGATCTGGGTGATCGCGGTGAACGCCGCACCCGGGTCGTGCCAGCCGGCGAACGCCGCGGTGAGCCGCAGATGGGCGCTGGAGGAGATCGGCAGGAACTCGGTCAGTCCCTGTACGAGGCCGAGGACGAATGATTCGAACCAGCTCATGGGGCGTCGGCCATCCCGGGGTGCTCGTGCGGCGGCCGACGGCGTCGGCGGCGGGCGGATTGCGGTCGTGCGAGGACAGGGCCGCGCCGGGCCCCGCTTCGTCTGTCGGTCGCGGGCAGCGTATCGCCCCCGGGTGAACAGCCGACGACACCCCCCGCGCGGCCAGGCCCGTCGCGGGGGCCCTCACGGCCGGCGCCGGCGCCCCGGGCGGTGACGGCGGCGCCACGCGATCACGGCCGCGCCGGCCCCCGTCAGCACGATGAATCCCATCGCCACGAGGAACGCGGGCGAGGTGGGCGAGGAGGCCTCGCTGCCCGCCACGACGTACGCGGCCGTGTTCGGGATCGAGCCAAGACCGGTGGCCACCAGGAACGGCGGATAGCCCATGCGGGAGACGGCGGCACAGTAGTTGGCGGCGGCGAACGGCACCCCGGGGAAGAGGCGCAGCGCCAGCATCGAACGGAAGCCGTGCCGGCTCAGCTGCCCGTCCGCCGCCCGCAGCCAGCGTCCGCGCACCAGCGTGCGCAGCGCGTCCTGGCCCAGCACCCGGCCCAGCATGAAGGAGATTCCCGCGCCCAGCACGGTGCCCGCGAGCGCGGCCGCGAGACCGGCCTGCGAGCCGAACAGCGCGCCCGCCGCGAGGTTGAGCAGCGGCCGGGGCGCGAAGGCCACCGTGCAGACGCCGTACGCGAGTCCGAAGAGCGCGACCGTCGCGGCGCCACCGCTCAGCCGCGCGGGCGGGCCGGACATCAGCAGCCGTTGCGGCTCCATGAGCAGCATCACCGTCGTGGCGGCCAGCAGCACCGCGACGAGCAGCGAGAGCCGGGACCACGGCGAGAGCAGCACCCGTGTACAGCGCACGGTGAGACCGGGGGCGGGGCGGGGGACGGGGTCGAGCATTCGGGGAGAGTAACCGACATACGTGTGTGATCGCCGTAATGCGTCACCGGACACCGCCCGGCGCGCTGGTCGCCCCCGGACCGCCAATACCCCTGGCCCCCGACGTAATTCGCTCGACGGGCCGGCGGGCCGTCGGAGATGATCGGGCCATGTTCCGGTACACCTTCCTCGCAGCGCGGTCCGCAGTCGCGGACGCGCCGAAGGCTGCCGTGAACACCTTCGCAGTCGCAGTCGCCGCAGCGCTCACCGCTGCCGCGGCGCCCTACGGCGGCGCCCGAAGCTGACCCTCCCCCGACTGTCCGGCGGACCCCGCAAGGGGAGGGTCGGCCGGGCCCCGGGGTCCTCACGTCACGCTTCGCATCCAAGGAACGAACCATGCCCAAGACGGCCTACGTGCGCACCAAGCCGCACCTCAACATCGGCACCATGGGTCACGTCGACCACGGCAAGACGACCCTGACCGCCGCCATCACCAAAGTCCTCAGCGACCGGGGCACCGGCACCTTCGTCCCCTTCGACCGCATCGACCGGGCGCCGGAGGAGGCGCAGCGCGGCATCACCATCAACATCGCGCACATCGAGTACGAGACCGGCACGCGGCACTACGCCCACGTCGACATGCCGGGCCACGCCGACTACATCAAGAACATGGTCACGGGCGCCGCGCAGCTCGACGGGGCGATCCTCGTCGTCTCCGCGCTCGACGGGATCATGCCGCAGACCGCGGAGCACGTGCTGCTCGCCCGCCAGGTGGGCGTGGACCACATCGTCGTCGCGCTGAACAAGGCGGACGCCGGTGACCCCGAGCTGACCGACCTGGTCGAGCTGGAGGTGCGCGAGCTGCTGTCCGCGCACGGCTACGGCGGCGACACCGTGCCCGTCGTGCGGGTGTCGGGCCTGCGGGCGCTGGAGGGCGACCCGCGCTGGACCGGGGCCATCGAGGCGCTGCTCGACGCCGTCGACACGTACGTACCGATGCCGGTGCGCTACACCGACGCGCCGTTCCTGCTGTCGGTGGAGAACGTCCTGACCATCACCGGCCGGGGCACGGTCGTCACCGGAGCCGTGGAGCGCGGCACGGTCCGCGTCGGTGACAGGGTGTCGGTGCTCGGCGCGGACATCGAGACGGTCGTCACCGGCCTGGAGACCTTCGGCAAGCCGATGGAGTCCGCCGAGGCCGGGGACAACGTCGCGCTGCTCCTGCGCGGCGTCGAGCGCGACCGGGTGCGCCGGGGCCATGTGGTCGCGGCGCCGGGCAGCGTCACCCCGAGCCGTCGTTTCACCGCGCGGGTGTACGTCCTGTCGGGGCGCGAGGGCGGCCGCACCACCCCGGTCGCCACCGGGTACCGCCCGCAGTTCTACATCCGCACGGCCGACGTGGTCGGCGACGTGGACCTCGGCGAAGCGGCTGTCGCGCGGCCCGGCGACACGGTCACCATGACCGTCGAGCTGGGACGGGACATCCCGCTGGAGCCGGGCCTCGGCTTCGCCATCCGCGAGGGCGGCCGCACGGTCGGCGCGGGCACCGTCACGGAACTGCTCTGAGCCGTACGGGCGTTCGGGGCCCGCCTCGCCCGGAACCGGGGGAGGCGGGCCCGCCCGCGTACGGGGCGGCCGGCCGCGGCCCGCACAATGGGGGAGTGAACGAGTCGATACCCGTCATCCGCGACGTGGACCACGGCACCGCCCGACTGCTCCCTGACGTGGACCGGGAACGGGCCTGGCTGCTCACGGTCGACGGCGCACCGCAGTCGTACGTGGACCTCGACGCGCCCGAGCACCTGGAATTCGAGTACGCCCGGCGCCTCGGCCACGTCGTGGACTGCGCGGCCCGGCCGGGCGAGCCGCTGGACGTCCTGCACCTCGGCGGGGGCGGCCTCACGCTGCCCCGCTATGTCGCCGCCACCCGGCCCGGCTCCCGGCAGGAGGTCGCGGACGCGGACCGGCGGCTGATCGCCCTCGTCGCCGAGCACCTGCCGCTGCCGGACCGCAGCGGCATCACCGTTCACGCGGCGGACGCCCGCGCCCGGCTGGAGGCGACCGCCCCCGGCTCGCTGGACCTTCTGGTCGCGGACGTGTTCGGCGGCTCACGGGTGCCCGCCCACCTCACCTCCGTCCCGTACGCCGGGGCGGCGGCGCGAGCGCTGCGCCCGGACGGGATCTACGCCGCCAATCTCGCCGACGGACCGCCGTTCGGCTTCCTGCGCTCGCAGCTGGCCACCTTCGCGACCGTCTTCGGTGAGCTGGCGCTGATCGCGGAGCCGGGCGTGCTGCGCGGCCGGCGCTTCGGCAACGTGGTGCTCGTCGCCTCCCGCTCCCCGTTCGACACGGCGGCGCTGACCCGCCGCTGCGCGGCCGACGCGTTCGCGGCGCGGGTGGAGTACGGCGACGCGCTGGCCGCGTTCGTCAAGGGCGCCCGGCCGGTCGGTGACGAGGAGGCGGTCGCCTCACCCGAGCCGCCCGACGGGGCCTTCAGCCTCGGCTGACGCGGGCGGCACGACCGGTGCGGCGGCCACCTCGACGGACACGGTCCGCCGGGTCAGGTTCCGTACGTCCGGCACGAACAGCACCGCGGCCGTGACCAGGACGACCAGGCCCGCGCACCCCCACAGTGCCTGGCCGCGTCCGACCAGTGACTCGACGGGGCCGGCCAGCGCGGTGGCGACCGGCACCATGGCCACCGAGCCGAACCAGTCGTAGGCCGAGACGCGGGAGAGCTTCTCCTCCGGGATCTCCTGGTGCATGGCCGTCATCCAGGAGACGCCGAACACCTCGATCGCCGTACCGCTGACGAACATCACCACGCAGAGCCAGCCCGCGGACAGCGGCACGGCGAGCCCGGCCGACGGCAGGGCCAGCGGGAAGACGCAGAGGGTCCCGGCCAGCAGCAGCCGGCGCGGCTTCCACCGCGTCATCAGCAGCGCCCCGGCCAGGTTGCCGGCACCGAACGCGGCCAGCGCGAAGCCCCAGGGCCGGGCGCCGCCCAGTGAGTCGCGGGCGACCAGCGGCCCGTAGACCGCCTCGGCGGCCCCGACGGCGGCGACGACCACGGAGAACTGGGCCACGATGGCCCAGAGCCACGGCCGGCCGGTGAACTCCTGCCAGCCGTCCCGCAGGTCCGCGAGCAGCCCGCCCCCGGGCTCCCGCGGCGGGATGTGGCTGACGTCGAGGAAGGCGCGCAGGGCTCCGGCCACCGCGAAGGCGGCGGCGTCCACGGCGAGTACCCAGCCCGGGTCCATCGCCGCGATCATCGCGCCGCCGAGAGCCGCGCCGCCGATGGCCGCGCCCTGGGTGGACATCCGGAACAGGGCGAAGGCGCGGCTCGCCTGCTCACCGCTGACGCTCGACATCAGCATGCCCTCGGCCGCCGGGCCGAAGAACGCCTGCCCGGTGCCGCACAGCGCGGTGAGCACCATCATCTGCCACAGCTGGGGGTCGCCGGCCAGGACCAGCAGGGCGAAGAGGCCCTGCGAGACACAGTTGAGGGTGTTGGCCGCGACCATCACCCGGTGGCGCGGCAGCCGGTCCGCGATGGCCCCGCCGATCAACAGGAAGAGGACCAGCGGAACCGTCCTGGCCGCCGCCACGAGACCCACGTCGCCGCCGTCGCCGCCGCCCTGCAGAACCGCGAACGCCGCCGCGATCAGCGCGCCGTGGGTACCCAGGCCCGTGATGATCGAAGCGGCGGTCAGCAGCCGGTAATTGCGGCCCGCGGGGGCGGGACGAGCGGAGGGGGGTACGGGGGCGGCTGCGTCGGTCACTCAGGGACTATCGCGGCCGCGCCCCGGTTGCGCAAATGCGTTTCCGCCAGGTCAGGAATCGGTTTCGGTGATCTCCACCAGGCGCACCGTGCTCAGGATCTTCTGGACCGTCGCCTCCGGCACCTCGTCATCGACCCCGGCGGCGGCGTACAGCACCCAGGAGGAGAACGCGCCGGCGCTGTTCTTGAAGGTGAACGCGTACGTCTTGCCGTCGCTGGTGCACTTCGTCTTCTTGGTGACGTTGGGCGCGGTGGCGGTGACCAGGCTTCCCGTGAGCCCCGACTTGGTCGTGTACTGCTTGGCCTTGCTGATCTTGATGGTCTTCTTCGGCATGTGCTGAGCGAACGCCCCCCACGCCCAGGTGCCCGCCTCGTTACGGGCGTTCACATCGGCGTCCTTGGCGCCCTCCGCGCCCCGGGTGCCGGTGCCGGCCAGGCTGTACTTGTCCTCGGTGCCGTCCTTGTCGTCGTCCTCGGTGCACCATTCCCGCTTGAGGTCCGCCGACCCGGTGAACCCGATGAGCGGCGAGCCGTCGCCCTTCTCCTCGTCCTCGAAGTACGAGAGGATGCCGGGGGCGGACACCTCCCAGTCGCCGGGCACGTCGAACTGGGTGCCCCACTTGGGGTTCGTCACGACCTTCCAGCCCGCGATCTGCGGCTTGGCCTCCGCGTCGTCGCCGCGCGGGTTCGCCACGGGCGAGGAGGCGGAGTCGGACGGCTTGGCCGGCGCGGACGACTTCTTGCCGTCGGCGACGTTCTTGCCGTCCTTGTCGTCGTCCTTGTTCAGCACCACGACACCGGTGACGGCCGCGGCCACCACGACGGCGGTCGCCGCGATGATGGCCACCAGGGTCGTCTTCTTCTTGTCGTTGCCGGGCTGCGGTGCGCCGGGACCGGACACCGCGTACTGCGGAACGGTCGGCTGCTGGTACGGGTTGGGCTGGCCGTAGCCCCCCGGTCCGCCCTGCTGCGGATATCCGTAACCCGGCTGCTGCTCGGGGCCCGGCTGCTGATATCCCGGCTGCTGATAGGGATTCGGCTGCTGGTACCCCGGCTGCTGGTACGGGTTCTGGTTCTGGTCCTGCGGGTTCTGCTCGCCCCCGGGCGGCTGCTGTCCTGGCCACATGGCGAGTAACGATAGAGGTGCCGTGCCGGGGGTGCTACGCCCGCCCCCGTGTGCGAACGGTGAAGACGCGTGCGACCGCTGCGCCGCCGGGGCATGGCCAAAGTCTTCTACTCATGAGTAACATCTCGCGCATGAGCGCTGAACAGATGACCGCGGGCGAGATGCTCGCCGCCACCGTCCCCATGGTCCGGACCCTCAACCTCGAATTCCTGGAGTCCACCGCGGACCGTGCGGTGGTCCGCATGCCGGACCAGGCCGACTACCACAACCACGTCGGCGGCCCGCACGCCGGAGCGATGTTCACGCTGGCGGAGTCGGCGAGCGGCGCCATCGTCATCGCCGCCTTCGGCGACCAGCTGACGCGGGCCGTGCCGCTCGCGGTGAGCGCCGAGATCGGCTACAAGAAGCTGGCCATGGGCGAGGTCACCGCGACCGCCACCCTCGGCCGCCCCGCCGCCGAGGTCGTCGCCGAACTCGACGCCGGCGAGCGCCCCGAGTTCCCGGTGTCCGTACAGATCCGGCGCGCGGACGGCGCCGTGACCGGTGAGATGACCGTCGTCTGGACGCTGCGCCCGAACTCCTGACCCCCGTACGGGCCGAAGGGCCGCCGCGCACCCGGCAGGGGCGGGGCGGCCCTTCGCGCTGTCCGCCCCCATGAGGCGCCGGGTAGGCTTTCCGCGGTGCGCCGATGAGTTGTCCGGCGGGCGACAGGACATCACTACGGAGGAACCGGCGTTGCACATCCAGGAATGGCTGGAGACCGTCCCCGCGATCAGCGTCTACCTCCTGGTGGGCGTCGTCATCGGGCTGGAGAGCCTGGGCATCCCGCTGCCCGGTGAGATCGTCCTGATCAGCGCGGCGCTGCTGGCCGCGAGCCACGACGGCATCAACCCCTGGATCCTGGGTGCCTGCGCCACGGCCGGGGCCGTCATCGGCGACTCGATCGGCTACGCCATCGGCCGCAAGGGCGGGAGACCACTGCTGGCCTGGCTCGGCGGGAAGTTCCCCCGGCACTTCGGCGAGAGCCAGATCGCCCTGGCGGAGCGCTCGTTCCAGAAGTGGGGCATGTGGGCCGTGTTCTTCGGACGCTTCGTCGCCCTGCTGCGCATCTTCGCCGGTCCGCTGGCCGGTGTCCTGCACATGCCGTACTGGAAGTTCCTGACCGCCAACGTCCTCGGCGGCATCGCCTGGGCCGGCGGCACCACGGCCGTCATCTACTCCGTGGGCGTCGTCGCCGAGGCCTGGCTCAAGCGGTTCTCCTACCTGGGCCTGGGCATCGCGGTGCTGATCGGGCTGGCCTCGATGCTGGTCCTGAAGAACCGTGCCAAGAAGGCCGCCGCCGCGCACTCCACGGCGGCCGCCGAGCCGGAAGCGGGAACGGTGCCGGTCGCCGACTGACCCGGCGGCCGGTCCTCAGCCCTCGCAGGCCGCGCGGTGGGCCTTGGCCAGCTCCACATAGCCGACCGCGTTGAAGCGGACCCCCTCCAGCTCCTCCTCGGTCAGCTGCCGCTTGACCTTCGCCGGTACGCCCGCCACCAGTGACCCCGGCGGGACGCGCATCCCCTGCGGGACGAGGGCCTGGGCCGCGATCAGTGAGCCCGCGCCGATGTGGGCGCCGTTGAGGACGGTGGCCCCCATGCCGACCAGGACGTCGTCCTCGATGGTGCAGCCGTGCAGGACGGCGTTGTGCCCGACCGAAACCCGCTCGCCGACCGTCACCGTGAAGCCGGGGTCGACGTGGACGCTGCAGTTGTCCTGGATGTTGGAGTCCGCACCGATGACGACGGGGCCGCAGTCGGCGCGCAGCACCGCCTGGTACCAGAGGCTGGAGCCCGCCGCCATGGTGACGTCACCGATCGCCACCGAGGTCGGCGCGGTGAACGCGTCCGCGTCGATGGACGGCTCCTTGCCGCCCAGGCCCATGATCAACGCCTGCTCCGCCATCGCGTTCCTCCGTGCTCCGGTGCCGTGGGTCGCGGCTCTCCGGTGGGAGCCGGCCGTCCGCCGGGGAAACGGTATGCGACGTACCGGGGCGCCACCGGTCTGTTGGGGTGAAGATCACAGGCCGGTGACGCCGACGCCCCGGTGGGTGCGGACTACCGTGAGCGCGTGCCCAAGAACAGAGACGTGTTCTCCTCGCTGACCGCCTGGCGGCGGCGCGCCCTGTCCGGGGCCGTCCACCGCTGCTGGCGCTGGGCGCGGGAGGCGGGCGCGGTCACCGCCGAGCAGCCCGGCCGTCTGCGGTTCGCCCGGATCGGCGAGGGCACCCGGCTGGCCTTCCCGCAGGGCACCGTCTTCGGCGAGCCCTGGATCGAGCTGGGCGACCACTGCGTCATCGGCGAACAGGTCACGCTGACCGCCGGACTCATGCCCGACCTGGACCTGGGCCCCGAACCCATCCTGACCCTGGGCAACGGGGTGGTGCTGGGGCGCGGCAGCCACATCGTCGCCGATACGACGGTGGGCATCGGCTCGGACACGTACTGCGGGCCGTACGTCTACATCACCTCGACCAACCACAGCTACGACGACCCGCACGAGCCGGTCGGCAAGCAGTGGCCCCGGATGGAGCCGGTGTCCATCGGGCCGGGCTGCTGGATCGGGACCGGGGCGGTGATCCTGCCGGGCGCACGCCTCGGGCGCAACGTGGTCGTGGCGGCCGGCGCCGTGGTCCGCGGCGAGGTGCCCGACCGCGCCGTGGTGGCCGGCGCGCCCGCCCGGGTCGTACGGAGCTGGCACCCGGAGAAGGGCTGGCAGCCGCCCCTGCGGACGCCGGCCCCGGTGCCGATCCCCGCGGGTGTCACCCCCGAACAGCTGCTGGCCGTCGCCGAGCTCGAAGAGCGCTGACCGCCCGCCCGGTTCACCCGGTCGCGAGCAGCACCGTACCCACCAGGGCGAGCCCGGCACCCGCCGCCTGTACCCCGCGCAGCCGCTCCCCGATCAAGCCCCGCGCGGCCAGGGCCGTGACCACCGGGTAGAGCGAGGCGAGGACCGCGGCGACGGTGACCGGGCCGTGGTGGGCGGCCATCGAGTAGGTGCCGTTGGCCGCGACGTCCGCGAGGCCCACGAACGCCAGCGCGGGCAGCGCCGCCCGGATCGCCGGTCCGCCCTCTTCGGGCAGTGCGCGCCCGCCGCGCCGCACGGAGGCATACAGGGCGGTGCCACCCACCACCGTGTTGGTGACCCGCTGCACGAACAGCGCGAGGAACAGCCCGGTCACCGTGGCCGACGCCTCGGCGATCAACGACATCACGGCCCCGAAGCCGAAGGCCGCCACCAGCGTCAGCAGGATCGCGCGCCGCTGCACCGGCGCCCCGCGCAGCTGCGGGCCGCCCGCCAGCACGATGCCCGTGACGGCGACCGCGACCCCGGCGAACTGCAGGAGCCCCGGGCGCTCCCCGGCGATCAGCCCCACGCTCACCGGGACGGCGACGCCGAGCGAACCGAGCGGGGACACCACTCCCATCGGGCCGAGAGCGAGCGCCTTGTAGAAGCAGAGCATCGCCACCGGTCCCACGACACCCGCCGCGACCGCGAACCAGAGCCGCGGACCGGCCTCGCTCCAGCCGCCCGTGGCGGCCACGATCACGCCGAGCACCGTCACCGCCATGAGCTGCGAGACCACGACGACGGTGAGCGCGGGTATGCGCCGGGTCAGCAGACCGCCCCCGAAGTCGGCCAGCCCCCACAGGAGGCTGGTGGCCAGGGCGAACAGTGCTGTCATCAGGGGCCTCGCAGTACAGTGCGGCGAACGGTTGGGTGCACCACACCGTAGTGCAGGATGCTCGACGGCGGCATACAAAATATTGGACGGAATGTGACTGACCTCGATCAGCTGACCCAGTCCCTCGCGCGGAACCTCAAGCGCTGGCGCGGTGAGCGCGGCTTCACCCTGGACACGCTGGCCGCCCGCGCGGGAGTCAGCCGCGGCATGATCATCCAGATCGAGCAGGCCCGCACCAACCCGAGCGTCGGCACGACGGTCAAGCTCGCCGACGCGCTGGGCGTCAGCATCACCACGCTGCTCGACTACGAACAGGGCTCCCCGGTCCGCCTCGTCCCCGCCGACCAGGCCGTACGCCTGTGGTCGACCGAGGCGGGCAGCGCCACCACCCTGCTGGTCGGCACGGAGGCCCGGGGCCCCCTCGAACTCTGGTCCTGGCGGCTGATGCCCGGCGACGGCAGCCGGTCCGACCCGCACCCCGAGGGCACGGTCGAACTGCTCCACGTCACCACGGGCACCCTCACCCTCGTCGTCGCCGACACCCCGTACGCGGTGGCCGCAGGCACCTCCGCCACCTTCGAGGCCCACCACCCGCACGCCTACCGCAACGAGGGCACCGAACCGGTCGAACTCACCATGGCCGTGAGCATTCCGCCCGTCAGATGATACGGGGTCCGACCGGGCAAGCGGCGCTGTTAGCGTGACGCGCATGCGCGCACCCATCGGTTCCTTCGAGAACGCCAGCCCCGCCGCCGACCGTCAGGACCTGCTCACCGCCCCGGTGGCGAAGGCGGTGGGCACGGGCTGGGGAGGCATCCCCGCCGAGCAGGTCATCCACGTGGACACCGACCCCGAGATCGCCGACACCGCGGTCTTCGTCGCACACCACGGAGCCGACCTGCTGAACCACTCGGCGAACTGCGTCGTCCTCTCGGGCAAGCGCGGCAGCGAGGTCACACTCGCGGCCTGCGTCGTCCTGTCGCATTCCCGCGTCGACGTGAACGGCGTCGCGCGCAAGCACCTCGGCCTGCGCAAGGCCCGTTTCGCCTCGATGGACACGGCGGTCGGCGAGACCGGCATGGAGTACGGCGGCATCACCCCCATCGGCCTCCCGGCCGCCTGGCCGCTGCTGATCGACTCCGCCGTCGTGGACGAGGAGTGGGTCCTGATCGGCAGCGGCTCGCGCCGCGGCAAGCTCATCGTCACCGGCAAGGCGCTCGCCGCGCTGCCGGGCGCGGTGGTGCTCGAAGGGCTCGGCGTCCGCGCGGAAGTGTCCTAGGGCCTGTCTTCAAACTGCCGTCGTCGCCCGGCCGGCAGACGGGAATGTGACGACAGGTCCTAGCCGAGCCTCGGGATCTCGATGGCCGGGCAGCGGTCCATGACCATGTCGAGCCCGGCCGCCCGGGTCCGTTCGTACGCCTCCTCGTCGATCACGCCCAACTGGAACCAGACGGCCCGGGCACCGGCCGCGACCGCCTCGTCCGCCACCGCGCCGGCCAGATCGCTGTTGACGAAGACGTCCACCACATCCACCGGGAACGGGATGTCCGCCAGCGAGGCGTACCCCTGTTCGCCGTGCACCCGCTCCGCCTTGGGGTGCACCGGCACCACCCGCTTGCCGAAGCGCTGGAGGACCTCGGCCACCCCGTAGGCCGCGCGCGAACGGTTGGCGGACAGCCCCACCACGGCCCAGGTGTCGCCGGTGTCTTCCAGAATCCTGCGGATCGTCTCCGTGTCTGCGTACATGAACCGGACAACCGGCGGCCCGCCCCGGCCATTCCCGCAGGTACGCATAGGGTGGCGGGATGCAGGAGCAGTACCGGACCGTCGCCCGCGCGGGCGTGCACGAGAGCGAGATCAACCGCTCCCGTTTCCTCTGCGCGCTCGCACCCGCGGCAACCGAGGAGGAGGCGCAGGAGTTCGTCGCCCGCGTCCGCAGGGAACATCCGACCGCCACGCACAACTGCTACGCCTACGTGATCGGCGCAGACGCCTCCGTACAGAAGGCGAGCGACGACGGCGAGCCCGGAGGCACCGCGGGCGTCCCCATGCTCCAGATGCTCACGCGCCGCGAGGTCTGCTACGTCGTCGCCGTCGTCACCCGCTACTACGGCGGCGTGAAACTCGGCGCCGGCGGGCTGATCCGGGCCTACGGGGGAGTCGTCGGCGAAGCACTCGACGCGCTCGGCACCCGTACCCGCCGGCGCTACCGCCTCGCCACCGTCACGGTCGGCCACCAACGGGCCGGCCGGCTGGAGAACGAACTGCGGGCCACCGGCAGGACCGTGCGCGAGGTGCGGTACGGGGCCGAGGTGACCATCGGGATCGGGCTTCCGGAAGCCGAGATCGAGGACTTCCGCCGCTGGCTGGCCGACGCGACGGCGGGCGAGGCGCGGGTGGAACTGGGCGGCGAGGCGTACGGCGACGCCTGACGCGGCTGCCCGCCCCCGCCGCTCCCCGGGTGATGGGAGACTGTGGGGCGTGAGGGCACAGGGGCGGAGGAAGCGAACCATGCGGGTCGGAGCCGGGTCTTGAGGATTTTGCACACATCGGACTGGCACCTGGGCCGGTCGTTCCACCGGGTCCCCCTGCTCGACGCGCAGGCCGCCTACCTGGACCACCTGGTGGCCACCGTGGACGCGCACGAGGTCGACGTCGTGCTCGTGGCGGGTGATGTGTACGACAGGGCGGTGCCCCCGCTCGGCGCCGTCCAGCTCTTCGACGACGCCCTGCACCGGCTCGCCGAGGCCGGAGCGGCGACGGTGATGATCTCCGGCAACCACGACTCGGCCCGCCGGCTCGGCGTCGGGGCCGGGCTCATCGGCCGGGCCGGCATCCACCTGCGGACCGACCCCGCGCACTGCGCCACCCCCGTCCTGCTTCCGGACGCGCACGGAGACGTGGCGTTCTACGGGCTCCCGTACCTCGAACCCGCCCTGGTCAAGGACGTGTTCAAGGCGGAGCGCGCCGGGCACGAGGCCGTGCTGGGCGCCGCCATGGACCGGGTCCGCGCCGACCTCGCCGAGCGCCCCGCATCCACCCGGTCCGTGGTCCTCGCCCACGCCTTCGTCGCCGGCGGCGAGCCCAGCGACAGCGAACGCGACATCACCGTCGGCGGCGTCGCCGCCGTCCCCGCCGGGGTCTTCGACGGCGTGGACTACGCCGCGCTCGGCCACCTGCACGGCTGCCAGGCCGTCACGGACCGGGTCCGCTACTCCGGGTCCCCCCTCGCGTACTCCTTCTCCGAGGCCGGCCACCGCAAGACCATGTGGCTCATCGACCTGGACGCCGACGGCGCGGTCACCGGCGAACGGATCGACTGCCCGGTGCCCCGCTCCCTCGCCCGGCTCCGCGGCCGGCTCGACGACCTCCTGGAGGACCCGGCGCTGGACCGCCACGAGGAGGCGTGGGTGGAGGCGACGCTCACCGACTCCGTCCGCCCGCCCGACCCGATGGCCCGGCTCACCGAGCGCTTCCCCCACACCCTCGGCCTCGTCTTCGAACCGGACCAGGCACCCGAGGACCCGCACACCTCCTACGCCGGCCGCCTGCGCGGACGCGACGACCAGAACATCGCGGAGGACTTCGTGGCCCACGTCCGCGGCGGGTACGGCACCGACGAACAGGAGCGGGCGGTGCTGCGCCGCGCCTTCGACCACGTACGGGTCGAGGACGGCGTCCGCGAGGTGAACCGGTGAGGCTGCACACCCTTCACATCACCGCGTTCGGCCCGTTCGCAACGGTCCAGGAGATCGACTTCGACGCCCTTTCCACCGCCGGTCTCTTCCTCCTGCACGGACCGACCGGCGCGGGGAAGACCTCCGTCCTGGACGCCGTCTGCTACGCCCTGTACGGCGCCGTCCCCGGCGCCCGGCAGGGCCCCGGCACCTCGCTGCGCAGCGACCACGCCCCCGCGGACCTGCCGACCGAGGTCCGCCTCGAACTCACCGTCGGCGGACGGCGCCTGGAGATCACCCGGCGCCCCGCCCAGCCCCGCCCCAAGAAGCGCGGCGGCGGCCACACCACGGAGAAGGCACAGAGCCTGCTGCGCGCCCACGACCCCGAGGACGGGTGGCAGGCGCTCAGCCGCTCGCACCAGGAGATCGGCGAGGAGATCACCCAGCTCATCGGGATGAGCCGCGAGCAGTTCTGCCAGGTCGTGCTCCTGCCGCAGGGCGACTTCGCCCGCTTCCTGCGCGCCGACGCCGAGGCACGCGGCCGGCTTCTCGGCAGACTCTTCGACACCCGCCGCTTCGCGGCCGTCGAAGAACGCCTGGCCGAGCTGCGCCGCGCCGCCGAGGCCCAGGTCAGGGCCGGTGACGACCAGATCCTCGCCCTCGCCCAGCGCATCGCCCAGGCGGCCGGCCCGGCCGCGTACGAGTCCCCGCTGCCCGACGCCCAGCCCGGCGAACCCGGTCTCGCGGACGCGGTCCTCGGCTGGGCCGCGACCGCCCGCTGCGGCGCCCGCGAACGCCTCGGCATCGCCGAGTCGGTGCTGGCCACGGCGGAGAGCCGGCACACCGCGGCCCGCCACGCCCTGGACGCCGAACGGGAACTGGCCGCGCTCCAGGAGCGGTACGCCGAGACCCGCCGCCGCGCGGACGCCGTGGAGGCCGGGCGCGCCGCGCACGACGAGGCGCGGGAGCGGCTGGGGCGCGCCCGCAAGGCCGACCTCGTCGCACCCGCGCTGGAGCTGCGCACGGAGGCCGAGCGCGCGTCCCGGAGGGCGAACGAGGCCCGGGACCGCTCCCGGGGGCGGCTGCCGGACACACTGGCCGACGCGGGGGCCGAACAGCTGACCGCCCTGGAGCGCAGGCTCCGCGAGGAACTGGGCGGCCTGGAATCCGCGCGTCGCGCCGAACACCGCAACGCCGAAATCGACGGCGAACGCGCCGCTCTGGAACGGCAGGCCGCCGCCGACGACGAACTGATCCGGGACACCGAGAGCTGGCTCGCCGGCTGGGAGACCACCCGGCAGGACCTCCAGGCCCGCATCGACGCGGCACTGGAGGCCGCGACCCGTACCGAAGCGCTGGCCCGCCGGCTCGACCCCGCCCGCCGCCGTCTGGACGCGGCGCGCCGCCGCGACGCCCTCGCCACACAGGTGACCGCCGCGGGGGAGCGGCTCGCCGAGGCCCGTGAACACGCCATCGGGACCGGCGAGCACCGGCTCGACCTGCGTGAACGCCGGCTGCGCGGCATCGCGGCCGAACTGGCCCGGGGCCTGGCCGAGGGCGAGCCCTGCGCGGTGTGCGGCTCGGCGGACCACCCCGCCCCGGCCCGCGCCGGCGACGGACACGTCGACCGGGCGGCGGAGGAGGCGGCCGAGACCGCGCACCGGAGCGCCGAGCGGGCCAGGGCCGAAGCGGAGCAGGCACTCGCGGTCGTACAGGAGCGGCACGAAGCGGCCCGCGCGCAGGCCGCCGGAACCGACGGCGCCGAGACCGCGACGGAAGCGGACGCCGCCGGGCCCACGGTGGACGCGCTCGCCGCCCTCGTGGACGCGCTGACCGGCGAGCACACCGAGGCCTACCGCACCGCCGCCGGGGCGCATGCCGCGCGCGAGGCCCTGACGGCGGCCGAACGCGAGCAGCGCCGCCGCGCCGACGACCGGCAGCAGGCCGACCGCCGCGCCGCCGCCCGCACCTCCCGGCGCGAGGGACTGGACAGCGAACAGGCCGCCCTGGACGAGATGCTGGACCGGGCCCGCGCCGGCTACGCGAGCGTCGCCGAGCACACCGCGGTCCTCCAGGAACGGGTCGCCCTCCTCGTGGAGGCGGCGGGCACGGTGCGCGAGGAGGAGAGCGCGGCGGCACGGCTCAAGGAGGCCGACGACCGGCTCGCGGACGCCGCGTTCCGGGCCGGTTTCGACACGCCCCGGGCCGCCGCGGCGACGCTCCTGGACGAGGCGGGCCAGCGTACGCTCCAGCACCGGATCGACGCCTGGCAGGCCGAGGCGGCCGCGGTCGCCGACCGGCTCGCCGAGACCGGCGCCCGCGCGGCGGCCGACCGGCCGCCGGCCGCTTGGGAAGAGGCCCGGCAGGCGTACGACCGGGCCGAGCGGGCGCTGCGGGAGGCCGCGGCCGGCCTCGACGCCGCCCGGGAGCGCTGCGCCGAACTCGGCAGGCTCTCGCGCCGCGCGGCGGACGAGGTGCGCGCGCTGGGGCCCGTACGCGAGGAGCACGAACGGGTCGCACGGCTCGCCGGGCTCACCGCCGGCACGTCGGCGGACAACGCGCGCAAGATGCGCCTGGAGTCGTATGTGCTCGCGGCCCGGCTGGAGCAGGTCGCGGCGGCCGCCACCGCCCGGTTGCGGCGCATGTCCTCCGGCCGCTACCAGCTGGTCCACTCCGACGCCCGCACCGGAGGCCGCAGGGCAGGGCTCGGCCTGCACGTCATCGACGCCTGGACCGGCCGCGAGCGCGACACGGCGACGCTCTCGGGCGGCGAGACGTTCTTCGCCTCGCTGGCCCTGGCGCTGGGCCTCGCCGACGTGGTCACCGACGAGGCCGGCGGCGTACGGCTGGACACCCTCTTCATCGACGAGGGGTTCGGCAGCCTCGACGACCAGACCCTCGACGAAGTGCTCGACGTGCTCGACTCGCTGCGCGAACGGGACCGCAGCGTCGGCATCGTCAGCCATGTCGCGGACCTGCGCCGCCGCATCCCCGTCCAGCTCGAAGTGGTGAAGGAGCGGCACGGATCGGCCGTGCGGCTGCGGGCCGCCGACGGGCTCAGCGACTGACCGGGCGCCCGGTCAGGGGCGAGGAGTAGACGACGCTGGTGGTGACGGAGCCGAGCGCGCCGATCTTCCCGGAGACGGCTTCCAGATGCCGCATGGAGCGGGCCGTCACCTTCAGTACGAAGCAGTCGTCGCCGGTGACGTGATGGGCCTCCACGACCTCCGGCGTGGTCTCCAGGAGGTCGTGGAACGGCTTGTAGTTGCCGTTCGGATACCGCAGCCGTACGAAGGCGAGGACCGGCAGCCCGAGGCGTTCCGGATCGACCACGGCCGCGTACCCGCTGATGATCCCGGCCTCCTCCAGCCGGCGGACCCGCTCCGTCACGGCGCTCGGCGACATGGCCACCGCCCGTGCGAGTTCCGCGAACGAGGCCCGGCCCTCACGCTGGAGCACATCGAGGATGCGCCAGTCGGTGGCGTCCGGTGAATAGTCGCTCATGCGGACAGACAACCGTGGAATCCACGGCTGATCAAGACGGGTGCCGGGGATCACGCCTTCCGGGCCGGGGCGGCCGACCGTAGATTTCCGGCATGAGCCACCAGCCAGGCGCCACCGCCACCCACCCCGTCCTGCGCGTACCGCCCGCCGCCCCGGCCGACGCGGTCGCCCATTTCCGGGCCTCGCTCGCCTTCCACACCGACGTCTCGGACGTCGCCGCCGCCCTGCACACCGGCGGCGACCCCGGATTCGTCCTGCTCGACTCCCGCTCCGCCGAGTCCTGGGACCAGGGGCACATCCCCGGAGCGGTGCACCTGCCGACGGCGCTCGTCGCCGAACGGGCGCCGCACCTCCTCGACCCCGCCGTGCCGGTGGTCACCTACTGCTGGGGGCCCGGCTGCAACGGCGCCGCCCGAGCCGCACTCGCCCTCGCCCGACTCGGCTACCAGGTCAAGGAGATGCTCGGCGGCTTCGAGTACTGGGCGCGCGAGGGCTTCGGGTACGAGACACGGGAGGGCGAGGGCCGGCGCGCGGCCGATCCGCTCACCGCCCCGGCCGACGCCGGGCGCTGCGGCTGCTGACGCCGGCCGGTCCCCGGACACCGCCCGGGGACCGGCCGCCGGCGGATCAGAGCTTCGACAGCTCGTCCACCAGATCGTCCAGACCCAGCGGGCCCTGGGAGAGGGCCGCCATGTGCCACGCCTTGAGGTCGAAGGCGTCACCGTGCGCCGCGCGGGCGTTCTCCCGGCCCAGCAGCCAGGCGCGCTCGCCCAGCTTGTAGCCGATCGCCTGGCCCGGCATCGAGAGGTAGCGGGTCAGCTCGCTCTCCACGAAGTCGGCGGGCCGGCCGCTGTGGTTGCCGAAGAACTCCTGGGCCAGCTCCGGCGTCCACCGCTCACCGGGGTGGAACGGCGAATCGGCCGGGATCTCCAGACCCACGTGCATGCCGATGTCCACGATCACCCGGCAGGCGCGCATCATCTGCGCGTCCAGGTAACCGAGCCGGCGCTCCGCGTCGGGCAGGAAACCCAGCTCGTCCATCAGCCGCTCCGCGTACAGCGCCCAGCCCTCGGCGTTGGCGCTGACGATGCCGATGGACGCCTGGTAGCGCGAAAGGCTTTCCGCCACGTGCGCCCACTGGGCGAGCTGGAGGTGATGGCCGGGCACACCCTCGTGGTACCAGGTGGACACCAGGTCGTACACCGGGAACCGGGTCTCGCCCATGGTCGGCAGCCAGGTGCGGCCGGGCCGGGAGAAGTCCTCCGACGGGCCCGTGTAGTACGGGGCGGCGGCGCCGCCGGGCGGGGCGATCCGGGACTCCACCCGGCGGACCCGCTCGGCCAGTTCGAAGTGCGTCCCGTCCAGGGCGTCGATCGCCTCGTCCATCAGGCCCTGGAGCCACGCCTGCACCTCGTCCACACCCTCGATGTGCTTGCCGTGCACATCGAGGTGGGCCAGCGCCTCCCACGGCCCGGCGCCGGGCAGCACCTTCTCGGCCTCGGTCTTCATCTCCGCGAGCAGCCGGTGGTACTCCGACCAGCCGTACGCGTACGCCTCGTCCAGGTCCAGGTCGGTGCCGTTGAAGTAGCGCGACCAGCGGGCGTACCGCTCACGGCCCACCGTGTCCGGCTCGCCCTCGACCGCGGGGGCGTACACCTCGCGCATCCACTGCCGCAGCCCGTCCAGGGCCCCGGCCGCCTGGGCGGCGGCGTCGTCCAGCTCCGCGCGCAGGGCGTCCGGGCCCGCGGCGGCGAAGTCCTGGAAGAAGCCCTTCGAACCGTCCCCGACCCACTCGTCGAGCTGCCCGACGAAGGTGGCGGTGGCGCGCGGGCCGCCGTACAGCTTGCGTTCGAGACCGAGCGCGAGGGACTCCTGATAACCGGCCAGAGCGGCCGGGACCGCCCGCAGGCGCTCCACGACGGCCGCCCAGTCCTCGTCCGTCTCGGTCGGCGTCACCGTGAACACCTCACGGAGCGAGTGGGCGGGGGAATGCAGATTGGAAACGGCCCGCAGAGCCTCGTCGGCCTCGTGCACGGCGAGTTCGGCCGTCAGGCGCTCGCGCAGCAGACGGCCGCAGCGGCGCTCGGAGTCCTCCGCCGCGCCGGGCAGCTGCTCCGCGCGGTCGAGCCGGGCGAGGGTGTCCCGGGCCAGCGCGGCCAGCTGCTCCTGGCCGGCGGGGGAGAAGTCGGGAAGGCGGCGCGAGCTTGCCGCGACACCGAGGTAGGTGCCGGAAATCGGGTCGAGTTCGATGAATGCGTCGACGTAGGCGTCGGCGACCTGACGGGGCAGCGCGCTGCTGGAAGAGTCTGACATGTGGACATCCTCGTACGGCGAGGGGGCCCACGTCACCATCAATCGGCGGGACGGACCTGCCCCGCGGCCGGACCGGCTGCCTGCCCGGCCGCTTCCGGCAGGGGCGGGAGCAGCGGGCCGCAGTCCCACTGCTGGAATATCAGCCGCGTCTCCACCCGGGCGACCTCGCGGCGGGAGGTGAACTCGTCCAGCACCAGCCGCTGCAGATCCGCGGTGTCCGCCACCGCCACATGCACCAGATAGTCGTCCGGGCCCGTCAGATGGAACAGGGCACGCGACTCGGGCAGCGACCTGATCCGTTCGACGAACGGCCCGATGAGCTCGCGGCGGTGCGGACGCACCTGCACGGAGAGCAGCGCCTCAAGACCCCGGCCGAGCCGGGCCGGGTCCAGGCGCAGCTGGTGCCCGAGGATGACACCCGTGCGGCGCAGCCGGGTCACCCGGTCCAGACAGGTCGAGGGAGCGACGCCGACCTCGGCCGCCAGCTCCCGGTACGTGGTCCGGGCGTCGTTCTGCAACAGCCGCAGAATATGCAGGTCCACCGTGTCGAGGACGACGGATTCGGTCATTCGCCGAACGTAGCACGGGCATGGGGCCACTGGTCCCGGCGAGCGTTCAGAGTACGGCCATGGACACCGAATCCGCGCTGCCGTCCGCGACGACAACCCCGTCCCGGGCGCTCGCCACCGAAGCCGTGCACGCCGGGCGCGACGACCTCGCGGCCCTCGGCCTGCACGCCGCGCCGATCGACTTGTCGACCACCTACCCCTCCTACGACTCCAGGGCGGAGGCGGAGAGGATCGACACCTTCGCCACCACCGGGGCCCGCCTCGACGGACCGCCCGTCTACGCACGGCTCGACAACCCGACGACCGCACGCTTCGAGACGGCCCTGGCCCGCCTCGAAGGGACCGCGAGCGCGGTGTCCTTCGCCAGCGGAATGGCCGCGCTGACCGCCGTGCTGCTGGCCCGCGCGAGCGCGGGGCTGCGCCATGTGGTGGCGGTACGCCCTCTGTACGGGTGCAGCGACCACCTCCTGGGCGCGGGGCTCCTCGGCACCGAGGTGACGTGGACGGACCCGGCGGGCATCGCCGACGCCATCCGGCCCGACACGGGCCTGGTGATCGTGGAGACGCCCGCCAACCCGACCCTCGCCGAGGTGGACATCCGGGCCGTCGCGCACTCCTGCGGCTCCGTGCCGCTGCTGGTCGACAACACCTTCGCCACTCCGGTCCTCCAGCGGCCCGTCGAGCACGGGGCCCGGATCGTGCTGCACAGCGCGACCAAGTACCTGGGCGGTCACGGCGATGTGATGGGCGGGGTCGTCGCCTGTGACGAGGAGTTCGCCGCTGTGCTGCGCCGGGTCCGCTTCGCCACCGGCGGCGTCCTGCACCCCATGGCCGGCTACCTGCTGCTGCGCGGCCTCGCCACCCTGCCGGTGCGCGTCCGGGCGGCCTCCGCGAGCGCCGCCGAACTCGCCCGCAGGCTCTGCGCCGACCCGCGGATCGCCCGCGTCCACTACCCCGAACTGGGCGGTGCCATGGTCTCGTTCGAGGTCTACGGGGACCCGCACCAGGTGATCGCGGGGGTACGGCTGATCACACCCGCCGTCAGCCTCGGCAGTGTCGACACCCTCATCCAGCACCCGGCCTCCATCAGCCACCGCATCGTGGACGAGGGAGACCGGCAGGCTTCCGGCGTCGGCGACCGGCTGCTGCGCATGTCGGTCGGCCTTGAGGACGTCGAGGACCTGTGGGCCGACCTGTGCCAGGCCCTGAGCGGCGAGGAGCCCGGGGCGAGGAGCGTCAGCGCTCGGCCTGCTCGTACGGCGGCAGGGAGCGCGCCGGGGGCGCGTCAAGGCGTGCGGTGATGACGAGGGTGCCTTCCTCGATCTGGTAGTCGAGCGGCAGCGAGAGCGCGCGCATGGCGGCGACCATGCCGGTGTTCGACGCCTGGGTGACGGCGTAGACGTTGTCGCAGCCTGCCTCGACGGCGAGCGCCACGAGCCGGGCGAGCAGTTCGGATCCGATGCCGCGGCGCTGCCAGTCGTCCTCGACGAGCAGGGCGACCTCGGTCTCGTCGCCGTCCCAGAGCAGGTGTCCGAGGGCGACCAGCCTTCCGGAGGCCGTCTGCACGGCCAGGGTGCGGCCGAAGCGCGGGCTCAGCAGGTGGTCGAGGTAGCGGTCGGCGTCGCGGACCGGGCCGTGGTAGCGCAGCCGCAGGGTCTGCTCGGAGCAGCGCCCGTGCATGGCCACGGCCGCTTCGAGGTCGGCACGGTCCGCCCGGCGCACGGTGATCTCGTTGCCCTCGGGCAGGGTGAGCACCTGCTCGCCGCGCGGGACCCGGGGGCCGAGCCGGGCATCGAGCTCCACCAGAGCCCGCGCCCGCGCGAACTCCGTGGGCGTGAACGGGAGGTAGGGCCGCTCGACGGTGATGACCCCGCCGGACGGGTCGCGCAGCCGCATCGACGTGTTCTCCAGGACGCCTTCCACGGGTGCGGTCTCGCCCGTGGCGCGTCCGGTGACGGACACGGCGGGCAGCGAGTGGATCGTGCACCGGCCGAGCAGCTGACGCAGCGCGAGGGGCAGTTCGGCGGCGTCCAGGGCGGTACGGGTGGCGAGGCCGAGCACCCGCGTGGGGGCGTCGACCAGGTCGTGGGCGTCGGCCCGCTCGGTCCAGGTGGAGCGGCCCCCGGCGGCGGAGATCGCCCGGCTCAGCTGCTGGGCGGGCAGCGAGGCGGGCGCCCGCAGCAGGAACTCGTCGACGGTGCCCTGCGCCAGCGGGTGCGTCTGGAGGGTCAGGATGTCGATCCCGTGCCGGGCCAGCACGGTGCACAGCGCGGCCAGGCTGCCCGGCGCGTCCCGCACGGTGGTCCGCATCCGCCACAGCACGGTGTCCCCGGGGGCGGTGCCGATGCCGGTGCCGACCGCGCCGGGGGCTGTGGCCGGGGTTGTGGCCGGGGTCAGGTCCGGGTTCGGGTCCGGGTTCGGGACGTCGGCCGGGGGCGCGTGGCTGTGACGCCGTGCCCACCAGGTGTGGAACGCGGCGGTCGCGGTCAGCGCCACGGCGGAGGCGATGAGCAGATACGGTCCGTCCGGCTGGTGCCCGATCAGGTTGGCGATCGCGTCGGCGACGGCCACCGCCGTGAAGAGCGCGGCGAGTTCGATCAGGTCCCGCCGCCAGTGGTGCGGGCGGCGGGCACTCTTCGCGGATGTCACATCAGTCATGGCATCCACTGTGACCGCACCGTGTTGCCTGATCACGAACGCTCTGTGACCGATGGGTTAAGTGCCCATTCAGCGGCCTATCGTCGGTTTGGGGCGAGTTGGCCGGGTGATTCGACGGAGCGGAGAGACGGGGGTGTGCGGGGTGCGGGTGCGGGCGCGGCTGCGGCTGCGGTGCCGGCCCGGGGCGGCACCCGGTGGTGTGGCCCCGGGGAACGGTGCCGCCCCGGCGGTTGCGGGCGTCGGCCGGTTGCCGCCCCCGGCCGGTTGGCCGGCCCGTCCGTCCGACGCCGTCAGGCCGCCTCCGGCGTGCAGGCTGCCTCCAGGCGTATCGCCTGGCGCACCACCTGCGTCGTCCCGCCCCGTGCGGCGACTGCGGCGAGACCCGGGACCGGGCCGCTCGCCGGCGGGCCACAGCGTTCCGCGCACTCGGCGGCCACGGCGAGCAGATCGCTCAGGCCCCGGGGCGCCCGCTCGCGGGCCAGCAACGCGGGCAGCACCGCCACCAGCACCGACAGCACGGTCCGGTACGCGCCCGTATCGGCTGCCGTACGCGCCGCGTCCGCCAGCCGCCCCGCCTTCACCGCCTCGTCTTCGAGGAGCGCGGTCAGCTCGCTGCCCAGCAGCTCCGCGTCGAGCCGGCCCCGGGCGGCGAGAACCAGCAGGGCGTCCACCGCGGCGAGCCGGTCCTCCGCGTACCGCGCGCCCAGCCCGTATCCGAGGGCGAGATGCGTCGCCCCGGCCGCGGGTCCACCGGCCTCGGCGAGCGCGGGCAGCAGCCGGCCCCCGCCCCGCTGCTCCTCCACGCACGTCGTGACCGAGGGCAGCAGCCAGGCCGCGAGCGTCTCACCGTCCTCGGGCAGGGTGGCGATCCAGCGCGGCGACCAGACGTCCCAGTGGTAGCAGCGCTGATTGCGGGGCGAGTGCGGGCGCCCGAGCCAGTGGAAGGCGCGGGGGAACCTCTGCTGGACGACCCGGTTCTCCCTCGTGGCCAGCAGCCGGCGTCGTACCTCGGTCACCGTCTGCCGCAGCCAGTCCCGGGCGACGGGCACATCCGTCGCCACCGGGCGGGGGACCACGGCCGCCACGGGCTCGTCCTCCCGCAGCCAGGCCGCCAGGCGGTCGCCCTCGGCGGTGCCGAGCGCGGCAGCCTGGGCGGCGGCCTCCTCCTCGCCGGTGCGCCTCACGCGCAGCAGGGCCTGAGCGAAGTCGACCGGCGCCGCCGTGACCCCCAGCGCCTGGTAACGGCGCAGCCGTTCGACCAGCTCCGGCGCGTCGATGGTGCCTGTGTCCCAGGTGGGCGTGGCCAGCAGATGAGGCAGCCGGCCGGTCCGTATCTCGGCGGCGGCCTCCCACAGACGTGCGTACAGGATTCCGTCGAGCGCCGCGTGACAGCAGCTGCCCGCCGCCGACCGGCCGGCCTGTCCGTCGCGCACGGCCCGCTGGGAGATCCGCCCGAGCAGGGACGCCGTGACGATGTGCAGATCGTCGTGGTCGCGGGACATACGCCGGTCGACCTCGTCCCGGGGGAGGGACGCCCACCACTGTCCGCCGAGCGCGCCCTCCAGGGCCTCGGCCAGCTCCTTCCGCCCGGTGTGGGCGCACCGGATCAAGCCGTCCAGTGCCCGTTCGAACGCGGTGACGTCGTCCGGGGCCGACCGGAGCAGGGCCACCACCTCCTCGGTCAGCTCGGCGAGGGAGACCGGGGCGGGTCCGAGCCGGCGGGGAACCGGGGGCGGGGGCAGGATCTCTTCGTAGGCGCCGCCCGCCGATTCGACCGAGGGCAGCTCCCCGAACACGGCGAGGGCGGATCGCCGCTGCATCGGGCCCAGTCGCGAAGCCATCAGGGCGGCTTCCTCCCGCACGGCCGGGGAGGCGGCGGGAAGAGCGCGGGCGACCAGCTTGAGCGCCCGCTCCTGCGTATCGGTGTCGGGGTGCGCGAAGACTTCGGCGATCACCGGCAGCAGCTCGTCGGCCGTCGAAGGGTCCCGGCGCAGGACCTTCCCCAGGTGCACCAGCTGGGCGCGCACGAGCTTCTTCTCGGTGCGGAACAGCACCGCGCCGGAGACCTCGGCCAGCTGCCGGAGGGAGAGCGCACCCTGCGTGTCGAGCCGGGCCAGTACCTCCTGAGCGTGTCCGGCCACCGTCGACGGGGCGTCGGCCGCCATCGCCATCCAGTCGGCGGCCCGCTCCGCCTCCTCCTGAGCCGTGGGTTCGAGACCACGGAGCACCAGCAGGCAGAAGCGCAGATCGATGGGTTTCCCGCCGCGCAGCAGACGCGTGACGCAACTGTCGAGCAGGGTGCCTCGGTCGAGCACACCCCGCGCCGCGAGAGCGGTCAGCGCGGCCGGCCAGTACCCGGCGGGGGAGCGGCTGTCGACCCAGGCCACCGCCGACGGAAGCTCCGGCATGGTCAGCAGATGCGGGACCAGCACGTCGAGATGGGTGTCCGCCCGCAGGGCGTCGACGAGCGGCACCCGCGGCTCCGACCGCCACGTCGTACCGTTGACCCGCTCGGCCCAGGCACGGACCATGCCGTCGGACGCGGGCAGTGGGCAGTCCGCTCTGCGGGACAGCTCCACGACGAGCCGGTATTCGGCATCGGACTCCACGGCGCGCGCGGCCAGCCGCCGGGCGAGGTCGGCGAGCCAGGCCGGATCGCGGTCGCCGAGCACCTCCAGCACCCATGGGTACGGCGAATGCGTCCAGTCACGCATGTCCCTGGCACCGAGCCAGGCCGCGCAGCCCGCCGCCCCGTTGTGGCAGGCCGCGCCGGCCACCAGCACGGCCTTGCGGACTCTGGTGCGCTCGCCCCAGGACCAGCCCCGTGCCTCTTTGCGCAGCACCTTCAACTCGTCGAGCGCCGCTCTGCGTTCCCCCCGGTCCAACCGGGCCAGCAGCGGGCGGATGTCGTCCAGGCGCCCTTCTCGTACCGCGTCCATCAGCGTGTTCATCGCGCACCTCCGGCGACCGTCGCGCCACGGCGCACCATCCGGACGGCCAGCGCGTGCTTGCACGGGCCGCGGCGGCCCCGGTAGTCCGCCCACCACTGGCAGGTGCAGCTCAGCGCGCCCGACCGCTCCCGCACCTGGTAGCGCTGGTCGCCCGAGCGCACCGCCGCGACCTCGCCGTCCAGGACGACCGCGCCCTCCCGGGCCAGCTGCCGCGCGGCCACCAGCCGCGGGTTGTGCCGCTCGGCGCGGTCCGCGTCGTAGGGCAGCTCGCGGTGGAAGTACGCCGCGTCCGCGAGGTCGTACCCCACCCGCCCGGCCGTGCCCAGCCGGACGAGCGCGGCCCGTACCCGCTCCACCGGCAGGCCCGCCTGCTCCGCCAGCCGGTCCGGTTCGATCCGGGGCTCCCAGGCCAGCAGGACGGAGACCAGCTCGGCATCGGCGGAGGCGTCGTCCGTGGCGAGCGCCTCCAGCACCCCGCCCTCACCGGAGAAGCCGCGCGAGGCATCGGGCGACAGCGTCAGGGTCAGCCGCATTCCGGGCAGCACCACCTCCCAGGCGCTCGCGGTGGCGGCGCCGTCGGCCACCGGCCCGTACACGCGCAGCGCCGACGCGTACCGAAGGACCCGCTGCAATGTCACCAGCCGTTGGGGCCCGGGGAGGCAGACGGCGCCGGCCGCCGGCCGGGTCGTGGGGCGCAGGGTCTGTCCGACCGGCACCACCCACTGCGCGCCCCGCGAGGCAGGTCCGGACGACCTGGGCAGCGACCGCAGGAACCGTACGGCCTCCGCGGCGGGGAGCTCCGCCCGCAGATCGAAGGCGGCGGAGGCCACCTGGGCCTCGGCGAAGCCACGCAGCCATCGGTTCGGCAGCGGGACCTTCTTCTCCACGACTGGACCGTCCATCGTGGTGACCGCCATCTCCTGCGGGCCCACCCGCAGATGCAGCGGGTCGTCACCCGCTATCCGCGAAAGGGCCTCCCGCAGCGGATTGTTCACATCCACATTGGTCGTGCCGTGACCCGTTCCGACCCCTTCCAAACCTTCACTCAGCACGTCGAGCCGTGCGTACACCCCGCAGCATCCGGAGAACGACTCGAAGCGCAGCCGGTCGCCGTTGCCCGTCACCACCGGGTCCAGCGAGGACAGCAGGGTCCGCTGGTAATAGCGCGCGGCGGCGACGTCCGCCACGCAGAGGAGCCCGCGGGCCGCGATCTGAGGCGAGGCGAGGAAGCCCTCGAAGAACCGGGGATGGGGTTCGAAGCCACGCGGCGTGGAGCCGCCCGCGGTCTCCAGGCCGAGCAACTGACCGGCCTGTGAGGAAGCCAGGGCGGACGGACGTGAGTAGGCCAGGGCCTGCACGGTTCGGGTCATGGGAAAACGGTAGGACCCCCCACTGACAATCGGCCTCCGCCGCAGGTCAACAGGGGTTCTGCCGGGGGCAGGCGGCCAGTGTGCGCACCCCGCGGAGGATGTCCGCCGGAGCCAGGTGGGCGTAGCCGAGTACCAGGCGTACGCAGCCGTCCGCAGGCCGCCGCGTCCCGTAGTCGCGCAACAGGCGTACGGCGATCCCGGCATCGGCCGCGCGGGCGGCGAACTCCTCCTCCGGTCCCCACCGTTCGGGCAGCCGGGCGATGATGTGCAGGCCCGCCGCGATGCCGCTCACCTCGGTGCCGGGAAAGTGCTCGGCCAGCGCCCGCGTCAGTACGTCCCGCCGCTCGCGGTAGGCGCGCTGGCAGCGCCTCAGCTGGCGGTCGTAGCCCCCGCTCGTCACGAAACCGGCGAGAACCGCCTGGTCGAGAGCCGGGTTGCCGAGGTCCATCGTCCGCTTCCGGTCGACGAGTTCGCCGGTCATGTCGGCGGGCGCGATCAGCCAGCCCAGCCGCAGCCCGGGTGCCAGCGACTTGCTCACCGAGCCCGTGTAGGCGACGCGCTCGGGGTCGAGCCCCTGAAGGGCGCCGACGGGAGCGCGGTCGTAGCGGAAGTCACCGTCGTAGTCGTCCTCCACCACCAGCCCGTCCGCCTCGCGCGCCCACTCCAGGAGCCGGCTGCGCCGAGCGGCGGAGTAGGCCACTCCGGTCGGGAACTGATGGGCCGGGGTCGTGACCACGGCGCGCACACCGGAGCGCACCAGCGGCTCCACGGCCAGGCCCTCGTCGTCGAGCGGCACCGGGGCGGTCGCCATACCGGCGGACGCGAAGAGCGCCGCGTGCTCCGGGCTCCCCGGGTCCTCCACGCCCACCGTGCGCATGCCGCGCCCGTGCAGGACGAACCCGAGCAGCGTCGTCGCCTGAGCCACCCCGGAACAGATCAGGAGCCGTTCGGGATCGGCGACGACCCCACGCCGCCGGGTCAGCAGGGCCGCGAGGGCGTTGCGCAGCTCCGGCAGACCGCGCGGGTCCGGATAGCCGAGAGCGCGGTGCGGCAGCCGGCCGAGCACCGAGCGGTGGGCTGCCGCCCAGGCACTGCGCGGGAAGAGGGAGAGATCCGGTGTGCCCGGCCGGAAGTCGACGCGGACGCCGAGGGCGCGCGGGGCGAGGTCCCGCGCGCCGCCCGCCGCCGCCCGCGCGGACCCGCTCACCCAGGTCCCGGCCCCACGCCCGCTGCGCAGATAGCTTTCGGCGGTCAGCTGTTCGTACGCCTCGGTCACCAGGCCGCGCGAGACACGCAGATCGGCGGCCAGCTCACGGCTGGACGGCAGCCGGGTCCCCGGTGCCAGACGGCCGGAACGGACCGCCTCGCGCAGGGCCGACTGGAGCGCCCGGCCACGGCCCCGGGCCGGAGCGGATGCCACCGGCAACAGCAACTCCCAGGCCGTGGAAACCGGTTCCCGGCCTTGGCCGTCGGCCTCTGAGCGCGTATTGGTCCCCGAAGACGTCATGAAAGTGGACCTTAAACCGGGCCGCCCGGCTCCCTAGCGTCGGTGCCATGAACGTGACCTATGTGCGCGGGGCTCTCTCGGCCGCCGTCGCCTGCCTCCTCGTCGGCGCCTCCTTCACCGCCAACAGCGTCCTTGGCGACTACCCGTACGCGGGAGGCCAGGCGCTGCGCTACGGCCTCGCGGCGCTGCTTCTCCTGCCCCTGCTCCGCCGTGAGGGGGAGCCGAGGCCCGCCGCCACGCTGCGCGCGCTCTCGGGGCGCCAGTGGAGGCGGCTCGCGCTGCTCGCGGCGGTCGGCATGGTCGGCTTCAACCTCGCCGTGCTGGCCGCCGAACGCTCTGCCGAACCAGCGGTTCCGGGTGTCTTCGTCGGCTGCGCGCCGATTCTCGTGGCGGTGCTCGTGCCGCTGCTCGACGGCCGCCGTCCCACTCGTGCCGTGCTGTACGCGGCTGCCCTGGTCGCAGCGGGTGCCTTTACGGTCCAGGGCTGGGGGCGTACGGACCTGGCGGGCATCCTGTGCTCCGTGGGCGCGCTCGCCGGTGAGGTGGGCTTCGCCGTACTCGCGGTGCCGGTGCTGCGCCCGCTGGGCCCGAAGCTGTTGTCCGCGACGGTCTGCGTGATCGCCGCGGCCGAGTCGGCGGTCCTGGGGCTGGTGCTGGACGGCGGCGGCTTCCTGCGGGTGCCGACCGGAGCCGAGGCGGCGGCGCTGATCTGGCAGGCGGCCGTGGTGACCGTCATCGGTTTCGTCTGCTGGTACATGGGGATGCAGCGCATCGGCGCCGAGCGCGCCACGCTCTTCTCCGGCCTGATCCCGGTCTCCGCCGCACTCACCGCCCCGCTGGTGGGAACCGGTTCCTACGGTGTCGCCCAGGCAGCCGGCTCCTGCCTGGTCGGGCTCGGTGTGGCGATCGGGTCGGGCGTGCTGGGGCGGCGCGGCGGGGAACGGGAGGCGGCTTCAGCGGCTGGTGTCGAGGATCACCCGGGCCACGAGCGCGGGGTCGTCGTTCATCGGGACGTGGCCGCAGCCGGGCAGCCGGACGAGCCGTGCGCCGGGAATGCTGTGCTTCGCCCTGATTCCCTGGCGTCGCAGGAGGAGCCGGTCGCGGCCGCCCCAGGCGATGGTGACCGGTAGTCCGGGCAGGTCGGCGGTGAACCGCACGCCGCGGCCGACGGCCAGGGTCTGGTGGAAGCCGGTCGCCTCGCGCAGCGCCAGGGTCTCGGAGACCGCCGCCTCTGGCGAACGGCGACCGGGCCGGGCGTAGATGGTGCTGGTCAGCGCCGTGCGACCGGCCGCCGTGCGGGAGAGCCGCTCGATCAGGGGCAGCGGCATCGACTGTGCGGCCAGCCGCATGGCGCGCAGGGTCCCGAACGCGTAGACGCGCTCGCGCTCGCTCCAGAACCCCGCGGGCGAGAGCGCGGTCACCGAACGGGCGAGATCGCGACGCCCCATCTCCAGCGCCAGCAGCCCGCCGAGGGAGTTGCCCGCCACATGGGGGCGGTCCACATCGAGCGTCGCGCAGAAGGCTCCGAGCAGCGGCGCCACGGTCGCGAGATCGTACGGAACGCCGTCGGGCAGCGCCGGGGAGGCCCCGAAACCGGGCAGGTCGACGGCTATCACCTCCCGCTCCACGGCCAGGATCGACGCCACCGGGTCCCAGGCCTGACGGTGGTGACCGATGCCGTGCAGGAGCAGCAACGGCTCCCCGGAGCCGGTCCGTTCGTACGCCACGGACACGGTCCGGGGCCCTTGGGGCGACTCGATGCTGAACGAGACCGTGCTGGTCATGGCAGTGCCCCCGGGGGTTGCGGTCGCGACACGGGGAGCCGTGCCCGCGAGCGGCTTAGACGTGGCGTCAACAACAATTACCGCCAGGTAGCTTCCAGTTCAAGAGGTCGCACGCCGCGAGCACGCCCCTGTGGGCCCCCGTCCGCCGGGGCCGCGCATCTCGGCGCTCCGGGGCCTCTCCCGCTCCCACTGTCGGCCGCCGCTCCGCGACGCGGACCGCCCCCTGACCTCTTTCAGCCGATTCGGTCGATTCCAGCCATTCGAATCAGAACTGTTCAGTAACCCCACGCACCCGCCCCGACGTGGGGCTTTGTGCTACGCGCGGTTCTCCGGTCCGCGAACGTCCTGTGAACGCTCTGCGGCAGACCCCCTATTCACAGCGTCACAGACGCAGGATTGGTCTTGACCAAGGGGGTGTGCCGTCCTAAGGTTCCAACGTTAAGACAGGAACCTTTAATAAATAACGTCGCGGAAAAGCCGCTGGGCGATTGCGGAGGACAGGGTGGGGACCACGCAGCTGGAAACGGTGCAGGAGCCGAAGTACTGGCACCTCAAGACCGTGCTCAGTGAGGCACTCGACTCGGACTTTGCGGTGGGGGAGATCCTCCCCAACGAGCGCGAGCTCGCCGCCCGGTTCGGTGTCGCCAGGGCAACGCTCCGGCAGGCTCTGGAGCAACTCGAACTCGAAGGCAGGCTGCACCGCCGCCGCGGCGTCGGCACCACGGTCGCCCCGCCGCGCGTGGGCGTCGCGGTGTCGACGGGCCGGCACGACTGGACCGGCGGCGAGGCCGACGAGGCCTGGCAGTCGGTGGACTGCGAGAGCGCTCCCGCCCCGGCCGCGATCGCCGCGACGCTGAACGTGGGTGGCGAGGAGCCCCTGCACATCGTCCGCCGCATCCGGCTGAGCCACGGCCAGGTGGTCGCGGCGGAGCTGCTGTACGTGCCGTCGTCCTCCGTGCCGGAGCTGTCCGGCATAGACGCCCCGTCCGGCGCGGCCAGGGCCCGCAATGTCGTACGCGAACTGCACCGGCTCGGCCTCGACGGCCAGGACCGCTCCGTCGAGCTGGGTTCCGCCCGCGCCGACGACGCCAAGGAGCTCGACCGGCTTCCCGGCGCCCCCGTCCTCGTGGTCACCACCCGCTACCTCGCCGCGGGCGGCACCGCCGCCGTATCGGTCGCCACATACCGGGCGGACACCTGCCGGCTCACCTTCGGCGACTCCGGCGACCTGGAGATCAGCCACTCCGCCGAGGAGCGCGTGGCCTCCTGACGCCCACCGTCACCGGACCAGCCGTCCGGCGCCGGACCGCATATCCCACAGCACGCACCACCCGGCCCGTCGCACTCAGCGGCGGGCCGTGACCGTTCCCTCCACGGCGAAGAGCTCCTCCTCGACGTGGTCGAGCGCGAGCCGCAGCGCACCGGTCGCCACCGCGGCCTCGCCGAGGAGCGAGAGGGCCACCCGAGGGGGCCGCAGACAGTAGCGGGCCAGCTCACCGCGGAGCGGGTCCAGGACCCCGTCCAGGCCGGCGGCCCAGCCCCCGATCACCACCAGCTCGGGATCGAGCGCCAGCACCAGCGCCGCCACGTCGTGGACCAGCCGCTGAATGAACCGCTCCACCGCGGCCTGAGCCTGCTCGTCACCGTGCCGCGCCTTCGCGAACACCGCCGCGACGGCGTGCTCGTCCAGCGGGTCCAGCGGGGTGTCCGTCGTCGACAGCAGGTGCTCCGGCGTGACGTCCCGGCCCAGCAGGTGCAGCGCACCGATCTCCCCGGCCGCGCCCCCGAACCCGCGGTGCAGCCGCCCCCCGATCAGGGAACCCGCTCCCGGGCTCAGCCCCGCCAGCACGAACACGATGTCGTCGGACTCCGTGGCCGCACCCTTCCAGTGCTCGGCGACGGCAGCCGCGTTGGCGTCGTTCTCCACGAGAACGGGGCAGCGGAAGGAACGCCTCAGCCGCTCGCCCAGGGCCAGGCCCGTCCAGTCCGGCAGCGCGGTACCCAGCCGGACGGTGCCGTCGGCCTCCACGATGCCCGGACTGCCCACCCCCACCGCCCGCAGGCTGCTGCGGGCCACGCCGGTGCGCCGCAGGACGTCTGCGACCACCGCCCGTACCCGGTCGAGGCGGTCGTCGGCACTCGCCGTCTCCGACACCTCCCGGGAACCGGCGCCGATGATGCGGCCGTCCAGCCCCGACAGGAGGGCCGACACACGATGCGGGCCGATCTCGATGCCCAGCAGGTACCCCGCCTCGGCCCGGAACCGGAACCGCCGCGCCGGACGTCCCTGGCGGCGCGCCTCGGGCCCGTCGGGAGCGCACTCGACCACCAGCCCCGCTTCGAAGAGCCCCTCCACGACGCCCTCGACCGTCGGACGGGACAGCCCCGTGATGCGGGTCAGGTCCGTCAGGGTCGAGGAGGACGCACCCCTGAGGGCATGCAGTACCACCGCGGAATTGATCCGACGCAACAGCGACGGGTCCCCACCGGTCAGCCGGCCCACGGTGTGTCCTCCCAGCTCGTGCGCATGTCAGGCGGATCGTACTCGCTGCTCAGGGGTAGGGCGACCGTGGGCGGCGATGCCGTTCCCGAAGGCCGGGATCAACCGGGAGAGACGAACCCGGACTCATAGGCGGCGATCACCGCCTGGGTGCGGTCACGCGCGCCCAACTTCGCGAGCACGGCGCTGACATGAGACTTCACCGTCTCCACCCCCACCACGAGTTTGTCGGCGATTTCGGCATTGGTCAGGCCCCGGGCCATCAGCCGCAGCACCGTGGCCTCACGCTCGGTGAGCGAGGCCCGCCTCAGCAGCTCGCGCGCCTTGTTCGTGCCGTATTCGGCGGCGAGCCGCCGGACCGCCGCCGGAAACAGCAGAGACTCCCCCTCCGCCACCAGCCGTACGGCGTGGACGATCTCGGCCGGCCGGGCCCGCTTGAGGAGGAACCCGTCCGCCCCCGCGCGCAGCGCCTCGTAGACGTACTCGTCGTTCTCGAATGTCGTCACCACCAGGATCTTCGGAGGCTCGGGCACGGTGCGCAGCACCACCCTGGTGGCCTCTATGCCGTCCATGAGCGGCATGCGGACATCCATCGCCACCACATCGGGTCGCAGCTGCCTCACCAGGGGGATGACCGCGGCGCCGTCACCCGCCTCACCCACCACCTCGATATCGGGCTGGGCCTCCAGGACTGCCCGCAGCCCCGTGCGGACCAGGGGCTCGTCGTCGACCAGAAGAACGGTTACCGGCATCACGTCAGCCTATTCCGTACAGCGGAAGGCTCGCCTGCACCCTCCATTCCCCGTCGGACGGACCTGTCCTGGCCTTTCCGCCCAGGAGAGCCGCTCGCTCCCGGATGCCCCGCAGCCCGCTCCCGCTGCCCGGAGCACCGGCCGCGCCCGTGAGCGGATTGCTCACCTCCAGCTCCAGCCGGCCGCCCGCGACCCGGATGCGGACGCGGACCGGGACGGCCCCCGAGTGCCGCAGGACGTTGGTGAGGGACTCCTGAAGGATGCGATACCCCTCCCGGGACACCGGCCCCGGCACCTGCTCCAGTGCCCCGGTCACCTTCGCGTCGACCTTCGCCCCCGACCCCCGCGCCGAGTCCAGCAGACGGTCGGCCTCGATCAGCGAGGGCCGCTGCCCCGGCGGCGCATCAGCCTCGCGCAGTACCCTCAGCACCCTCTCCAGGTCCTCCAGGGCGTTCCGTCCCGTCTCCTCGATCGCCGCCAGGGCCCGGTCCGTGAAGTCCGGGTCGTGCGTCGCCCGCGCCGCGCCCGCCTGCACCACGGCGACGGTCAGGGCGTGTCCGATCGAGTCGTGCAGCTCGCGTGCGATCCGATTGCGCTCCAGGAGCTGTTCGGTGCGCTCCTCCAGCGCGGTCAGCCGCTGTACCGGCGTCGGTCCCAGCAACCACCGCGCCGCCGCGGTGATCATCTCGCCACAGCTCACCACCACGGCGAACAGCATCACGACGGGCACGGGCGACAGGATGGCAGCCCACCAATGCGTCCCCAGCCCGGTGGCGAACCCCTGCTCGGTAGGCGCCGAACCGAACGAGGACCGGACGAGGTCGACGGCCGTCGTCGACAACAACACGGTGGCCAGCCCGGCGAGCCCCGCACCGAGCAGCCGTACTTCGAGCCAGAGCGCGGTTCTCCAGCGCTCCGACCATGAATCCGACGGCGCCACCGAGATGGTGGCGGCCGGGTCACCGCGCTCCGCGGGGGTGAGCAGCAGCTGAGCCTGGAGACCCTCCGCGAGGCGCATGCCCGGTATCAGGCCGACCATCGCCGCCAGAACCAGCGGCACCCAAGGCGTGTCCATCGAGATGAACAGCCACACGCTCACGACGGCACCGGGCATGAGCAGGTGCAGCCAGCGGGTGTAGGTGACCGAGGCGGTCAGCGGGCGAAGGAACTGGTACATGCCGCCCATCGTGCCAGTGGGGCCGGCAGGGCAACTCCCCCGAGCGAGGGAGATGATCCACACGCGTGGGGGAGGAGCCGGGCCGGCCACGGCGGCGAAGCTGAGGACATGACCAGCATCGATGTCCACGAGCTCACCAAGGACTACGGCGCGACCCGCGCTGTGGACCGCCTTGCCTTCCAGGTACGGCCCGGCCGTGTGACCGGCTTCCTCGGCCCCAACGGCGCCGGGAAATCCACCACCATGCGGCTGGTGCTCGGCCTGGACCGCCCCACGAGCGGAACGGCGACGATCGGCGGACAGCCGTACGCGGCTCTGACCGACCCGCTGCGACGCGTCGGAGCCCTGCTCGATCCGCAAGCCGCCCACGGCGCGCGGACTGCGCGCAACCACCTGCTGGCCCTTGCCGCGAGCAACGGCCTGGGCGCGACCAGGGTCGAGGAGGTGTTGGAGGAGACGGGTCTCGGCAAGGTGGGCGGTCGCCGGATCAAGACGTTCTCCCTCGGGATGCGCCAGCGCCTGGGCATAGCGACCGCTCTGCTCGGGGACCCGGAAGTCATCATGCTGGACGAACCGTCGAATGGGCTGGATCCCGAAGGCATCGTGTGGATCCGCGAGCTGCTGAAGCGACTCGCCCGTGAGGGCCGCACGGTGCTGGTCTCCAGCCATCTGATGAACGAGACATCCTCGTTCGCCGACCATCTGATCGTTCTGGGCAGGGGCCGGCTGCTCGCCGATCTCCCGATGCGGGAGTTCCTGGACTCCCGTGGCAGGACCCGGGTGCGGATCCGCACGACCGAATCCGCTCGGCTCGGTGCGCTGCTGCGCCGCGAGGGATACCGAGCCGCGCAGAGCGAGGACGCCCGTTGGACTGTCGACGAGGTGACGGCCGAGGAAATAGGAGCGATGGCCGCGAGGGAAGGCATCCCGGTCGTGGAGCTCACAGATGAGCGGCCCACGCTGGAGCAGGCCTATCTGGCCCTCACCGCCGACACCACGGAATTCGCGTCCGCCGCCCGGACCCCAGCGCTGTCTTCGTCAACCAACGGTCAGGAGGCCTGACCATGTCGGCCACCGCTGTTCTGCGCTCGGAATGGATCAAGATCAGGTCGGTGCGGTCCGTATTCGGATCGCTGGCGGCTGTCCTGCTCGTGACGATTGCGGTCACGATTCTCACCGCTGCCACCGTCGGCCGGGCAGAGGCGGACGGTGCCGATGCCGAGCTCCTCTTCGGTGCCTTCTACGCCCTGAACTTCGGCCAGATCGCCGCCATCAGCTTCGGTGCGACGGCGATCTCGACCGAATACGCGAACGGCGCGTTGCGCATGTCGCTAGCGGCGGTCCCGCGCCGCACCCTCTTCTACGTGGCCAAGGTGTCCCTGGTCGGCGCGGCCGCGCTGGCCGTCGGGCTCGTCACCAGCTTCGGCGCGTTTGCCGCGGGCCAACTGTTCATGGGGGAGTACGCGATCGGGCTGAGCGAACCGGGGGCACTGCGGGCAGCGTTCGGGGGCGGCATCTACCTGGCGCTCATGGCCCTGTTCGCGGCCGGACTGACGTTCCTGCTGCGGAGTGCGGTCGCGGTTCTCAGCACGCTCATACCCTTCATCCTCATCGTCTCGTTCGTGGTCGGCGATGTCGTCGGCGGCGCCGCGGACTACCTGCCGGACCGAGCCGGTCAGCTGGTGCTGCACCAGCACCCCGAGGGCAGCATCGGCCCCTGGACGGGCCTGGCCGTCACCGCGGCCTGGGCCGCCGTCGCCCTGCTCGCCGGCTGGTGGGCGGTGAGGCGCCGGGACGCCTAGGCACGGTCCGGCGGATACCTTCGGATCCGCTGACCGCTGACTGATGGGTGCCGTTGACCGAAGCCCAACGGCCACGGACGGAGACGGAGCCGTTGCTGCCCGACCGGACCGGACCGGACCGATCCGACGCCGCCCCAGGCCCATTGATCCCGCCCCTCAACCGTCAGCGCGGCGGCGGTAGGTGCTGAGCGAGGCGCCGGCCCCAGCCGTCGCCTCGCTCATGAATCGCTCCACCACCTCGTCGACATAGGGCGGCACCCAGCCGCCTTGATCGAACCCACTGGCCCGGCCCTCGCCTGTCCGGCACCGATCACCGGAGGCAACGGGCGGGCCGAAACCCAGTCGCCCGCCCGGCCGATGGAGTGGCAGCCTTCGGGGCCATGGACAAGGAGATGGACATGGACGCAGACGTGTGGAACGAGCAGGTGGCGCGAGGCTACGACGAGTCGTCCGCGCACATGTACGCGCCCGAAGTCCTGGGCCCCGCGGTTTCCTTCCTTGAGCACCGAGCGGGTGGGAACCCAGCTCTGGAGTTCGCGGTCGGAACAGGACGGGTCGCTCTTCCTCTGAGCGCGTGCGGCGTTCGGGTCGCGGGGATCGAGAAGTCGGAACCCATGGCTCGGGAACTGGGCGACAAGCCTGGCGGTGACGACGTGGCCGTGACGATCGGAGACATGACGACCGCAAGGGCGCCCGGCCTCTTCGGCCTTGTCTACGTGGTCTACAACTCGATCACCTGCCTGCTCACACAGGAGGAACAGGTCGCGTGCTTCCGCAACGCGGCCAGGCACCTCGACCCCGGGGGCCGCTTCGTGATCGAGGTGTTCGTACCCGAACTGCAGCGCCTGCCGCCGGGTGAGACCGCGAGGCCCTTTCACATCGGCGACCAGCACGTAGGTTTCGACACATACGACTTGGTGAACCAGTGGCAGGTCTCGCACCACTACACGATCGCCGACGGGCGGGGCTCCACCTTCTCGTCGCCCCATCGATATGTCTGGCCCTCTGAACTCGACTTGATGGGGCAGCTCGCCGGCCTGGAGCTGTCCGAGCGGTGGGCCGACTGGAAGGAGGCACCTTTCACCGCGTCCAGCAGGTCGCACGTCTCTGTGTGGCAGAAGCCGCTCCACGGCCCGTTCGCTCGCTGACGGGGCATTGACGCCCCTCGCCTCCTTCGCGCCGGGGAACGAGGTGGCTGAAATCATCTCAAAGTTCGGAGCGACGCTCCGATTGTCAGTGGGGAGGGGTTTACTGACGGCATGACCACCGCACATCACCTCCGCCTCATCGACGGGATGCGCACCCGAGAGTTTCCGGCGGAACGTGTCCGATCGGGTTCGGGAGTCAGCGGGCCCGGCTACCACACGGCGTTCCTGCACATGGACGACGACGCCTGGGAAGACGACGAAGCCGGCCGGCTGGAGCGCCGGGCTCAGTGCCTCGCGGACCACGAGGCGCTGGTCACGCTGCTCGGGAGCCGCTGGGGTGCGCCGCAGATGATCAGCCTGTGGAGTGCCCAGGAGCGGATGATGTCCGGTGAGGAGATACCCGCCCCGTGGGCCGACACCGTGGCGGGATGCGAGTATCTGCGGATGTGGCGCACGGAGGAGGAACGCTGGGTCGCGCTGGCGCTCTACTTGGAGGACGAGGGTTCCGGATGCGAGCTGAGCGTGCTCGTGACGGAGATCGATCCGCCCTGACCCGCAGAAACCGAGCGCGCGTGCCGACTACGGGATCCAGCCACCCGGACTACGCGGTGCCGTCCTCGTCCACGGCCGTCCGCAGGCGTTTGTACTCCTCGGCCATGGTCTGAGCGGTCCAGTGGGCGTTGAGGCCGCTGGGGTTGGGCAGCGCCCAGACGCGGGCCCCGCCTGTCGTCCGCTCCTGAGGGCCGATGCGGGCACGGCGGTCGCCGAACGCCGTGCGGTAGGCGGTGATGCCGACCACGGCCAGCCACCGTGGCCGCAGCCGCTCGACCTTGGAGGTCAGGATCTGTCCTCCGGCCCGGAATTCCTCGGCGGACAGTTCGTCGGCTCGGGCCGTGGCCCTGGCGACGACGTTGGTGATGCCCAGCCCGTACTGAAGCAGCTCGGCCTGGTCGGCGGGGCGCAACTGCCGTGGTGTGAAACCCGACAGGTGGAGCACGGGCCAGAAGCGGTTGCCGGGGAAAGCGAAGTGGTGGCCCGTGGCACCCGTCGTCAGGCTCGGGTTGATCCCGCAGAACAGCACGCGCAGGCCGCCCGCGACCACGTCGGGAACAACACGGTCACGGGCAGCTTGGAGGTCCTCGGGCGTCATCGGCCGGAAGGGAGGGTCGTCACGGTCAGAGGATCGAGCCCGGGGTGTATCCCGCGGCCTCCGGGTGCTGCTTGGTGATCTCCTCGATCCGGGAGACGAGCGCGGTGACCTGGTCGCCCGCCGCACCGGTGAAGGAGAGCTTGTCCGCCATCAGCTCGTCGAGCTGGGCGCGGTCGAGCGGGATGCGCTCGTCGGCCGCGAGCTTGTCCAGCAGCTCGTTGCGCTCGGTGCCCTGCTCACGCATGGCCAGGGCGGAGGCGACGGCGTTCTCCTTGATGGCCTCATGGGCGACCTCGCGGCCGACACCCGCGCGCACCGCGCCCATCAGCACCTTGGTCGTGGCGAGGAAGGGAAGGTAGCGGTCCAGCTCGCGGGCCACGACGGCGGGGAAGGCGCCGAATTCGTCGAGCACCGTCAGGAACGTCTCCACCAGCCCGTCGAACGCGAAGAACGCGTCCGGCAGGGCCACCCGGCGGACCACCGAGCAGGAGACGTCGCCCTCGTTCCACTGGTCGCCCGCCAGCTCACCGGTCATCGACGCGTAGCCGCGCAGGATGACCATGAGGCCGTTGACGCGCTCGCAGGAGCGGGTGTTCATCTTGTGGGGCATCGCGGACGAGCCGACCTGACCCGGCTTGAACCCCTCGGTCACCAGCTCGTGGCCGGCCATCAGCCGGATGGTCTTCGCGACCGAGGAGGGCGCCGCCGCCAGCTGGACCAGGGCGGTCACGACGTCGTAGTCGAGCGAGCGGGGATAGACCTGGCCGACCGAGGTGAAGGCCTGGGCGAAGCCCAGGTGGCCGGCGATGCGCTGTTCGAGCTCGGCCAGCTTCCCGGCATCGCCGCCCAGCAGGTCGAGCATGTCCTGCGCCGTGCCGACCGGGCCCTTGATGCCGCGGAGGGGGTAGCGCTCCAGCAGGTCTTCGAGCCGGCCGTAGGCCACCAGCAGCTCGTCGGCCGCGGTCGCGAAGCGCTTGCCGAGGGTCGTGGCCTGGGCGGCGACGTTGTGGGAGCGGCCGGCGACGACCAGCTCGCGGTATTCGGCAGCGAGCTTCCCGAGCCGGGCCAGGACGGCCACCGTGCGGTCGCGCATCAGTTCCAGGGAGAGCCGGATCTGGAGCTGCTCGACGTTCTCGGTGAGGTCGCGGGAGGTCATGCCCTTGTGGACGTGCTCATGACCGGCGAGGGCGTTGAACTCCTCGATCCGGGCCTTCACGTCGTGCCGGGTGACCTTCTCGCGCTCGGCGATCGAGGCCAGGTCGACCTGGTCGACCACGCGCTCGTAATCGGCGAGGGCGGCGTCGGGTACCTCGATCCCGAGGTCCTTCTGGGCGCGCAGCACCGCCAGCCACAGCTGACGTTCCAGCTTCACCTTCTGCTCGGGGGACCAGAGGACGGCCAGCTCCGTGGAGGCGTAGCGGCCGGCCAGGACATTGGGGATGCGAGGCTTCGCAGACACAGCAGTCACGTGTCCTGATTCTACTGGCGGTTCGTGCAGCTCAGCGCCGCGGTCTGGTTTGTGGATTGCTACGAACGCGACGCGTCCGATGCCCCCCGCTCGCCGCTGTCCACGTTGCCGTGGTCCAGACGGCGCCACGAGGCCACCGGAGCCGAGGCGCCGCCCTCCTCGGGGGTGACCCAGAAAGCCCGGCCCAGCTCGGCGCTGAACTGCGCCCCCGCCCGGCCGTCGCCCGACGAGCGCCCCGTCAGACGCCTCCCGATCCACGGCAGCAGATGCCGGCGGGCGAAGCGCACATCGTCCACGCGCCGGGCGGCCCAGCGAGGCGGGACGGCGGTGGGCAGTACGGCCTGCCAGTCGCTCTCCGGCGGCAGCCCCAGCGCCTGCCAGACCGCCTCGGCCACCCTGCGGTGCCCCTCGGCGGTCAGATGCAGCCGGTCGACGTCCCACAGCCGGGGGTCGCCCAGGGCCGGTGCGCCGTAGAGGTCGACGACGACCGCGTCATGCCGGGCGGCCAGCTCCTCGACCAGGGCGAAAAGCTCCTCCATGCGTGGCCGGAACCGCTCCATCACCGGGCCGTTGCGCCCGGGGCTGCGCATCAGCACCAGCTTCCTGCACGACGGCGCCAGGCGCTCCACCGCCTCCTCCAGCCGCCCGCGGACCATGCCCATGTCGCACTTGGGGCGCAGGGTGTCGTTGAGGCCGCCGACCAGCGTCACCACATCGGCCCGCATGGCCGCCGCCACGTCCACCTGCTCGTCCACGATTTGGCCGATGAGCTTGCCGCGTACCGCGAGATTGGCGTACCGGAAGCCGGGCGTGCGGGCGGCGAGCCGGGAGGCGAGCACATCGGCCCAGCCCCGGTACGAACCGTCGGGCAGCAGGTCCGACATGCCCTCGGTGAACGAGTCGCCGACCGCGACAAGGCTGGTGTATGTGGCATTCATTTCCATGGCGATGCGATCGTATCGCGGTGCCCTCCGGCCCTGCCGGGGGAACAGGTGGCTCCGGGCGAGGGGCCCGGAGCCACCGGGATTCAGCGGGCCTGGGGGCGGCCCACCAGTTCCCGCAGAACGTCCTCCATCGTCACCATGCCCGCCAGCCGGCCGTCCTCGTCGAGCACCGCCGCCAGGTGCGTGCGGCTGCGCCGCAGCGCGGTCAGCGCGTCGTCGAGCGGCGTGGCCGCCCGGATCCGGGCGATCGGCCGCATCGAGCTGACCGGGAACGGCATGTCGCGCGGGGTGACGTCGAGGGCGTCCTTCACATGGAGGTACCCGAGGATGCGCTGCTCCGCGTCCATCACGGGGAAGCGCGAGAACCCCGTCTCGTACGAGAGCTGCTCCAGCTCCTCGGGGGTCGCCCCGACCCGGATGTACATCACCCGGTCCACCGGCAGCACCACGTCCCGCACCGGCCGGCGGCCCAGCTCCAGCGCGTGGTGCAGCCGCTCGGCCGCCCGGTCGTCGACCAGACCCGCATCGCCCGCGTCCTTCACCAGACGGGCCAGCTCGTCGTCGGAGAAGGTGGCCGACACCTCGTCCTTCGTCTCCACCCGCAGGAGCTTCAGCAGCGCGTTGGCGAACGCGTTGATCGCGAAGATCACCGGACGCAGCGCCCGTGCCAGCGCCACCAGCGGCGGGCCGAGCAGCAGCGCGGAGCGCACCGGCTCGGCCAGCGCGATGTTCTTCGGCACCATTTCGCCGAGCAGCATGTGCAGATAGGTCGCCACCGACAGCGCGATCACGAACGAGATCGGATGGACCAGCCCGTGCGGCACGCCCACGGTGTCGAAGACCGGCTCCAGCAGATGCGCGATGGCGGGCTCGGCGACGATACCGAGGACCAGCGTGCACAGCGTGATGCCGAGCTGCGCTGCCGCGAGCAGCGCCGAGACGTGTTCGAGGCCCCAGATGACGCTGCGCGCCCGCCGGTTCCCCGCTTCGGCCTGCGGCTCGATCTGGCTGCGGCGTACGGAGATGAGGGCGAATTCCGCGCCGACGAAGAAGGCGTTCACGACGAGCGTCAGCAGGCCGATGAAAAGCTGTACGACGGTCATCGCTCATCCTCCGACGAGTCGTGGGCACCGGTGAGCGGTGCGTGCAGCAGCGCCCGCGCGGCGCGGCGTCCGGAGGCGTCCACCACGTCGAGCCGCCAGCCGCCCAGCTCGATGGAGTCACCCACCGTGGGGATGCGGCCCACCTGAGTCGCGATCAGGCCGGCGAGGGTCTCGTAGGGGCCGTCCGGCACTCTCAGCCCGATCCGCTCCAGCTGGTCGGTGCGTGCGGCGCCGTCGGCCGACCACAGGACGCGTCCGTCGGCGTCCTCACCGGCCGGTGCCAGGTCCGGTGTCTCGTGCGGGTCGTGCTCGTCCCGTACCTCCCCGACGACCTCCTCGACGATGTCCTCCAGCGTCACGACACCCGCCGTGCCGCCGTACTCGTCGATCACGACCGCCATCGCGAGCTTGCCGGACAGCCGGTCGAGCAGCCGGTCCACGGTCAGCGTCTCCGGGACGAGCACCGGTTCGCGCAGCATCTCGGAGACCCGCTTGCGGGGCCGCTGCTCGGCGGGGACCGCCAGGACGTCCTTGATGTGGGCGACGCCCACCACGGTGTCGAGGCTGCCCCGGTACACGGGGAAGCGGGAAAGCCCGGTGGCCCGTGTCGCGTTGGCGACGTCCTCGGCGGTCGCGTCCACCTCCAGCGCGGTGACCTGCACGCGGGGGGTCATCACGTTCTCCGCGGTGAGTTCCGGCAGGTTGAGGGTACGGACGAACAGTTCGGCGGTGTCCGCCTCCAGGGCGCCCTGCTTGGCGGAGTGCCTGGCCAGCGCCATCAGCTCCTGCGGGCTGCGCGCGGAGGCCAGCTCCTCGGCGGGTTCGAGCCCGAAACGGCGCACGATGCGGTTCGCCGTGTTGTTGAGGTGGCTGATGAAGGGCCGGAACACCGCCGTGAAGGCCCGCTGCGGGGTGGCGACCGCCTTCGCCACCGCGAGCGGCGAGGAGATGGCCCAGTTCTTGGGGACCAGCTCGCCGACGACCATCAGGAACACGGTGGACAGGGCGGTACCGATGACGAGCGCCACGGACGACGCCGCGCCGGCCGACAGCCCGACGGCCTCGACCGGTCCCCGGATCAGTTTCGCGATGGACGATTCGGAGAGCATGCCGACGACCAGATTGGTGACCGTGATGCCGAGCTGGGCCCCGGACAGCTGGAAGGTGAGGCTGCGCACGGCCTTCATGGCACTCGCGGCACCGCGTTCACCCTGCTCGACCGCTCTCTCCAGCTGGCCGCGCTCGACCGTGGTCAGGGAGAACTCAGCCGCGACGAAGGCGCCACAGGCGAGGGAGAGCAGTACGGCGACGAGCAGCAGAAGCACTTCGGTCATCGGTTCACCTCCGTCCCATGATCGGGCAGGGACTGGCTGACCGCGCGACGTCGGCGGGTTCTGCTACTGGGAGGCTCGCCCATGGGCGGTGGCTCACACCTTTCGTCAGGAGGGGGAGTTCCGGAGCGTGAACGCCGGGACCTCATGGTAAAGGATCGGCAAAGTGGGGAGGTGGGCCCGGTTCCTACAGCGGTTTCACCCAGCGCCGCCAGTGGTCCTCGCGGAGGTAGCCGGCCCCCTGCCAGGCATGGTGCGCGCGTTCGTTCCTCTCCAGGACCATGGCATCCACCCGCCGGCCGCCCAGTGCGGCGAACCGTTGCGCCGCCGCGTCCAGCAGGGCGGTGGCGATGCCCTGCCGGCGGTGATCCGGGTGCACGGCCAGCCGGTAGGCGGAGCACCGCCAGCCGTCGAACCCGGCGATGACCGTTCCCACCAGCGTGCCGTCCCGCTCCGCGAGGAGCAGCGCCTCGGGATCGCGGGAGATGAGGCGGGCCACCCCGTCGTGGTCGTCGCTGATGCTCGTACCCTCGGCCGCCGTGCGCCAGAACCGCAGGACGGCATCGATGTCCGGCAGGGCGGCGTGGCGGATGCGGAGATCGTTCATGGGGCGAGCCAACCAGAGGGCGGTTCCCTCGTGCGAGCGGTTTCCGCTTCCCACGGCGGGGAAGCTCAGCGCAGACGTACCGGCAGTGAGTCGATGCCGTAGACGATCGACAGCTTGCGGAAGGTGAGGTCCTGCGGCGGAACGGCGAGCCGCATGTCCGGGAACCGCCTGGCCAGGGCCGGGTAGACGGAGCGCAGCTCCATCCGGGCCAGCTCCGCGCCGATGCAGCGATGGATGCCGTGCCCGAAGGCGAGGTGTCCGGCCGGAGTGACCCGGTCCACGTCGAAGCCCCCGTCGTCCGTGACATACGCGGGGTCCCGGTTGGCCCCGCTCAGCGAGCAGAGCACCATGTCGCCGCGCGGAATGACCACCCCGGCGATCTCGATGTCCTCGCGGGCGAACCGGGGGAAGGCGATCTGCACGGCGGAGACGTAACGCAGCACCTCCTCCACGAACGGAGCCGTCACACCGTCGTCCGTGCGCAGCCGGGCCAGGACGTCGGGGTTGCGCAGCAGCACGAGGGAGCCGAGCGCGATCGTGCTCGCCGTGGTCTCGAAGCCGCCGGTGAGCACGCCGTCGGCGAGGCCCGCGAGTTCCTCGTCGTCGACGCTGTCCCCGTGCTCCCGCACGATCATGCCGAGCAGGCCGTCGCCGGGGTTGCGGCGCTGCGCCCTGACGACACCGCGGAAGTAGTCGAGCGACGCGGACATGGCCCCGAAGGGCGCCGTCGTGCCGGCGAACAGGTCGAAGCGGTCCATCGCCAGCTGCTGGAAGTCGTCCCGGTCCTCGTAGGGCACCCCGAGCAGTTCGCAGATGGTCAGGGAGGGGACGGGCAGCGCGAACGCGTGCACCAGGTCGACCGGTCCGGGCGCGGCCGCCATCGCGTCCAGGCGTTCCCCGACAATGGCGTCGATCCTGGGCGCCAGGCGGCGCAGCCTGCGCATCGTGAACTCGGGGGTCAGGATGCGGCGCAGCCGCGTATGCACCGGTGGATCGCTGAACCCCAGCCCACCGGGGCTGTGTTCGGCGACTATGCCCGCGTTGCCCGCCAGGTGGGCGAAGTCGGTGCTGAAGCCCTCGGCGGAGCCGAGCACAGCCTTGGACTCCTCGTAGCCGGTGACCACCCAGGCGTCCATGCCGAAGGGCAACGCCACCTTGGAGACCGGTGCGGTCGCCCGTGCGGTGGCCAGCCCCCGCACCGGATCCAGGCCGTCCCGGCGCAGCGGCATCAGCAACTGTTCGGGAAGCAGCTTCATCGTGGAGGACCCGAGTCCGTGCTTCTGGATCCTGGCCAGATAGCTGCGTCCGAGCCGGGCGGTGAGGCGGGAACGGAACGTCGTCGTACTCAATGTCACTCCATGAGTCGTCGCGAATTCTGGTCGGTTGGCGCCTCGGGCGCCAGGACGTGGCCGACTGCGGTGACTTCGGCTACCTGACCAGGAATTATGACCACTTGTTCGAGCAGGCGGGTGCCGGGGTGCCGAATATGTCCCCGATACTTCGGCGGTGCGGGACGCGACAGCCCCGCGCCTTTGCCGACGCCCCTTCGCCTTGCCGCGCCGTCCGGGCCTGCCGCCCCGCCCTCAGCCCTGGGGCCGGTTCCCGCCCAGCGGCTCAGCCAGCCAACTTCTCGACCGCAACCGGAAGTCCGCCGGTGCGAGCGACCCCGCCCCCTGCGGTACGACACCCAGCAGCGGCGCGCCCGCGGCGACCGGCAGATCCGCCACATTGCAGCGCGCCGCCAGATCGGGATCGGCCGGCATGCTGCCGATCACCACCCCGAGGCAGTCCAGCCCGCGGGCCCGCAGCGCCTCCGAGGTCAGGGCCGTGGAGTTCAGAGTGCCCAGTCCGGCCGGGGCCACCACCAGGACCGGAGCGGCCAGCAGCCGGGCCGCGTCGGCCAGGGTCGCGCCCTCGTCGTCGAACCGTACGAGCAGCCCGCCCGCCCCCTCGACCAGCACCAGGTCGTGATCGACCGCCAGCTTCTCGGCCGCCTCGGCGATCTCGTACGGCCGTACCGGCGTCATCCCGGCCCGTCGTGCGGCCGTCGCGGGCGCCAACGGCTCGGGGAAACGCGCCAGCTCCACCGCCGTCACATGGCCGCCCGCCAGCCGTGCCACCTCGGCGGCGTCGCCGGGCTCGCCCGGCTCCAGGCCCGTCTGGGCCGGCTTGAGCACCGCCACCCCGCGGCCCGCGGCCGCCGCCGCCACGGCCGCCGTCACGATCGTCTTGCCGATCTCCGTGCCGGTGCCCGTCACCACCAGAACGCCCACGTCAGCCCTCCCGCGCCGCCGCGCACACGGCGCGGCAGATCCGTGCCACATCGTCGTCACCGGTCACATACGGCGGCATGGTGTACACGAGGTCGCGGAACGGCCGCAGCCACACCCCTTCGCGCACCGCCGCCCGCGTCGCCGCCGCCATGTCCACCTCGTGATCGAGCTGTACGACACCGATGGCGCCGAGCACCCGCACGTCGCGCACCGATGGCAGCTCCCGGGCCGCCGCCAGCCCTGCGCGCAGTCCGGCCTCGATGCGCTTGACCTCCTGCTCCCAGTCCTGGCCGAGCAGCAGGTCGATGGAGGCGCAGGCCACCGCCGACGCTAGGGGGTTGCCCATGAACGTCGGACCGTGGGCCAGCACCGGCACCTCGCCGCGCGAGATCCCCTCGGCCACCTCACCGGTGCACAGCGTCGCCGCCATCGTCAGATAGCCGCCGGTCAGCGCCTTGCCCACGCACATCACATCGGGGGACACCCCGGCGTGCCCGGCGGCGAACAGCTTCCCCGTACGGCCGAAGCCCGTCGCGATCTCGTCGAACACGAGCAGTACGCCGTACGCGTCGCACGCCTCGCGCAGCACGCGCAGATACGCGGGGGAGTGGAAGCGCATCCCGCCCGCCCCCTGGACCACCGGTTCCACGATCACCGCGGCCAGCTCGTCGGCGTGCCGCTCGATCAGGTCGCGCAGGTGCGCCGCGTACGCCGGGTCGGGCTCCGCGTCGTACCCGGCGGGCGGTTCGTCGGCGAAGACCTGGCGGGGCAGCGCACCCGACCACAGCTCGTGCATCCCGCCCTCGGGGTCGCACACCGACATCGGCTGCCAGGTGTCCCCGTGGTAGCCGCCGCGCCAGGTCAGCAGCCGCTTCTTGGCCGGCCGCCCGGCCGAGCGCCAGTACTGGAGGCACATCTTCACGGCGACCTCGACCGAAACGGAGCCCGAGTCGGCGAGGAAGACGTGTCGCAGCGGCTCCGGGGTGATCTCCACCAGCCGGGTCGCCAGCCGGACGGCGGGCTCGTGCGTGAGCCCGCCGAACATCACATGGCTCATCCGGTCCAGCTGGCCGCGTGCCGCGTCGTTCAGCACCGGATGGTTGTACCCGTGCACCGCGGACCACCACGACGACATCCCGTCGACCAACTCGTGCTGCCCGTGCGCCGGTTCCGCGAGGCGGAGCCGGACCCCGGACGCGGACTCCACGACCAGCGGCTCCTGCCGGCCCGGCATCGGGCCGTACGGATGCCAGACGTGCGCCCGGTCCAGGTCCCGGAGCGCGCCGGGGGAGAGCGGCTCAGGCATTGGGGGCGAGATCCGTACCCGCGCCGCGGCGCCGGACCGCCACCAGGTCCGTGCGGGCCCCCGGCACCTGCGCGTCCTGGGCCTCCTGCGCGGCGGCGGGCGCGGACTCCGGCTCCGGGGCCTCGCCGCACGGCGCGCAGCCGCCGGAGTGCGAGCCGCAGCTCCCGGCCTCCGGAGCACAGCCGCCGGAGTGCGAGCCGCAGCCGGCGGCCGCGTCCGCACGGTGGCGGGGAAGCGTCGTCGTACCCGCGCCCTCGACTTCGAAACCGGCGTCCGCGATCATGTCCAGGTCGGCCTGACCGGCCTGGCCCTCACTGGTCAGATAGTCGCCCAGGAAGATCGAGTTGACCAGGTGCAGGGCGAGCGGCTGCATCGAGCGCAGATGCACCTCGCGCCCGCCCGCGAGCCGTACCTCCACGTCCGGGCAGACGAACCGCACCATCGCCAGGATGCGCAGACACCGCTGCGGCGTCAGGTTCCACTCCTTGGCGAGCGGGGTGCCCTCGAACGGGATCAGGAAGTTGACGGGAACCGAGTCCGGGTCCAGCTCGCGCAGCGAGAAGACGACGTCGACCAGATCGGCGTCGCTCTCGCCCATGCCCGCGATCAGCCCGGAGCACGCGGAGAGACCGGCGGCCTGCGCCTGGTGCACCGTGTCGACCCGGTCGGCATAGGTGTGGGTGGTCGTGATCTCCCCGTACGTCCCCTCGGACGTGTTGAGGTTGTGGTTGTACGCGTCGGCGCCCGCCGACCGCAGCCGGTCGGCCTGGCCCGCGGAGAGCAGACCGAGGCAGGCGCACACCTCGACGCCCTCGTTCTGCTCCTTGATGGCCTCGATCGTCTGCGACACCCGGGCGACGTCCCGGTCCGTCGGGCCCCGGCCGCTGGCCACCAGACAGACGCGCTTGGCGCCGCCGGCCACCCCGGCGGCGGCCGCCTTCGACGCCTCGTCGGGCTTCAGCCAGGTGTACTTGAGGATCTCGGCCTTGGAACCCAGCCGCTGCGAACAGTACGAGCAGTCCTCGGGACACAGCCCGGACTTCAGATTGACCAGATAGTTCAGCTTCACCCGCCGCCCGAACCACTGACGGCGCACCTTGCCCGCCGCGGCCACCACGTCGAGGAGTTCGTCGTCCGGGGTCGCCAGTACGGCGAGCGCTTCTTCACGGGTCGGCAGCTCGCGCCGCAGCCCCTTGTCCACCAGCGTGTTCAGGAGGTCCATGGCGATGATCCTGACGTACGGCACCACCCGGAGCCAAGGAGGATCCGGACAACAGAGCTCACCGAGGGTGTGTGCATTGCCACACCGTGGCTTGTCGAGGCCACGGTTAGGGTCTGTGAGCTGCCTACAAAAGGGACCCGCCCATGCCCGCCACCCCGTTCGACTGGATCGACGACGAGGCGCGCCGGCGCGCGGACGCCGGGCTCGTGCGCGGGCTACGGCCCCGGGACGCCGAAGCGGAACTCCTGGACCTCGCGAGCAACGACTACCTCGGCCTGACCCGGCACCCCGAGGTGACCGCCGCCGCGGCCGATGCGGCGCGCCGCTGGGGCGGAGGGGCCACCGGCTCCCGTCTCGTCACGGGCTCGACCGCGCTCCACGCGGAACTGGAACGTGAGCTCGCCGCGTTCTGCGGGTTCGAGGCGGCTCTCGTCCTCTCCTCCGGTTACGCCGCCAACCTCGCGGCTCTCACCGCGCTCACCGGCCGCGGCTCCCTGATCGCGTCGGACGCGGGCAACCACGCCTCCATCGTCGACGGCTGCCGGCTCTCCCGGGCCGAGACCGCCGTCGTCCCGCACGCCGATCCCGAAGCGGTCCGCAAGGCGCTGCACGGCCACCCGGGCCGGAAGCTCGCCGTCACCGACTCGGTCTTCTCCGTCGACGGCGACGCCGCGCCGCTGGCCGCACTGGCCGACGTCTGCCGCGCGGAGAACGCCGCACTCCTCGTGGACGACGCGCACGGCCTGGGGGTCCTCGGGGAAGGCGGGCGAGGCGCGCTCGCCGCCGCCTCCCTCTCGGGCGGCGACGACATTGTCGCCACGCTCACCCTCTCCAAGTCCCTGGGCAGCCAGGGCGGCGCGGTCCTCGGCCCCGCCCGGGTCATCGACCACCTCGTCAACACCGCCCGCACGTTCATCTTCGACACCGGGCTCGCCCCCGCCGCCGCCGGAGCGGCCCTCGGCGCACTGCGGCTGCTGTGCCGCGAACCGGAACGCGCGCTCAGGGCGCGTACGGTCGCCACCGCGCTGTACGGCGGACTGACCTCGGCCGGACTGACCGCCGTACGTCCCGACGCGGCCGTGGTCTCGGTCCGCGCGCCCTCGCCCGACGCCGCCGTCCGCTGGGCCGCCGACTGCCGGGCGGCCGGCATGGCGGTCGGCTGCTTCCGGCCGCCGTCCGTGCCCGACGGCATCTCCCGGCTGCGGCTCACCGCCCGCGCCGACCTGACGGACGAGCAGATCGCGCGGGCGGTGGCGACCGTACGGCGGACCGCTCCGCGGGCGTGAGGCGGGGCTCGGCTCAGATCTTCAGATCGGTGACGAACGACGTCCAGGCCGTGGTGGAGAACGTCAGAGGCGGCCTGGACACGTCCTTGGAGTCGCGCACGGCCAGCCGCCTGTCGAACGGGGCGGTCTCCACGCAGTTGTTCATGCCCGTGCTGCGGCTGCTGCGCCGCCACCGTAACGCCTGCTGTGCGGGGCAATCCGACATGACGATTCCTCCGGGCAGTGGGGGGTCAGCGATCGTCGCGGTCGATCGCGGCGATCAGATCCAGCGAGTGCTCCGGCGACAGCGCGTGTGTCTGAAGGGTGCGGAAGGCCGAGCTGTACGCCGCAAGGTCTTCTTTCCGTTCCAGATAGAGGCTACTCGTCAGGTGGTCAAGAACGACCACGTCAAGGTCAGAAGCAGTCGGAAAGGAAAAGATAACGAAAGGGCTGGTTAGGCTCACATAGCCACCGACCGAGAACGGCAGTATCTGAAGTCGCACATGTGGCAGTTGCGACACCCGTGCGAGATGGCGCAACTGCTCGCGCATCACTCGCCGGCCTCCCACCTCCCGGCGCAGCACCGCCTCGTCGAGCACCGCGCTCAGCCGTAGCGGCGGATCGCTGCGCAGCACTCCCTGCCGGGTCAGCCGTACCTCCACTAGCGAGTCCACCTGGCCGGTCGGAAGCCCGTCGAGGGAGGCCCGGGTCACCGCGCGGGCGTAGTCGGCCGTCTGCAGCAGACCGGGCACCACCGAGGTCTCCAGCGTGCGGGCCGTGCGCGCCTGTGACTCCAGGCTGATGAAGTCGCGGTACTGCGGGGGGATGAGACCACGGTACGCGTGCCACCAGCCGGCGCCGCCCCCGCCCGCCGAACCGGCGAGCGCGCCCAGCACTTCGCGCAGCTTGGGGTCCTGCATGCCGTACGCGTCCAGCAGCCGTTGCACGTCCTCGGGCCGCACCCCGCTGACGCCTGTCTCGATGCGGCTCACCTTCGACTGGTGCCAGCCGAGCAGTCCCGCGGCCTCCCGGCTCGTGAGACCCGACGCGTGGCGCAGACTCCGCAGCTCCTCCCCGAGCTTGCGGCGCCGCACCGCAGGACCGTGCTGCATCTGATGGCTCCCTCCCGCTGCCTGCCGAGGGGACAGTGTGGCGCCCGCGCGGGTCCGAGTGGGGAGAGTTCACCGGTTTGAGCGACAGATATATGCATATCTTGGTGGATCGCCGTCGCAGGGGGCAGCATCGATGGCAATCTGGCGCCAAGTACAACCGGACCGCTCGCCGGCCCGGAACAGGTGGGAAAGGGACGGCTCGCCATGGCAGACCATCAAGAGGCACGTGTCACTCTGCCGAGCGAGCCGGCCTCGGTCGCCGAGGCCCGCAGGTACGTGGGCCGGGTCCTGGCCGAATGGGGCCTGCCCGAGGGCGCGGAGACGGCCGAGACCGTACGGCTCATTGTCTCGGAGCTCGCCACCAACGCCGTCCTGCACACGTTCGGTCTTTCACCCACGTTCACCGTGGACCTGCGGCTGGAGCGCGAGGAACAGCTGCGCCTCGGCGTGACGGACAGCCATCCGCGCCGGCCCCAGCGGCTGCCCGCAGCGGTCCAGCAGGACAACGGACGCGGCCTGGTCATCATCCGCTCCCTCGCCAAGGAGTACGGCGGCCGGCTGTCCGTCACGCCCGCGCCCGACGGCGGCAAGACCGTCTGGGTCGCGCTCCCCTGGCACGTCCCCGTCCAGCCCTGACGTCCGAAGCGCCCACGCGCCCGGCCGGGGCCGGGCGTCAGCCGACCCGGCCGTAGTAGACGCTCTTGGTCCAGATCTTCTCCAGGCGGACCACGGCGCCGGTCTTCGGCGAGTGCCAGATCTTGCCGCTGCCGGCGTAGATCCCCACGTGGTAGACACCGCTGCCGGAATGGAAGAAGACCAGGTCGCCGCGCTGCCGCTGGGAGGCGGAGATGTGGCGGGTCTTGTTGTACTGCTGCTGGGCCGTGCGGGGGAGTTGCTTGCCGGCCTTCTTGAACGAGTACAGCGTCAGCCCCGAACAGTCGAAGCGGCTGGGGCCGGTGGCGCCCCACCGGTAGGGCGCCCCCTTCTTCGACGCGGCGATGTTCAGGGCCTTCATCGAATGACCGGCGGCCTGGGCCTCGGGGGCGGCGCCGGGGACGAACAGCGTGCCGCCGACGGCGGCGAGCGTCATGGCCGAGGCCGTAGTGGCCCGGACGAGCAGAGACGGGACATGAACCTGCGCACTCATGCGCAACCCTTCGTCAGCCGCCTGTGAAGGATGACCTGTCGGGTTCGGGCTGGCGAAGTCGCCCGGCCGCACAAGGCGGCTTCACCCCGAGGGACCTCCGGAAAACCGGTCGTCCCGTAGTGCTCGGGTCCTCCACTCCTGCCGATCCACTCCTGTCGACCAGGCATCCGGACGGCGGCAGGACTCGGCGTCCGCCCGGACCGCCCCGCCGCGGTGGCGGGGGCTTGTCGTCCCAGGGATCTTGACTCACCGAGTGCCGGATTTCCGAGGTGAAACGGCCATAAGTGAAGATCCTCACGGATCGCCCGTTCAGGTGGACAGACGGGCTTCAACCGGTCCGCGAGCCCCTCCCGGCCGTCGCCGTACCAGCGGTGTCGCGAAAGATCCCGGCCCCCGTGCATCACGAAAACGCAAGTCGAGCGGTCGCTCGCGCGAGTCAATGCCTACGCCGAACGAGCGAGGAAAATCGGTTCGCCCGTCGGGCGTGTCAACTCGGCGGGCCGGGTGGCAGGATCACCCGCGCCGCCCGCCGCTCCCCGTCCAGCGCCCGCAGCGCCCTCGTCAACGTGGTGGTGTGGATGCGGGTTTCACCGCGCCGGTGCATCAGAGCGAGCGCGTCACGCTGGGCCGCCGCGTGCGAGGCCAGCGCCTGCGCGGCGCGCAGGGCCGCGTAGGTGTCGTCGTTCCGCGCCGGATTGATCCGGCCCATCTGGTCGATGACGTGCAGATAGTGGTCGATGAACTCGCACTCGGCCCGCGTCAGGGCAGGCAGCGGGGAGAACTCCGGTGAGGGCATCGCCGGTTCACCGCTCGGTGTGCGGCGGCACCGGGACGCGGCTGTGCACGATGTGGTCGACCAGGCCGTAGGCTCGCGCGCCCTCCGCGTCGAGGATGAGATCGCGCTCGGTGTCCCGGACGACCTGTTCGGCGCTGTGCCCCGTATGACGGGCCAGCATGCCGGCCATCGTCTCGCGCATCCGGGCCAGTTCCCGCGCCTCGATCTCCAGGTTGGACGGCTGGCCCCGGACGGGTTCGGCCAGTCCCGGCCGGCTCACCACCACCTGGGCGCCGGGCAGGATGTGCCGCCGCCCCGGGGCGCCCGCGGCGAGCAGCACGGCCGCGCCGGCGCCCGCCCGGCCGAGGCAGAAGGTCTCCACCTCGCAGCTGAGGAAGGCCACCGTGTCGTAGAGCGCGGTCATCGCACCGAACGAGCCGCCCGGCGAGTTGATGTACAGCGAGACGGGCCGGTCGGGCGCGTCGTGCTCCAGGTACATCAACTGCGCCACCAGGTCGTTGGCCGCCGTGTCGTCCAGCGCGGTGCCGAGGAAGACGATGCGCTCGCCCAGCAGCTTGGAGTACGGGTCGAGGGTGCGGCTCCACCGCGTCCGCTCCCGGCGAACGGCACCGCTTCGGTATCGCCGCCGAACACCGCGGGCACCACGGGCCGGACGCCTGACGCCGCAGCGTCGCGCCCCGGCGGACGGCGCCCCACCGCGCCGCCCGCCGACGGGCCGGCTCAGACCGCCCGGTCGTGCTCCCGCAGCCAGGCGTCCTCCGCCGTGTAGTCGAAAAGACCCGTGCCGTACGACCGGACCATCGCGGGATAGGCGTCCTGCCAGTCACGCCCCGCCAGCTGCGCGGTGATCCACGCGACGGTCTCCGGCAGCGACTCGGCGTACCCCGTCACCGGCCGGTACCCGAGCTCCCGCTCGGCGGCCGTCATGTCGTAGACGATGGGGAGCGGCACGCTCCAGGGCGTCGAGCCGACGCCTTCGTCCGAGGGGGCGCCCGGCATGAGCACCGTCTCCGTGCTCCGGCCCAGCACCGCGTCCACGGCCTCGCCGATCTCCGCGACCGTCGGGGCCTGCGGATCCGCGGCGTTCAGCACCCGGGAGCCGGGCCTGAGGGCGGCCAGCCGGATCAGCTCGGCGACGTTGGCCGCGTGCACGGGATGGAAGCGTGACTTGCCTTCGTACGCCAGCACGCGACGGGTCCGGCCGTCCAGCGCCCGCTTGACGAAGTACAGCTCGCGCGGCGAGCGGCAGTGCGGGCCGTGGACCGCGCCGGCCCGCAGCAGTGTGACGGGCAGTGTGCCGCCCGCAGCGAGGAGATCGCGCTCCAGACGGATCTTGCGGGTCGCGTACGTGTCCTCGCCCGGTGCGACGGTGGGCTGCGACTCGGGGATCGGCACCGGGTAGCGGGGCGATCCGTCCGGCTCCGCCAGGGTGTCGAAACTGCGGCCCTGCCCGTCCTCGTACACCGCGCCGCTGGAGACGACCACCGCCGAACCGATCCGGTCCGCGAGCCCGGTCAGCTGCCGGGCGTGCTGCCGCCCGTACGCCACCATGTCGACCAGGACGTCACAGCCCGGCCCCAGCGCCGCCGCGAGCGTGCCGTCCTCGTCGCGGTCCAGCGCCACCGTCCGGACCTCTCCGCCCCACTCCTGGTCACGGCCCCCGCCGCGCGAGACCGCCGTCACCTCCCAGCCGTCCGCGACGAGCGAGCGCACAGTGGCCCGCCCGATCTGTCCCGCCGCTCCCAGTACCCATGCCTGTCCTCTGCTCATGCAGCGAAGCTAGATCGGTTCCAAGGCCCCGGCCAGGAAGGTTCACCGATCGCGAATCCGCCCTCAGCGTCGCAGTTTCGGGAACCTGCCCGGCTGCCGCGCCTGGGCGGCTTCCTTCACCTTGGCCGCGTACTCGTCGACGTACTCCTGACCGGAGAGGCCGAGGATCGCGTACATGATCTCGTCGGTCACCGCGCGGACCGCCGTCTTCTGGTTCTCCAGGCCCGCGTAGCGGGAGAAGTCCAGCGGTTCGCCGAAGCGGATGGTGACCTGCTTGATGCGGGGGAGGACCTTGCCGGGCGGCTGGATCTCGAAGGTGCCGACCATGGCGCACGGCACCACCGGCACCTGGGCGCGGATGGCCATCACCGCGACCCCCACCTTGCCCTTGTAGAGCCGGCCGTCGTGCGAGCGGGTCCCCTCCGGATAGATGCCCAGCAGCTCTCCCCGGCCCAGGACCCCGAGCCCCTCGCGGATCGCGGCCTGCCCCGCCTCCTTGCCCGAGCGGTCCACGGGGATCTGCCCGGCGCTGCGGAAGAACGCGGCGGTCAGCCGGCCCTTCACCCCGGGACCGGTGAAGTACTCCGCCTTGGCGAGGAAGGTGATGCGCCGCTTGATGATCGAGGGCATCAGGAAGTGGTCGGAGAACGACAGGTGGTTTCCGGCGACGATCGCGGCGCCGTCGTCCGGGATATGCTCCGCGCCCTCGATAACCGGCCGGAACAGCAGCCTCAACAGCGGCCCGATGACGACGTACTTGAGGACGTAGTAGAACACGGTCTCTCCCCGGTCTGCTGGTCAGCGGCTCAGCGAAGCGGCGTGCGGACGATCGGCTCCGCCCGCGGCGGCCGATCGTAGCCCGGTGGGACATGTACCCCGCGCTCACGCCCGAAAGCCGGGGCCCCTCACAGCCCCGTGCCGAAGTCCTGGGTCCAGACGATGCCGCCGGAGCTGTTCTGGATGCCCACGCCCAGCTCCTTGAACGCGCAGTTCAGAATGTTCGCGCGGTGACCGGGGCTGTTCATCCAGGAGTTCATCACATCGGCCGGTGTGCGCTGCCCCTTGGCTATGTTCTCGCCGTACGTGCTCCACCGGTAGCCGGCGGCGGTGATCCGGTCTCCGGGGCCCGAGCCGTCCTGCGAGGTGTGCGAGAAGTAGTCGTGCGCGGCCATGTCCTCGGAATGCCGCTGTGCGGCGGTCGCCAGCTGCGCGTTGCCGCTCACCGGCCCGCAGCCCTCCTTGGCGCGTTCGGTGTTGACCAGCGCCACCACCTGCTGCGCGTCGGAGGCCGGGCTCGGCGCGGGCTGGGGCGGGGCCGGGCGGGTGGTGTGCGAGGACGGGGCCGTCGGGGGGCGGCTGCTCGCGGTGGCCGTCTTCTTCGGCTTCGGCTTGGCCTTCGTCTTCGTGGGGGTGGGGCTCGCGCTGCTGCTGGGGGACGGCGAGGAGGAGGCGGACGGCGACGGGGAGGGGGAGGGGCCGGACGAGGCCGGCGCGGGGGCGACGTCGGCCGAAGGGGCGGACGCCACCCGCGTCGCCTCGCCGCTTTCGCCCGTCGACAGATGGACGACCGCGCCCCCGGCGCCCAGGGCCCCCACCGCGACCACCGAGGCCACCACGGCGTTGCGCCGGCGCCGCCGCGTCTGGTCGCGCCGGAGCTCGGCCCGTCCCATCCGGCCGGGCACCGGCGTGGCGTACGCCACCTCGGCGAGCCGCGCCGTGTGTCCGGCGCCCGCCACCGCGAGCGGCACCAGCGCCAGCCCGACCAGCAGCCCCTCGGCCGGGACCAGCCCCGCGCCGAACCCCGAGCAGACCGTGCAGCCGCGGGCGTGCCGCGCGATGCGTTTGCGCCACAGCGGCGAGGGCACCCCGTCCCACCCGACGAGGATGTCCTCCAGCAGCACACACCGGGGCTGCGCGGCCAGCGCGCCCACCACCACCCTCGCGGTGTCCAGCTGCGCCTTCATCCGCTGCACACGCACGGCGGTGTGCTCGGGGGAGAGGTTCATCGCGGCCGCCACCTCGGCCCGGGACAGCTCCCCGGCCGCTTCGAGCCACCACAGCGAAAGCAGTGCCCGGTCGTCCTCGTCCACCCAGCGGGTCGCCTCGGCGACCTGCCGGCGCTGTCCGGACAGACCGAGCCGCAATATGGTCACATCGACGAAATCGGCACCGGGGTCGGCGGTGTCACGGCCGGTGGCCAGCGGCTCGGCGGGGATGGGCGCGGTCTGCCGCTCCCGCCAGTGCCCGCGTATCTCGTTCATCGCGATGGCCACCAGCCAGGAGCGGAAACGCTCCGGCGTCCGCAGGCCGGGCAGTGCGCGCAGCATGCGTAGGACGGTCTCCTGCACGACGTCGTCCACGTCCGCGTGCCCGTTCAGCGCACGCCCGACGATGTTGTACAGCAGCGGCAGATAGTCCGCGACGAGCTGGTCCTTGGCGTCGGCGTCCCCGGCCCGCGCCGCCTTGATCAACGCCCTCTCGCGGTCCTTGCCCATGCTGTGCTCACTCTTCCCGAGTCCTGTTCCGGCTTCACGCACACCTGGGAGATGCGGCCCGGCGGGGACCATAACAAAAACCGGTCGATCACTTGTGCGCAATGGGTCCGGCCCCGCCATGTGGATGGCGGGGCCGGACGGAGTCACCGGATCATCCGGCGGGTGATCAGGGCGCGGTGCCCCAGGAGAGCGCACCGGCCACGTAGACGCCGACCTTCGACGCGTCGGTGAAGCTGGTGGAGGTCGAGTAGCTGTAGTCGTCCGCCTCGTTGAAGTTGGACCAGTCACTCTTGTTCAGCCGCAGCTGCATCTCACCGGTGGAGGCACCGGCCGCGAGGCTGCCACTGCCGAAGGAGACCTCCAGGTAGTGGCTGGCACCTGCCTCCGAGCCGCCCGTCTTCACACCGAGCGTCAGGTTGCCGCAGCCCAGGACCGCGTAGTCGCACGCGGTGCCGAAGGTGGACGAACCGGACTCCGGGGTGAACCAGTAGCGCAGCTTCACCGTGGACAGGTCGACCGCGGTGCTGCCGGTGTTGACCAGCTGGAGACCCATCCGGATCTGGTTGTCGGTCGCGGAGGAGTCATTGTTCTTGTACTGGACCTTCAGGGCGCCCGTTCCGGTGCCGCCACCCGCGGAGGTGGTGGCCGAGAGGGCCGAAGAGGCCGCCGAGACGTTGCCGGCCGCGTCCTTCGCCTTGACCGTGTAGCTGTAGGCGGTCGAGGCCGAAAGGCCCGTGTCGGTGTACGAGGTCGTGGTGGAGGTGCCCACCTGGACGCCGTCGCGGTACACGGTGTAGCCCGTCACGCCGGTGTCGTCGCTCGACGCCGTCCAGGACAGCGAGACGCTGCTGCTGGTCTTCGCCGTGGCCGTCAGGCCGGTCGGCGCGGTCGGCGCCTGGGTGTCGTCGTCGCCGCCGTTGTCACCGCCGCCGTTGTCGCCACCGCCGTTGTTGTCGATCGCCGGGTAGGCGTTGCGCACCAGCTCCTGGAACTGCGCGGAGAACCAGTGGCCCGCGACCGGGGAGTTCGGCAGCGCACCGCTCATGCTGTTGCCGTTGCGGCCGTTACCGGTGTACGTGGGGTCGCACATCCGGTCGAAGCCCTTGCCCTCGTCGTTGTCCTCGGGCTGGCTGCTGCCGTCCGACTCCCCCGGGGGCTTCGCCCACACGTAGGCGTCGATCCCGGGCTCCGGGGCGGTGGTGGGCCGCTCACCGATGCCGGCACCGGTCTGGTTGCACCAGTTTCCGGCGTGGATGCGCCGGTCGACCCGGCCGCCGTCCACGTACGCGTCCACGCTGGTCAGCGGGCCCGCCGAGGTGGGCCGGTCGGAGCCGCCCCAGCCGTTGCGGGCGGTGTCGATCAGCATGCCGATGTTCGAGTTGAAGCCCTCGCTCACCAGCAGGGTGCGCAGGGCCTGGGCGAACGACAGCTCATCGACGTAGTAGTTCCAGTCGACCCACTTCGACTGGCGCACGGTGGTGCCGTTCACCGAGTCGGTGACGTCGAAGTTCGGCTCCTTGAGAGCCGAGTAGTTGGCCGTGTTCACAATGAAGCCGGCGACGTCGTCGACCGTGGCGCCCTCGGAGGTGGCCGCCTTCTTGAACTCGGTCGCGGCCGGGCCCATGTTGGAGTCCCAGCCCAGCCAGCCGTGGTGAGCCGCGTCCACGTAGTTGTAGACGTTGGGAATGGCACCCAGGGTGTGCAGGGCGTAGCCGACACCCTTCTCGTAGTTGCCGTTGGCCTTCATCACCGCGCAGGCGTCGGTCGAGCCCTCGGTACCGCCCGCGTTGGTGACGAGGTTGGGCAGCGAGTCGGGCTCGATGATCGTGACGATGCGCAGGTCGGCGTAGGCCGGGTCGGCGAGGATCTCGGAGATCGGGTCGATGTACTCCGTCTTGTACCGGTCGAGCTCCGTGGGGCCGAGCTCGCCGTTGGACGCCAGCGCCGCGCAGTCGCGCCCCGGCAGGTCGTAGATGACGACCTGGAAGAGGTTCGCACCCTGGTCGAGGGCGGTGTCCAGGTGCTCGCGCAGGCTCATCGCCTCGGACGAGCCGCCGATGGCCGCGATACGGTCCATCCAGACGAAGCCCGGGGTGTCGGCGATGGCGGCGCCGCCCGGCTCGGCGGCGGCCTTGGCGGACCAGTCGGGGTTCACGTAGGCCGTGGCGCCGACGTAGGGGTTGTCGACCCGGGCAGCCGCCGCGTCGGCGGTGGTGGGGATGGCCACCGCCAGGGCTGCGCCCATGGCCAGGGCGGAGACTGCGGCCAGCCTCCTGTGTAGCCCTTGCTTGATGGTGCCTCTGGTACTCATGCGGCTCCGTGCTCCTCTCGTACGTCTGCGGAAACTCCCCGCAGACGGGTTCATGGGGGGTGCTGCCCGATGGCGGGCTCAGCGGGGTGAGTGATAGACCCGCCATCGGGAGTGGTGGGGTGACCGGTGTCTCAGCCGGTCAGGGCTCGACTCCCCAGGCCAGGGCGCCCGCGACGAAGGCGCCGACCTTGGAGGAGTCCGCGTACGTGGTGTTGGTGGCCCGGCTGTAGTCGTCGCTCTCGTCGAAGTTCGACCAGTCGCTCTTGTTGATCCGCAGCTGGATCTCGCCCGTGGAGGCGCCGGCGGCCAGGGTGCCCGCCCCGCCCGTGAAGCCGATCTCCAGATAGCGGTCGGCACCGGCCTTCGGGCTCGGGACGGCGACCACCGTGTGCGTGATGTTGGACGAGCCGAGCGCGGCGTAGTCGCAGTACGTGCCGAAGGTGCTCGGACCGCCGTCGGCGGTGAACCAGTACCGCAGCTTCACCGTCGTCAGGTCGACCGGGGCGCTGCCGGTGTTCACCAGCTGGAGGGCCGGCCGGATCTGGTTGTCGCCCGCGGCGGAGTCGGTGTTCTTGTACTGCACCTTGACCGCGCCGGTCCCGGTCGAGCCGTCCGCCTTCGTGGTGGCGAGGACCGCGTCGGACAGCGCCGATGTGTTGCCGCCGGCGTCCCGCGCCGCGACCGCGTAGGTGTACTCGGTGGCTGCGGCGAGCCCGGTGTCGGTGAACGCCGGCCCGGTCGGGTTGCCGGCCAGCACACCGTTGCGGTACACGTCGTAGCCGGTCACCGCCACGTTGTCGGTGGCGGCCGACCAGGAGAGCGAGACGCTGTCCTTGGTGGTCGCGGACACGGTGACGCCCGCCGGGGACGTGGGGGGCTCGGTGTCGCCGCCCGGCTCACCGCCGCCGCCCTCCACCAGCAGCTCCGCGTAGATCGCGAAGGCGAGCGCGAGCGCCGCCTGCGCCCAGAACCGGTGGTAGGTGAAGGTGGGGGCGTCGCCGCCGTCGAGGTAGGCCTGCACCTTCGGCCAGTCCGGGTCGTCCTTGTACCAGCTGCGGATGCCGATGAAGGTCGAACCGGGCTGGATCGGGTCGCCGTTGGGCATGGTGCCCGACCAGCCGGAGGGGATGTACACCTCGTCGTCGAAGCGGTTGTAGTCGAGCCGCGTCTCCGGGACCGAGATGCCCTTGTCCGTGGTGTTCAGCGCCATCGCGTCCAGCAGCGCCTTCGCCAGCGCCGCCGCGTCCTCGTCACCCGACTTGGCGGCGTAGTAGGTGAGCGTCTTGACGTACGCGGCGCCCACGCCGACGTCGTTGGCGTAGTCCACGACCGAGACGTGCAGACCGGCGTTGTCGCCGGGCGAGGCCGCGTCCCAGGTGTCCGGCTGTCCGGTCCAGTTCAGGGTGGAGGGGAAGCGGAAGCTCCCGTCGGCGCCCACCGTCGTCTCGCTCGACGCCCAGGCGACCCACTTGGACAGCACCGCCTCGGCGGCCGCGTTGCCGGTGACGTAGTAGTACGCGGCGACCCGTTCCATGCCCCAGGCCTGGAAGCCGAACCAGTTGTTGCTCGCCGGGTCGTGGTAGACCGGCTGCCAGTCGTACGCCATCCCGTAGAAGGTCGGCGTCCCGGCCGGGGGCCGGCTGTAGCTGCCCTCCCAGCTGTTGGTGCAGCCGCCCGCGAGGGCGCCCTCGCTGGACTGGAGCCAGGTCAGGAACTCCAGCTGCCGGGTCAGGCTCTTGGACCAGTCCGACTTGGCGGTCGCGGACTTCGGGGTCAGCGACGGCACGTTGGACAGCGCCCACGCGGCCAGCGGGTTCTGGTAGCCCTGGTGCGAGGCGCCGTCACCGATGCGCCACGCCCAGCCGCCGCCGCTGCCCGCCGCGGCCCCGCCCCAGGCGTAGTACCACGACAGCAGGTAGTGCTGGGAGTCCCGGCCGGACGCCGCGGGGCAGGAGTTCGGGTCGGTGCAGTCGCCGATCCGCTTGAAGTACTTGTCGAACATGGCGTACCGCAGGTAGTCGCCCATCTTGGCGGCCTTCGCCACCGAGTCCGCGACCTGGCTCTCCTTGCCCTGCTCCGAGGCCCAGCGGTACGCCCAGTAGGCAGCCTGCACCGCGCGGGCGTCGGCGTCCGGCGCGTTGGTGTACTTCCACTGCTCGGCGTAGGCGGAGTCCCCGACGAACAGGTCGAGGTAGCCGTTGGGGCCGCCGTACTCGAAGAGGTCGGTGGTCGGCTGCGGGACCGTCTCCCACACCGACTCCTGCGCACCGCGCTGGTAGGTGTTGATGAAGGAGGCGCCGGCGCCGGGCCCCGACTCGCCGCCGGTTCCCGGCTTGTTGCCGTAGCCGTAGACGTTGTCCAGGTCCATCAGCCAGTGCATGCCGTAGATGTCCATCGTCCCGTAGGACGAGGCGAGTTCGGACGAAAGGGGGTCGGTGCCCACCGGGACGTTGCCGTCCAGGGCGGAGGGGTAGCCGTCCGGCAGCGGGTGCTCCGGCGCGTAGGTCGCGGGCGCCGACGGGTTGTAGGAATCGCTGGTGGACTGGTCGGCGTGCTGCGGGATGATGGTCTTCTCCGCCACCGCCCAGGCCGCGTTGAAGGGGGCCCAGTCACTCGTCACCCGCCCGTACGCCGCCTCCAGCCACATCCAGAAGCTGACGGCCTCCGACGTGGTCTGGTGGCCGTGGTCGGGAGCCTCGACCATCAGGGTCTCGACCGAGTGGTAGGGGAGACCGTCGGGGCTGAAGTAGCCGTTGGCGGCTTCCTTGATCTTGCCGTACTGGGTGAGGAAGGCCTGGGTGTACGGGTCGTCGCCCGCGGCGGCGGCCCGGGCGCCGGTACCGGACTGTGCCGGGGCCGGCTTGGCGACGGCCGTGCCCTGCACCAGGCCCAGGGCGAGCACGCTGCCGCCCAGGGCGCTGCTGAACGTTCTCCGTGATATCGACACAAATCCTCCAGTGGCGGGTGTCGTCGGGGGAGGGGAGGAGGGGAATCCGTGGGGACGGGGGTGCGGTGAATGCGGGGGAGGAGCAGGGGGAGGGAGGGGAGAGGAGCCGGTGGCGGCCCGGGGGTCAGGGCTCGATGCCCCAGACCAGGTCGCCGCCGGCGTACACGGTGATCTTCGAGGCGTCCGCGTACGAGGTGCCGGTGCCGTAGCTGTAGTCGTCCGACTCGTCGAAGTTCGACCAGTCCGTCTTGCTCAGGCGCAGCTGGATCTCGCCGGTCGACGCGCCGGGGGCCAGGCTCCCGCTCGTGAAGCCCACTTCGAGGTAGTGGTCGGCCCCGGCCTTCGGGGTGCTCGCCGCGACCACCCGGTGCGTGACCGTGGAGCAGTCGAGGGGCGACCAGTCGCACCAACTGCCGTACGTCGTAGCGCCGTTGTCACCGGAGAACCAGTAGCGGACGGTCACCGACGGCAGGCTCACCGCGCCGGTGCCGGTGTTCACGAGTTGGAGACCGGGCTTGATCTGGTTGTCACCGGCCGAGGCGTCGCTGCTGCGGTACTGCACCTTCAGCGTGCCGGGGGTGGAACCGTCGTCGCCTCCGTCGTCCCCGCCGTCGTCGCCCCCGCCCGGCTCGCCGCCCAGCGCGGTGCGCACGGCGTCGTAGGCGGGCTTCGGGGCCAGGTCGTCGTCGTACAGATTGGCGGCGCCCTCGCCGGGGAAGGTGCTCGGCACCCAGGAGTACTTGTCCGTGTAGTCCCAGATGGTGATGCCGACGCAGCGCCCGACCGCGAGGCAGGCGTCGACCACCTGTCCGTAGTACGAGGACTGGGTGGCGAGCTTGGCGGCATCGGCCGGAAGCTGCATGCGCACGTCAAGTTCGGTGACGGCTACATCGAGTCCGAGATCGGCGAAGCGCTGCATGTTCGCCTGCATCTGGTACGGGAAGCCGTACTGGATCGCCAGGTGCGCCTGCATCCCGACCCCGTCGAGCGGTACGCCCTCGTCGAGCAGCTCGCTCACCAGGTCGTACATGGCGTCGCTCTTCGCGCCCATGCCCTCGATGTTGTAGTCGTTGATGTAGAGCTTGGCGTCCGGGTCGGCGGCGTGCGCCGCGCGCAGGGCGGTGGCGATGTAGTCGCTGCCCATCGCCGTGTAGAACGGGCTCGTGCGGAAGGTTCCGTCCTCGTTGAACGGCTCGTTCACGACGTCCCAGGCGGCCACCTCGCCGCGGTAGTGGGTGGCCTCCGCGGTGATGTGGTCGGTCATGGCCGTCTCGACCTGCGCGGACGGCAGTGAGCCGACCCAGCCGGGCAGCTGGCTGTGCCAGACCAGGGTGTGTCCGCGCACGGTCTGGCCGTGCTGCTGGGCGAAGTCGGTGATCACGTCGCCCTTGGTGAAGTCGAACCGGCCCTGTACGGGCTCGATGGTGTCCCACTTCATGGAGTTGCCCGGGGTGATCTGCCCGAACTCGGAGCCCAGGATCTCCGCGTACGCGGCATCGGGCAGCTCGGGGTTGTCGGTGGCGGAACCGAAATACCTGCCCTGGGCGGCGGCGAGGTCGTGCAAAGTGTCCTGCGGGGCGGCTGACGCCGGCCCGCCCGCCAGACCGGTGGCAAGGGCGAGAGTGCCGACCAGGAGGGCCGGGAGTCCTCCGGTGCGACGGGGCCTACAGCGCTTCACCAAGCTCATGACGAACGCCTTCCTCTGCCGGGCAGCGTGGATCGTCGCGGGGTGCGCGGCTGCGCCCCGCAACGCCCTTACCGCCAACCGGTGTTGGGGGAGAAGGGAGGGGGTGGAGTGTGCAAGTCTTGATTGTGGGAGCGCTCCCAAGGTGGCGTGGCGACAGGCACCTGTCAAGAGTTAATCGCAACTGCCTTACGGGCACGTGAACGCGGCCACATGCCGAACGGGCCTGTAGCGCAGCGTTGTTGACGCGTGGGTAGGGAACGGCCGGCGCCCGCCGGGGCGCCCGCCGCCACCCCTGTCCGGCGCCGGCCCGGGGCGCCTGGGGAAGGGGCGGCAGGGCCCCGCTTCGCGTGTTCGCGATCGCACGCGCGGGGTCGGGTGCGGGCGCCTTCGGGGCCGGGGCGCGGAAGCGGCGGCGTACACGTGCGGTGACGGACGGCGAGGCCGGCCGTCGCCGCCGTACCGGCGCGGGGAAGGGGGGCCCGCACTCCCGGACCGGACGCGAAGCGGCAGGAGAGCGACGCCCTGAGCGCCGATGAGAGCCCCGCCCGCGGCCCTCGCGTCCACGGCCCGCGGCGGCCGTCCGTGTGCGGATGGTGACGGAAAGTGGCCGAAGTGAGGTGTGATGCCCGAGGGATGAGCGACCCCCTCGCGGTGCCCGGAAGCCGCTGCCGCCGTACGCGAAGGTGTACGTGCGCGGGCGCCGCGCCCACGGGCCGACCGGGCCCGCGAGGTGATCGGAGAGCCTCGCCGGGCCGCCCGCGAGCGGGTCCGCGGGCGGCGTCCGCAGGGGCGCGACGGACGGATTCGGGCCCCGCCGGGCGGGCACCGTATACGGCCGTTCACCCCGGCGTCATGCCGCGCGGGACCGCGGCCGCGCGGCCGGAGACGCCGTCGCGGAGGCGGCCGGAACACGCGCACACCACCCTCACGGGCGGGCCGGGTGCGCCGCCCGCGCCAAGGGCCTGTCCGGTCGTGCTCCGCCGGACAGGCCCCAGGAGGTGTCGGAACCGCTCTCCCGGTCAGGTCTCCCGGGTCGCGGCCATCCCTATCGTGATCAGTCCCAGCAGCACCCAGCCGAACCACAGCCAGCCGTTGCTTCCCAGTGCCACCGTGTAGGCGGTCACCGCCACCAGAGCGCCTGCGGTGAGCATTCCCATCGTCTTCGTGGATCCGGACATGCGCGCACCCTCCTAGGTACCGTCCGGAGTTCCCCGTCCGCGCCCCGCCGTCCGGCACACACGCTCCGACCGCCGTCGCGCCCGCGCTCCGCGCGGACGACGGGGGAACTCCGGACAGGACCTCATCGGCCGCGCGGCCGTGACTCCATCGTCACCCGGATGGCGCCTCCGCCGCTACTGTCCGCGCGCCTGCAACGACGCGAGATAGGCGTTGTACGCCTGAAGCTCCTGATCGCCGTCCCGGTCCGCGGCCCGGTCCGAGCGCTTCGCCGTCCGCTGCTCCGAGCGGTACCACTGGAACACCAGGGCCACCAGGACCAGCACCGAGGGGATCTCGCTGAACGCCCAGGCGATGCCGCCCGCCGCGCTCTGGTCGGACAGCGCGTCGATGCCGAGCGAGGCCGGAGGGTTCTTGTACACCTCCACCATCGGCTGGGACGCCATCATGAGCGCGATCCCGAAGAAGGCGTGGAACGGCATCCCGGCGAACAGCTCCAGCATCCGCATCACATACCCCGGCCGGTGCGGTCCGGGGTCGACGCCCATGATCGGCCAGAAGAAGACCAGACCGACCGCCAGGAAGTGGACCATCATCCCCAGGTGCCCGGCCGTCGAACCCATCAGATAGTCGAAGAGCGGGGTGAAGTACAGCGCGTACAGGCTGGCGATGAACAGCGGGATCGTGAACGCGGGATGCGTGACGACCTTCATGTACCGGCTGTGCAGCAGCATCAGGAGCAGCTCGCGCGGCCCCTTCGAACCACGCCGCGCCACCGGGAGCGCACGCAGCGCGAGCGTCACGGGAGCGCCCAGCAGCAGCAGGATCGGCGACAGCATGCTGATCACCATGTGCTGCACCATGTGCACGCTGAACATGACCATGCCGTAGTCGTTGAGCCGGGTGCACATCACCAGGGCGATGGTCAGCACCCCGACGACGAAGAGGACCGTGCGCGCCACCGGCCACTCGTCCCCGCGTCTGCGCAGCCGCAGCACCCCGTACCCGTACAGGAGCACGGCGAGGACACAGCCGGTCAGGAAGAACGGGTCCGCGGAGAGGTGGAGCCCCCGTCCCAGCGTGAACGGCGGCAGGTCCATGTTCATGCCGTGCCCGCTGTGATCCATCTGTTCACTCCCGATGGGAACGCCGGGACGTCCCTGTTTCGTGCTGGTTGTCCCGACCAGAGTAGAGCTGCCCCCGGCCGCGGATGCGGCCGGGGGCAGTCTCGGGTCGTGGTGTCGCTCAGAGCACGCACTCCACCTCGGCGTACCGCTCGGCGGGCACCGTCTTCAGCGTCTCCACGGCATGCGCCAGCGGGACCATGACGATGTCCGTGCCGCGCAGCGCCGTCATCATGCCGAACTCGCCGCGGTGCGCGGCCTCCACCGCGTGCCAGCCGAAGCGGGTCGCGAGGACCCTGTCGTACGCGGTCGGGGTGCCGCCGCGCTGCACATGGCCGAGGATCACCGGGCGGGCCTCCTTGCCGAGCCGCTGCTCCAGCTCGATGGAGAGCTGGGTCGCCACGCCCGTGAAGCGCTCGTGCCCGTAGACGTCCTTGACGCCCGACTCGAACTCCATGGAGCCCTCGCGCGGCTTCGCGCCCTCGGCGACCACCACGATCGCGAACTTCTTGCCGGCCGAGAAGCGGCGGCCCACCAGCTCCGTCAGCTCGTCGATGTCGAAGGGGCGCTCGGGGACGACGACGGCGTGCGCACCGGCCGCCATGCCCGAGTGCAGGGCGATCCAGCCGGTGTGCCGGCCCATGACCTCGACGATCATGACCCGCTGGTGCGACTCGGCGGTGGTCTTCAGCCGGTCGAGCGCCTCGGTGGCGACTCCGACGGCGGTGTCGAAGCCGAAGGTGACGTCGGTGGAGGCGATGTCGTTGTCGATGGTCTTCGGCACGCCCACGATCGGCAGCCCCGCCTCGGACAGCAGGTTCGCCGCCTTGAGGGTGCCCTCGCCGCCGATCGGAATGATCGCGTCGAGACCGAGATCCCGGACGTGGCCCCTGGCCTGCTCGATGCCGCCGCGCAGATGCGCGGGCTGGACCCGGGAGGAGCCGAGGATGGTGCCGCCGCGGGCGAGGATGCCGCCGACCGCGTCCAGGTCGAGCTTGCGGTAGTCGCACTCCAGGAGGCCCCGCCAGCCGTCGTGGAAGCCGATGACCTCGTCGCCGTGGTCGACCACAGCGCGGTGGACGACGGACCGGATGACCGCATTGAGGCCGGGGCAGTCGCCGCCGGAGGTGAGCACACCAATTCGCATTGCCCGGGAAACCTTTGCAACGTGGGCCGACGACCGGACCACGTCGTCCGGTTGGATCCCCGCCACCCTACCGGCGCAGGGTGGCGGGACCGAACCGGGCGTCCGCCTGCTGGACTCCGCTCAACTGAGCCCGATCGGCCTCATCGGACCGATTCGAAAAGGCCTGGTCAGGCGGGCTGTGTGGCCGCTGCGATGCGCTCCGCGCGCAGCGCCTCGTACCACCGGTCGTCGGTGGGCGGAAGAGCGTTCACATCGAGCGCCAGCTTCAGCAGCAGGTCCGCGATCAGCGGGTTCCGCGCCATCACGGGACCGTGCATATAGGTGCCGAAGACCGTGTCGTTGTACGCGCCCTCCGTGCCGTCGCCCGTGCCGTTGCCCCGGCCGAACCGCACCCGCGCGAACGGCCGCGCCGTCGGGCCGAGATGCGTGACGCCCTGGTGGTTCTCGAAGCCGGTCAGCGGCGGAAGACCGAGGTGTGGGTCGATGTCCCCCAGCACGTCGCCGACGCACCGCTCACCCTCGCCGCGGGTCGAGACCACGTCCAGGAGACCGAGGCCCTGCTCGCGCTCACCGAGGTCGTTGACGAACTCGTGGCCGAGGATCTGGTAGCCGGCGCAGACCGAGAAGATGATCGCGCCGTTGGACGCGGCCCGGCTGAGGCCGCCGTCACGGCGCAGCCGCTCCGCCGCGAGCCGCTGCGGCCGGTCCTCGCCGCCGCCGATCAGATAGATGTCCCCGGACGTGGGGACCGGCTGGTCGCTGCGGACATCGACGCGCGACACGTCGAGACCGCGCTGACGGGCCCGGCGCTCTACCATCAGGGCGTTGCCCTGATCGCCGTAGGTGCTCAGCAGGTCCGGGTAGACCCACACCAGCCGCAGGCTGTTGTTGCTCATGCTTCGTCCTCTCCGGAGGGGGCCGGGGCCGGGGTCAGTTGCCGACACGACGGCGCAGATCCTGGAAGGCGGTGTAGTTGGCGATGACCTCGATGCGTCCCGGCGGTGCCTGCTGCACGGCCTCATCGAGGTTCTCGCAGACCCGGAAGTCGAGTCCGGCCACTTCGAGCCGGACCGCGAGGTCCAGCTTGCGGTCGCCGAGCACGAAGATCGGGTGGCCCGCGAGCTGGGTGTAGTCGACGTCCCACAGCCACGAGGTGTCCGTGCCGTCCGCGCCGCGCGCGTTGACCGACAGGATCACCGGGGTGGGCGGCGGGTCGATCAGGGAGAACGTCTCCAGCCAGCCCGCCGGGTTCTTCGCCAGCAGGAGCCGCAGCTCACGGCCGAGGAAGCTCACCACGTCGTAGCGGCCGGCGACGGCCTGCACCTGGTACATGCGCTCCAGGGCCACCTGGGGCGGCACACCGAAGACGGCGGCGACGGCCGCCGAACTCGTCGCGTTGGCCTTGTTGGCGCGGCCGGGGAGCTGGAGGTGGATCGGCCACGCCGAACCGTGCGGGTCGAGGACGTAGTCCCCGTGCAGGACCCAGCTCGGCGGCGGGCGGCGGAAACCGCACTCGCCGCAGAACCAGTCGTCGCCGGGGCGCTGCATGACACCGCCGCAGGACGGGCAGGACCAGGCGTCGTCCTTCCACGCCTGGCCGGCTGCCACCCACACCACATTGGGGGAGGAGGAGGCCGCCCAGACGATCAGCGGGTCGTCGGCGTTGGCGACGATCACGGCCTTGGAGCCGGACAGTCCCTCGCGCCACTTCTCGGCCAGCATCCGCGTCTCCGCGGCCCGGTCCAGCTGGTCGCGCGAGAGGTTGAGCAGCGCGATCACCTTGGGCGTCGTGTCGCGGGCGACCCCCGCGAGGTACTTCTCGTCGACCTCGATCACGCCGTACTGCGCGTCGGAGCCGCCGGCCAGGGCCGAGGTGATGCCCGCGGGCATGTTGGCGCCCAGCGCGTTCGAGACGACCGGGCCCGCGGCCCGCAGCGCCTCGGCGATCAGCCGTGTGGTGGTCGTCTTGCCGTTCGTCGCCGACACGAGGATCACGTCCAGGTGCTGCGCCAGCCGCCCGAGCAGGTCGGGGTCGAGCTTGAGCGCCACCCGGCCGCCGATCACCGATCCGCTGCCCCGCCCGGCTGCCCGCGACACCGCCGCAGCGGCCTTGCCCGCCGTCACGGCCAGCTTGGCCCGCGGCGACAACGGCTCCGTGTTGCCTGCCATCGTCCTAGATCCTCCTTGCATCGGTCCGCCGCCCAGCCTATCGATGTCCGGCGCGGTGACGGCACCGCGGCACCGTCCGGCACGTGGAGTTCCCGTGGAATGAGCGGCGCGCGGGAGCGCCATCGCGTGGTCCGCGGGTGCGCCGGCCCGGAATTCCGGGTGCGCCGGCGGCCGGGAGCGCGTTACCGTCGCCGTTATGAACGTCATCGGCCCGATCACCACCGCGACCGCGCGAGCGCCCGGCTCGCCGGTTGCCGCCGTCTGACATTCCCCTCCCCCGGCGACCGGAAACGGTCCGTCGGTAGTGCCGCGGTATTCGTGCCCCGGCCGGGTGACCGAACGGGTCCCGTTCTCCGGTGCCTCCCCGCTGCGACGCGAAGGAGTCATCCCCATGGATACGGAACAGCTGACCCGCACATTCGTCGAGTACTTCGAGGACCGCGGCCACCACCGCGTCGTCGGCTCGACCCTGCTGCCGCCGCCCGGCGACCCCGTGCTCTTCACCACGTCCGGCATGCACCCGCTCACCCCGTACCTGGAGGGCCGCCCCCACCCCGGGGGCAGCCGGCTCGTCAACGTACAGCGCTGTCTGCGGACCACCGACCTGGACGAGGTCGGGGACGCCACCCACCTGACCGTCTTCGAGATGCTCGGCACCTGGTCGCTGGGCGACTACGACGGCCCGTGCAGCCTCGACTGGGGATACGGGCTGCTCACCGAGGGGCTGGGGGTCGACCCCGGACGGCTGCACGCCACGGTGTACGCGGGTGACGGCCGGACCGGGCGGGACACGGCCTCCCTGCGGATGTGGCAGGACCTCGGTGTCCCCGTCGAGCTCACCGTGGAGGACAACTGGTGGTCCAACGGCCCGGTCGGACCCTGCGGCCCCGACTCGGAGATCTTCCTGTGGAGCGGTGAGGGACCGCCCGTCTCCACCCCCACCCGGGACGAGCGGTGGGTGGAGGTGTGGAACCACGTCACGATGAGCCACCGCCGGCTCGACGACGGCTCGCTCGTGCCGCTGCCCCGGCGCAATGTCGACACCGGGCTCGGTCTTGAGCGGCTGGCCACGCTGCTCCAGGGCAGGCGGTCGGTCTTCGAGTGCGACGCCTTCGACCCCTGGCGCCGCCTCGTGCCGGGCCCGTGGCCGCTGGACGAGGTGTCGCTGCGGCTGGTCTGCGACCATCTGCGGTCCGCCGTCGTCGTCATCGGGGACGGGGTGCGCCCGGCCGCCACCGGGCGGGGGTACGTGCTGCGGCGCCTGCTGCGGCGGGTGCTGACCGTGCTCCGGCGCGACGATCCCTCGCGCACCCTCGGGGACCTGCCGCCCGAACTGGTCCGGCACACCCTGGACCACTTCCGGCAGGACCTGGACCCCGGTGTGGTGCCGCGGGTGCTGGCCGAGGAGGAGCGCCGGTTCACCGGGCTCCTGGAACGGGGCCGTCGGGTGCTCGCCCGGCCCCGCTTCCGGGGGTCGCTGACCGACGAGGACTTCCACTACCTCCACGACACGCACGGTCTGCCGCGCGAACTGATCACGAGTCTGCGGGAGGGGTGAGGGGGAGCGGTGCCCGGGGGTATGCCGTACCCCCGGGCCCCGCGGCCGGTCACGGCGTGACGACGTTCCCGCCGAACGACACCACGAGGCGGCCGTCCGAGGCGAACGACCACTGCATGGCGCCCTCGTACGCGGAGCACCGGGAGCCGTTCGATCCCGACCAGAACTGGTTGGAGCTGTCCGCGTCCCCGACGGTCTTGTCGTTGGAGCCGCTGCCGCCACGGCAGGAGGTGTTGTCGCGGAACACCGAAGTCCCCTTGTCGAAGGAGAAGTTGCGCTCCTCGTTGTCGATGCCGATGTTGTCCGACACGGTCATCGAGCCGGGGTTGTTGTTGTACGTGAACCCGTGGTGTCCGTTGTTGTAGGCGATGTTGCGCCGCACGATGTGGTCGACCGCGATGCCGTCGCCGCCGAGCTTGAAGCCGTTGCGGTCGCCGTCGTCGTTCACGGTCCCGTCGGAGAGGGTGCCGTTGTCGTAGGAGAGCGAGTCCTCGATGGTCACCCGGCCGATCGGGCCGGTGTCCTTCTTGGTGTAGAGGTCCCAGCCGTCGTCGATGTTGTTGTGGGAGACGGTGTAGCGGAAGACGTTGCCGGGGCCCGAGGTGAGCTTGGAGGCGAAGCCGTCGGCGTCCTCGCCGTCGGAGTCGGCGTTGTCGTGCGACTCCGAGCTCAGGATGAGGTTGTCGGCGGGCCACTCGTCGTCGGGGGTGCTGGAGGAGATCCGGGAGATCTGCAGGCCCGAGTCGTGGTTGAAGCGCGTCACGACGTGCTCGATGACGTTGTTGCTGCCGCCGACGAAGATGCCGTTGTCACCCGCGTGCTCGACCGTGATGCCGTCGATGTGCCAGTAGGCGCCGTTCACCGCGAGCCCGCGGTTGGCCGGGTCCTCGCTCATCTCCGAGAAGTTCAGCACCGGTTGCTCGCCCGGGTAGGCGGCCATCGTGGTGCGGGCGCCCGACGTGCCGTCGTTGCCCGGCTCGATGGTGACCGTCTGCCCGTAGTGGTACGTGCCGCCGCGCAGGTAGATCGTCCCTCCGGAGCCGACCCGGCCGATCGCCGAGGACAGCGTGGTGGGGTCCGACTCCGTGCCCGCCGCGTCGGCGGTGCCGTCCGGCGCCACGTACAGCGCTGCGGCGGCCGGTCGCACGGAGGCCGTCTCGTGCGCCGGGGCGGCCTGCGCGGTGGCGCCCAGGGTGGCGAGCGAGCCGGCCAGCAGGCCGGCACATGCGAGAACGGTTTTGATCTGCATCGTTCGACTCCAGGTGGGGGGAGGGTGTGGCGCGGACTGGCGCCCGGCCCGGTGCAAGCGCTTTCCATCGACCGTAGAGTGATGCCATGGGCACGTCAACGGTCATGCATGTGTGCGTTGGTCAGAGACATGAACGTGTGGAAGTCGCTGAGCGCCCGAACCGTTCACGTTCGGCGCCCGCATCACGCATCACATGTGCGGCCGCGGGGCCGGCCCCGGAGTCCGGCCGGGTGACCGGAGCGCGGGAGTTGACGGGGGCGGGGGCGGGGTGCCCGGCATGTCCGGGCGGTCGTGCGGAACGTACGATGACCGCCATGCGAAACCGCCCGATCCCCGGCAGTTCCGGAATCGTCCGGACCATGAGCCTGCTCGGCGACCCGGTCCTGCACGCGGCGTGCGAACCGGTCACGGACTTCGGTCCCGCGCTCGCCCGGCTCGTCGAGGACATGTACGCCACGATGTACGAGGCGCGGGGCGTCGGGCTCGCCGCCAACCAGATCGGTGTGCCGTCAAGGGTGTTCGTCTTCGACTGCCCCGACGACGAGGACGTGCGCCACCTGGGCCACGTGGTCAACCCCGTACTGGTCGAGGCGGACGGTGTCACCGTGCGCGGACCCGAGGGCTGCCTCTCGCTCCCGGGCCTGGAGGCCGGCACGCCGCGCTTCGACCACGCCGTGGTGGAGGGGGTGACGGTGGAGGGCGAGCCGGTGCGGATCGCCGGGACCGGCTTCTTCGCGCGCTGCCTCCAGCACGAGTGCGACCACCTCGACGGCCGGGTCTACCCCGACCGGCTGACCGGTCTGCGCCGGGTTCGGGTGCTGCGCGCGGCCCGCCGGGCACCCTGGGGGCGCACCGCCTGACCGGTGGCCCGTCAGAAGCCGGGGCCGCCCGAGCGGTCGCCGGCGGCGGCCAGCCTGCCCCAGAGTAGATCGGCCAGGCTCCGCACCAACTGCTCGCGGGAGCACGGGCGTTCGCCCAGCCACCAGTCGCCCGCCGCGTGCATCATGCCGACGATGCCATGGCCCCAGATGCGGGCCATGGCCTGGCTGTCCGGGCCGAGGTCCACCCGCTCGGCGATGACGGCCGCGAGCTCCTCGCCCAGGCGGCGCAGCAGCGGCGCGGAGTGCCGGCCGACGTCGAAACCCTGCTCGGGGGAGGGGGTGGCGTCGTCGGACGGGTGCATCAGGAAGCGGTAGACCTGAGGGCGTGCCTCGATGGCCGCGAGATAGGTGTCGAGGGTCGACTCAACCCGTTCGCGGCGGTCGGCGGGCGCGTCGAGGGCGGCGCGCAGGGCGCTCAGCAGGGCGTCGGTGTGCCGCTTGGCGAGGGCGCGGTAGAGACCGCCCTTGTCGCCGAAGTGCCGGTAGAGGATGGGCTTGGTGATTCCCGCCTCGGCCGCGATGGCGTTCATCGAGGCCCCGGGGCCGTCCCTGAGTACCACGCGGTCGGCGGCCTCCAGCAGCTCACGGCGGCGGCGCTCCGCCGAGGTCCGCTGGCGCTCCGCCTGTCGTGTGGTCTCCATGTCGTTTCTCCCACCCCTGGCCGTGCCTGTCCGTCCTGCCTGCGCAACGTAACACCCTGTCCGGCGCGGCGCGGATGGCGTCTCGCGTGGTTGACAGAGGCTACTTGCCGGTAACAGACTGTTGTTACCGCAAGTAACGAGGCGTTTCGAGGTAGCACGTGGAGGGGAACATGGCGGAGTTCACGCTCGAACTCAACGATGACCAGAAGGAGGTCCGTGACTGGCTTCACGGCTTTGCCGCTGACGTGATCCGTCCGGCCGCTTCGGAGTGGGACGAGCGTGAGGAAACGCCCTGGCCCGTCATCCAGGAGGCGGCGAAGGTCGGGATCTACTCCCTCGACTTCTACGCCCAGCAGTTCTTCGATCCTACGGGGCTCGGCATCCCGATGGCCATGGAGGAACTGTTCTGGGGCGACGCCGGCATCGCCCTGTCGATCGTCGGTACGGGCCTGGCGGCCGTCGGCGTCCTCGCCAACGGCACCGAGGAACAGATCGGCACCTGGATCCCGCAGATGTACGGCGACGCCGACGACGTCAAGGTCGCCGCCTTCTGCTCCTCCGAGCCCGACGCCGGCTCCGACGTCGCCTCGATGCGCACCCGCGCGGTCTACGACCAGGCCAAGGACGAGTGGGTGCTCAACGGCACCAAGACCTGGGCGACCAACGGCGGCATCGCCAACGTCCACGTGGTCGTCGCCGTCGTCGACCCCGAACTCGGCTCCAAGGGGCACGCCTCCTTCATCGTCCCGCCGGACACCCCCGGCCTGTCGCAGGGCCAGAAGTTCAAGAAGCACGGCATCCGCGCCTCGCACACCGCCGAAGTCGTCCTTGAGGACGTGCGCGTCCCCGGTCACTGCCTGCTCGGCGGCAAGGAGAAGCTCGACCAGCGCCTCGCCCGCGCCCGCGAGCGTGCCGCCTCAGGCGGCGAGCGTGTGAAGAACGCGGCGATGGCCACCTTCGAGGCCTCCCGCCCGGCCGTCGGCGCCATGGCCGTCGGCACCGCCCGTGCCGCGTACGAGGTGGCGCTGGACTACGCCAGGACCCGGACCCAGTTCGGCCGCCCGATCATCGACAACCAGGGCATCGCCTTCCAGCTCGCCGACATGCGCACCCAGATCGACGCGGCCCGCCTCCTGGTCTGGCGCGCCTCCTGGATGGCCACCGCCGGCAAGCCCTTCGAGTCCGCCGAGGGCTCCATGTCCAAGCTCTACGCGAGCGAGACCGCCAAGAAGGTCACCGCCCAGGCGATCCAGATCCTCGGTGGCAACGGCTACACCCGTGAATACCCGGTCGAGCGCATGCACCGGGACGCCGCGATCTACACGATCTTCGAGGGAACGAGCGAGATCCAGCGCCTGGTCATCGCCCGCACCCTCTCCGGCATGCCGATCCGCTGACGGCCCTCAGCGGCCCGGAGCACGAACCGACCCCCGCCCCCGGCACCACGTGCCGGGGGCGGGGGGTTCGCGTGTACCGCTCACGATGGTGTGCACCTGCCATGTACCTGTAGATTCCCCGTGGAGATCGTGACCGGGTGATGAAGGGGGCAGAGCATGGTGGGGACCGGTGGAATACGGCTCGCGGCGGCCGCCGCTGCGGCGTTCGGGCTCGTCGTCACCGCCCAGGGAACGGCGTCCGCCGCGCCCCGGACGGTCGACGCGACATTCGGCGGCTACGGGGAATGGAACGCCGACCCCTACGGCGGCGCCCCCGGCGACTCGATCCGCGCCTGCGACACCTCGGCCGACGGCTGGAGCATCGAGGTGAAGCTCGACATCGGCGGGGACGGCACCTGGGACCGCACCGCCACCACCCGTGGCCACACCGCGCCCTACTGCACGTCGTGGAAGACCGGCAACATCAAGGAGGGCACCCCCGTCCGCATCCAGGTGGCGAACGTGAACGGCGGTGCCACCTACCCCAAGGGCTCCCTGCTGCTGAGCCGCGCCTGAGGCCGGCGCCCCCTGGACCGGGAGCCGTGCCTCAAGCCGGGAGCTGCGCCTCGATCGCGGCCACCAGCTCCGGGGCCTCCGGCTCCGTACGCGGACGGACACGGGCCACCGGCTCACCGGCCGGCGAGATCAGGAACTTCTCGAAATTCCACTGGACGTCCCCGGCCTCGCCGTCCGCGTCCGCGAGCCGCGTCAGCTCCGCGTACAGCGGGTGCCGGCCGGCACCGTTGACGTCGGTCTTCTCCAGCAGCGGGAAGGTCACCCCGTACGTCGTCGAGCAGAACGTCCGGATCTCCTCCGCGCTCCCCGGCTCCTGGCCGGCGAACTGGTTGCACGGCACGCCGAGCACGGTCAGACCGCGGTCCCCGTACTCCTTCTGGAGGCGCTCCAGCCCGGCGTACTGCGGGGTCAGACCGCACTGCGATGCGACGTTCACCAGCAGCACCGCCCGGCCGCTGTAGGCGCCCAGGGTGGTCGGCTCGCCGCTGAGGGTGCGGAGCGGGATGTCGTACAGCGTCATGAAGGTCTCCTCGTCGGTGTCTTCCCGCCCATTCTTACGCCCGGGGCTCCCGGGGTACGAAGCCGGCCGCCTTGTAGTAGAAGGTCGTCGGCTTCAGGACCCCGCCCGGGTCCGCCGCGTAGTCCGGGACGGACCCGCACTCCGTCCAGCCGGCCGACCGGTACAGCCCTTCCGCCAGGCCCCCGCTCTCCGTGTCCAGGACCAGCAGCGTGATGCCGTCCTCACCGGCCGCGCGCTCGACCGCGTCCAGCAGCTCCCGGCCGAGACCGCGGCCGCGGGCGGACGGGCGGACCATCAGCTTGGTCACCTCCGCGCGGTGGCGGGCATTGGGCAGGGGCGCCCTGACCAGGCCGACCGTCCCGGCGATGCGTTCCCCGTCCCGGGCCAGCCACACCTGCAGCCGACCCGCGTCCACGGCGGCGGCCCGCTCCCGCCACCAGTCCGCGGCGGCACCCCGGTCCAGGGGCGCGAGGAAACCCACCGACGAACCGCCGCCGACGGTCTCCACCAGCAGAGCGGCCAGCTCATCGGCGTACGTGACCAGCTCGGGTCCGGACACCTGGACGATCTCGGTCATGGGGCGGGTCCTTTCACGGTGACGGCGGGATGCGGCGCCGACGACGCCTCGACCATCCCTCCGCGCGGACCGGCAATGCGGCCGCGCGATCATAACTCCAGGTCGGCGCGGGTGCGAGCAGCCCCGCACAGCTACTGCCCGCCGTTCTGCCGGACACGCGTGCCCATGCCACGCTGGAATCGGGACGCCTGGTGGGCACACCTCTCCTGCCGGGTGACCGAGCCAGTAAAGGAGGCCCCAGATGGCCGGCACCGGCAGTGCGGCACGGACGACCCGCGGCACCAGCGGCTCACACCATCCGTTCAGAGCGGGCTGGACGGCGTTCGCGGCGGTCCTGATGATCTTCGGCGGGGCCATGGCGGTCCTCCAGGGAATCTCCGCCATCGCCAAGGACGACGTGTTCGTCGCCACGCGCGACTACGTCTTCCAGTTCAATCTGGCGGGCTGGGGCTGGATCCACCTCATCCTCGGCATCGTCATCGTGCTCGCGGGCTTCGCCCTGTTCACCGGGGCCCTGTGGGCGCGGGTCGTGGGCGTCGTGCTCGCCGGACTCGGCGCACTCGCCAACTTCGCCTGGCTGCCGCACTACCCGCTGTGGTCCATCGTGCTCATCGCCATCGACGTCTTCATCATCTGGGCGCTGTGCTCGGACTCCGACCGCCGCGAAAGGGCCTGACGGCGCCTCACGGCTCCGTCGGCGGCACAAGCGTGCCGCCCGGCACGGACTCGGAGCCGCAGCGCGCGGCCGGCCTTCGGTGGCGCGGGCCGGCGGCAGGACCAGGACACCCGCCGCCGGGCGTTCCCGCGGCGGGTGTCCCCCGTACGGCCAGGACCGGGCAGCTGGGAGGATGACCGCGTGGAGTCACCCGAAGCCGTCCCCGCGGCCGAGCCGCTGCCCGGCACCGCCGCGGCCACCGGCCCCCGCACCGTGCGCTGCCGCCTCTGCGGACGGCCGCTCACCGGCACAGCGTCCCGCCGCACCGGCCTCGGCCCCTCCTGCGACGCCAAACTGCACCCCGCGCCGCCCGCCATCCGCCACCGGCGGCACGAGGTCGAGCAGGACGTGCTGCCCGGCACCTGAGGTGCTACACGGACGAGGCGCCGCCCAGCCGCCGGAACAGCCCCTCCTGCACCACCGACACCAGCAGATCGCCCGCACGGTCGTAGATCCGGCCGCGCGCCAGCCCCCGCCCACCCGTGGCGATCGGCGACTCCTGGTCGTACAGGAACCACTCGTCCGCCCGGAACGGCCTGTGGAACCACATGGCATGGTCCAGGCTCGCCATGTCGAAGCCACGCGGCCCCCACAACGGCTCCACCGGGATGCGGACCGCGTCCAGCAGCGTCATGTCACTCGCGTACGTCAGCGCACACGTGTGCACCAGCGGGTCGTCGCCCAGCGGACCCACCGCGCGCATCCACACAGCGCTGCGCGGGTCGGCGTCCTTGACCTCCTCCCGCGTCCAGCGCAGCCGGTCGACGTAGCGGATGTCGAACGGCTGACGCCGCGCCATCCGCTCCAGGGCCTCCGGCAGACCGCCCAGGTGCTCGCGCACCTCTTCGGCGACCGTCGGCAGCTCCTCGGGACCGGGCACGACGCGGGCCGGCGGCAGCTGGTGCTCGAAGCCCGCCTCCTCGGGACGGTGGAACGACGCCGTCAGGTTGAAGATCGTCCGGCCCTGCTGCACGGCCGTCACGCGGCGGGTGGTGAACGACCTGCCGTCCCTGACCCGCTCGACGTCGTAGACGATCGGCACGCCCGGACGGCCCGGACGCAGGAAATAGGCGTGCAGCGAGTGCACCGGCCGGTCCCCGTCCGTGGTGCGGCCGGCGGCCACCAGCGCCTGCCCCGCCACCTGCCCGCCGAAGACCCGTTGCAGGGACTCGTCGGGGCTGCGGCCGCGGAAGATGTTCACCTCGATCCGCTCCAGGTCGAGCAGATCGACCAGGCTCTCGGCGGGGTTCGTCATGCCGTTCCTCTCCACTCTCGCGGTGACATCGCGCGTCCGCTCACAGCTGGCCCACGGAGGTGACCCGCACGACCGCCCGGCCCTCTTCGTCCGACGCCGCGAGGTCGACCTCGGCGCTGATGCCCCAGTCGTGGTCGCCATTCGGGTCGGCGAACGTCTGACGGACCCGCCACAGACCGTGCTCGGCGTCCTCGTCGATCTTCAGCAGCTTCGGCCCGCGCGCGTCGGGACCGGTGCCCAGCTCCTCGTACTCGTCCCAGTACGCGTCCATCGCCTCGCCCCACGCGTCCTCGTCCCAGCCCGCGTCCTTGTCCAGCTCGCCGAGGTCACGCACCCGGTCCAGCGCGGCCAGCTCGACCCGGCGGAACATCGCGTTGCGCACCAGGACCCGGAAGGCGCGGGCGTTCGCCGTGACCGGCTTGACCTCGTCGGCCCGCTCCTGCGCCTGCTCGGCCGTCTCCACCTCGGGGTTGGCCAGCTGCTCCCACTCGTCGAGAAGACTGGAGTCCACCTGACGGACCATCTCCCCGAGCCAGGCGATCAGATCCTCCAGGTCCTCGGACTTGATGTCGTCCGGGATGGTGTGCTCCAGCGCCTTGTACGCGCTCGCCAGATAGCGCAGCACGATCCCCTCGGTGCGCGCCAGCTCGTAGTTGGAGGTGAACTCCGTGAACGTCATGGCCCGTTCGTACATGTCACGGATCACCGACTTCGGCGACACCGGATGGTCGCCCACCCACGGGTGGCTGCGCCGGTAGACGTCGTACGCGTGCCACAGCAGCTCGCTCAGCGGCTTCGGGTACGTCACCTCCTGGAGCAGCTCCATCCGCTCCTC